>JBAVTF010000131.1:0-18373 GCA_049695995.1 Pirellulales bacterium | reverse complement strand
GCTTCGCGGCGGCCGGAGCGGCGCCGGCAGCCTCGATGACCACCAGCGACTGACCGACCTTGACGGTCTCCCCCTTCTTCACGAGCACCTTGGCGATCCGCCCGCCCGGCGGACACGGCACCTCGATCACGGCCTTGTCGGTCTCGACCTCGAGGAGCGCCTGCCCGGGCTTCACGACATCCCCTTCGGACACGAAGACGGTGACGACGTCACCCGAGGCGATGTTCTCTCCGAGGTCGGGCAGCTTGAATTCGGTGGCCATCGAGATTCTTTCGGTTGGTCGAAAACGGGTGAGTGAAACGCGATCCACCGCCGGCCCACGCGGCCCGCGGCGACTCCCGCGGCATCAGGCTGACGCGGGATCGATCTTGTCGGGATTGATGCCGAGCCGCGTGATCGCCTCGGCCACGACGTGCGCGCCAAGAGCGCCGGCCGCCGCCAGTCGCGACAGCACGCCCACGGCGATGCACTCCGCGTCGACCTCGAAGTGCCGCCGCAGCGGCCCCCGTGTCTCGCTGCGGCCGAAGCCGTCGGTGCCGAGCACGAACAGGCCGCCGGGAATCCAAGGATCGAGCTGCTCAGGCACGGCCCGAACATGGTCGCTCGCCGCCACGAACACGCCATCCGCAGCGCCGAGCGTCTGCTCGAGATAGCTCCGCCGCGGCGCCGCCTCGGGATGCAGCATGTTCCACCGGCGGCACTCCTGCGCCTCGCGGCGCAGTTCCTTCCAACTGGTCACGCTCCAGACATCAGCCGCCACGCCCCAGTGCTCGGAGAGGAGTTCGGCTGCTCGGATCACCTCCCGCAGGATGGAACCCGACCCGAAGAGGTTGACGGCCGGTAGCTTCGGCGCGACCGGCTTGCCCTTCGCTGCGACCGACCGCAGCTTGTACATGCCCTTGAGGATGCCTTCCTCGCAGCCCTTGGGCATCGGGGGCATCTCGTAGTTTTCGTTGTAGACGGTGAGGTAATAGATCCAGTCCTCGCCCTTGGCATACATGCGATCCATGCCGTCGAGCATGATCACCGTGGCCTCGTAGACGAACGCCGGATCGTAGGCCTTCACCGTTGGGTAGGCCGTCGCGAACAAATGACTGTGGCCGTCTTGATGCTGCAGCCCCTCGCCATTGAGCGTGGTGCGGCCGGCCGTGCCTCCGAGCAGGAAGCCGCGGGCCCGGCAATCGCAGGCGGCCCAGATCTGGTCGCCGATCCGCTGGAAGCCGAACATCGAGTAATAGATGAACATCGGGATCATCGGCACGCCGTGACTGGCGTAGGCCGTGCCCGCGGCGATGAAGCTCGAGATACTCCCCGCCTCCGTGATGCCCTCCTCCAGGATCTGACCGTCCTTTGCCTCACGGTAGTAGAGCAACTGATCCGAATCGACCGGCTCGTAGAGCTGGCCGGTGTGGGCGTAGATGCCACACTGCTTGAAGAGCGGGTCCATGCCGAACGTCCGCGACTCGTCGGGCACGATCGGCACGATGTATTTGCCGATGTGCTTGTCCTTGAGCAGCGACGCCATGAGTGTCACCACGCCCGTGGTGGTCGAGACCTCGCGGCCGGCGCTCTTCTCGATGAAGCCCATGTAGTCGGCGAGTGCCGGCGTCTTGAGCACGGGCCCCTGCGTCGGGCGGCTCGGCACCGGGCCGCCGAGGGCGGCACGCCGCTCGCGGAGATACCGCATCTCCTCCGAGTCTTCCGGCGGCCGATAGAACGGGGCCTTCGCCACCTCGTCGTCGGAAATCGGAATGCCGAACCGCGAGCGGAAGGCCCGCAGCTCGTCCTCGTTGAGCTTCTTCTGCTGGTGCGTGACGTTGCGGCCCTCGCCCACCTCGCCGAGGCCGTAGCCCTTGATCGTCTTGGCGATGATCACCGTCGGCTTGCCGTGGCACTTCATCGCCGCGTCGTAGGCGGCGAACACCTTCTCGGGATCGTGGCCACCTCGCTTGAGCTTCTTCAGCTTCTCGTCGGAGAGGTGGGCCACCATCTCGGCCAACTCGGGATCGACGCCGAAGAAGTGCTCACGGATGTAGCCGCCCGGCATGACGACGTATTTCTGATACTGACCGTCGACCACCTCGTTCATCCGCTTGACGAGCAGGCCCTTGTCGTCCTTGGCCAGCAGCGGATCCCAGTCTTCGCCCCAGATCACCTTGACGACGTTCCAGCCAGCTCCGCGGAAGGCACCCTCGAGCTCCTGGATGATCTTGCCGTTGCCCCGCACCGGCCCGTCCAGCCGCTGCAGGTTGCAATTGATGACGAACACGAGGTTGTCGAGCTTCTCGCGGGCAGCCAGCGTGATCGCCCCGAGCGTCTCCGGCTCGTCGCACTCGCCGTCACCGATGAAGCACCAGACATGCTGCCGGCTCGTGTCCTTGAGGCCGCGGTCCTGCAGATACTTGTTGAAGCGGGCCTGATAGATCGCCATCAGCGGGCCGAGGCCCATCGAGACCGTGGGGAACTCCCAGAAGTCGGGCATCAGCCACGGGTGCGGATAGCTCGACAGCCCCCCGCCGACGGCCAGCTCGCGCCGGAAGTTCTCCAGCTTCTTCTCCGACAGCCGCCCTTCGACGAACGCGCGGGAGTAGATGCCCGGCGACGCGTGCCCCTGAAAGTACACCTGGTCGCCCGAGTAGTCGTCGCCGCGGCCGCGGATGAAGTGGTTCATCGCCACTTCGACGAGCGTGGCCGACGAGGCGAACGTGGAGATATGGCCGCCGATGCTCTTGTCTTCGCGATTGGCCCGCACGACCATCGCCATCGCATTCCAGCGGATGATGCTCTTGATCCGCCGCTCGATCTCGCGATTGCCCGGATACTGGGGCTGCCGATCGGCGGGGATCGTGTTGATGTAGGGAGTGGTGGCCGAGAACGGAATCGCCACACCGAGCCTGTACGCCTCCTGCTCGATCGCATGCAGGAGATAGGCAGCGCGGTCGCCACCCCGACTGTTGATCACATAGCGGAGCGAGTCGAGCCACTCGCGGGTCTCGGTCGGGTCGGAATCGACGGCCGATACCCCGTCCACCCGCTCCGGCTGCCCGCTCGCCGCATCCCCCATCTGCCCGATGGCCATCGGGGTATGTGCCCCGCGAGGCAGGCTACCTGCCCCATTTGCCGCGTCGATCACGTCACTGGCGGTCTGGTCGGCGTCGGAAACGGACATGGTGGGCTCCGCGAGGATAGGCGAACTTTGCCCATTATTCCGATGGTTCCGGGGGGCGTAAAGGCCGAATCGCCCCCCGGCTGCGCAGCGCGGAATCCGCACACCACGCGAAATTTTCAGGAATGCGAGAGGCGGGACTCGAACCCGCACGCCTTGCGGCACTGGAACCTAAATCCAGCGCGTCTGCCAATTTCGCCACTCTCGCTTCTACCGCCTCAGCATACCGCGGCCTTCAAGCCGCACCCGCCGTCCGGCCGTAGTCCGCACACTCCGTGTGCGGCCCACGGTTCGAACACCGCAGGCCCGCACTATTACGCAGCGGGGCAACCTCCTGTGGTGCAAGCTCGGGGCTGCCTCTGCCGTCTCGCCGGACGCTCGCTACGGGCATCCATGCCCTCCGCTCGTTCGATGGTGGCTGCGCTCTCGGCATCCTGCCTTCGCTTGCCACCAACGCCGGCGAACCGGCAGAGGCAACCCCTCACGGCCGTATTGCCAGCAAACGGGCAACCCCGTCGGGTCGCCATTCCTTGAAGGTTCAGCGCACCGCAACTACAACACCGACGGCGTTTTCCGCGAATCCTCAGAGTTGGAGGCAGTCACGATGCATGTTCCGCTGGTGGTGCTGGGGGGTGGTCCGGGTGGCTATGCGGCCGCGTTCCTCGCCGCCGACCTCGGCATGCAGGTGGCGATCGTCGATCGCGACGCCCGCCTCGGTGGCACGTGCCTGCTCCGCGGCTGCATCCCCTCGAAGGCGCTCTTGCACGTCGGTCGCGTGATCGCCGAATGCCGAGAGATAGAGGAGTGGGGCGTTCATCTTCCGAAGCCCACGATCGACCTGAACTCGCTGCGGGCCCGCAAGGACAAGGTGATTTCCACGCTCACCAGCGGCCTGGCAACGCTGGCCCGGCGGCGGAACGTGACGGTCATCAACGGCACGGCGCGGTTCACCAATTCGACGACACTCGAGGTCGCTGCCGCCGAACCAGGTGGCGCGAGCCAGACACTCACGTTCGACCACTGCATCCTGGCATCCGGCTCGCGGCCCGCCCGCATCCCGGCCTTCGACATCGGCAGCCCGCGGGTGATGGACTCGACCGGCGCCCTCGAACTCGCCGACATCCCGGAGTCGCTGCTGGTCGTCGGCGGCGGCTACATCGGCCTGGAGATGGGCACGGTCTACGCGGAACTCGGCTCGAAGGTGTCGGTGGTCGAACTCACCGACACGCTCCTGCCTGGCGCCGACCGTGACCTCGTCAAGCCGCTCCAGCAGCGGCTGGAGAAGCTGTTCGAGTCGATCATGCTGCGCACCAAGGTGGTGGGCCTGGAAGACACGGGCTCGGCAGTGAAGGTGCGGTTCGAAGGCCCCGATGGGCCGTCAACCCGCGAGTTCTCGCGGGTGCTCGTGGCCGTGGGCCGCCGGCCGAACTCCGACGGCATCGGCCTGGAGAACACCGGCGTACAAGTCACTCCCAAGGGCTTCGTCGAGGTCAATGGCGAGCAGCGGACCGCCGACCCCCACATTCTCGCGATCGGCGACGTGTGCGGTGAGCCGATGCTCGCCCATCGCGCGAGCCATCAGGGCAAGGTGGCCGTGGAAACGCTCCACGGTGAACCCGCGCTCTTCGCGCCGCGGGCGATTCCCGCGGTGGTGTTCACCGACCCGGAGATCGCCTGGGCGGGGCTCACCGAACAGGAGGCCACGGCCGCCGGTCGCAGCGTCGAGATCAGCCGCTATCCGTGGGCGGCGAGCGGCCGCGCCCACGCGCTTGGCCGCACCGACGGACTCACGAAGATCCTCGTTGATCCGGAGTCAGAGCAGGTGCTCGGGGTGGGCATCGTCGGCCCAGGTGCCGGTGAGCTGATCGCGGAAGGCGTGCTCGCCATCGAGATGGGCTGCACGGCCCGCGATCTCATGGAGGCAATCCACCCGCATCCAACGCTCGGCGAGACCGTGGCGTTCTCCGCCGAGAACTACTTCGGACTCGCCACCGAGATCTACCGCCCCCGCGCTGAGTCGGCAGCTCACTGAGCGTCGAGATGCTCCGGTTCGGAGGCCAGCGCCGGAGGCTCGTATCCCGGTGGTAGGCTTGCGGAGGCAACCATGCGACTCCACGGGCCGGCCGTGTTGATCGCAGCCGAATCGTGGCGCGGCACTGAAGGCCGCTGTCGGGGGAGCTGCGGTTTCGCCTCGGCTCCTTCGTCGAGCGGCGCAGGCGATGCAGGCTCGTCAACAGGGCTCGGTGGAGCAGCCCGGTCGTCATCCTCGCGGTCGGCCTTCGACGCGGCATTCGCCGCCCCATCCCGCGGGGCCGGAGACTCCTCCTCCGCTCCCGGCACGGCAGACTTCGGGGGCGCAACCGGCGTGGCCCCCTCCGCCGCGGACGCCTGAATCACTCCCT
This sequence comes from Pirellulales bacterium, assembly GCA_049695995.1. Taxonomy (GTDB): domain Bacteria; phylum Planctomycetota; class Planctomycetia; order Pirellulales; family UBA1268; genus QWPN01. Next base: position 12,805 of record JBAVTF010000131.1, on the reverse strand, counting down.
GCCCTGGCCAGCGACGCCACTGCGTGCCGTAGTAGCCAAATTGCCCGGGCCGCACCGGACACGACGGTACGCACATCCCGTCCCGGCAGCCATGGGCGTGCGCGTGGTGAAATCCCGCCTGCCGCACCTGGCCGTCGCCATGGTTCACGGAGCAACAGCCTGTGCCCCCCGCCGGCACCACGGCGGGATCGAACTTCACCGCTGGCGGAGCCGGGCGTCGGGCCGTTGCGGCAGTGCGGCTCGCGAAGCCCGAGAGGTCGGCGGCCTTCGCCGGCAGGCAGATCACCACCACCCCGCTCCCCAGGAGCAGCGTGAGACGACGAGCGGCAGCGATGCGGCGAGGGTCGGGCATTGGTGTCAGTGGGAGCTAGCCGGCCCAGCCGGGCCGCATGGCCCGCCCAGCCGGCACAACCGGCATCCCTTCACCTATCGTGCGATCAGCGACCTGAACTTTGACGGTTTGTGCCGCAGGAGAGGAAAGATCGTCCCCGTAGGCCCGGCGCTGCTCCCCAGAGCCCCGACGGGGAAGCCCTGGAGAAATCGGGGGACTGGCGAGATCGGGCGAGCCATGCCACGCGTGCTTTACAATGTGGGTCGGAGTGTTCCGCCGAGGGCCGCGAGACAGCGACTCTCGTTCGGCCAGGTGTGGTTTCGAGGGGTTCTGCCTGTGAAGCGCGTCAACGTCCGGTTTCTGTTGCTCTTTCTGCTCGGTGTTGCCGTTCTCGCCGGCGGTACGATCGCCCTTAATCGCTATCAGGTCGCCCGCAATGCGGGCAGTCTCGCCAAGCAGGCGCGGCAGCGGCTCGAAGAGGGAAAGCAGGCAGAAGCGCTCGGCCTCTTCGCCCGGTATCTCGGCATGCGGCCGGAGGATGCCGCGGTGCATGCCGAGTATGCAGCACTGGTGCTCGAGCGGGCCTTGGCCGCCGACGCGACGCAGGCCGATCTGTCGCGGGCCTACAACACGCTCGAGGAGGCGGTGCGGAGGAATCCGGAGAAGGATGTGCTGCGCCGAAAACTGGCCGAGTTTCAACTGCGAATCGGCCGTGCGGTCGATGCCCGCGAGCATCTCGACGTGCTCCAGTCGCGGCTCGATGCGGGCACGATCCAGACGCAAGAAGGCGACGATGGGTCACCGGCCATCGATGCCGACACGATCCGGCTGCTGATGGCACAGTCGTTCGCCGGTGCCGGCGACTTCGACATGGCGGCGAAACTCGCCGGCGAACTGATCGGCTATGACATGACGCAGCGAGCCTTCGATCCCGCGCGGCGGGCTGCCGACACGACCGACGCCTACATCCTCCTGGCGTCGATACTGCAGCAGCGGTTCTCCGACGCCGCTGCGGCCGACGGCGTGTTGCAGGAACTCGTCGCGCGGCGCGGCACCGACTCACAGGCGTGGCTGGCGATGTCGCGCTGGCACCGACAGGCGTCGGACTTCGACGCGGCGGCCAAAGACATCGATAAGGCCGCCGCGATCGCTCCCGACGACATCAACGTCGTGTTCGGCGCGTTCGAGTTGGCCCTGGCCAGGCAGGACCTGGCGAAGGCATCGGAGGTGGCAGCGAAGGCCCGCCAGCTGTTCCCGGCCGACGAGCGGGTGTACCGCGGCCTGGCGTCGGTCGCGATGCAGCGGAACGATCTCGCCGGGGCCGAGCAGGCGCTCCGGGACGGCACGGCGGCGCAGCCCAACAAGGCCTCGCTGCTTCTCATGCTCGCCGACATCCTGCTGCAGCAAAACAAGGTGGACGAGACCGACGAGATCATATCTCGCATCAAGGAACTCTATGGCTCCACGAGCCCCGCGGTGGGGCTGCTGGAGAGCCGGCTGCTGATCGCACGGCAACGGTGGCCACAAGCCCGGCAGAAGCTCGAGCAGATCCGGCCGCTGGCCGCGGGGCTGACCGACCTCACCCGTCAGATCGATCTCTGCCTCGGGCAATGCTATGAGCAGCTGCAGGAGTTCGACGAGCAGCTTGACATCAACCGACGGATCCTCGTCGACGATCCGTCGTCACTGGCCGCCCGGGCCGGCGCCGCGGCCGCACTCGCTGCAGCCGGTCAGACCGACGAGGCGCTGCGGGAGTTCGAGGCCGTCATAGCCTTGATTCCCCCAGACCGGCTGCCAACGATCCCGCAGGTCTGGTATCCGCTCATCCAGTTGCGTCTGGCCGAACAGCTGAAGCGGGCTCCGACCGACCGGGATTGGTCGGCCATCGATGCGCTCGTGACGACGCTCGAAGAGTCGCCGGCGATCGCGCCGGCCCAGGTGGCCCTGCTCCGCGCCGACATCCTGTCACGCAAGGGGGAGGCCGCCGCGGCGATCGAACTGCTCGACAAGGCTACTCGTTCCGGCCCGGTCGCGGCCCAGGTCTGGTCGGCCCTCGCCACCCTGACGCTTCGCGAGCGCGGTCCGGAGGCGGCGCGCGAGGTGCTCGGCCGCGTGCCTGCCGATCAGGCCGACCGCGGCGGCCTCATGCTGGTCGAGGCGCAGATCGCCGCCACCGACACCGGCGTGGACGCCACGCAGACACTTGCGGACATCGCGGAGCGAGCGGAGAAACTCGGGGGCGACGAGGCGGCCAGGATGCTGGCGGCCCTGGCGTCGCTCCATCTTTCTCGGGGGGCGCGGCCCGAGGCCGAAGAGCTGCTGCGCAAAGCGGCGGCCCTGCAGCCCGACGACCTCAAGTCACGGACCGCACTGCTCGAACTGGCGATGGCCGAGGGAGACGTGGAAAAAGCCCGCGCCGCCGCCGCCGATATCCGCGCTGTCGCCGGACCGACGAACGCACGGTCTCTTGTCGCGGATGCGGGCGTGAAGATCCTCGAGGTGCGATCCAAGCAGCAGCAGAACGAGCAACGGGATGGACAGATTGACCTGTCTGAGGACGACAGGCGGCTGCTCGACGAAGCCCGTAATCTGCTGATCGAAGCGGAAAACGAACGCCCCAACTGGCACCTGATCCAGAGGTACTTCGCCGAAATCGAGGGCCTCAAGGGAGACATTGCCGCTGCCATCGACCGGCTGCAACGGGCCCTGCGACTCGATCCTGCCAACCCGGAAATCGTCCGGCAGTTGGTTGGTCTGCTCTACGCAACCAACCGGACCGACGAGGCCCGCGCCGCCCTCGACTCGCTGGGCGAGGGCGTAGCGGCCGGCTTCGAACGCGTCTCCGCTGAACTGGAGTTGAAGGCCGGCAAGCTCGAGGAAGCCGTCGCGCTCGCCGAAAGGAGCGTCAAGGCAGATTCCACGAACGCCGGCGAGTTGTTGTGGCTGGGGCAGCTGCTCGATCGGTCTGGCAAGGGGGAGCGGGCGGGCGAGGTGCTTGCCCGGGCGGTGGAGTTGGCCCCCGATCGCCCGGATGCGTGGCTCTCGCTCTTCTCGCACCAACTCGGGAATGGAAAGCGGCGGGCCGCCGAGAACACGCTTGACCGCGCCGCGCAGACGCTCTCCGAGCCGCAACGCCAGCTGACGCTCGCGCAGGGCTACGAGATGCTCGGGCGGCTCGACGATGCCGAGCGACAGTATCGTGAAGCAGTGAGGGCAGCGGCGAACGACGTCGCCGTGCGGCGAGCCAGCGCCGAGTTTCTCGTGCGGCACGGCCGACTGAAGGAGGCACGCCAGGCCATCGACGAGCTCCTCGCGGTGCCGGACGATGCAGCCGGCGCCCGCCCGGCCAAGGCATGGGGCCGGCGAAAGGCGGCCGAGCTCATCGCCGACCGCGGCACCTACCGCAATCTCGAGGAGGCGCTGGCGCTCGTTCGCCAAAACGCCCTCGCCGATGGCACGCTCGCCAGTGACGACGCGCAGCTGGAGATCTCGCTGCTCGTCAACCGTCCCGAACCCACCAGTTGGAAGCGGGCGATCGACGTCATCGACCAGCTCGCGAAGCAGCAGCCGCTTTCGACCGGGCAGCGGCTGACGCTGGCCGGACTCCTGGAGAAGGTGGGCCGTTGGAACGAGGCTCGGGACGAGCTGATGTCGATCGTGTCCGCGCCCAACGCACCGCCGGCAGTGGTGGGGATGCTGGTTGAGAAACTCATCGACCACGACGAGTTGGAGACCGCTCGCTCGTGGCTGAAGCGGCTCGCCTCGACGGCGCCGACGGCTCCCGTCACGCTGGCGTTGGAAGCCCGACTCGCCGTGGCGTCGAAGGATCGGACGGCCGCCGCCGATGCCGCCCGCAAACTGATGCCGAAGGACAACGTGGCAGCCGATCAGTCTGCTCAATTGACGGCCATCGCCCGCCTCATGGAAGACCTGGGCTTCCCGAAGGCTGCCGATCAGGTGCTCGTGAAGCTCGCCAGCGTTTCACCTGATGGCATCGTGCCGCGGGCGGAGTTTCTCGGACGGCACGACCGGGCTCAGGAGGCGCTCGACCTGTTGGAGGAGCGCTGGGACGACCTGCCGCTCGAGCGTTTGCTCACCGCCACCGTGGCGGTCGCCCGATCGAAGGACACCGCCACCACCGAAGCCCAACGGCTCGATGGCTGGTTTGCCAAGGCGCGGCGGATCGACCCCGGGTCGATTACGATCCCGCTCCTCGAAGCCGAACTCCGGGGTCTCCAGGGGCGGCCGCAGGACGTCGAAACGATCTACCGTGAACTGCTCGATCGGCCCGGCCTGACACCAATGCAGACGGCGATCGTGTCGAACAACCTTGCCTTCCACCTCGCAACGCCTTCCAAGGCAGCGGAGGCCCGCACGCTGATCGACGCCGCGATCGGCACTCTCGGCCCGCACCCCGACCTGCTCGACACCCGAGCCCTGGTCCGCCTCGCCTCGGGTGACGACAAGGAGGCGGTGGCCGATCTCGAACAGGCCGTTCTCCAGCCGAGCGACGTCAAGTTTCTCCACCTCGCCTACGCCCAGTTCAGGGTCGGCGATACGGCCGCGGCCCGCGCGTCGCTTGCGGCGAGCCGCAAAAAGGGTCTCAACGCTGATCGCCTTTCGGCTTCGGATCGCACTCGACTCGCCGAACTCGAGGCCGCCTTGGGCACGAGCCCGGAAGCCTGAGGAGCCAACCGCGGGATCACCTCGCTTCACACAAGCCCCCAGGCGCCAGCCGGGGGATCACCGATGCAGGATCCCGTCGCTTGCGCTCAGGGCTTTTCGCTCCGGGCTTTTATGGTGCGGTCATCTCGCGCTAGCGACCGGACGACTGCATCATCCGTGAGCGGGCGAGGGCGTCTTCAGCCTCGGCGATTCGGCCGGCGCGCATGCAGGCGACGCTCATGGCCGTGTAGCTGAACGGGTCGTTCGGCTCCAGTTCGCAGACCCGCCGGGCATGGCGAACGGCGTCGTCGTGCCGCTCCAGCCGAGTGCACCAGGCGGCAAGCGCCGAGTGGGCGAGTGCATAGTCGGGATCATTGGCCACCACGGTCTCCAGGGCGGCCACGGCGGCAGCCAGATCTCCGGAATCCTTCAACCGCTCGGCCGCGGCGTAGCGATCCTCGCGGCTCAGTGCTTCTGACATGAAAACTGCCTCTCCAGACATACGGCCCGGCGGCCGGGAACAGTGCAAGAGTATACGCCGGCCACCCGAGCCGGCGACTGTGCCATGTGGAACTGGGAAAGCAGGGCAAGGCGATCGGAGGCCTGCCCAACTGGCATTGAATCCAGGGCGTCGCGCAGCCGATAACCCCTCCCGGCCCGACTTCGAAACAAGACGGCGAAAGGCACGCAGTGAGCATTCATCCCCTTGCCGTTGTGAGTCCGCAGGCCCGCCTCGGCGCTGGCGTCAAGGTCGAGGCATTCGCCACCGTCGAGGCCGACGTCGAACTGGGCGATTTCTGCACGGTAGCGTCCGGGGCCGTCGTAAAGTCGGGTGTCACGGCCGGATGCCACAACGAGTTCGCCGAGCACTCCGTGATCGGCGGTGCGCCGCAGCATGCCGCGCGGCCCGAGCAGGTCGGACAGGTCGTGATCGGCGACCATAACGTGTTCCGCGAATACGTAACGATCCATCGTGCGCTCAAGCCAGGCACAGCGACGGTCGTGGGCAGCCACAATTACATCATGGCCGGCGCCCACTTCGCCCACGACGTCACGGTGGGCAACAATTGCATCTGCGCCAACAATGCGTTGCTCGGCGGCCATGTGACCATCGAGGATCGGGCGTTCGTCTCCGGCGCAGTAGCCGTGCACCAGTTCTGCCGCATCGGGCGGCTCGCAATGGTCGGAGGCCATGCGAGGGTCGTCCAGGACGTGCCGCCATACATGCTGATCGACGGCCAGACTGGCTGTGTGGTCGGACTCAACGTGGTCGGTCTGCGGCGCAGCGGCCACTCAGCGGACGACATCGCCGATCTCAAGGCAGCCTATCGCGTGATCTATCGCCGCGGCCTGCCATGGCGGGATGTGCTCGATGCCTTGCGTCAGGAATTCACGCAGGGGCCGGTGCTTCACCTTCGCGATTTTCTCAGCAGTGGCAGCCGTGGGTTCGCCCAGGAGCGGCGTGCGCCGCCCGGCCCGACGCTCAAGCTGCGCGTGCCGGACGAAGACACGGCCGACATCCGCTCCAAGGCGGGCTGAGCGCCGTGTAGGCCCGTCACTCCGTGACGGGCAGCCCGTTGCGGAGCAACGGGCCTACGGCCGAGGGTCACATCAACCGCTCTCACCGTCTTGCTCGGTGGACGACTCGTCGAGGCCGTAGCTCCTGAGCTTGCGCCGGAGCACCGACCGGTCGATGCCGAGCATCTTGGCGGCCAGCGACTTGTTTTGCATCGTGGCGGCAAGTGTCTTCTCGAGGTGCAGCCGTTCCACGTCGGCGAGCGTCGGCCAGGCATCGCCGGCACCTGCCGGTGCAGGGTGAGGAGACGCGGGCCGCACTTTCGGCTCGACGCGAAAGACGCCGGGCAGCGGCGTAGGCGACACGATGCCCTGCGTGGTGGCTGCCGCCATCGAGGCGGTGGCCGATGTCGCGCCGCTGATGGGTCCGCCTGCCCTCATCAGCCCGCTCAGGGCGTCGGGGTCGATCTCGTCGCCCGACGAGAACATCACCGCCCGCTCGAGGACGTTCTCGAATTCGCGCACGTTGCCCGGCCATGCATAGCTTTGGAGCACCTCGATCGCCGCCGTCGCCAAAGTGCACTGCGGCATCCCGTGCCGCGCGGAGAGCTCCGCAAGGTATCGCTCCGCAAGAACCGGAATGTCTTCGGGCCGCTCACGCAACGGCAGCGTGCGGATCGTCACGACGTTGAGCCGGTAGAAAAGATCTTCACGAAATCGGCCGGCCTCGACTTCCTTGGCGAGATCCCGGTTCGTGGCCGCCAGAACCCGCACGTCGACTGACATTTCCTCGTGGCTGCCCACGGGAACCACGACTCGCTGCTGCAGCACGCGAAGCAGCTTCGCCTGCAGTTCGAGTTCCATCTCGCCGATCTCGTCGAGGAAGATCGTGCCTGTGTCGGCGGCCCGGAAGCAGCCCAGCGTCGCCGACGTGGCGCCCGTGAACGATCCCTTCATGTGCCCGAACATGTGGCTTGCGAACAGCGTGCCCGTGGTCACGGCGCAGTCGACGGGGATGAAGGGCCGCGCCGATCGCCGGCTGCACGCATGGATGGCCCGGGCGATGAGTTCCTTGCCGGTGCCGCTCGGCCCGATGATCAGCACGTTCGACTGATGGACGGCCACGAGTTCGATCGACCGCCGAACCTGTTCCGCCCATGCCGACACGCCCACGATCCGTTGGATCGCGGCGACAGCAGACTTCGATTCGGCCATCGGCGGCATTGTTGAAGCACCCGCGTGAAACCGACTGCAGTCTACAGGTCGTTTCCACCAAACCAGACCCCCCACGAGGCTACCCGAAACCGCGGATCCGGGCCAGCAACAGGCCGCTCCCCCTCCAACCGAGGGAACGTTCGATTGCGGCGATCGCATGCATCTCAACGATCAGAACGATTTTTCGGCTGGCGCAACGCTCGCACGGTCGGGAAAGTTGGGCAAAGATTGCAGTGTCATGACGAACCACTCCGCCGTGCCGGCCTCGCCTCGCCAGGCGCCGCCACGAACAGCCCGCCTGCACTCTTCTCCGCCGCGCCGGCGGTGGCGATCGATTCCGGTGCTGGCAGGCTGCGCGCTGGCCGCGCTCGGCTGGCTGTTGCTCGACCGACTGCTCGTGGACCGCAGCCCGATCGTAGTGGGCATCCTCCACTCGCGCACAGGCCCTATGGCGGTGAGCGAAAACGCGATGATCGACGCGGAGGTGCTCGCGCTCGAGGAGATCAACCGCTCGGGTGGGCTCCTCGGCCGACCCGTCCGCTGGGTCATCGCCGACGGCGCCTCCGACTGGCCCACGTTCGCCCGCGAGGCCGAGCGGCTCATCCGCGACGAGCACGTCGCGGTGATCTTCGGCTGCTGGACGAGCGCCTGCCGCAAGGGCGTGCTGCCGGTGGTGGAGGCCGCCGACCACCTGCTCGTCTACCCGATGGCCTATGAGGGGATGGAGCAGTCCCCGAACATCCTCTACACGGGCGCTGCTCCGAACCAGCAGATCACCCCGGCGGTCCAATGGTGCCACGACGCGCTCGGTGCCCGTCGGTTCTTTCTCGTTGGCTCCGACTACATCTGGCCGCGGTGCGTGAATGCCATCATCAGCGATCACCTCAAGGGCATCGGGGCGGAGGTGGTGGGCGAGGAGTACATTCCCTTCGGTGGCACGGAGGTCGACGATCTCGTCAAGAGGATCGTAACCGCGAAGCCCGACGTGATCTTGAGCAGCGTGCCGGGCGACTCCGGACTGGCCTTCGCGCGGGGACTGCGGGCGGCCGGCATCCGGCCCGACCAGACACCGGTCGTCACGTTCGCGATCGGCGAGAACGAACTGACCACCGCCACTGGCGTCGACATGGTGGGCGACTACGCCGCCTGGAACTACTTCCAGAGCATCGACCGCCCCGAAAACAGGGCGTTCGTTGCCGCCTTTCAAGCCGCCTATGGGGCCGACCGCACCACCTCCGACGTCATGGTCGCCGCCTATGACAGCGTCCGTCTCTGGGCGCAGGCCGTCCGTGAGACGGGCTCGGCCGACGTGCGGCAGGTGCGCAGCGCCCTGCGGCGCCAGAGTCTCGCCGCTCCCGAGGGCATCATCGCGATCGATCCGGACACCCAGCACACCTGGCGGCCCGTGTTCATCGGCCGCATCCGCGCCGACGGTCAATTCGACATCGTCTGGTCCAGCCGTACGGCCGTCAGGCCCGTGCCGTTTCCGCTCTCACGGTCGCGGGCGGAGTGGGAGGAGTTCGTGAACAGCTTGTATCAGGGCTGGGGCGGGCGCTGGACGGGCCCGACCGCTGCCGCGCCGGCCGCCGCAAGGAACGGACCATGATCGTGCCGGCAGCGGCAGACAGCGTCGAGCAGCCCCTGCGGCGATCAATCGCCGGCCGGCTCGTGTTCTGGTTCCTCGTGATCGCGCTCATTCCCTGCGCGATCCTCACCGCCATCACGGCCCGGATCGCGTCTACGGCGCTCGAGGGCTCGGTGCGGGCGAACCTCGTGCAGATCGCCGCCGGCAAGGCCGGCGAGATCGAGGCCTATGCAGCCGAGCGGGTTCGCGACGGCATGGCCCTCGCCCGCGGCCCCACGTTCATTCGTGGGCTGCGGTCACTGGCCGCCATTCCGGCCGCCGAGGCCGGTGGTGAGCGGCAGCAGCTGGCCGCCGCAGGAGCCGAATTCGCGGAGTACTTCAGCTACGTCGCCAAGGCATTCGGCTACGAGCAATTGCTACTCATCGACGAGTCGGGCCGCGTGGTGTTCTCGCTCGACGACTCGATCCCCGTGGTCACGCCGCTCCTCACCGGCGGCCTCGCCTCATCCGAGCTGGCCACCGGCTTCGACCGCGCCCGCACGCTGCTCCAAGCTGACCTCGGCGGCTTCCAGACCTACGGCCGAGCGGCCCGACCGATCGCCTTCGTCACGTGCCCGATCTTCGACGAGGGTCAGGTGAGCGGCGTGCTCGCCCTGGGCATCGGCCCGCAGCGCATCTGGAAGGTACTCTCCGACCTCACGGGTCTCGGCACCACGGGCGAGATCATCGCCGGCCAACTCGCGGGGAATGCCGTGCTCGTCACGGTGCCGCTCCGCCATTCCCCCGACGCCGCCTTTAGGATGCAGGTGCCGCTCGGCAGCCCGGCCGCCATCGGCACGCAGCGGGCGGCCAATGGCGAGCGCGGATATGGCCTGGTCAAGGACTATCGCGGCGAGCAAGTGGCTGCTGCCTGGACCTACCTTCCGAGCCTTCGCTGGGGCATGGTCGTGAAGCAGGACGCCGATGAAGCGTTCGGCCTCGTCCGTTTCCAACGGGCCGCGATCCTTGGCCTCTCGCTCGCCACGATCGCGGGCGTGACGCTGGCCGCACTGCTCGTGGCCCGCACGATCTCCAACCCGATCCGCACGGCCGTCGACGTGGCGAAGCAGGTGGCCAGCGGCGATCTCCGCGCCGAGGTTGCTGCAACGAGCGACGACGAGACCGGCGCCCTGCTCTCGGCCATCCAAACGATGACGGGCGACCTGCGTGGCCTCATCGGCCGCATCCAGCGGTCGAGCGTGGCGCTCATCTCGACCGCCACGGCGATCCAGGCCACGGCAAGCGAACAGCAGCAGGTGATCACCGACTACGGCGCCTCCACGAGCCAGGCCGTGGCGGCGGTCAAGCAGATCTCGGTGACAAGCCAGGAACTGCTCCGCACCATGACCGAAGTCAACGACATGGCCTCGCACACCGGAGCGATGGCCGCCGAGGGCCGCGGCAGCCTCACCGACATGGACGGCACGATGCGGCAACTCGCCGCCAGCACGTCGTCATTCGGCGCGAAGCTCGCCGTGATCAGCGAGCGGGCCGCGAACATCAATCTCGCCGTGACCACGATCACGAAGGTGGCCGACCAGACCAACCTCCTCTCGATCAACGCCGCAATAGAGGCCGAGAAGGCTGGCGAATATGGCCTCGGCTTCCTCGTCGTGGCCCGCGAGATCCGCCGCCTCGCCGACCAGACGGCCGTGGCCTCGCTCGACATCGAGCGGATGGTGAAGGAGATGCAGAACAGCGTCTCCTCCGGCGTCATGGAAATGGACAAGTTCGCCGAGCAGGTTCGCGCCGGCGTCCACGAGATCGGCGACGTGTCGAGCAAGCTCGGCGACATCATCGGCGCCGTCCAGGGCATCTCCGGCCGGTTCGGCCAGGTGACCGAGGGCATGCGGGCCCAGTCGCAGGGGGCCGAGCAGATCCGGGAGGCCATGATCCGCCTCGCCGAAGGTGCCTCGCGCACCGCCTCCTCGCTCGACGACTTCAACAAGGCGACCGTCCACCTGCGCGAGGCGGTCGGCGATCTGAAGGAAGAGGTGTCGAGGTTCACGGTGTAGGCTGCCAGACATCACCCGGCATCGACTCGCCCAATCCGCCGGCCGGGGGCTCGTGCTCGCCGCCGGCGGATTTTGACGATTCGTACTCGATAGAAATGGTGAGCCAACTCTGCCAGTCAAAATTCACCAGCGGCTGCGCGCGACCCCCGGCCAGCTCCGCGTTTTCTGATTCTTATCATGCAACTTCTCACCTTCACCGTCGCGGATCAGGACTACGCGGTCGAGTCGCGGAGGGTGGTCGAGGTGTTGCCGCTCGTGCCTGCGCGGCCGCTGCCCCGCATGCCTGCCTACGTTCGCGGCATCTTCACCTACCGTGGCGGACTCGTGCCGCTCGTCGATCTCGGCCTGCGGCTTGCCGATCGGCCGCCGGCAGAGCGGCTGAGCACGCGGGTGATCGTGGTCGATCTCGGTGTGCCGGCCGGCGGCCCGCCGCGGCGGCTCGGGCTCGTCGCGGAGAACGTCATTTCGATCCGCTCGGCCGAGGAGGCCGACGCGGCGCTGCGGGCGCTCGACCTGGCGGCGGCACCGTTCCTGGGCCGCATTCTCCGGCTCGGCGGCCGAACCGTACAGCTGATCGAGGTCGATCGGCTCCTGCCCGCCGATCTGACTGCCGGACTGTTTCCGGCCGCCGCGGAGGCCGGGGCATGACGCGGACTCCGGCTCTCCATGACGCCGATGCCGCCATCGAGCAAACGCTCGCCCGCTGCATCGGACTCGACGTGGCGACGATCGGTCGCCCCGCCGTGCAGCGAGCCACCCGTGGCCGCATGACCGCCATCGGTATCGACACGCCGGCCGCCTATGCGGCCCGACTCGAGGCCGACCAGCAGGAGCGCGACGCGCTCGTCGAGGAAGTGGTCGTCGCGGAAAGCTGGTTCTTCCGCGACCCCCAGGTGTTCGATTTCGTGGCCCGCTTCGCCCTCACGCTCGCCTCCCTGCCGGGCCGGCTGCCCGTGCGGATCCTGTCGGCCCCCTGTGCCGGAGGCGAGGAGCCCTATTCGATCGCGATGGCGCTCCTGGAGGCGGGGCTCATGCCCGGCCAGTTCACGATCGATGCCGTCGATGTCAGCCGTGCCGCGCTCGCCCGCGCGGCCGCCGGCCGCTACTCGGCGAATGCATTTCGCAACGCCGACCTCGGCTTTCGGGACCGCTGGTTCGCTCCGCAGGCCGGGGGCAACCAACTCGACGACCGCGTGCGGAACCACGTGGCATTCGCCCATGCCAACCTGCTCGACCCCGTGTTCCGCGCAGGCCGCGAGCCATACGACATCGTGTTCTGCCGCAACCTCCTCATCTACCTCGGCGCTGAGCCGCGGGGTCAGGTCGAGCGCGTGCTGGACGAGCTGCTACGGCCCGATGGGCTGCTGGTGCTCGGCGCGGCGGAGCCGCCGATCCTCAAAGGAGACTGGATGCCAGCCGGCGCGGCCTCCGTGTTCGCAC
>JBAVTF010000130.1:0-8309 GCA_049695995.1 Pirellulales bacterium | reverse complement strand
GCGTTCAAACCGCGCCGGCTTGCGGTGCTGCGGCCGGCCGCGCGGACGATCGGGTGGAGGTGCGGCAACGTCGTCGGGGCCATCACTTGGCGCCGATGGTGGTGCGAAGTGGTGGAGGATCGCCGCCGCCACTTCCGTGGGCGTGTAGCCCTGCTCCAGCAGCCGTTCCACGAGCAGCGTTTCTCGCGGGAACTCCCCGGCTTCGAGCCGGCCGCGGATGGTCTCGAAGAGGGCGTCGGATCGCCGGCTCTCCACCGCGGCCACCGTGGGCACGTGCTCGCGACGGATCCGCGTCTTCGTGAACCGCTCGATCGACTGCAGCTTGTAGATGCCCGCCCCTGAGACGAGCGTCACCGCCCGCCCCTTGCGGCCGGCCCGCCCCGTGCGGCCGATGCGGTGCACGTAGTCTTCGGCGTCGTAGGGAAGATCGTAGTTGACCACCAGCTCGAGGTCGTTGACGTCGATCCCGCGGGCGGCCACGTCGGTGGCCACGAGAAATCGGAAGGCCGCCTTCTTGAAGCTGCCCATCACGCGTGTCCGCTGGGCCTGGGCCATGCCGCCGTGCAGCCGCTCGGCCGAACAGCCGCGGGCCACGAGCCGGTCAGCGAGTTCCTCGACCATCTGCTGCGTGTTGCAGAAGATCACGCCGCTCTTGACGTCGTAGAAGTCGATCAGCCGCGCGAGGGCGTCGAACTTCGCGTGATGCCGCACCTCGTAGTAGACCTGATCGACGAGCGGCGGACCGGTGACCACCCGCTGCTCGATCTTCACGGTCTTCGCGTCGCGGGAATGCCCGTTGACCAGCTGGCGAATCGGCGGCGAGATCGTGGCCGAGAAAAACACCGTCTGTCGCTCGCCGGGAGCTGCCGCGAGGATCTTCTCGATGTCCTCGCGGAATCCCATGTCGAGCATCCGGTCGGCCTCGTCGAGGATCAGGATCCTCACGCCGGCCAGGTCGAGCGTGCCGCGGGCCATGTGGTCGGTGAGCCGCCCGGGCGTGCCCACGACGATGTGCGCGCCCCGCTTCAATTCGGCGAACTGTCGCTCGTAGGCGGCGCCACCGTAGATCGGCACCGACCGCACGCCCTTCTTGAACGCCGCCAGCTTGTGCACCTCGTCGGCGACCTGCGTGGCCAGTTCGCGGGTCGGCACGAGGATCAGCACCTGCGTGCGAGCCTGGGCCGGATCGACCCGCTCGATGGCAGGGATGCAGAAGGCGGCGGTCTTGCCAGAGCCGGTCTCCGATTGGCCGACGACGTCGTGCCCGGCCATCAAGAGCGGAATCGCCGCCGCCTGGATCGGCGATGTTTCTTCGAAGCCGAGCTGGGCGACGGCCCGGAGCACTTCGGGGGTGAGGCCGAGCGACTCAAACGGGACGTGGCCGGGCCGGGAAGAGAGAGCGGCGGGTCCGGGCGTGTCTGGTTTGGTCATCGAGGGCTCGTGAACAACTGTAGGTCACGAACCCGGCCCACGCAACGACCGCCATCGTTTTGGCCGACGCGATTCAACGGCTCGTCGTGAACCGGGAAAGGGTGCCGCGTCTTTGGCCAACGACCAGATCGGCCCGGATCACGGAGGTGTGGCGACGATCCTGTCGTTCCGTCCGGCCAGTGCCTCGTGCACCGCCGGGTCAATATCAAAGGGGATCGCTCTGACGCTGCCATCGGCAAACGACATGGTCACCCCGCCGCCATGCGGGCTGCCAAACGCCTGCGGCCGTGAGAGCCCCCGCTGGTCTTGCAACGGTGCATTGTAGGCCCAGCGGAGGTTGTCGTCGGAGTACCCCACGAACAGCGGCAAGGTGTCACCCGCATCGGTGCCCTTCTCCGCCAATCCGGCAGCCACATACTTCTCTCCGAGCAGATAGGTCGAAGACATGCCGTCCCGGACGGCGGCCGTCCGCAACGCGCTCATGCGAAAGAGAAGGCCGTCCTGTAGATCCGGAAGCCCGCCGTCTGCACGGTTGACCTTGGCCGCCAATGAGTCGCGCGTCCACGCATCGCCTTGGCTGAGCGACGACGGGCTGGTGACCACGACGGGATCGGAGCACGAGGAGCAGGCACCGACATGGTCGCCCGCGTGGTTCCCGTGGCCACCGTTGCCGAACATCGCGGAGATCGAAACGGTCAGCGTGTTTCCCTCTCCGGCGCCGGTCGCGTGACAGACTTGCACCGACTTGCTCGCGACGGCGGGGTCGGAGGCAACCGCCCTGTAAATCTCGAGCGGTGGGCACGACGCGGACGTGCCGGCGTTGGCGGCATAGTCGGATCGAGTGGCTGCGGGCAGGGAAACAGTCGTGTCGAGAGCGGCGCGGAACGAAGAGGCCGCGACCGGAAGCGGGGATGACGTCCGTCGGCTCGGGCAGGCGAAGAGACTCACTGGGGTGGTGGTGAGGATTTGATAGCGGGCCACGGCATCCCCACTCGTGACGCCCGTGACCGTCTCCAGCAACACGGACTGCTCGAGGAAGGGCAGGATGCTAAATGTCCAGCCTCCGGGCTGCCGGACATCACTTCCGCGGTCCGCGACACCGAGCCAGGCATCCCCCCATCCGCCCGACGGAAAATGTCCCAGGGACGCCTCGTGGTGCAGGACCGCCTTGGTCAACTGGTTGAGATGATTGCGACACACCATGGCACGGGTCGCCTCTCGCGCCGATTGCACGGCCGGCATGAGGACGGTGATGAGCGATGAGAGGATACCCACGACAACGAGCAATTCGATCATCGTATAGCCGCTGTCGCGACGGCGGCCACGAGTTTCCTGCGTTTCTGCGGACATGGCTGAGTGCCTCCTGCAGCGCGTTCCTCCCGATTCCCTTAGATGTAAGTGTTTCCTGCGAATGCCCCCAAGGCAAGCGATTGGCTGCCAAGCGTCGTCGCGGTGATAGCCGGGGGCGTTGTGGGTTGGTTGCCGCGGACGATGGCCCCTGCATACAGTTCCAGTGGTGCAGCCATGACACTCCCCGACACGACCGAGGGGCGGACGGCGACCGATGTGGTGCGGTCACACACCTGGCGAACCTGGTCCCCCGGCCTCGACAACGACGCCCTTACGCTGCGCGAGGTGCTCGCCACGCTGCCGGCTGCACCGCCCACCGCGATCCCTTGGATCGTCAGGCTTTTTGAGAACCCGCAGGGCTGGCTGCGGCTGCACGGTGCGGTGAACCTCCGCAACCACGACATGATTCATGTGCTCTTGGGCCGCGGGCTGCTCGGGCAGGACGAGGCCTTCGTGATCGGCTTCACGATGGGAAGCACGAAGGCGGTGTCGTGGCTGGAGCGGACGTTCTTCAAGTTCGTGGTGTCGCAGGTCTATCCGCATCCCTACCGCATCTCGTGGCGGACGCTCGCCGCCTATGACCTCGGCCTGGAGGCCGGGCGCGAGATGGGTGTGCCCAATCTGCACCTCAGGCTCCACGAAGAGATGCTCGACCTTCCGCTCGGCGAGATTCGCGGCCGGCTCGGGATCGACGCCCGCCGGCTCCGCGATTTCTATGCGAGGGAGCGGATGACCCTGCCGGGTACCGCGGCCAGCCTCCGACTGCCGGCGAATGATGGACCCATCGACCGGCGGCCCCCGCGCGCCACGGCCGCGTAAGCTCAGGCCTTCGCGAGCTTCAGCACCGTTGCGAACTGGGCGGCTGTCACGGGATGGACGGAAAGCCGGCTGCCGCGGCGGAGCAGTTCCATGCCGGCCAGGGCCTTCGTGGTCCGCAGTTCGTCGAGCGGGATCTCGCGGGCGAATGCCTTGACGAGCTTCACGTCGACCATCGACCAGATCGGGTTGTCGGCCGACGCCTTCGGGTCGTGATAGTCGCTCTTTGGATCCTGCGCCGCGGCGTCGGGATAGGCTTCGCGGACCACCTCGACGATGCCCGCCACGCCCGGCGGATGGGCATTGGAGTGGTAGAAGAGGCAGCGATCGCCCTTCCGCATGGCCCGGAGGAAGTTGCGGGCCTGATAGTTCCGCACGCCCTCCCAGTGGGTCGTCTTCCGCGGCGCCGTGGCGAGGTCACGGATCGAGAACACGTCGGGTTCGCTTTTGATGAGCCAGTACTGCATCGCGGCATCATATCCGAGCCCGCGTCACCGCCGGAGCAGGCAGGCGGGGTTCTCTGGTAGTGATTGGAGCCGGCGGGCCTCCGCCACAAGAAAGTCAGGCAGCATGAAGGGCTCGTAGCCCACGTGCTGCCAGTGCATGCGGCCGTCGGCGGTGACGAGACAGGTCGCATGCAGCGGCTTGTTCTCGAAGTCGTCCCAGGCATCGAGCGCGCGGAAGGCCTCACCGTCGGCGCCCGAGTGCACCGGGAACGGCAGCGACTCGCCGGCACCGCGAATGTCGGCCGGCGTGTCGGTGCTGATCACGACGATCGGCAGCCCTGCCTCCGTGAACGCCTGCGACCGGTCGGCGAACGCCTTCAGTTGCTGGTTGCAATGACTGCACGCCTGACCGAGCGTGAGAAGTACGACGTGGGGACGGCCACGAAGTTCGCGGCCATCGATCGGCTCGTCGGTGGTCGTGCGCGCCGTCCATGCGCCCGCCTGCCATGCCTGCCACCGCAAGGGCCCCAGCGTGGCGAGATCGGGGCGGGTGCCGATGTCGGATGCCGGCGGCACGGGTTCGCGCCAGTCGGCCGGAGCGCCGGCGGCCGCGGCCACCGGTGCCAGTCGCTGCAGTGCTGGGAGGTCCGTGTCGGCGCCGGCGGCGAGCCGTCTCACCTCCGCGAACGTCGCCAGCGAGTCGTCCTGCTTGCCGGCCTGCCACTGGATCCAGCAGCAGAGGGCGAGCGGTTCGAGCGACTGCTTCTCGGCGTCGGCATGGGCCTTCGCGATCTCGATCGCCTTCGCTGAATCACCGAGGGCGAGATGGATCCGTGCCAGCCGGCTGCGGTCGAGGCCTTCCAGTTGCGGTAGCAGCTTCTTTGCCTCGTCGGGCCGCGCATGAGCGATGTGATCGAGGATTGCGAGCTCGGCGAGCGGCCGTTCGAGGCGGCCCACCTGCTCGGTGAACGGCTGCATGGCGTCGGCCATCGCCTTGCTGATGTCGGCGGCCGATGCGGCCTTCGCGCGGGCCTCTGTCTCGGCCTTGGTGGCGGCAGCCGCACGGTCGTCCCGTACCTGCCGTTCGATGGCGAGGAGCCGTTCGCGGGAGGCCTGCCCGGCTGTCGCGTCGGCGCGGCCGTAGCCGGCCAGCGCGAGGAGGTGCTCACGCCGCCAGCGATCATCGAACTCCGTGCCGGGCTCCACGAGGGGAGTGTCGGCGAGGCAGGCGGCGACCTCCCAGAGTTCCCACCGCAGGATCGTGTCGAACAAGCGGTCGCGACCGTACTGCCAGGCGCTGCCCCCTTCCTCGAACCGCTGATCGGGATCGGGCTTCACCTCCTTCGACCGTGGGATCCGCGGCATCGCGACGAGGTTGGTCGCCACTGCCAGCGCCTCGCGGACACGGCCGAGGTGATTGAGGTTGCGGCACAGCCACTCGCTGTTGTGGGCGAAGTTGTGGATCTGGTCGGGGAACAGGTGAGCCCGGACCATCCAGGCATGGTCGACCCGCGCGGCTGCCTCCTGCTGCCATGCCGCGTCGTGCCAGCGCCGCAGTTCAGAATAGGTGTGGCCCGGCATGTGCCACATGTGGGCGATGCCCGGTGCCGCGGGGCCGCACTCGGCAGCGGAGCGCAGCGCCTCGGCCGGCCTGGATTTGTCCCAGAGGTGGATCAGGGAATGATGAATTGGGTGCCGCGGCTTCACGGCCAACACCTGCTTCGCGACCGCGTCGAGCGCCAAGTGACTCGTGGGCTTCACGCCGATGCGGTCGGCGTTCCACCATGAGAATCCGACGAGAAACGCGCGGGCCTCGAGATCATCGGGATGCTCGAGGGCGAGCTTCTCGAGGGCGGCCGTGAACTCCGTGAACCGGGCTTTTTTCTCGGCCTCTTCTGTGCGTTCGGCGAACAGCGCCCGCGCGGCCTCGATCCATGCACGTTCCCGCGGCGACGCCGCGGCCAGATCGGGACCCTCGGCCTTGGCGATCAGCTGCCGGGCCCGCGGCTCGTTCTGCACGTTCGCCATCGCCATTCCCCAGTGGGCCATGACGCAGTGCGGGTCGATCTGGAGGACGGTGCGGAACGACCGCTCGGCTTCCCAGAACCAGAACCCATGGAGTTGCCCGAGGCCCTGATTGAAGAAGGCCTGCGCCTCGGGTGACTGCGTCGTCACCGCGAAATGAATGTCCCCGCAGCCGGGCGTGAGGGGAAGCCGCCGCCGCGGTCCTTCCGAGAAACTCTCGCCATGCATCGAGTGCCCGGGCGCTGCAGGTTGGGCTGGAGCCGGCTCGTCCGCCGCTAGGCCGAAACGGCTCGGCAGCATCAGGGCCAGCGCGATGATGAATTGAGCGGTGGGGGGCGGGGCGAGGTGTCGAGCCATACGTGAAGAATACCCACGGCTCAGGTTTTCACTCTCGGGCTCGAATTCCAGCCGCGACGTGGGCTTTCGGCAGTGGCGGCCGGTTGCTACCCTCCTCGCCCATCCTGTGGAGACCACCGGCCATGGCTCGCCGTTTCACGGTTCATTGCATCCACCTCGTCGCCTGTGTCTGTGCCCTGCTGGGGGGCTTCCTGAGCGGGGGCGAACCTGCGCGGGCTGCCGACGATGCCGATCGTGGCGGTGTCATGCGGGTCGAGACGGAGCTGTTCGCGCACGTCGCCAGCGCGCCAGCCTCGCGGAGCCTCACGCTCTTCCGCGACGGTGTCGCCTGGGACTTCCTGGAACTGCCGGCCCGCGGTGACGCCGACGCTGATGAGCCACGGATGGAACTCGCGGAGATCGTTCTCCACGATCCGGCGCGGGAGCGGATCGTGGTGATCGATCCGAAGCGCAACGTGAAGACGCAGATCGAGAGTGTGCAGCTGGAGCGGCTCGGCGTGTCGCTCGCGAAGTGGGCCCGGAGCTCCGATGATCGGCTCATTCGCTGGGCTGGCGGCCCCGATTTTGACAGCGGCCTCACCGAGAAGGACCGCGTGATAGAACTGGCCGGCCCGCGGGTGCGGTATGCCGTGACCCATGCGGCGGCGCCGTCGGCGGCCTCGGCCGCGGCCTACCGCGAGTTCGCCGATTCGGCCCTGCTCCTGCGGGCGCTGGTGCACCCCGGGGGCGTGCCGCCGTTTCCGCGGCTGGCGCTCAATCGGCGGATCGAAGAGGCCGGGGGCATTCCGACGGAGGTGACGCTCGAGATCGAGCCTCGGCTCGGGCCGCTCGGTGGCCGCACGGAGCGGCTCAAGAGCGTGCATAAGGTGCTGCCGCGGCTGCTGCCTTCCGATCTCGATCGCATCGAGACCGCAGAGTCGCAGGCCGCAGCGGCGGAGCAGGTCGAGCTGGCGGCGTTCGTCGATGGCGATGCCGTCGATTCCCGAGCGGCATCCGTCTCCCGCTGACGGGCCGCGACCACACGCGCTGTGGACGTCGCGAAGGCTGACACGCGGTTCCATGCGCGACCCTCACAATGCGCATTGCCGGCGCTCTTTCGCCGGCCGGCAAGAAAGTCCGCCTGACCGGACGATGTTTCCTCTGGCTCACATCTTTCCCAACCCCGTGACTCGCGACGGTGGAAGCGCTCGAGGAGGCGGCGCGGGGCGAGGAAGGCGTCTGCGCTGGGCGGACGGTGGCGGCGGGGCGTTCGCGGAGGCTGGCCGCGGCGACGCGTTGACGCATGTACATTATTTCACTACATTCATTCGCGACACTCATTCAGGAAGAACGGAGGCTCTCGATGCTGGTGTTGTCCCGCAAACAGAATGAACGGATTCGGGTGGGAGATTCGGTGGTGGTGACCGTTGTCCGCGTCAGTGGCGACAAGGTGCGGATCGGGATCGAGGCGCCGCCGGATGTGCGAGTGCTGCGTGATGAACTCGAGGACGACGCGGTCGGCACCGTTGTGCTCGAAGAGGCTGCGGAACTGCCGATTCCGCGGCTGTTCGGGTTCGTGGGCTGAACGCCGTCGGCTTCACGAGCATGGAACCCACTCCGCCCATGCATGATGTGCCGTCGAAGCCGCCGCGCCCGGGGCGGCTTCGACGGCCGGTGCTGATAGCGGTCGCGGCGGTGGGACTCGTCGCGGCGATGCTCGTGGCACTGGTGGCGGCCGTGACGGCCACCACGCCCGCCTTCTATCGCGAGCGGCTGGATGTCGCCGCTGAAGCTGGCGCGGAGCAGGCGGCGCGGCGACTGATCACGAAGGTTGTCGGCCTGCAGGCGGCGGCCAAGCGGACAGGCCCGTGGGAGGCTGCGATCACCGAACAGGAACTCAATGCC
>JBAVTF010000129.1:0-65305 GCA_049695995.1 Pirellulales bacterium | reverse complement strand
CCCCAGCCGCCAGCAAGCGGTGCCGCGGCCGCGGCAATCGCGGCCCGCGTGCCGCAAGGGGAGGCGCTGGCGATCGCGGCGCCTGCCGCCGTCGCGGTGCCTGTCCCACAGCCCCCGGTACCGGAGGAGCCTGTGCCTGCCGCGACGGAGCCTGCCGCCGCGGTCGTCGTGGGACCGTTCGTGCTGCTCGTCGGCTCTGCTGCCGTGCCGCAGCAGCCGCTGGAGTGGCAGGCGCGGGCCGCTGCGGCGGCCGTCGCGCTGCCGGCTGAACTCGCGGCGCCTCCATTCAGCCAGCCGGAGCTCGTGATCGGCGGCCTGCGGATTCGGTTGCAGCCGAGCACACGGGCGGCCGTCGTGGCCGATACCGACGGCGGTGTGCGGCTGGAGGTGCTGTTCGGTCGCGCGGTCATCGTGGCAGACGATCCGGCGACGCGGATGGGCATCACGGCAGCCGGCTTGGTGGGCCGCGTTCGCGCCGGCCTCGAGGCGCCGCTGGGTGTCGAGGTGGTGCTCGATCGCGAGCCGGGCTCCGATCCCGCGGCCGGCGCGACGACACGTCGGGCCAGGCTCGTGTCGGCCGGTGGCATCGCGTGGGAGCAGACAGCCGAGGATGGCGGGCCGGTGCAGCAACCGCTCGGCGGCTTCGATGCCGAAGGACGTATTCCCGCGGGCACTGTCGCCGAATGGTCGTCGGTGACACCCGATGCGGTCGTGATGACACCAGCCACTGCAGTGCCCGGCTGGCTCGCGGGCAGGATCGACGTCGAGGCCGCTGACCGTCAGGCCGCGATTGGCCTCGCATCACGGCTTCCCGCCGACGGTCCCGCGCAGGCTGCACTCAGGCAGCTCGCGGCCGATCCGCGGGGCGAGCAGCGGGTGCTGGCTGCCGCGACGCTGGCCTTACTCGGCGACTATGACGAAGCCGTCCGGCAGCTCTCGGCCGAGAGTCAGGGTCGCGAACTCTACGCTGGGCAATGGGCGAAGCTCGAAGCGCTCACCGTGCCTCTGGCGCTGGCCCGCGGCGCGAATGCGGCGGCCCGGTTTGCCAAGGCTTGTGCCGAGCAGGCTCCGCCGGGCGCGGCCGACGCGGTCACTCGGCTGGCCCGCGGCTTCGCGCCGGCCGACCTGGCTGCGGGTGCCGATGCGTGGCTGGTCGATGCCCTCGACGACTCGCATCTCGTGGTACGGCGGTATGCGTTTCAGCGGCTCACGGAGCTGACGAATCCAACGGCCGTCGAGCGGCTGCGGTATCGGCCCGACGGTCGACCCGACCAGCGGCGCGATGGGGTCGAGTGGTGGCGGCGGCAGCAGCAGGACGGGCGACTGCGCGGCACGCCGCCGGCGCCGCCATGAGGCCCCTCGAGCCTGGGGAGGCATTTCCACCGTATGTGCGGCGCGCGGTTTGTGTGCCCGTGGAGGCCGGTGATATGATCCCGCCACGACCGTGATCGGCCGCCGGCGATGCCGGCGGCGGGCGGTTTTTCACACATCACACGAAGAAAATTCCCCGGCGAGGGCTGTTCAGGGTGCAAATCAATGTTTCCGCGCGGCACGGGCACCTCAGCCCGGCGGCGCAGTCCAAGATCGCGAGCAAGGTGTCGCGGCTGAAGCGGTATTTCAACCGACTGACGGCACTGAACGTCACGGTCGACCTCGAAAATGCCACCCTGCCGGCCGTAGAAATCATCGCCTCGGCCGAGCACTTCCACGAGCTGGTCGCCCGGGAGCATGCGGCCCAACTCTGGCGGAGCGTCGATGGGGCGGTGCAGAAGCTGGAGCAGCAACTCCGCAAGCACAAGGAAAAGGTTCGCGACCACAAGCACGTGCAGAATACCCGCCGCGTCTAGCCGCCGGCCGGCCTGCAGCCTGCGATTCTTCCGCCACGCCTCCCCGACAAGCAACACGCATGAAGTTCTCCGATTTTGTCGCGACCGACGCCATCCGCGCCCAGGTGAAAGCCGGCACCAAGGAGGGCGTGATCCGCGAGATGGTGCAGTCCCTCGTCGATGCCAACCGGATCGCCGCCTCCGATCAGGAGAGCATCGTCAAGGCGATCATGAAGCGGGAGGACCTCGGCAGCACGGGGATCGGCCGCGGCGTGGCCGTGCCCCACACGAAGCACCCGAGCGTGACCCGGCTGGTGGGCACGGTGGCGGTGAGCCCGTCTGGGATCGAGTTCGAGAGTCTCGACGGCGATCCGGTGCAACTCTTCTTCCTGCTCGTCTCGCCCCCTGACCGGCCCGGCGACCATCTGCGGGCGCTCGAGAGCATCTCGCGGCAGCTTCGCGACGAGTCGTTCTGCAAGCTCCTCAAATCGGCGAAGGGTCCGGTGGAGATCCAGCACCTCCTCGAGGAGGCCGACAGCCAGGGAGTGGTGTCGTGAGCGGGGCCGATACGGTGGGCGTGCAGACGCTGACGCGGGAGGTCGTGGTGGCCAACAGCCAGGGACTGCACGCACGGCCTGCCGACATGCTGGCCCGTGAGGCGCGGAAATGGCAGTCGCGAATCGAACTCGTCGGCGAGGCGCAGCGGGTCGACGGCAAGAGCATCCTCGACGTGCTGACGCTCGCGGCCGAGGCCGGTACGCGGCTCGTGGTCGAGGCGACGGGGCCCGACGCCCGCGAGGCGCTCGAGGCCATTGGCGGTCTTTTCGAACGCAAATTCAACGAACACGGAACCGAGCAGACATCCTGACCGACGGCTGCCGGCGGGCGGGACGCGCCCCATGCTGAAACTTCAAGGCATCGCCGTTTCGCCCGGCGTCACGATCGGAGAGGCGCTCGTCCTCGACAGCGAGGGGTTTCGCATCCCTCGCCGGTTCGTCGAGCGCAGCGCCGTCGACACGGAGCTGGCCCGCCTCTCGCATGCGATCGGCGAGACGGCCCGCGAGATGGAGCGCAACCGAGATGCGATCCGGTCCGAGCTGGGCGAGCAGTATGCCGCCATCTTCGAGGCTCACCTCGCGATGCTGCACGACGAGAAGCTGCAGCGGGAACTGCAGACCGCCGTCCGCGACCGCAACTGGTGGCCGGAATATGCCGTGAGCCGCACGCTCCGCCGCTACGCGAAGGTGTTTCAGAGCCTCGACAACCACATCTCGCAGCGGGCCCACGACATCTACGACATCGAGAAGAGCCTGCTCCGCAACCTGCTTGGGCAGCGGCGGGAGACGCTGGCGGCGATCTCGCAGCCGGTGATCGTGCTGGCCCACAACCTTACGCCGAGTGAGACGGCCACGCTCGATCGGCGATTCGTGAAGGGGTTCGCCACCGAGCTCGGCGGGCCGGGCAGCCATACGGCGATCGTCGCCGAGGGACTGGAGATCCCGGCCGTCGTCGGCCTGGGGCCGTTTCTCGCCGACGTCTCCGGTGGCGAGCCGGTGATCCTGGACGGCAACCAGGGGCTCGTCATTCTGCAGCCCGACGAGGAAACGATCGCCCGCTACCGCCAGGAGCTCGAGGCCGCCCAGACCGTCGCCGCGCAGCTCAAGGAGATTCGCGACCTGCCCGCCGAGACGACCGACGGCGTGCGGATCCAGCTCACGGGAAACATCGAATTTCCCAGCGAGGCCGAGCAGTGCATCGCCCGCGGCTGCGACGGCATCGGCCTCTACCGCACCGAGTTCCTCTACCTCGCCTCGAAGACCGAGCCGACGGAAGACGATCACTATGCCGCCTACGCCGAAGTGGTTCAGGCGATGGCGGGGCGGCCGGTCGTGATCCGCACGCTCGACCTCGGCGCCGACAAGATGCACGCGCGGCTCAACATCGAGGAGGAGCGGAATCCCTGCCTCGGCCTGCGGAGCATCCGGCTCTCGCTGCGGCAGCTGCCGATGTTCCGCACCCAGCTCCGTGCGATCCTGCGGGCCAGCGCCCTGGGCGACGTGCGGGTGATGTTTCCGCTGATCTCGACGATCGTCGAGCTCAGGCAGGCGCGGATGGTGCTCGCCGACGTCATGGAGGATCTCGCCGAGCACGGCATCGCGTTCAACCGCAAGATGCCGGTGGGCATGATGGTGGAGACCCCGGCCGCCGTGATGATGCTCGACACCTTCATCAAGGAGGTCGACTTCGTCTCGATCGGCACCAACGACCTGATCCAGTACACGCTGGCGGTCGACCGGGGCAACAAGGACGTGGCGGATCTGTACAACGCCTGCGATCCGGCGGTTCTGCGGCTGTTGCGCCGCTCGCTGGACGTGGCTCGCGAGGCCGGCGTGCCGGCCAATGTGTGCGGTCAGATGAGCGGCAGCGTGATGTTCACGCAGCTGCTTCTGGGCCTGGGCCTGCGGCAGCTGAGCGTGCCGCCGAGCGCCATCCCGGAAGTGAAGCAGGTGTGCCGAAGCGTTTCGGTCGCCGAATGCCGCCTGATCGCCGAGAAGGCGCTGACGATGGACGGTGCGCGGGAGGTGAAGGCCTACCTGCGTGACCAGTTGCGTCGCCGGCTGGCCCAGGCGGTCGCCTGAGGGCGGCCCGAATCAGGAAGGAAACGAGATGAAACAGGAAATGCTGATCAACGTGTCGCAGCCGGAGGAATGCCGGATCGCGATCATGGAAGACGGGTTGCTGGAAGAGCTCTATGTGGAGCGAACCAGCCAGGACAATCTCGTCGGCAACATCTACAAGGGGCGGATCGTCAACATCGAGCCCTCGATCCAGGCGGCGTTCGTCGACTTCGGCGTGGGCCGCAACGGTTTCCTTCACATCAGCGACGTGGAGCCGCAGTACTACCGGCAGGGCGGCCTCGATCCCGACAAGGCGTTCGACGTGGCGGAACCAGCGGGCCGCGGCGAGGCGGAGGAGGGCGAAGGGGGGCAGCGAACCGCCACCCGGCGGAAGCCCCGTCTCGGCGACCGGCCGCGGGTGAAGCCGCCGATCCAGGACATCCTCCGCCGCGGCGACGAGGTGCTCGTGCAGGTGATCAAGGAGGGCTTCGGTACCAAGGGGCCGACGCTCTCCACCTACATTTCGATCCCCGGCCGTTACCTCGTGCTCATGCCGCCGCTGGGCCGCGTGGGCATCTCGAAGAAGATCGACGACGAGCGCGACCGCCGCGTGCTTCGCGACATCATGCTCGACCTGCAGCCGCCGAAGGGTGTGGGCTTCGTGGTGCGAACCGCCGGCACCGAGCGGACGAAGTCGGAGATGGCCCGCGACATGGCCTATCTCCTCAACCTCTGGAAGAGCATCGTGCGGCGGATGCGGAAGTATTCCGCGCCGATCGACATCTACCAGGAAAGCGACATGATCATCCGCACGATCCGTGACATGTTCACGGAGGACGTGGGGCGGATCCTGATCGACGAGCCGGCCGCGTACGAGCGGGCCCGCGAGTTCCTCGAACTGGTGATGCCGAAGTATGCCCCGCGGCTCCAGCTCTACGAGGGTAAGGAGCCGCTCTTCCACCGCTACGGGCTCGAGGAGGAGATCGGCCGGATCCATCAGCGGAAGGTGCCGCTCAAGGGAGGCGGGTCGATCGTGATCGACCAGACCGAGGCCCTCGTGGCGATCGACGTCAACTCCGGCAGCTTCCGCACGGAGAAGAGCGCCGAAGAGAACGCGTATCAGATGAACCTGATCGCCGCGAAGGAGATCGCCCGGCAGCTGCGGCTCCGCGATCTCGGTGGCGTGATCGTCAACGACTTCATCGACATGCGCAAGGAAAAGTATCGCCGCGGCGTCGAGAAGGCGCTGCACGACGCGATGAAGCGCGACCGGGCCCGCACCAAGATCCTGCGGACGAGCCCGTTCGGCCTGATCGAGATGACGCGGCAGCGCATCCGCCCGTCGCTGCGAAAGAGCATCTTCCGCGACTGCCCCACCTGTGCCGGCACCGGCACGGTGAAGACGGCGGAGAGCATGGCGATCGAGGTGATGCGGACGCTCCACCTCTCCGCCACGCGGGACGATGTCGCCCGGCTCAACATCACCGTCCACGACGAGGTGGCGACCTGGCTCAACAACCGCAAGCGGCGCGAGATCACCCAGTTCGAGGACGAGACCCACATCCAGCTCCACGTCGACGGCAAGGACGGCGTGTCGCCGGAGCACCTCGTGTTCGAGGCCTGGGACGCCAACGGCCGAACAGTCCGCTTTCCGTAGGTTTTTCAGACCTCTCGACCGGTGATTCCCGGGGATATATCCTCTGGGACTCGCCATTTCTGCCCCCTCACCCGCTTCTGACCGGACTCGAATCATGGCCAAGGCCGTTGCCGATACCGCTTCTTCCTCCGCCGCCACCATGCAGGGCGCGGGCCACTCGTATGCCATCGTCGCCGACGGCGGTCGGCAGTACCGCGTCATGGAGGGGCAGGAGCTCGAAATCGATTTCCGTCACCTCCCGGCCGGCAGCGAGGTCGTGTTCGACGACGTGCTCGCCGTCAGCAAGGCCGGGGCGCTCACGATCGGCAAGCCGAAGGTGAAGGGGGCGAAGGTGACGGCTGAGGTGCTCTCCTCGGTGCAGGGCGAGAAGATCTACGTGCAGAAGTTCAAGCGCCGGAAGAATTACCGCCGCCGCACCGGCCATCGGTCGCTCTCCACGAAGATTCGTATCAGCTCGATCGCCGGCTGATCAACTTTTACTGCTTGCTCCATCGTAGGCCCGCTGCTCCGCAACGGGCTGCCCGTCACGGAGTGAGGAGCCTACGGCTCTTCGACGAGGCTACTGCTCACAGGCCGAGGCCCGCGAGCGGCCCGCCTGCGACACAGAGCCCATCGACTCGCGCCGACACCGCCGGATCTTCCTCGCAAGGCGGCGCGTGATGTGGCTTGAGTCGCGCATCGATCACCAGCGGTCCGCGGCAGCCCCAGTGCTTCTGCTGCGTAAACGCATCGACGCCATGCACGTCGGCGGCCGGATTCGACCGAGTGAACGTGAGCCAGAGGAAGTTCTCCAGGCTCGCCGCCGCGAAGCTGCTGTCGTCGACGATCACGATCAGGGGAAACGACCGCAGCGGATGATCGGGCCCGATCGCCGCGCAGAATCGCTCGACGTCGGCCGACCAGGTTGCGCCGGCGGCCGGTGCCCACGTGGCCGCGTCGCCGGCCGTTGCAAGCACGGGCCGCGGCTCGATCCGCGGCCCCTCCACGGCTACCACGCCCGGCAGGCAGACCCGCGGATTGGCGAAACCCGCCGGCAGGGAGCCGCCGCCACTGCGGATCTCGGTCGGGAGATCACGGATCGCCGGACCGCGGGCCGCGACGACGAGCTTCGAGCCCGCGTTGAAGCCGGAGCCCGAGTAGTCGAGCGTGTCGATCGTGGTCTCCGTGTGGAAGTGGCAGTCGCGCCGCCAGTCGGCCCGGGCAAGCAGGTGGGCGAGGAACGGCCGGATGTCGTGGGCGTCGAGGCCGGGAGCGTCCTGTTCAGCCACGAGAAAAAGGTATTTGGCAAGCGAGAGCTGCCCCTGGCCGAGGATCGCCGACGCCTGTGTGAGCAGTTCCGCCGGCCGCGTGGAGGCCTTCCAGGGCAGATACCGTTCGCTGCCCACTGCGAGCAGCAGGGGATGTACGCCGGACGCATCGACCGCATGCACGCTCCGCACACCGGGCAGCACCGTGGGGATCACGGGTCCCGTGAGTTCGTGCACGAGCCAGCCGAAGAGCGTGTCTTCCTGCGGCGGCCGGCCGACCACCGTGATCGGCCAGATCGCCCCGTCGCGGTGCCAGACATGATCGACCCGCATCACAGGAAAGTCGTGGCGGCGGGCGTAGTAGCCGAGGTGATCGCCGAACGGCCCCTCGGGCTTCGTGTCGCCGGGCATCACCGTGCCCTCGATCACGAAGTCGGCATCGGCGTAGATCGATGGCCGGTCGGGACGGGCGATCATCGGGATGCGATGCCCGGCGAGCACGCCGGCGAACGTCAGTTCGGAGAGCCCCTCGGGCAGCGGCATCACGGCCGACACGGGCATGGCCGGCGAACCTCCCACGAAGATCGACACCTTGAGCGCGGCGCCGCGGGCGAGGGCGGCGGCGTGGTGTACGCCGATGCCGCGATGAAGCTGGTAGTGGAGCCCCACCTCGCGGTCGGGCTCGTAGGCGTTGCCTTCCAGTTGCACGCGATACATGCCGAGGTTCGAGTGCTTCGTGCCGGGCTCGTTGGGGTCTTCGGTGTAGACTGCCGGAAGCGTGATGAATGGTCCACCATCGCCTGGCCACGACACCACCTGCGGCAGTGTCGAGAGCGGAATGCTCCGGGCCATCACCGGCCCGGAACGCACACGCCGCGGCAGCATCGAGAGGGCGTCGAACGGGCTCCGCCAATACCGCCACGGCTTCTGCAGGGCCGCCGCAGGATCGATCTTCAGTTCGACGAGCCGCTTCACGCGGTCGAGCGTGTCGGCGAAGATCCGTTCGATCCGCCGCTGGGTGCCGTAGAGGTTGATCAGGATCGGGAACGCCGAGCCTTTCGGCCGTGTGAAGAGCACGGCCGGGCCGCCGGCCCGAAACAGGCGCCGCTGGATCTCCGCGACCTCGAGGTGTGGATCGACCGGATGATCGACCACCACCGCCTGCCCTTCGGCACGCAGCGCCGTGACGCACGTCTGGAGTGAGCGGAATCCCATGATCAGCGATGGCCGGGGACCGGCCGCCGGGGGTCGATCGGCAGCCTGCCGTGGAGTTATAGGCGCCCCGACGTTCAGAGCAGCCGGGACCGGCGCAGGAACCACACCAGCACGGCCGTGATCAGGCCGGAGATTCCCCAGAAGTACAGATAGCCGTATTTCCAGTTGGTCTCCGGAATGGCGGCGAAGTTCATGCCGTAGACCCCGCACAAGAAGGTGAGGGGCAGGAAGATCGTGCTGACCACCGCCAGTCGGTTCATGGTCTGGTTGGTGCGGTGTGACATCACGGTGAGCGAAAGATGCAGGGCGTTTTCGAGGATCTCCCGGTTCGTGGCGATGTCGGCGAGCAACCGCTCCAGGCTCTGGATCATCACGCCGAGGAATGTGAGCGTGGCCTCGCTGACGAGCGTCGTCTTCCGCGAGACGAGTTCCTCCAGGACACGGCGACATGTGAGCGCCCGCGACCGCAGCGTGAGCAGCCGGCCCGACACGTCGCCGAGGCTGTCGAGGGCCCGTTCATCGACGGTGTCTCGCAGTGCCAGCCTGGTCGCCTCGACCTCGTCTTCCAGGCAGCCCTGCACGGCCAGGAACTGCTCCACCTGTTCGTTGAAGATCTCGTACAGCAGAAAACTCGGGGTCGAGGCGTGTTGTTCGAAATCGTGGATGTAGTCGCGGCGGACGGCGGCCAGCACGGCATTCTGTCCTCGACGGATGGTGAGCATCACGCCCGTCGCGAGCACCACGTCGAGCCGCTCCGCCGCTCCGGCGTGGCCGACATGGCTTCCACCTGTGAGCACGATGTGCAGGATGCCATCGTGTCGCGAGAGCGTGGACGCGGACTCGACGCCCGCAGCGCGCCCCCGCTCCAGGAGCGGTCGGAGATCGAGGCCGCCGAGAAGTCGTTCCGGGAGTGCCGCCACGATGGCGTCGAGGGGGGCGATCGTGGCATCGACGTCGATCCACACGTAGCCGCCGGCAGCCATCTGGTGCTGGACATCGTCGAGCCGGACCGCCCCATGCCTGCGGTCCTGAAAGTCGAAGAACTCGGCGCGGACTCCTGCGGCATCGGTGTCCTGGCCATCGGTATCCCGCACATCGGTCATGTCATGCGAGGGGCAGATCATCGTGGCAGTGTCCGGGAGGTCTGGGGGCGGCTCCGAGTCGCGGCAGAGATAGCAGCCGGTGGAGGGGGCATCCATGCCAGTCGCAACCCGGCCAGTCGCAACCCGACACCTCGCCCTGCGCGGGCCGAAAACCGGCCTGCCGCCGCTTGCCCGGAGCTTCTATGCTTCCCCGACTCACTTCCGAGCGCCCAATCCAGCGCGTCCGCGGCCATGACTGAAACCAATCCGCTCCCATCTGGTGCAGAGGCCGATCAGAGCCTGATCTCGGAGGCTCGGTGGGCGGGATACCACATCGTCATCCTGCTGTTCTGTCTGGCTGCGCTGGGGCTGATGCTCGTGGCCGAGACGATTCCGGCGAATCACGCTGCGGCTGACCTCCTGGCCTATGCCGACTTCACGGTGTGCGGCATCTTCTTCGTCGATTTTCTCGTGAGCCTCGCCCGGGCGGAGAACAAGTGGCGATACCTCGTCACCTGGGGTTGGATCGATCTGCTCTCGTCGATTCCCGCGATCGACGTGGCACGGTGGGGAAGGGCGGCCCGGATTCTGCGGCTCCTGCGGATCGTCCGCGGCATCAAGGCGACGCGAATCCTGCTGTCGCTCGCCCTTCGCTACCGCGCCCGTAATGCCGTGCTCGCCGGTAGTTTCATCGCGCTGTTGGTCATCTTCTCGGGGAGCTTCGCGATCCTGCATTTCGAACAGGTGCCAGACGCCAACATCAAGACTCCGGCCGATGCCGTCTGGTGGGCGGTGTGCACCGTGACGACCGTAGGCTACGGTGATCGCTATCCGGTGACCTGGCAGGGGCGAGCCACGGCCGGTGTGCTCATGATCACGGGGGTGGGAATCTTCGGGGCCCTGGCCGGCGTGCTGGCGGGCTGGTTCACCGGCGCCCACGAGGACTACGAACGCGATCAACTCCGGCAACTTGGCCGCCTCGCCGACGAGATGGCCGAGCTGCGCCGGATGCTCGAATCGCGGAACGCGGAACTGCAGCAGGTGCCGTTCCCGGAACCGTCGGTGGTCAAGCCCGAGCCAGCACGTCGAGCCGCATAGGAGAAGAGGGATTCATGGTCAAAGTCACGAGTAGCTACGAAGGCGGCCTCCGCTGCCGCGCCGTCCACGGGCCATCGGGCACGACGCTCGTCACCGACGCCCCGGTTGACAACCACGGCAAGGGGGAGAGTTTCTCGCCCACTGACCTCGTGGCAACCGCGCTCGGCGCCTGCATGATGACGATCATGGGCATCGTGGCGGAGCGGCACGGCCTCGATCTCACAGGGATGACGGCCGAGACGGAGAAGGTGATGACGGCGGCACCACCGCGGCGGATCGCCTCGCTCCGCACCCGGATCACGGTGCCGCTGCCGGCCGATCATCCGCAGCGGCAGCCGCTCGAGCAGGCCGCCCACACCTGCCCGGTCCACAAGAGCCTGCATCCCGAGATCGATGCCGCGATCGAATTCATCTGGCAAGGCTGAGACTCAAGGCAGCAGCCGCAGGCCGACGGCGGTATTGAGCTCCAGCATCGCGCGGCGGTGACGGATGATGGCATCGCGATGGCTCTGCGTGACCTCCGCCAGATCTTCGACCGCGCCGTCCAGATCGTCGATCGTGATCTCACCGGCCGTGAACTGTTGGCGGCGACGGGCCAGTACAGCCTCGGCCCGCGGCAAGATCGCCCGCTCGATCTGGCCGATCGCTTCGAGCGAGCGGCGGAACTCGCGGTCCGCGAGCCGCACCTCCGCCAGCGCCCGGCGCTCGAGCGCCGAGAGCTCGAGCTTCGTCTGGCTGATGTTGCTCTCGGCCCGCGCGATATTGCCCTGGTTGCGGTTGAAGATCGGGAGCGCGAACGTGAGGCCGACGGCCCACGAGGTGGTGCTCGCCGCGTTGAACGGCGAGTTGTCCTGGAACGTGATCGGATCGTAGAAGAGGTAGACGTCATCGAACCGGTTGGCCCGCTGCAGGGAGAGTTCGGCGCCGGCCCGGTTCACGCCCAGCCGGGCCGCATGCAGATCGGGGCGGCAGCGGCGGGCGATTGCCTCGAGTTCGGCGCTGGCCGGCGGCGGCGGGGCGACGTTTCGCAGGCCACCAGAGGGCTCCAATCGGGCCGTTTCCTCTGGGGGCAGGTTGAGCAGCAGGGCCAGCCCCTCGCGGGCGTCTTCGTAGGCTTCGACTGCCTCGGCGAGCTCGTTTCGCGACCGTTCCAGAACGAAGGCGACATGATCGACCGCGTCGGCCGCCTGGCTGCCGGCTCGGTCGGGGGCGCGGGCGAACTCCGCCAGCCGCTCCTCCTGCCGCCGCACCGTGGCGGCGGCTGAAAGGTGGCCGATGCGAGCCGCTTGGAGCGTGATGAACGCCCGGTAGACGTTGTCGATCTGCCGCCGGGTGACGTCCTGGAACTGGGCTTCGAGCGTCGAGCGGGCCATCCGGGCCACGACCGTTCGCGACTGCCGCTTCTTCGAGAGATCCATCGGCAGCGTGATGTTGATGTCGTACTGCGTCGGACCACCGGGCCGCTGGTTGGAGAAGGAGCCGTAGGGGATGAACTGCGTGTCCATGTAGATGAGTGGATTGGTTCGCAGGCCCGCGGTCAGGACGTCGGCGTCGGCCTGCGTGAGCTCGTGCCGCAGCGCGCGGATGTCGAGGTTCGCGGCCATCATCCGCTCGATCGCGGCGTCGAGCGTGAGGCCGTCGGCCGGCCCCGGATCATCGATGATTGTGGTGTCGATCACCGTCGTCGATGTGGCCGTTGGTTCCGGCGCGACAGGAACAGGGAGCGGTTCCGGCACCTGCATGCCCCGCACCGCCGCCGCGACGCTCGCGATGCTGCGGCCCTTTTTGGACCTGGGGATTCGTCCCGTCCGTTGCCGGCCGCCGAGCACGCCCGACCCGGCCGTCGAGGCCCCCATGTCGGCTGCGGCGTCGAGGGCACCGGCCCCCGGACCGACACCCGATGTGTTGCCCCCCGGGATCGGTCCCAGGTCGGGAAACTCGAGGATGGCACCCTGCCGCGCGGTCGAGGCGTCCTGCTGGGCGTGGAGCGGTGTGACCGCGCAGCAGGCGATGCCGAGCCAAAGCAGGCCACGGAATCCGCTGCGTCGCCAGTGGCGAAGGTCTTTCACGATCAGCCCCATGCACGCTGCGACCAAGCCCGGCAGACCGTGGCCGCGCATCCGGTATCATCGACAGGAGCGGTGCAACCGCTTCAGATTCACCGGTCGC
This sequence comes from Pirellulales bacterium, assembly GCA_049695995.1. Lineage (GTDB taxonomy): Bacteria > Planctomycetota > Planctomycetia > Pirellulales > UBA1268 > QWPN01. The sequence goes on along the minus strand of JBAVTF010000129.1, from coordinate 52,393 downwards.
CCCGGGTTTCCTGGTGTGTCCCCTCCTTGCGCAGTCCGCCTGGGCTGCCATCGGCAGATCTCATGGCCGACCTGTTCTCTGCCTCGCGAGCCGCCAATGTTGCCCGAGCGGCTCCGCTTGCCGCCCGGATGCGGCCGCGGCGGCTGGCCGACTACGTGGGGCAGGAGAAGGTCGTCGGCAAGGGGATGCTGCTGCGGCGGCTCATCGAGGCCGACCGGCTCGGCTCGGTGATCCTCTATGGCCCGCCTGGCGTGGGCAAGACGACGCTCGCCGAGATCATCGCCCACGAAACGAAGCGGCGGTTCGTCGAGCTCTCCGCGACGGCGTCGGGTGTGAAGGACGTGCGGGATGTGCTCGAGGCGGCCCGGCGGCGGCTGGAGGATGACGGGCAGCATACGTGCCTTTTCATCGACGAGATCCATCGCTTCAACAAGGCGCAGCAGGACGTGCTCCTGCCCGACGTGGAGAGCGGCGTGATCGCGCTCATCGGGGCGACAACGCAGAATCCATTCTTCGCGCTGACCAGCGCGCTGGTCAGCCGCAGCCGAATTTTCGAACTGGAAAGCCTCGGGCCGGAGCACATCGCCACGATCCTCGACCGGGCGCTGACTGATCGCGAGCACGGCCTCGGACTGGAACGGGTGACGCTCGAGCCCGAGGCGCGGGCCTTCCTCGTGGAGACCTCCGATGGCGACGCGCGGCGGGCGCTGGGGGCCCTGGAGGTGGGTGTGCTCTCGAGTCCCGAGCGGCCGCTGCGGTTCACGCTGCCGCTTGCCCGCGAGAGCGTGCAGCGGAAGGCGATCACCTACGACTCCGGCGACACGCACTACGACTGCGCCAGCGCCCTGATCAAAAGCATTCGGGGCAGCGACGCCGACGCAGGCCTCTACTGGCTCGCGAGAATGCTCGAGGGGGGCGAGGACGTGCGGTTCTTGGCACGGCGGCTCGTGATCCTCGCCAGCGAAGACATCGGCAACGCCGATCCTCGGGCCCTCGTGATCGCGGTGGCCGCGATGCAAGCGACCGAGTTTGTCGGTCTGCCGGAGTGTCAACTCACGCTCGCGCAGGCGGTCACCTATCTCGCGCTCGCGCCCAAGAGCAACGCCTGCACCACCGCCATCGGTGCCGCCCGCCGCGATGTCCGCGAGAAGGCCGTGATACCCGTGCCGCGGCACCTACAGGACAAGCACTACGCCGGGGCCAAGCGGCTCGGTCATGGGCAGGGCTACGAGTATGCCCACGATGCCCCCGACGGCATTGCGTCCCAAGACTATCTCGGCGTCGAGAAGCGGTATTACGAGCCGACCGACCGCGGGCTCGAGCGAGACCTCGGCGAGCGGCTCGCGGAGATCAGGCGGCGGCTCGCTGCGGGGCGACAGCCGCCGGAGGAGCGGACCGCAGGGCAATGAGCTCCGCGGCGATGTCGGTCTGCAGCGCCTGTTCAAGCCACTGGAGCGCCCTGGCCACGACGGCGCCGTCGAGCACCCGGTGATCGGCGATCAGCGTCACCATGCATCTTCCATCAGACTCCAGTGGGGCGTAGGACAGGCTCGTCGTGCAGAGTGTCGGGTGAAAGCGATTCGTCGCCCCCTGCCCCGCGAGCGTGGACAGGCTGAACGTGCCGATCCGGCTCGCCCGTTTCGCGGAGCGGCTTTGCATGTTCCAACGCAGGATCGTCCGCCGCAGCGGGCCGGGCACCATCTCGAGCTGGAGCTGCCGCTTGAACATCTTGTCGAACGGCTCGGTCGTGCAGTCGTGGATGAATCGCTGGATCTCGACCAGGCTCTCGGCCTCGGGCTTGCACAGGCGGGCGAAGAGCAGACGGTCGCCCATGGCGGCGTCGGTGCGATTGACGGCGAGCGTGGCCACGGTGTGGGGCACGGTGACGAGCCTGGGAAACAGGCCGCCCGAGAACCAGGAGCGGAGCACGGGCATTTCCCGGGCCACGAGGGCGTAGGCCTTGAGGAAGATCGCGGCCCAGCCGATCCGCACGGAACAGGCCGCGCGGGCCTCCGCGAGCGGGGCGAGTTGAATGACCCGGTCGACCGGGAAGAGCGGCACCCGCAGGGCGAGGGTGGCGATGTCGCTGACGCAGCCACGGGCGCCGGTGAACCGGCTCGTGGTCTTGATGGGGGGCATCGGTGGGCCTCCGGGAGGAGGAGGGATTGAAGCGATTTCGACCGGGCCAGGAAATGTCAAAATCGGCCGGCTGTGCCCGCTCGCAGCAGCTCTTCGCAATACTGTTGCCCATGAAAGTCGTCGTGCAACGAGTGGCGGAGGCCGCTGTCGAGATCGGTGGCGAGGTTGTTGGCCGGATCGGCCGCGGGCTCGTGGTGCTCGTGGGCGTGGAGCAGGGGGATGCGGCGGCCGATGCGGACTGGCTGGCGGCCAAGGTCGTGGGGCTGCGGATCTTCGCCGACGAGGCGGGGAAGATGAATCGCAGCGTGGCAGAGGTGGGGGGCGAGGCCCTCGTTGTGAGCCAGTTCACGCTGCTGGCCGATACAGCCCGGGGCAATCGGCCGAGCTTCGTGCGGGCCGCCCGACCTGAGGAGGCAGTGCCGCTCTACGAGCGTTTTTTGGCCGAGCTCGAGCCGCTGGTGGGCAGGCCGCTGGCGACGGGCGTGTTTGCCGCCGACATGCGGGTGAGTCTCGTGAACGACGGCCCCGTGACGATCGTGATCGACTCCCGGCGACGAGAATGATCGGGGGCCTGAAACCAGCCGCACGTTGTGTTAGAATGTGGACCATCGTGGTGGCTATAGCTCAGTTGGTTAGAGCATCGGTTTGTGGTACCGAGGGTCGCGGGTTCGAGTCCCGTTAGCCACCCTGTCAATCTTTCGGACAGACCGTAGGCCCGTTGCTCCGCAACGGGCTGCTCGTCACGGAGTGACGGGGCTACCGTTTTGTCCACAACGTGGCGACTTGTAGGCTGCGTGGGGGCGGGCTAGGCTCTCGGAATCTGGCAGCCGGGCGACTGAAACGCGTCAAGGCATGTCACAGTCGTCCCCGCCTCGGAGCATCCCGCCATGTCGCGTGCCCGCCGTCCGTCCTCCCGCCCCATTGCCCGCGCCTCACGCCGCGATTTCATCACCGCTACGGCGGCCGCCGCCGGCGGCTACTGGGTTGCCCCCGGCCTGCGGGCTGACGAGGCGAAGCCTGCCACGAGCGCCAACGAAGAGATTCGGTTTGCCTGCATCGGCATCGGCGGCAAGGGATCGAGCGATTCAGCCGACGCGGCCCGCAGTGGCAAGGTGGTCGCGGTGGCAGACGTGGATGCAAATCAGCTGAAGCGGGCGGAGAAGGCGCTCGAGGGCGCGAAGCAGTACGCCGACTTCCGCAAGATGCTCGACGAGATGGGCAAGGAGTTCGATGCCGTCACCGTCAGCACGCCTGACCACACCCACATCACTGCCGCCGCGATGGCGATGCAGATGGGCAAACACTGCTTCTGCCAGAAGCCGCTCACGAGGGCGATCGCCGAGGCCCGCATGCTGGGCGAACTCGCCCGGTCGCAGAAAGTGGCTACGCAGATGGGCAACCAGGGCACGGCCGGTGATTCGTTGCGGCGGGCCGCGGCGTTCATCAAGTCCGGGGCCCTCGGCACTGTGAAGGAGGTTCACGTCTGGACCAATCGCCCCGTGTGGCCGCAGGGAGGCGGGCGGCCCGAGGAGAAGCCGGTGCCAGCGAACCTCGACTGGGACTGTTGGCTCGGACCGGCTCCGCTCCGTCCGTATGCGGCAGGCTATCACCCGTTCGTCTGGCGCGGCTTCTGGGACTTCGGCTCCGGCGCGCTCGGCGACATGGCCTGCCACACGTTCAACATGCCGTTCATGGCGCTCACGCTCCGCGATCCGGCCAGCGTGCAGGCTGTCACCAGCGGCCACAACAAGGAAACATTCCCCAAGTGGTCGATCATCGATTTCGAGTTCCCCACGCTCGGCGACCGGCCGGCCGTGAAGGTGAAGTGGTACGACGGCGGCAAGCGGCCGGATGCGTCGCTCTTCGCTGGCTTCCGTGGCGAGGTCAAGAAGAATGCCGAGGGCAAGGAAGAAGAGCAGCCGTTCAAAATGGCCGGGAGCGGTGTACTCGTGATCGGCGAGAAGGATGTGCTCTACGCGCCGGGCGACTATTGCGGCGACATGAGCCTCAAGAGCGGCACCAAGCCGGCCGCGGTTGTGTTCACGAAGTCGCCCGGTCACTTCGTCGAGTTTGCCAACGCGATCAAGGGGGGGCCGGCGGCGGTGAGCAACTTCCCCGACTACGCCGCCCCGCTGACCGAGACGATCCTCCTCGGCAACCTCGCCGTCTGGGCGGCCGACACGGCTGATGTGGCCGGGAAGAAAATCGAGTGGGATCCGGTGAAGCTCGTGGCCACCAACGCGCCCGAGGTGGATTCGATCATTCGGCCGACGCCTCGCGACGGCTGGAAGGCGTGAGCGAGGAGGTCGCGATGACGATGACAGCAGGCAAAGTCGGGCTGCGCGCGGTAGGTGTGTTTCGCAGTCATATGGTGGCCATGGTGCTCGCGCTAGCGGCTGCCGGGCTGCCGGCCGCGGCTTGGGCTGTGACTCCGGCGGTGGCCGAAACCGAGGCCGTGGCCCTGGTGAAGCTCCGCGGCGGGAGCGTCGAACTCGATGCGGCGGGCCATGTCGTCGCGGTTGATCTGGCCGAGCGGCCGGCGACCGACGCCGACCTCGAAACGCTCGCCAGGCTCGAGGGCCTGACGAAGCTCGAGGCCTGGGGCGCGGAGATCTCGGACCGTGGCCTCGCCGCGATCGCGAAGATGAAGAATCTCGAGCAACTCACGCTCGAGAACACCGACGTGACCAACGCCGGCGCGGCCCAGCTCGTGGCGCTCGAAAAGCTGCGGATACTCAACCTCCGCCGGTCGTCGAACCTGACCGACGCGGCACTGGAGGCGGTGGCGGGTATCCGCGGACTCGAGCAGCTGATCCTGCTCTACAACAACTTCACCGACGCCGGCCTGGCGCATCTGGCGCCGCTCCAGAAGCTTCGCGTGCTCGACCTCCGCGGCTGCGCCCTCGTGACGGACTCCGGCCTGGAGCATGTGGCGAAGCTCGCCAGCCTCGAGCGTGTGAAGCTCCGCTGCCCGAGCGTCACCGACGTCGGCCTCGCGCATGTCGCGACGCTGCCGAAGCTTCGCGGCTTCGCGGTCGAGGATGGCCAGGTGACCGACGCGGGCCTCGCGCCGTTCGCCGAGAAGACCGACATCGACGAAATCAACGTCATGCGGACGTTCGTCGGCGACGACGGCCTGGCCCATCTCGCGACGCTCACGAAGCTCAAGCGGCTGGAACTGCGGGGCACGCTCGTGGGCGATGCCGGTCTCACGCACGTCGGGAAGCTCTCGAATCTCGTGCTCCTCGACGTGGCGGAAACGAGTGTCGGCGACGCGGGCCTGGCTCAGCTTGCCGGCCTGCAGAAGCTGGCCACACTCGACCTCTGGGATACGAAGGTCGGTGACGCGGGCATGGAGGCGGTCGGCGGGCTCGCGGCCCTCGGCACGCTGAACCTGCAGAACACGGCCGTGACCGACGCCGGCGTCGCGCGGCTCGCCGGACTCGCCAAGCTCTCGAACCTCATGCTCACCGGCACGAAGATCACCGATGCCGCCCTCGAAACCCTCGCGAAGCTGCCGGCTCTCCGCTCGCTGGCCCTCGCCTTCACCGCGGTCTCTGACGCGGGCGTCGCCCGGCTCTCCCAGGCTCGCCCACAGCTCACCGTCAGTCGGTAGTGCGTAGGCCCGTCACTCCGTGACCGGCAGAGCCCGTTGCGGAGCAACGGGCCTAAGGCCGATAGGGCGAGGCGAGAGGGTCGGTGCAAGCTCGAGGAGCATTTGGACCGAGTCTTCGAGGTCCACCGCGACGAGACTTGTGCCGACTCCGAGCCGGTGGGTGCCAGACAGGATCGTCACCCGGTGCGGATTCTGCGGGCTAATTGACGCAGCCCCACGCCAGCGGTATCACGACGCGTCAGGCGGCAGCGGTGCCGGCCTCGATTTCCAACGACCGGCCCGTCCTGCGGAGACACCGAGCCATGATCCTGGGGAAGCTGTGGAAGGCCCTCGCGGCCCAGATGAACAAGGTCGCCAACTTCTTCTGGACGGCCGATCCCATCGCCCAGCTCCAGTACGAGTACGACAAGGCCGTCGATCAGATGAAGGAAGGCCGCGAGGGGCTCGAGCAGTATCGAGCGCTCGTGGAGCGGGTGACCCGCCAGGTGAACGGCGACCGGCAGCATGTCGAGTCGCTCGAGGCGCGGATCAAGGCGTACCTCCAGGCGGGCGAGCGGGAGACCGCGTCGAAGTTCGCACTCGAGTTGCAGAAGGCCAAGAAGGAGCTCGCCGAGAACGAGTCCCAGCTCAAGCTGCACGAGACGGCGTACAACAACAACGTCACCAAGATCAAGCACGCCACGAAGAAGCTCGCCGACCTCAAGCAGAAGATTCAGAAGTACGACGCCGAGCTGAAGCTCTCCCGCGCGGAGGCGGAGCTGGCGAAACTCGCGCACACGTTCAACTTCGACATTACGACCGACTTCGGCCAGATCGAGGACGTGATCCAGGACAAGATCGGCCTCAACCGCGCGAAGGTGCGGGTGGCGGCCGACCTGTCTGGCGAAGGTCTCGAGACGATCAAGCAGGAAGAGGCGGTCGAGAAGGCGATGGCCGACAAGGCGCTCCGTGAGTTCGAGATCGAGATGGGGATGGTGACGCCCGAGACGGCCGGCGTATCGGCGGACGACAAGGAGCTGGGCACCGAACGGGCCCGGCAGACCCAGGGCTAAACGCCTCGCCCAGGGCCGAGTGTCCGGCGCCGGCCTGATCGCCTCACGCTTCCTCGAAGAGCCCTCATGACGACCTCCGCCGCCACTCCAGATGCCACCGGCCCACGCCCCGGAGCCGCCGTTGAGGCGGGCGGCCGGTTGGGCACCGGTATGGGGCGGGCGGCAGGCTCGGCTGCGCTGCCGGAATGGTGTCCGGCCTGGGCTGAGCGGCTCGGTGACGCCTATCTCTCCGGCACGAGCTGCGTGTTCATGCTACACGGCAACGTGCGGGATCTCGTGCCGGTAGCCGCGCCGGCGGCGGCTGGCGGCCGCGACGACGTGGCCGCCTGGGGCACCGTGTCCGACTTCCTCGCCCGCGAGATGTTCGGCCGCTGGGACATCGTGCTGGCCTATGACGTGGGCAAGGGGCTGCGACCGCTCGCCGGGCCCGACCCTGCCCGCCTGCGGTCGATGGCTCAGTGGCTGACGGAGCGGCTGGGCAACGCGGCCAATTGGCCGCGGGATCCGGATCAGGCCATCGCTGCGATCGACGCCATCTTCGAACGCAATCTCATCGACCCGCCCGAGCAGCGGAGGCGGATAGCGATCGTGCTCGACTACGCCCAGTACCTGGCTCCCGCGGGCGAGACTTCCGCCGGCGGGCGGGCCGGCGCCGGGCGGTTGGTACGGATTCTCGGCTGGGCCTCCAATCCGCTCCTGCGGCGGGTGAATGTGGCCGTGGTGATGCTCGCCGACACGCTCTCCGAGGTGCATCCCCGGCTGGCGACGAATCCGGCCGTCACCGCCATCGACCTGCCGCTTCCCGATGCGGCCGAGCGGGAGCGGTTCGCCCTGGCCACGGCGGCCGCAGCCGGCATGCCCGCCGACCGGATGGATGGCGTGAAGCGGGTGGCCGCGCTCTCCGGCGGCCTCACGCTCGAGAGTCTCCGCGCGGTGATCGCCCTCTCGGCGCGCGAGGGTACGCCTCCTGATGGGCCGGAGTTCGCGGCCCGCAAGAAGGACATGATCGAGCGGTCGTGCCAGGGGCTCGTCGAGTTCATCCAGCCGCGACTCACGCTCGACGCCGTCGCGGGTCACGATGCGGCGAAGGCCCGGCTCCAGGCCGACGCCCGGGCGATCCAGCGGGGCCAACTCGAAAGCGCCCCGATGGGCTACCTCATCTGCGGCCCCGTGGGCACCGGCAAGAGCTTCATCGCCGAGTGTTACTCCGGAAGCGTGGGCATCCCGTGCGCCGTGCTCAAGAACTTCCGCAGCAAGTATGTCGGCGAGACCGAGGGCAATCTCGAGCACGCCCTCGACGTGCTCCGCAGCCTCGGACCCGTGGTCGTGATCATCGACGAGGCCGATGCGGCCCTCGGCAACCGCGATCAGGGGGGCGACTCCGGCACAAGTGCCCGCGTGTTCTCGATGATCGCCCGGCAGATGGGCGACACCCGCTACCGCGGCAAGATCGTGTGGATGCTGCTCACGAGCCGCCCCGATCTCCTGCCGATCGACCTCAAGCGCCAGGGACGGGCCGAGGTGCACATCCCGCTCTTCTATCCGCACGACCAGGCCGAGATGGACGCGATGTTCACCGCGATGGCCCGGAAGTGTCGCGTGAAGCTCGCGCCGGGCCTCCCCGGGCCCGTCGATCTGTCGCTCGGCCTGTCCGGCGCCGACATCGAGAGCGTGGTCCTTGCCGCGCGGCGGAAGGGGCTCGAGCGGGCGGCCGACGCAGGGCAGCCGCCGCCGGATACGATCTCGGCGGACGACCTGAAGGCGGCCCTCGATGATTTCATGCCCAGTGCTCAGGGCCTCGAGAAGGAGATGCAGGAGATCGCGGCAGTGCTCGAATGCACCGAGAAGCGATTCCTCCCCGACCGCTGGAAGGACAAAGTAAACGAGCCGGGCGGGCGGTCGCGCCTGCAGGAACGGCTCGCGGTGATTCGCGACGTGATCGGTTCGTGACGAAACCCCCGAAGGAGACACCTCATGGCCAAGGCAGCCGCCGGCAAGACCCCCTGGTTCGACGACGCGAGCGACGCCCCCATGCTGGCGGAGTATGCCCGTAAGCTTGACTCGTTTCTCGACGCCGTCGCCGACGGGCGGATCGATTCGAAGGAGCTCGACGCCCAGGAGAAGCGGGTGGTCGACCTCATGAAGCAGGTCGATCCGTTGCTCTCGCCCGAGGCGCACGAGCTGGTGACGAAGCTGCTGTGCGAGGTCACGGCCTACGACCTCATGAACGCCATGCATATGGCGGGCAAGGCACGACCCATGACGAAGTTCCGCGGCTGAGCGGCATGTTGAATTCACAGGCCCAAATCCCCGAGGCGAGGCGTTGATCCATGGCGAGTGAACCGAAGGCTCCGTTCTGGCTGGCGGTGTGGGCGGTGATCCTGGGACTTGTGGGCTTGGCGGCCTGGCGGTCCGGCATGCTCGAGCCGTTCGGCTTAGGCCGGCCGGGGGCGGTGGTGCAGCGCGGGGCTGGCGGGCCGGAAGGCGGCCCAGCAGCGGGCGGCGAAGGGGCCGGCCCAACTGGCGAAGGGGGTGAGGGCGTCTTCTTCGAGGCGTCGGATGCCGCCGTGCCGACGACCGTCAAGGAATACACGTTCAAGCCGGCCGAGAAGCTCCCGCCCGTGAAGGGCACGAGTGCCTACAAACCGCTCGAGAACGAGACGGTGCGGTTCGCGCTCAACGTCTGGGCCGGCTGGGCCCCGATCATCTACGCCAACGACGGCTTCAAGCCGGGCAAGGTCTGGCAGGCGCCAGGGGGCAAGCCGTTCAAGGTGGAACTGGTCTTGATCGACAACCCGGTCACGATGCGGGACGCCTACGCCGCTGGCGAGGTGCACATCGGCTGGGGCACGCTCGACATGTTGCCCCTGTTCCTCGAAGGGCTGGTGGACCGCACCGGCGCTCCGAAGGACTCCCGGGTGATGCCCCGGATCTTCCAGCAGGTCGACTTCTCCAACGGCGGCGACGGCATCGTCGTGCGTGACTCGATCAAGACCGTGAAGGACCTCGCGGGCAAGAAGCTCGTGCTGGCCCAAAACTCGCCCAGCCAGTTCTTCGCCCTCAACATGCTCGTGGCGGGCGGACTCCAGCCGGGCGACGTCGACATGGTCTACACCGACGACGCCTTCCAGGCGGCGGCGGCCTTCAATGCCCAGAAAGACCTCGCCGGCTGCGTGTCGTGGGCGCCCGACATCTACAACCTGGAAAAGGCGAAGGGCAACCGAATGCTCGTCACCACGCAGACGGCCAACCGGCTGATCGCTGACGTCTGGTTTGCCCGGGCCGACTTTGCCAAGGACCACCCCGACAAGATCGAGGCGATCGTCCGCGGCATCTTCGATGCGATGGCAGCCTTGAAGACGGAAGGGGCGAAGGGGAAGGTCGCGGAGCTGATGGCGGCTGGCTACAACATCCCCGCCACCGACACGCTGGCCATGCTCGGCGACGCCCACTCGACCAACTGGGCCGAGAACTACCAATTCTTCATCAACCGCAACAATCCGGCCAACTTCGAGCGGATCTGGAAGCAGGCCTACTACCTCTACCGCCGGATCGGCGCCATCTCGAATCCGCCGGTGCCGTTCGATCAGGTGATGGATTTCTCGGTGATCCAGAAGCTGGGCGCGGAGAAGAAATATGCGGAGACGAAGGACGAATACACCAAGGCCCTGCCGCCGAAGACGCTTTCGCAGATTCGGGCCGAGAACGAGGAGATCCTCACCAACACGGTGGTGATCCACTTCTTTCCCAACAGTTGGGACCTGCGGAAGAAGATCGTCCGTCGGATCGACGGCAAGGACGTGGAGGAACCCTACGACCCGAGCGTCGACCTCGTGCTCGACGAGGTGGGGGCGCTTGCCAAGCAATTCGGCAACTCACGGATCGTGATCGAGGGGCACACCGACTCGTCGATGAAGGGCCAGGTGCCGTCCACGATGGTGAAAGAGCTCTCGCGGCAGCGGGCCGGCTCCGTGAAGGAGGCGCTCGTGGGCAAGTACGAATTCGACGAGAACCGGTTCGCCGTCGACGGCGTCGGCTGGGAGCGGCCCGCCGACCCCGAGCAGCCGGACAATCACGCCCTCAACCGCCGCGTGGAGATCAAGGTCTACTCCGCGGAAAAGGAATGACCGCGCCTGAGGTGCCGCCGTCGCCTGCCCTGCCGCCGGAGCCCATGCCCGCGCGGCCTCCGGCGCCGCTTCGCGGTGACATTCCGTCGATCACCGCCGCCCTCTGGGCGATCACCGGCGTGGCCGTGGTGCTGGCGGCCTGGTTCGTGGCCACCGCGGGCGACGCCGAGGCCCGGCTCGTGAGCCCCACGATGCTGCCGAGCCCCGCCGAGACGGTGACGGCGATTCCGCACGTGTTCGGCCAGCGGAAGCTCGTGACGAACACGCTCGTGACGCTCGGTCGCGTCTGCCTCGGCTTCGGGCTGAGCGCCGCCGTGGGCGTGCCGCTCGGCGTGGCGGCCGCCTGCTTCCCCGCCGTGCGGGCGTTGCTCGTGCCGCTCAACGTGTTTGGCCGCAATATCCCGGTGGCGGCCCTCATCCCGCTCACGTTCTTTCTGTTCGGGATCGGTGAGTTTCAGAAGGTGATGTTCCTGTTCATCGCCAGCGTGGCCTTCGTGATCGGCGACGCGACGACGGCCGTGCTCGAGGTGCCACAGCGGTACGTCGATACCGCGCTTACGCTGGGCGCCTCGCGGTGGCAGATCATCACGAAGGTGCTCTCGCCCCTCGCGGCCCCGACGATCTTCAACTCGCTGCGGCTCCTCTTCGGGCTCGCCTTCGGCTACGTGATGCTCGCCGAGCTCGTGAAGTTCGGTGGTGACTCCGGCGGGCTCGGTGACCTGATCAACGTGTCGCAGCGCCGGGGGGAGCGGGAGCCGATCCTGATCGTGCTCGTCGTGATTCCCCTGGTGGCCTACGCGATCGATCGGGCGCTGTGGTGGCTCCAGTGCGACCTCTTTCCGCACCGCTATGGCGGCCGCGGGCTCGTGCCACGGTTTATCCACGGCCTGCTGCATGGGTTCAGCGCCGGCCGGGAGGCAACGCCATGACCAGCCCGGAAGAGCCTGTGGCCGAGCGGCCCGCCGCGGTGGCGTTTCGCAACGTGACGAAGATCTACGGGGCGGGCACGCCTCGGGAATACGTGGCGATTTCCAACGTGAGCTTCACGATTCCCGACGTGGCCGACCGTGGTGAGATTTCGTCGTTCCTCGGCCCGAGTGGCTGCGGCAAGAGCACGGTGCTCAGGCTCGTGGCGGGGCTCGCGCCCCAGCACCCGCCGACGAGCGGGAGCGTGACCGTGCTGGGCACGGAGATCCGCGGGCCGGCTGCCGACCGCGGCATGGTGTTTCAGGACTACACGAGCTTCGATAACCGCGCGGTGCTCGACAACGTGGCCTTCGGGCTCGAGTGCCGCGGTGTGGGCCGCCGCGAGCGGGAGGCCGAGGCCCGCGACTGGATTGCGAAGGTGGGGCTCGATCCAAAACGTGACGCCGCCAAGTTTCCGCACGAGCTGTCGGGGGGCATGCGGCAGCGGGTGGCCATCGCCCGCACGCTCGTGCTGCGGCCACGAATCATCCTCATGGACGAGCCCTTCGGCGCGCTCGATCCCGCCACGCGGCTCGACATGCAGGATTTGCTCGTGGCGCTGTGGCGGGAGGTGCAGGCCACCGTGCTCTTCGTGACGCACTCGGTGGAGGAGGCCGTCTACCTCGGCGACCGCCTGTTCCTGATGGCCACGACGCCCGGCCGGATTGCGGAGGAGGTGCAGCTGCCGGCCGCATCGGCTCCCGCCCGCGAGGCCCAGTCGCAGCCGTGGTTCCACGAGCAGGTGCAGCGGCTCCATGCACAGATGGAGGAGATCGAAGCTGCGGCCCTCGCGCCGTCATCCCAGGCACCGTCATGAAGTATCTGTGGTCGGCCTTCGCGAACCGGTGGAACCTGCTGCTCTTCGGCGGTGGCGTGGCGGCAGCACTGATCAGCGGCTTTCCGGGCGTCGTGCTGCCCCTCGTGGCGGCTGCGGAAATTTACTACCTAGCGAGCATGGTGGCGAACGGGCGGTTTCGGTCGGCCGTCGATGCGCAGGACGCGAAGGCCCGCCGGCTGGCCGAGGCGGCCGGAGCCCGTGAGGCCTACGAGCGCATCCGCAAGCAACTGCCTGGCCCGCTCCTGCGGCGGTTCGACCAGCTTCGCGATCACTGCCTCAAGCTCGTGGAGTTGGCCGGCAGCATGCGCGGCCCCGGTGCCGAGGCCCCGGAGCAGGGCACGCTCGAATCGCTCGACCGGCTGCTCTGGGGCTACCTGCGGATGATCTGGGGGGCGGCCACGCTCTCGGAGTTTCTCGACCACACCGATGATGGTGCGATCCGCACGCGGATCGCCGAGCTCGAGCGCCGGCTGGCGAAGCTGCCATCCGGCGGCGATGCCGACGCCGCCCAACTCCGGGCCACGCTCGAGGATCATCTCCACACGAGCCGCGAGCGGCTCTCGAACATCGACGAGGCACGGCGAAAGCTCGACGTGGTGGCCGCCGAAATCGAGCGGCTGGAGGCCAAGATCGCCGCGCTCGCGGAGGGCTCCGTGGCCAAGCGTGACATTGGCGACCTCGCGCGGCGGGTGGACGAGGTGGCCGAAGGGATGCGGCGGACCGACGAGACGATGCGGCAGCTCCAGCTCCCGCCGGAGCTCGAGGAGCTGGAAGAGGCTCCGCCGATGCTCCGCGAGGAGGCGTGACCGGCGTTCAGCCTCCTGGGGCAAGTGGTTCGGGGTTGCCCACGTCCCGTCGCCGGACGCTCGCTACGAACATCCTGTTCTTCGCTCGCTCGATGCCGACTGCGCTTCGCCATCCTGGCTGCGCTGGTCGGCAAACGCCGGCTCCCAGGGCATGGGCAACCCCCCCGGGGATTGGAAGGCCGCGTATACAAGCCCTGAGCACAAGCGAGGGGATCCTGCGGAGTGCAATCCCCCGGCTTGCGCCTGGGGCTTGTATGGTCGCGGTTGATCCCCCGGCGGGCGCATGGCTAATCCAGCCAGTCGCCCTCGGCGAGTCGTTCCGGCGTGTAGGTCTCGGTGACGTAGCTGATGTCCTTCGAGATGAGCGACTCGACTTCGAGCTTGAAGCCGTTCTTCAGCATCGTCTCGATCTCCTTCTGCCAGGCCTTCTTGCCCGTGAACCACGGGTAGGCGGCGATCTGCTTGGCCCGCTTGATGTCGGTGTCGTTGAGCTGGATCTGCACGCTCTGCGACAGCTTGCAGCGGTCGTAGTCGCGGGATCGCAGGCCGAGGAAGCGGGCCTCGGGGATTGCCATCCGCTTCGACTCGTAGGCGAGGTTGATCGAGCCCTGTTTCAGCACGGAGTAGATGTAGTAGCCCCACGGGTCGTTGTCGAGCAGGCAGTAGATCGGCAGCTTGAGCTCGTGGTGAAGCCGGTAGAGCATCCGCCGGACGCCGCGCGGAGGCTGGCCGCCGCCGTGGGTGAGCAGACAGGAGTGCTTCTTCCAGAACTTGTCCTCGTTGAACCGCCGCCAGACGGTGTCTTTCTCGACATGGAGAATGAATTTCGCGTCGCACGATTTGAACTTGATGATGTCGGCCTCGACGATCGACGGGATCGAATAGCCGCCGGAGCCCATTCGTGAGCAGTCGATCTCGTCGCCCGAGTCGATGAGCGTGATCGGCCCGACCATACCGCCGCGGTTGCTGGCGTAGACGTGGAGTTCCTCGCGGAGACTCTCGAGCGTGACCTCCAGGTCTTCGATGATCGGGTCGCACTCCTCCTGCGTGGCGAAGGTCTCCTCGCGGGTGCCTTCGATCGTGTGCTTGAGGAGATAGTAGAGACCTCGGATGCTCGTGGTCTTCTGCTGCTCGACGAGCTGCTTGCAGCCGCTGGCGACGAGCAGAGTCTGCATGTAGCTCTTCGCCTGCGCGAGGTTGAAGAGCTGCCGCCGGTTGGTCTGGCCTCCCATCTCGATGATCTTCCGCGACTTGTTGAAGCGGACGTTCGAGAGGCTGCGGGTCGGGATGTCGAGCCAGGGGTCGCGCTTCTTCTCGGCGGCGGCGGCAACCTCGTCGGCGAGACCGATGATGAGCCGGCGGGTCTTTTGGTCGACGGCCGGGAGCTTGGAGGTGGCGACCTTCGGGGTCTTCTTCGTCTTCGTGGCCATGGGGAGCGTCATGAGGGGAAGCCGGCTGGAAACGAGCCGGAATCCTACCTCCCGGTCGAACTCCCCGCATGTATGGCCAGGCATCCCCTTGCTCGCGCTCAGGGCTTCCACGGCATATCCAAGCCCTGAGCGCGAGCGAGGGGATCCTGCGGCGGCCGATCCCCCGGCTTGCGCCTGGGGGCTTGTATGGAAGGGGATCCCACGGCGGGAACCGGCAGGATGCCGGTGTTTTGCGTGTCCTTAGCAGCGAACGTCGTCGGCACGGCCGACGAAGCGGCGGACGACGTGTGGCGACTGGGCCGGCTGTTCCGGCGCGTCGGTCCGCAGCGTCTCGTCGGTGCGCCGGGCCGGCGTCTGAGCCGGAGCAGGTGGTGCGGCGGGCGTGGCCTGGAAGAACTCGGCGATCCGTCCGACCACGGTCCGCTGCTCGGCGGCTGTCAGCTCGGGGAAGATCGGCAGGGCGAGCGTCTCTTCGGCCGCCTGCTCGGTATGGGGCAGATCGCCCTTCCGCCAGCCGAGGTGCTCGAAGCACTTCTGCATGTGGAGCGGCACGGGATAGTAGATCTCGGTGCCGACGCCGCACTTCTGCAGATGGGCCCGCAGGGCGTCGCGGTGGCCGCCGGCGATCCGCACGATGTATTGGTTCCAGACGTGTCGCCCGCGCGGCTCGTCGGAGGGCGCCGTCACGCGGCCCGCGAGGCCCGCGGCCGCAAAGATTTCACCGTAGCGGGCCGCGTTGACCTGCCGCGCCGTGGTCCAGGCGTCGAGATGCGGGAGCTTGACCCGCAGCACGGCGGCCTGGATCGAGTCGAGGCGGCTGTTGATGCCGATCACCTGGTGATAGTAGCGGGGCTCCATGCCGTGCACGCGGAGCAACTTGAGCTTCTGCGCGATGTCGTCGCGGGTGGTGGTGAGAAAGCCACCGTCTCCCATGCCGCCGAGGTTCTTGGTCGGGTAGAAGCTGAAGCAGCCGACGTCGCCGATCGCGCCAGTGCAGCGGCCGTGCCAGGTGGAGAGGATCGACTGGGCGGTGTCTTCGACGATCGGCACGCCGGCCGACCGGGCGATCGGCAGCAGGGCGTCCATGTCGGCCGTGCGGCCGAAGAGGTGCACCGGCACGAGGGCCTTCGTTCGCTTGCTGATCTTCTTGGCCACGTCCTGCGGATCGACCAGGTACGTGTGCGGGTCGATGTCGGCGAAGATCGGGGTCGCCCCGAGCCGCGTCACGGCGCTGGCCGTGGCGAAGAATGTGTAGCTTGGCAGGATCACTTCGTCGCCGGGGCCGACGTCGAGGGCCATCAGGGCCAGCAGCAGCGCATCGCTGCCCGAAGCGCAGGAGATCGCGTGCGGCACGTCGAGCAGCCGGGCCAATTCGGCCTCGAGGTCGCTTACGTCGGGGCCGAGCACAAACTTGCCGGAGTCGCAGACACGGGTGATCGCCGCCTGGATGTCGGCGCGAAGTACGGCATATTGGCGGTCGAGGGCGAGCAGGGGAACCGACGGCAGGAGGTCGGCCGCGGCGGCCGGGCCGCCGGTCTTCGGGGAGGAGGTCGCGGTCGCCGCCGTGCGGTGCGTCGTGGACATACTCGTCTGCAACTCCTGGAATGCTACGGGCATCCGTCGCGTCTCGCCGGCGGCGGGCCTGCCCTGGCGATCGTGATCGTCACGATCGTGCGGGTTGCTCCACTCGAATCGAACACGGAGGCCGAAACGCCTGCGTCGAGCCGCACGGGGCTGCTGCGGACGCAGGTGGCGGGGAATAGGTGAAGTCGCCGTGGGGCGTCAAGGGCAGGGGAGCCGATTCCCGCCGCGGGGCCGCGCCGTTTCCGCCTGTTTGACAGCGGTCGACCGGGCACCCTAGATTCCTGGGGTCCAGCCCCAACAGCGTTCGGAATTTTCGGGGTTCTGGATCGAGGAGGAGAGTTGCGCGGTTCTGCCGAGGGCCTGTCCTCCGGCGACGCGAGTCGGATGGGATCCACAGCGATCACTGCCGTCATCGATCTGGGGCAGATCTCCCACCGCCTCGGCCTTCCACCGGCCGGCGTCGAGGCGACGGCGCAGCTTCTGGACGCCGGGAACACCGTCCCGTTCATCACGCGGTATCGCCGCGATCAGACGGGAGGCCTCGACGAGGAGGACGTGCGGCGGATCGCCGAGGCTCTGGCCCGCGCCCGGCAGCTCGTCGATCGCAAGCAGACGATCCTGCGGACGATTCAGGGGCAGGGCAAGCTCACGCCCGCCCTAGAGGAGCGGATTCTCGCGGCCGAAAGCCCGAAGCAACTGGAAGATCTGTATCTGCCGTTCAAGCCCCGCAAGCTCTCGCTCGCGGAGATTGCGAAGCAGCGGCGGCTCGAGCCCCTGGCCCGCGAGATCATGGCGGGGGATCCCGCCGCCACGGATCTCGACGCCCGAGCCGCCGACTTCATCGACGAGGCGGCGCAGGTGGCGACAGTCGCTGACGTGCTCCTCGGCGTCGGCCACATCATCGCCCACGAGTTCAGCGAGCGTGCCGACGCCCGCCAGCGGCTGCGGGCCATCCTGCACAAGTCGGCGAAGCTCACCAGCCAACGGGTCGAGAGCGCGGGCAAGGCCCTCTCCAAGGACGAGCGGCACTTCCGCGACTACTTCGCCTTCTCGGAGCACATCCAGCGGGTACCGCCGCATCGCGTGCTGGCGATCAACCGCGGTGAGCGGGCCAAGCTGCTCAAGGTGCGAATCGAGGGGCCGGCCGAAGAGCTGCAGGCCGCCGCGGAGGAAGTTTTCGTGCCGGACGGGCATCCGCACGGCGACTTCCTCAAAGGTTGCGTCCGCGACGCGCTCGCCCGGCTCGTCATGCCGAGCCTCGAGCGGGAGATCCGCCGCGAGATGACCGATTTCTGCGAGTCGCACGCCGTCGAGGTGTTCGCCCGCAACCTTCGCAATCTCCTGCTCCAGCCCCCGGTGGCCGGTCGACGAGTGCTCGCGCTCGATCCCGGCTTCAAGAGCGGCTGCAAGGCGGCCGTGATCGACGAGTGTGGCACGCCGCTGGAGCATGCCGTGCTCCACATCATCGGCCAGAAGGAAAAGCGGGAGGCGGCCGCGAAAAAGGTGGTCGAGCTGGTCACGAAGCACGCCTGCTCCGTGATCGCGATCGGTAACGGCACGGCGGGCCGCGAGACCGAGTCGCTGGTGGCCGAGCTGATGGGCGGAGAGCTCGCCGCCCTCGACATTGGCTACGTGATCGTCAACGAGGCGGGTGCGAGCGTCTATTCCACGAGTGTGTATGGCCGCGAGGAACTGCCCACCCACGAGGCGGCCGTCCGGGGAGCCATCTCGATCGGTCGCCGGCTGCAGGATCCGCTGTCGGAGCTCGTGAAGATCGAGCCGGCGAACATCGGCGTGGGGCTCTACCAGCACGACGTGAAGGCCCGGCACCTCCACACCTCGCTCGACAGCGTGGTGGCCAGTTGCGTGAACTACGTCGGCGTGGACGTCAACACCGCCAGTCCCGCCCTGCTGCGGTATGTGTCGGGGTTGAACCAGGCGACGGCCCGCAATCTCTACGAATGGCGGACCAAGAACGGCGCCTTCGTATCGCGACAGCAGTTTCTGGAAGTGCCGGGGTTCGGCGAGGGGGCCTTCGTGCAGGCCGTCGGCTTCCTCAAGATCGTCGGCGGCTCCAATCCACTCGACTCCACCTGGATTCATCCGGAGAGTTATTCGGTCGCGGAGCAGGTGCTGGAGCGACTCGGCGGCTCGTCCGCCGACTTGGCCAACCGCCAGCAGGCCGAGGCGCTTGCCGAGCGTGCGGCGGCCATCGACCTCGATGCCCTGTCGCGGGAGCTCGGCGTGGGGCGGCTGCTCTTGGCCGACATCGTCGAGCAGCTCGCTCGGCCTGGCCGCGACCCGCGTGACGACCTCCCGCGGCCCTTCTTCAAGAAGGGCGTGCTCAAGCTCGACGACCTCGAGGTGGGCATGGAACTGCAGGGCGCCGTGCTCAACGTGGTTGACTTCGGTGCCTTCGTGGACATCGGCATGCACGACAGCGGGCTGGTGCACATCAGCCAGCTCTCCAGCCGCTATGTCCGCGACCCGCACGACGTGGTGAGCGTCGGGCAGATCGTGAAGGTCTGGGTGCTGGAACTTGACAAGGCCCGCCGGCGGGTGGCACTCACGATGATCCCGCCCGGTGAGCGGGAACGGCGAGCTGCCGAACAGCCGTTGGTCGACCGTGGTGACCGGCGGCCGCGCAAGGAGCGCGGCGGCAATGGGCCTGCCGCGGCTGAGGGCAGGCCGACGGCAGCAGAGCGGCAGCAACAGGCCAGGCCGCAGCGGCAGGCCCGTGGCGGCGGTGGCGACCGTGGTCGCCCACCCCGCGAGCAGCGGCCGAAGGTCTATGTCGCGAAGGGCCCCAAGAAGCCGGCCGCACCGATCTCGAAGGCGATGAAGGAGGGCCGCGAGCCACTCCGCACGTTCGGTGATCTCAAGCAGTTTCTCGAGTCGCGTGGCGACGAGTCAGGCGAGACGGGCAATCAGCCGCCGGCTGACGGCACGGCGTGATGTCGATCAGCCGTAGTCCGCACACTCCGTGTGCGGTTTGAGGCGAGAAGGCCGAACGACCGGGCTATTCGTCGGGAGGTTAGCAGACCCGGAGTGCAGTAGCTTGGGCCTGCGGTGTTCGTACCGTGGGCCACATGCGGAGCATGTGGACTACGGGCAGCGTTTTTATCGCTCGCGGAACGTGATCCGGCCCTTCGTGAGGTCGTAGGGGGAGAGTTCGACCTTCACCTTGTCGCCCGGCACGATGCGAATGAAGTTCTTCCGCATCCGGCCCGCCACGTGGGCGTTGACGATGTGCCCTCCAGTGATCTGCACGCGGAACCGCGTGTTGGCGAGCGCCTGCGTGACGACGCCTTCCACCTCGAGAGCCTGTTCTTTTTCCGCCATGGGTATCCTTGAAACGCTCGGAATGACTCGGGGAATGTAGCCCGCCGCGGGCCGCCAGTCCAGCCGCGGCGGTCCGATCAGGCGTCGTCGCCACCGGTCGTGGGGGCCTCGCCCGACGCCTTCCAGCGGAGATAGGCGTCGAAGAAGCCGTCCAGATTGCCATCGAGCACGCTCTGGAAATTACCCACATAGTGGCCGGTCCGCTGGTCCTTCACCCGCTGGTCGGGGTGGAGGAAGTAGTTGCGGATCTGCGACCCGAAGCCGGTCTTTGGCTGCTGCTTGTAGCGGGCGAGCTGCTCGGCCTCCCGTTTCTCCTCCTCCAGCCGGGCGAGCCGGGCGCGGAGCATCTTGATGGCGGTCGCCCGGTTCTTGTGCTGGCTTCGCTCGCTCTGGCACTGCACGACGATACCCGAGGGGAAGTGCGTGAGCCGGATGGCGCTCGACGTCTTGTTGACGTGCTGGCCGCCGGCGCCGCTGGCCCGGAACACGTCTTCGCGGATGTCTTCGTCGCGGATCTCGATTTCTGTGTCGTCGTCGGCGATCTCTGGCGAGACGTCCACTGCCGCGAAGCTCGTCTGCCGCTTGCCTTCGGAGTTGAATGGGCTGATTCGCACGAGTCGGTGGATACCCGTCTCACCTTTCAAATAGCCGTAGGCCCAGGGGCCGCGGATGGCGACCGTCGCGCTCTGGATCCCGGCGACGGCGTCGTCCTGCCTGTCGAGCAGCTCGACGGCGAAGTCGTGCTTCGACGCCCAGGCGGAATACATGCGGAGCATCATCTCGGCCCAGTCGTTGGCATCGGTGCCGCCGTCGCGGGCGTGGATCGAGACCAGCGCATCGGATGAGTCGTGCGGTCCGGAGAGGAGCGACGCCAGCTCGAGCGCATCGACCAGCTTCTCCAGCCGGTCCGCCTCGGTCGCCAGTTCGGGCTCGAGCGACTCATCCTCGCGGGCGAGTTCCTCGAGCGCCTCGAGGTCCTGCCCGACGCCGAGTGCTTCCTCAAGCGGCTTGAGCACCGAGTTGACGCTCTTGAGCTCGGCGACCGTGGCCTGCGCCTTGGCGGCGTTACCCCAGAAATCGGCCTCGCTCATCGCCCCTTCGAGGCGGGCGGCGGATTGCTTGCGTCCGTCCCAGTCAAAGAGAGTCCCGCAGCTGGAGCAGACGGGCCCGGATCGCTTCGGCGCGGTGAAAAAGAGCTGTGTCCATGCCGCGGATTCTACGCGGGTCTCTCGCAGCCGTGAAGCCGACCGGTCTGGCAGGCGATGTTTCCGGCTATCGACGCCGCTGTTTCGTCGTCGTGGTTTGCTCCACGAGGGCGGCGAAGAGCGCGGAGCGAAGCCGACCGTCGTCGTTGACGATCGTGCCGGCGGCGGTTGTCGCCGTGTCGGACAGTCGGGCGTTCACCGGATTCGACAGCATGACGCCAAACGTCTCGTCGGCCTCGCGGGCACGATCGCCTTTCACGCGCACCCGCAGCGTGGCCTCCGTCTGCCCCGCCGCGAAGGTCAGCGTGCCGCTGCCGCGAACGTAGTCGCTGCCCGCCTTGGCCGTGCCGTTCACCGTCGTCCAGGAGACGGTGGCCGGTCCGGTCGGCGCGGCGGAGAGCGAGGCCATGAACGTGAGCCACTTGCCGCCGAAATGGCCTTCGAGAATCGCTGCCGAGGCGATCGACACGTCGACCAGGGGCACTGGCGGAGGTGGCGGTGGTGGCGGCGTGACGCCCCACAGCGATCCATTCGCGGCGGCGACGATGGCGTTGTAGTTCCCGGCCGCCGCGAGTGGCTCGTTCATGCGATGGAGCTTGGCGAAGTCGCCCCACGGTGCGGCGCCGGCCTGGCCCGTGAACTGGAAGTCGACGTAGAGCTCGAGGCCGGCGGCGTCGAGGCCTTTCAGATAGTCGCGATAGATCTCACCCATCCGCGGGTCATTCGTCGCCGCATAGAAGGCGGCCTGGTAGGCCGCGCCGCGGCCGTCGAGATGCGGGCCCCCCTCGTAGGCCACGAGGCGAATCGGGCGGCCGAGCTGAGTCGCCAACCTGGCTGCGACATCCGCATGGTCCCGGGTCCATTGGAGAGAAGTCGCGACGTTCGTCCGCGCGTCGGCCAGGATGCGGTCCACCGTCGTCGCTGCCGTGTAGCCCGCCCGCTGCTCGTCGGTGAACGTGATGTAGGGGGCCAGTGCAATCGCGTCGTACGAGCCCCCCATGTTGGCGACGACCTGTTCAACGATCCATGGGTTGGCCGCCTGACCAGCTGCCACGCGGACGATACGGTCGGCCTGGCCAGCGAAGACCTGCGACCAGATGTCGAAATCCCGTTTCGCCTCGCGGCCGGTCACGATCCATTGCCCGTAGTCGGGGTCGAGGTGCTGCGTCCGCGCCTGCTCGGCGACCCACGACGAGGCCTCGAAGCCCCAGCCGAAGTTCCAGACCTCGTTTGCCCACTCGACGTAGGCCGTCCGGCCCGGCTCCAGGTGGTCGCGCACGTAGGTGGCGAAGTTTCGCACGAACGTGTCGTCGGCCAGGTAGGGCATGTTGAACCAAGGGTCGGCGTCGAGTTCGTTGGCGAGTTCGACCATGTATTCGAGCGAGATGCCGTTGGCGACCGGCTCGCTGGGCGTGCCCTCGGCGCCCGAGCCCTGGCGGATGTCGGCGGCGTCGCGCCGCTGCGACCAGGTGACGATGTCCGATGTGTTCGTCTCCTGCATTCCCATGAACCGGAGCGTCTTGAACGGGGCGAGCCGCTCGAGGAACAGCGGGTGGAACGGGGAGAACGCTGCGCCGGGCTGCCACCGTTCGCCAACGAAGCTGCGGCCGTTCCAGTCGGGCATCCAGACATTGAAGTTCCGTACCGGGTCGGCCGGGCTCGTCTCCTCGATCCGCAGGTAGATGCCGGAGTCGGTGGGGGTTACGCGGAGGTCGGCGAACGAGCGGCCCGACGCCGTGCGGCCGCTCGCCGTCACGATGGCGTCAAAGCCGAACGTGACGACGCCCGTGCCGTCCCACTCGGCCCGGTAGGTGCCGCCGGCATAGCCGCCGCCGATCGCGTTGAACATGAGCGTGCCGGCAAACTGCTTCATCTGCACGCCGTTCTGCGTCCAGGTCTTCAACGACCGGACGTTGCCGTTGGCATCGAGATCGAGCGTCGGCGCGGCGGCGGCGTCCCAGGTCGTGCCCCACGTCTGGGTGTTGAACGCATGCGAGATCCAGGGCCGCGAGGCCTTGAACGCATCGGTGAACGTCCAGGCCGGCGACCAGTCCACCACGTTCTCGAGGTTCATGCCGATCGCCATGTGGCCCGTATCGGCGGCCATGAGGCACCGCGGCTCGCAGGCTTCAAAGGCGAGCCGGCTGGCCCGACGATGCGACGACCTGGTACGGCCGCGCGAGCGAGCAGGATGAGGTGGCGTGTTCATCGCCTCGTGATTCCCTTCGGTGCCCCCGCGAGAGTGTATGTCGGCGAAGCGGTCGGTGACAGTCCGACGGCGAGCGCCGCGAACATGGTCGCCCGCGGGATCGACGCCGGCGGCCTGAGGCCTGGGACCCCGACGGGAGGCTTCGGCGGCATGGGCGGCTGCGGGACGGAGGTGCCGGCATGGAGCACGAATACGCCGGGCTGGAGGCCTGCGACCCCGGTGTTCCGACGAATCACGTCGGCGAGCGTCGTGGCCTGGATCTTCCGCACGGCATCGGCGGGCAGCACGTTCTGATACCAATAGCGGTCGCCGGCGCGGAGCCTCGTGAACTGATCGACGATGATCCGCGTGAAGGTCGCCCCCAGGCTCGAGCCCGGCAGATGTTTCTCGGCGAGGCCTCCGACCCAGAGGTCGATCCGATCGACGCTCCCATAGGCCTGCTGGAGCGCCTGCTGCACGGCCGTGTCGGGCGTGATCTGGGCGAAGCTCGTCACCCGCGGCAGGCCATAGGCCACGCGCACCGTGTTGTAATCGGCGAGGCCGTGGTCGCGGCCGCGCTGGATGTTGAGCGCTGCGAGGTCGAAGCCACCCTGGCCCGGGGCGCCGAAGAGGAAGTTCCGCACGTCGTCCACCACGCGCGTGTCGATCTCCTGTGCCTGGGAGCTCGCCAAGTATTTCACGATCCCGTCGATGCCGACTTCCGACAGTGGCGTCGGATTAAAAAACGCATCGCGGAGCGGCAGCGGAGCACGGATCGCCGTGCCGTCGTTGGCAAGAAACTCGATGTCCTCACCGAGCATGCTGTGGCCCACGCGGAACGCGGCGGTCGAGAACTCGGTGGCGATCCCGGGATTCACGGTGGCCTGGTAGCCGCGGTAGGCCGCGATCCCGTCGGCCCCGGGCGTGGGCCTTCCGAGGAGCGCCGGCAGGAACTCGTCGTAAGTGATCTTCTGCAGTTCAGCGATCACGATCCGCCGGGCATGTTGGAAGAGCTGCTCGTCGGTCCACGTCGGATTCTTCGCCGCCGCCTCGGCCGCGATCCGGTTGTGCTCGCGCACGAAGAGCGTGTGGAGTGCAAGCAACTCGGGGTTCTCGTTGGCCCGCACATCGCCCGCCAGGAAGAGCTTGTCGTCGGCCACACGGTGGGCGTCGTTGGCATTGGCGAGTCCGGCCGTATTGAACGGCAGGAGGTTGCCGGTACTCGTCTTCAGTCGTCCGCCGAAAAACTCCCGCAGCGCCGCTGCGCGGGCGGCATCGATACCGTAGATCTGCGAGCCGTCGATGAAGGCGGTGATCTCGTTGAGCTGCTGACGGGGATTGCCCACGCCGGTGCCGGTCGTGGCATCCCACTCCGATCGCGACATGGAGATCGTCATCGAACCCGTGCCGGCGGGATCGAACCAGGCGTCGCGCGTGGGCACCGCGATCGAGAACCGCTCGGTCGCCGCCGAGCCCGTGAGACTCAGGTCGTGGTCGAGGAACTGACCCCAGGCATACACGAACGACGTCCAGTCGCGGTCGTTGACGATTCCGCCCGCGGGACTCTGCGCGAGCAGGTTGCTCACCAGCCGGGCGCTCGGGCGGTTGGTTCCGGCCGGTGCAGAGACCCCGTCGGCGTACGCTGCGACGGACTTCCGCAGGAGTTGCTCGACGGTGCTGCCCCACTCAGGATGGGCAAGGTTGTTGCCTGTGCCGTCGAGCGACTGGACGGGCAAGGGGGAGGGGGCGACGGCCATCACGGCCATGAGCGAGCGAGGCTCCAGTCGCTCCGGGGTCGCGAGGAGTCGCGGGCACGGAGCCATGCCTCGCCGTGAGGGGCGTCCCCTGCCGCATTTCGCACCGCGCGTTGCATTTTCGGCCGATCGGGTGGCTGGCAGTTTCGTATTCATGGCGTTCTCCTCAAGGGCGATCGCATCGGGAATTCCAGGCCGCGGCCTGCCGAGACCTTCAACGGCCGTGACGGGCCGTTGTTTCTCGAGGGCCCCTCGTCGCAACTGCCGTGCCGCCACTGGCCAGTTCGACAGACTCAGGCCCGGGCGACGCGATTGCCGGGGAGGCGGCGGATGATCCGGCGCATTTCGAGGACGCCGAGCGTGGAGAGCACCTGGGAGGCCGTGAGGCCGGTCGTGTCGACGATGGCGTCGATACCGGCGGCCGCCGTCGTCGAGCCGCCGCAGGCATCGACGGCGCCGAGCACCCGCTGCTCCACGTCGGCGAGCTGCAGTTCGGCGGGTGTCTGCACGGTGCGGCCGTCGGGCGTCGTCGTCGCCTCGAAGAGCGGCCCGAGCTCCTCCAGCACATCGTCGATGCTCTGCACGAGCGTCGCGCCGTCGCGGATGAGCTGATTGCAGCCGCGCGACATCCGGCTGTCGATCGGCCCCGGCACCGCGAACACCTCGCGGCCCTGCTCTCCGGCGAGCCGGGCCGTGATCAAGGCGCCGGAGCGATCGGCCGCCTCGACCACGATTGTGCCCAGGGAGAGCCCCGACACGATCCGATTCCGTTGGGGAAACGCCCCGCGGAAGGGCTCTGAGAGTGGCGGCGCCTCGCTGACGAGGGCGCCGCGGCCGATCACCTCGACCGCGAGATCCGCATGCTCCGGCGGATAGACGTTGAGCACGCCGGTGCCCAAGACCGCGATCGTCCGGCCACCCGCGTCGAGGGCACCCCGGTGGGCCGCGGCATCGATGCCGCGGGCGAGGCCGCTCACCACCGTATATCCCGCCCGCGCCAGACTGGCGGCCAACTGCCAGGCGACCTGCCGGCCGTAGGCCGTGGCATGCCGCGAGCCCACGATCGCCACGGCCAAGGCGTCGCACGTCTCAAGCCCGCCGCGGACGAAGAGCAGCGGCGGCGGATCGTCGATCCGGGCGAGCAGCCCGGGGTAGCCGTCACTGTCGGCAGGGACGACGCCGACGCCGCGGCTGCGGCAGAGCTCGAGCATCCGCTCGGCCGTCGGATCGGTGGCCAGCGTGGGAATCAGCTTCGGCAGCTTGCGACCGATCCCAGGGATCGAGGCGATCTCGTCGGACGTGGCGGCGAACACGGCCTCTGCCGAGCCGAATCGCTCGATCAGGATCTGGCGCATCCGGGCGCCCACGCCGGGCACGCAGGCCAGCCGCATGGCGGGCAGGAGGTCGGCATCAGCCGAGGCGGGATCGGCCGCGAGAGAAGTCATGGACGGAGCTCACGAGGGAAGATGTGTACATGCGTATCGTCCACGCGTTGTACGCCTTCTCGGGCCGGCCGTCAAACCGCTGTCAGCCGGCGGCGACCTTCATCTCGACGAGCCGTTGGGCGGCACCGACGAGCCGGTCCCAGTTCTTCTCAACGTATTCCGGCGGCCCGCCGATCTGGGCCACCACCTGGGCGACCTCATCGGTGGGCACCATTTCGATGGCGTCCCAGGGGCAGACCTTGAGGTCGTAGGGGTTCGACTTCTTCCCCGGGATATGCACGCAGACTTCGCAGCCCACGCACCGCTCAATGTCGATCTCGCACCAGCTCTGTAGGTTGTGGAACTGGTCGTACTGCTGAACCTTCGCGATGCAGTCGACCGGGCAGACCTCCAAGCACGACTCGCAGCCGGTGCAGTTGTCGGCATTGATGACCGCGAGTTCCTTCGGCAGTTTCTTGCGGGGGCCGGCTTTTGCCATGGTGGTGAGATCGGCGGTGGGGGGACGGAAAATTCAGCAGGATTCGTTGCGAAAATATCCTAGCCGCCCCGCCGCCTCCGGCAAAACCCCGGCCTGATGACCGAAAAACCTACACCGTTTCGCCGCGGATGAGATCGGCGGGGGTCTGGCGGGAGCGGACGAGCCGAGCCTTGCCGCCGTCGATGAGCACCTCGGCGGGCAGCGGTTTGGAGTTGTAGTTGCTCGCCATCACGAAGCCGTAGGCACCGGCGATCTCAATCACGAGCAGGTCGCCCACCTGGGCGGTGGGCAGGCTGCGGGTGGCCACGAAGCCGCCGTCGGTCTGCGTGAAGATGTCGCCCGACTCGCAGAGGGGGCCGCCGATCGCGACCTCCTCGGTGGCAGCGGTGTCAGCCGGATCTTGGGGGCAGATGCTCATTGGGTGGTAGGAGCCGTAGAGGACGGGCCGGGCCAGTGTGTTGAACCCCGCATCGACGAGCACGTATTTGCGGCTCCCCTGGTGCTTCACGGCCCGCACCTCCGTGATCACGTAGCCCGACTCGGCTGTCAGGTAGCGTCCCGGCTCGATCTCCAGCCGGATGCGGTGGCCGAACTGGTGCTCCAGTTTCTTGCGGGTGGCGTCCCAGAGGGTGAAATAGCCACCGAGATCGGCATGCACCTCACCCGGCTTGTAGGGCACGGGGAGGCCGCCGCCGGCGCTGATCGTGGTGAGCGACCGGCAGATCTCCAGGGCCACTCGCTCGAGCGCCCCGGCCACCTCGGCGAGATGGGCGAGGTCGGTGCCGCTGCCGATGTGCATGTGGAGGCCCGTCACCGAAAGGCCCGCCCATTCGGCCCGCCTCAGTACCTCCGGGATGTCGGCATGCCAGATGCCGTGCTTCGAACCCTCGCCGCCGGTGTTGGTCTTCTGGCTGTGGCCGTGGCCGAAGCCGGGATTCACGCGGAGCGTCACGCTCGCCCCGGGCACCCGCGCGGCCAGCTGCTCGAGCATGTCGGCCGAGCCGCAGTTGACGTGGATGCCGAGCTGCGCGACGGCGTCGAGGCTGTCGCGGTCGAAGATGTCGGCCGTGTAGACGACCGGATGAACCGGGGGCAGGTCCGTGGCCGAGGCCGCACCGGCCGCCGCGTGGGGCTGATAGCCCGCGGCGAGCGCCCGGTGGATCTCGCCGGTGCTCACGGCATCGACCATCACCCCCTCACGGCGAACGAGGTCAAGGATGGCGAGGTTGGAGCAGGCCTTCTGCGCGAAGCGGACGGTGTCCCAGGCGGCCAGATCGCGGCAGCGGCGGCGGATCATCTCCGCGTCATACACATACAGCGGCGTGCCGTGTTCGCGGGCCAGTTCGGAAACGGATACGCCGGCGATCTTGCGGCGAACGACGGGGCGGGAGGGGGGGGCTGAAGTGCTCATGCGACCACGATAGCAGAGGCCCGCGGACGGTCGAGAGGCGTGCAGGATTTGCAATCTGCGGCGCGGGTGGAGCGAATTGCAACACCCCGCGCCCGGTGGCTGAAAGGCTCGTTTCCGCGAACGCCCCGCAAAATGCGAGTCGGCGATTCCCGATGCCTTCGGCACGGCGTGTGCTTCCGGCGTCGGGGCAGGAGGGCCTCATCATGACAGCCACCACGCCGACAGCCGACCTCGACCCGACCGACGAACAACTCATGGCGCGGATTTGCCGCGACGACGACGCGGCCGCCTTCGCGATGCTCGTGCACCGCTACGAGCGAGAGCTGTTTGCCTTCCTGCACCGTTACCTCCACCGCCGCGAGCTAGCCGAGGACGTATTTCAGGCCACGTTCCTCCAGGTGCATCGCCATCGCAGCCGGTTCGAGGCGGGCCGGCCGTTTCGCCCGTGGCTTTACGCAGTCGCGGTGCGGCAGGCGATCGACGCCCACCGCAAGGATGCGCGGCATCGCCGCGTGAGCCTCGACGGAGCCGCTGGAGCAGGCGGCGACGGTGGCTCACTCGCCGAGACGGTGGTGGGCCGCGAGTCGGCCGCCGAGGCGGTGATCGAGCGGGAGGAAACTCGGGCCACGATCCGCGCCGCCGTGGAACAGCTGCCCGAGCTGCTGCGGAAGCCGCTGGAGCTCGTCTACCAGCGCGGGCTCAAGTATCGCGATGCGGCCGGCATCCTCGGCGTGCCGGTGGGCACGGTGAAGAGCCGGCTCCACGCCGCAGTCGCGCGGCTACAGGCCGCCGGATCGCTCTTGCCACTGCGGCCGGTGCCAGTGGCTGTCCCGCGTCGGCTGTAGGCCCGTTGCTCCGCAACGGGCTGCCCGTCACGGAGTGACGGGCCTACGGGACTGCCCGTCTACGGCGCGAGGCCGGGGAGCGGCACGCCGGGCAGGCGTCCGGCACCAGGCAGCGCCCCCGCACCGGGCAGGCCCGCGGGGCCGGGCTCCGGTGCCACGCTCGTCGCAATTGTCTCGATCACGCCGGCGTCGGCCGAGAGCCGGATCGCTACACCCCGCTCGATTGGCCGCACGAGCAGCTGCACGAGGGCGTCGGACTTGTCGGCCGCCTTCTCCGCCACGGCATCGAGCTGCTCCGTGTTTGTCATCCCCGGGCTGAAGACGCGGCCAATCTTCGCTGCGTATCCCAAGAGGGCAGGCAGCGAGAGATCGACGCCCGTCAGCGGCTTGGCCGTGCCGTTCGGCTTGCCACTCGCGGCAATCGCGGCGGCGAGCCGGGCGGGAATCTCGTCACCGGTCATCAAAAACGCATAGGTCGGCGTGACAGCGAGCGTGAGCTCGACTGTGTTGCCGAACTTGTCGGCGTTGGGCAGGCCTGTCAGATCGATGGTGATCCGGTGCAGGTTGGCCACGGCCTCTTTGCCGGCGTCGAAGGCCACCTTCACGTTGGGGGGCAGGGCGTCTCCCTTGCCGAGCCGCGCCTTGACCGCCTCTTCGAGCGCCGGGCCGTCCTTGATCCGCATGCCGGCCGTGAAAGCCGGCAGTAGCTTGTCGGCGGTCGTGGTGCTCGTGTCGATGGAGATGCCGGCGTCGATGCCACCCGCATCGAGCATCGCGGTGAGCACGTCCCGCACGACACCGAATGCCGCCCGCGACAGCGGATCGGCATCGGCGTCGGGCATGGCCTGGGCGAGACCGAGTTCCAGCGCGGCCCGCGCGGCATCGGGAACGGCCTGGGCATGGTGGGCTCGCACCGCCAGCGGCTTGCCGTCGTCGGCCTTCGCGGCGCCGACCGTGGCCTCGGCCTTGCTGACATCGGTCCAGAGATCGGCGGCGACGGACCCCGGCACCATTGTCGTGCGGCTTTCGAGGTAAACCCGCTTCTTGTCCATGTCGATGTTTGCGCCGAGCGAGAGTGATTCCGTGGTCTTTAAGTTGTCGAGCGCCGCGATCAGCATCTCCCGATCGACCGGCTGGCCCTGGGCGGCAGCCTGATCGGCCGCCTGTTCGAGTCCCTTGCGCAGCAGCTCGCGCAGATTGTCGGGCATCCGGCTGGGGAAGACCTGGGCACCGAGCGTGAACGACTTCACCAGCGGGGCGAGCGCCGCCGACGGGTCGGCAAGTGGGCTCGAGCCACCAGCGGCCGAGAAGATCGCCCAGCCATCCTTCTCGACGACCTGGAGCGGCATCCCGCCCGGCGGTGCGAGCCGCCAGCCGCCGTCGGCCTTTTCCGCCGGGCCCACCACACCCACGAGGGCCGCGAGCAATTTGGAGAGATCCTTGACCGGCGCGTATCCATTCACGGCAGGCACACCGTCGGCAGTGGTCACGATGATGCCAGCGGGGCGATCGACGTCGAGGCCCGCAAGGCCCTTAAACTGCGTGGCCATCATGATGAACGACTCGGCGAACCCATCGAGCGCGGGATTCCCCACGAGCGTACCGATCCAGCGAACCTGCTGCTTGAGGTCGGCGTAGCCATCCACGGCCACGATGGCGATCACCTCGGGCTGGGCAGCCGCGGCGGGAGTCGGCGCAAGGATGCCCGCCACGAGCAGGGCGATGAACGGAGAGCTGATGACGACGGTGCGGATCGCGTGCATGGCCTGGCCTCGGGGTCTGGACGTGAGGGGCTGGAGATGGAGATCTGGATTCTGGGAAGGGGCAATGCGGCTGGGATGGCCACCTGGTCCGCAGTTTATCAGTCTTGCCGGCAAATCGTTATTCTCGGTCGCTTCACCATGCACGAACCGTTGCCGCATTTCGAGACCGTCAGCCGCAGCCCGCGGCAGCCGCCGGCCCGCCTGCGGATGCAGGCACTGCTGTTCGTCGTCACCTGCCTCACGACGTTTGCGGCCGGCGCCGTGGGCTGGGAGCCGCTTCTGCTCGGCGTGGATCCGGGGATCACCGAGCGGATCGCGGTGCACTGGCCGCGCGGGCTCGCCTATGCGGCCGCCGTGATGGCGGTGCTCGCGGCCCACGAGGCCGGGCATTTCATCGCGGCGCGGATCCACCGCATTCCGGCCACGCTGCCATTCTTTATCCCCGTGCCCATCCTGCTCACCGGCACGATGGGGGCCGTGATCGGCATGGAGGGCTCGCGGGCGAGTCGCCGCCAACTCTTCGACATCGCGATCGCCGGCCCGCTCGCGGGGCTCGTGGTGGCGTTGCCGCTCCTGGCCCTCGGCATGCGCACGGGGGATGCAGCCGCGGCGAGCCCGTTCGCGCTGCCCCCCTTGGCCCGGTGGTTCCTCGCCGCGCTGCGGCCCGACATCGCGGCGTCCGGCACCGTCGTGCCGAATGCGGCCTTCATGGCGGGCTGGGTGGGCCTGCTCGTCACTGGCCTCAACATGTTGCCGGTGAGCCAACTCGACGGCGGCCACATCTCGGCGGCCCTGTTCGGTCGGCGGGGCAACTGGGTGGCGCGAGGCGTGCTCCTGGCAGCGATCGCGGCGATCGTGGTGCTCGGCGCCTACAACTGGGTGGTGATGGTCGTGGTGGTGGCGCTGATCGGCGTCGATCACCCGCCGATCCGCGACGACGGCCGGCCGCTCGGCCCGCTCCGCACGGTGCTCGGCATCCTGTCGTTCCTGATCCCGGTCGTCACGTTCATGCCCGAGCCGCTCGCGCTCTGAGCGGCGCCACGGCTGGCGTAAACCTCGGCAAACGGCCTGAAAATTGCGTTCGGCCGAACCGCAGGGTATTCAGGAGCGTAACCAGAGAGTCTGTTCTACCCGGAGTCCGTCGCCATGGTCCGCACTCGCCGTCTCGCCCTTGAAGGACTGGAATCCCGGCGGGTGATGGCCGGCCTGGTGGCCGTGGCCAATGACGCCGGGGCGACGGCGACGTCGCACATTCGGCTGCTCGACGCCGAGACTGGTGCCCAGGTGGCTGCGACCACCACGCCCGCGTTCGAGGCTGGTTTCAAAGGGGGCGTGCGACTGGCTATGGGCGACGTGACCGGCGACGGCGTGGCCGAGGTGATCGCCGCGCCCGGCCGGGGGCGAGTGGGCGAGATACGGGTGTTCGCCCGCGAGGGGAGCACGCTCACGGAACTCACCGATTTTCGCACGCAGCCGTTTGGTCCGGCTTACACCGGCGGCATCGAGCTGGTGAGCGGTGATGTCGATGGCGACTCGCTCGATGACGTCGTGGCCGCGATGGCCAGTGGCAGCGGCACCGTGAAGGTATTTCTCGCGGAGCGGATGCCTGGGGCGGCCATCGATGGACCGGCCGCGATCACGATCCAGCCTGGCTTTCCGCAGGGCTACCGAGGCGGCGCGAGCGTCGCGGTGGCTGATGTTGGCACATTCGCCAACGGTGCGGCGGTAAGCACCACCATGCCCGACAACAAGATGGAAATCGTCGTGGGCAGCGGCTCGGGAATCGTGCCCAAAGTGCTCGTGTATGACGTGTCAAATCGAGCGGCTCCAAGGCTGGCCGACACGATCACTCCGGCTGCCTACAAGAATCAGGCTGGTATTTCGGTGACATCGATACGGGCCAATGCCGACATCATCGACGACATCGTCGTGTCGGCGGGGCGCGGCGGCAGGTCGTTCACGCAGATTTACGACGGCACCGTGTCTTCTCAGGACAACGCGCGAATCGCCTTCTTTTCGGCCCTGGGCGCCACCGGACGGCCCAACGCACCTCTCTTCACGGCGGCCGTCGACACCAACGGCGACGGTGTGATCGACCGGTTCCTGCAGTCGCAGGGGGATGTCGGCGGCACGTCGGGTATCTCGAATGTGTCGCTCGCGGGCGTGCGGCAGGGCGCGGTGTCGGGCCTCGTGGGGCCGCTGCGGATCGCAGCCGAGCGGATCGGGTTCAAGACACAGACCACGCAGAGCGGCCTGAGCTATTTTGATGTCACGATCGGCAATGGGGTGGTGCCGACCGAAAGTTCACTGCTCACGGTGCATTACACGGGGCGGTATCCGAATGGCAACGTGTTCGACACATCCCGCGACGGCGACAACACACCGGCGGTGTTTACGCTCGGGGGCGTGATCCCTGGGTTTGGCGAAGGCCTCTCGACGATGCGCGTGGGCGGACGCCGCATCCTCTTCATCCCCAGCCGGATCGCCTACGACTTCGAGGCCCGCAAGCCCGCCGGCGACCTGATCTTCGAAGTCGAGCTGCTCGCGGTGCGCTAAACAGCCGCCAGCCGCTTCACCAGGTGGCTTCGAGACCGACGCTCGCGCCGCCGAGCCAGAGCGTGCTGCCCGCCTGCACGTTCGTCGGCGCCTCTGTAGCGTCGGAGAAGTCGAACTGGTTGGGGGCGAGGGCTACGCCCGTCAGCCAGAACGAGTTGTAGCCCAGCCGCAACGACCAGGTGTCGCTGAGCCGCCGCACCAGGCCGATGCCGGTGTCGAAGATGCCCGCCACGCCGCCGTCACTGCCGCCACCCGGCTCGCGGTAGATCGCTGGGCCGAGCGCATCGACGATGCCGTCCTGCGACTGGCTGAGGTTCGCATAGGCGCAGGCCCCCTTCACCCAGCCCTCGAATGCCCAGGCCTCCCACGCCAGCCGGCCACGCGCACCGATCTGGCCACCGAAGAGCCCCGAGTTGGCCCGCGCGGTGTAGGTGCTGCTGCCCCCTGCAGAGGGCGAGAACATGTCGATCGCCGCCGTCTCGGAGAGATCGGCCCAGCGGAAGCCCGCGATCCAATCGACCGTGCCCACCGCCTTGATCTGCTCGAGCTGATAGGCCGACATCCGCGGATACGAGTGGAACTGTTCCGTGAAGAGCAGGTTCGCCTCGGCCATGTTGAGCGTCGAGCCATACGTGGCCTCGGCGATCGAGCCGTTGCGAAAGCTCGTGACGGCCGACGAGAGGAGACCTGCGACCTCGAGATTGTCGGGCCCGGTCGCGAGTCGGTCAGCCCACATGCCATACACGCCCACGTAGCCGAACTCCCAGCCGATCCGGTCGCAGCCGTGCCTGCCGAACGTGACCCGTACGCCCGGCGCGGTGACAAACTGGAGGCTCTGGTTGGTGAGAGCTGGCGCGAGCGTGTTGCCGTCGATCACGAAGTCGCGGTCGACGGTGGCGCTGTCCCGCTGGATCGCGAGCGCATCGACCGTCGCATAGGTCTCGGTGCCGCCGCCGACCGACGCCCGCATGTCGGGCCACTGCGCCTGCGCAGCCGAGGCCATGAGCGCGACGCCAGCCGCAGCCGCGATCACCAACGCCGTTTTGTACGAACGAATCTCCATGCCATATCCCCCTGCGCGGCTCCGCCGTCGTCACGGCAGGCACGACCGTCATGCTGATTTCTTTCGGCAGGGCCGCCCCGACTGATGAGGTTTCTCAGTGAGGGCCCGCGAGGGATCGAGGCGGCGCAAGCCGCGCAAACCCTGCCTGCGCGGCTGCAGGGCGTCGCGGCAAGTGAGGCGAATTGGGGCGAGGTCGGCGGTCACTGCCTCTGGACCGTGACGGCGATCTCCCCCTCGTTGTCGGCCAGCTGCGTCCAGTCGTCGGCGCACCGCAGGTAGAGCTGGCCCGACGCCGGCGGCGCGAACGTGGCCTTCGCCCCGAGCGGGATCGCCGGTGTGAGCGTGAAGTCGTGAAAGATCGCCGCCACGAGTCGGCCGTGGCCGTCGCGGTCGCCTTCGGCGCTGCCGGGAGCGGCGGCCGGGGCGAGCTGCCACGTGCCACGGGCCTCGACGTCATACCTCGCCTGCTGGTCGACGAGGATGCCCGTCGCCTGCCAGCCGGCCGCGGCCTTCACCGTCGCCTTCGCGGTTGCGCCTGCGGCAAGCGGACGGAACTTCGCCTTCCACGGCCAGGCGACGAGATCGACCCGTGCGCCGTTGCCCACGGTTTCCAGGAACTGGTCGTACTCAAACGAGAGTTCCCGGGCCACGGGGCCATACGTCGCCTCGAACGAGGCGCCCGGCTTGTCCTCCATCAGCGCGATGGCGAGCGGCCGAAAGCGATCGGCGTAGTTGGGATTGTTGGCGAGTAGATGGCACAGCGCCCACCGCCAGGCGTAGTCCTGCCAGGTGCCGGCGGGTTCGCGGCCGGGCACGGCGATCTCGGCGAGTCGCCGCTTCGGTGTCGTGGTGCGGATGTAGGCCATCACCCCGGGATCGATCTCGACGGAGGTGTCGCCGTCGCGCCAGTAGTTGCCCAGTTCAGCGACGCCTTCGGCGAGCCACGTCGGCCCTGTCGAGCCGAAGGTGAGATGGCAGAAGCCGTGCACGCATTCGTGCTGGATCACGCCGTGCGAGTCGCAGGAATAGAGCGTCGCCCGCCGCTGCGGGCCGAGCGTGGCGTTGAAGCACACCCCCTCGCCGCGGCGGATTTTCTCGACGCCCGCCGCCTCTTGGAGCACACCCTCCGGCCAGGCCGCGAGATCGCGGACGATGAAGCCCTCCACCACACCGGTGCTTTTGCGGCCGAAGTAGCGTTCGAGATTGGCGACCATCCGTTCGAGTTTGTCGCGGGTCATCGCCCACTCACGGTCCGACACGTCGGTGAGAAACGCGAAGTGCCGCGACCGCACCAGCCGTGGCTCTTTTGGTGGCTCGGACGAGAGTCCGCGGTAGGTGTTCTCCAGGGCCGCGTCGCCGCGATCTCGCACGGCGGTCGCTCCCTGGTTCTCGATCACGAGGGTTTTGGCGACGAGGTCACCGGTGTCGAGCTTTGCGGCGTCGAGCTGCACGACCCGCGCACCGGGCTCCGCATGGCTGAGGTCCCGGCTCGAAAGCTCGGCCCGTGCATCTGCGGCGAGCGTGACGCCGATGGACGTCTTGGCTTTGAACGGTGTGCCGGCGGGGAGCTCGAGGGTGAGCCGTTTGCGGCTCGCGCGGGTCACCGGCGCGGTGACCGTGCAGGCCGTCGCGTCCTTCACCGTGCTCGGCGGCTCCCCGTCCCATGCGACGCCGACCTCGGCACTGGCGGCATCGACGATCGTGAGTGTCGCCACCTCCCCCGTCGCGGCGCCCCGGCTGTTGAGCCGCGTCTGCAGCTGCACGATTTGTCCTGGCTCGATCTTCGCGACATCGATCGCGCCGGTCACCCGCACATCCGCCGGAAATGCCAGGAGTTGGTTGTTGCGGATCGCGACGCCCCGCTCGCCGGTTCGCTGAAAGAGCACCTCGTGCCGCCCGCCCGCCTCGTCGCGCACGACCACACGTCCGCCGGCCACCGATTCGACTGTGCCAGTGACCGCCAGCTGCTCCGTGATCTGGATCTGACCGTGGGCGTCGGTCGCAATGGCCGCACAGGCGAGGGCGATCACGACGCGAATGGTTCGCATAAGCCGCATGCCGAGGCGTCCACCTTGAAACCGCGAGTGGCAGCCCCGTTCGTTGACGATGGGCTGTGACCGATCCACAATCCTAACGCATCGACGATGCCCGCACGGCCGCCCAGCAAGGAGGATTTCAGGTGAGCAATCAGCCGAATTTCATCGAGAGCGAAGATCCCGAGGTCTGGTCCGCGATCGCTGCCGAGCAGGTGCGGCAGCAGGAAGGCCTGGAGATGATCGCCAGCGAGAATTTCACGAGCCCTGCCGTGATGCAGGCCGTGGGCAGCGTGCTCACCAATAAATATGCCGAGGGCTATCCCGGCCATCGCTACTACGGCGGCTGTGAGTTCGTCGATAAGGTGGAAGACCTGGCCCGCGAGCGGCTCAAGGCCGTCTTCGGCGCCGAGCATGTCAACGTGCAGCCCCACTCGGGCAGCCAGGCCAACGCCGCCGTCTACATGACGGCGATCGCGCCGGGCGACACCGTGCTCGCCTTCGACCTGGCCCACGGCGGCCACCTCACGCACGGCATGAAGCTCAACGCCTCGGGCGTGCTCTACCGGTTCGTTCACTACGGCGTCCGCCGCGACGACCATCGGCTCGACTTCGACCAGGTGGCCCGGCTCGCCCGCGAGCACAAGCCCAAGCTGATCGTGGCTGGCGCCAGCGCCTATCCGCGAGAGATCCCGCACGGCACGTTCGCCGAGATCGCCCGCGAGGTCGGAGCGAAGCTGATGGTGGACATGGCCCACTACGCGGGCCTCGTGGCCGCGGGCATCCACGACAACCCGGTGCCCGTCGCCGACTTCGTGACGAGCACCACCCACAAGACGCTCCGCGGCCCCCGCGGCGGCATCGCCATGTGCCGCGCCGCCGACGCCAAGGGCCTCGACCGCTCCGTGTTTCCCGGCCAGCAGGGCGGCCCGCTCATGCACGTGATCGCCGGCAAGGCCGTGGCCTTCGCCGAGGCGCTCAGGCCGGAGTTCAAGACCTACGCGAAGCAGGTGGTGGCCAACGCGAAGGCGCTCGCCGAGGCGCTCGCCGCCGGCGGCGTGAAGCTCGTGAGCGGCGGTACCGACAACCACCTCATGCTCGTGGACGTGACGCCGCTGGGCATCGGCGGCAAGCTCGCCGAGGAAACGCTCGACCGCTGCGGCATCACCTGCAACAAGAACATGATCCCCTACGACGAGCGGAAGCCGATGGATCCCTCCGGCATCCGGCTCGGCACGCCCGCCCTCACGACCCGCGGCATGGGCACCGACGAGATGCAGCGGATCGCCGCCTGGATCCTGCGGGCGCTCAAGAGCCCCGGCGATACGGCCGTGGTGGAAACGACCCGTCGGGAGGTGGCGGAACTCGCCGAACAGTTCCCCGTGCCGGCCGCGCGGCTGGAGCAGGGCACGGCCGAAGCGGTGGCGGGATGAGCGGCCGCCGCGAGTCGCACGGCGCGGCGGGCGTCGTGCGGATCGGGCTCGTGCAGTCGGCCTGCACGCCGTCGCGGGAGCACAACATCGCGCAGGCGCTCGCTGGCATCGCCGAGGCGGCAGCGGGGGGCGCGGAGGTCGTTTGCCTGCAGGAGTTGTTCGCTGGCGAGTATCCCTGCCAGGCCGAGGAGCACGGGAAGTTCGCGGAGGCAGAGGCGGTGCCCGGCCCGCTCACGGAGCGGCTGGCAGCGGCCGCGCGGGAGCACGGCGTGGTGCTCGTGGGAAGCGTGTTCGAGCGGCGGGCCCACGGGCTCTTCCACAATACGGCGGTGATCTTCGACGCCGACGGCTCGACGGCCGGCGTCTACCGCAAGATGCACATTCCCGACGACCCGCACTACTACGAGAAGTTCTACTTCGCGCCGGGCGACACGGGCTTCATGAGCGTTCCGACCAGCCGGCTGGCCGTGGGCCCGCTCGTGTGCTGGGACCAGTGGTATCCCGAGGCGGCCCGGCTCACGGCGCTGGCTGGAGCCGAGACACTCTTTTATCCCACGGCGATCGGCTGGCTCGACGGCGAGGAGTCGCTGCACCGCGAGCAGTATGAGTCGTGGGACACGATGCTGAGGAGCCACGCGATCGCCAACGGCGTGTTCGTCGTGGCGGTGAACCGCACCGGCCGCGAGGGGCCGCTCCGCTTCTGGGGCGCGAGCGTGGTCTACGCGCCGAACGGCGAGTGCCTCGTGAAGGCGGGCCACGAGACGGCCGAGACGATCGTCTGCGAGTGCGACCTGGCGCGGATCGAATGGTCGCGGACCCGCTGGCCGTTCTTCCGCGATCGGCGGATCGACGCCTATGGGAATCTCCTCGAGCGGTGGGGTGGCTGAGATGTCGCCCGCCGAACTCGGCTATCGGCTGCCTGCGGAGTGGGAGCGCCAGGCGGCCATCTGGCTGGCATGGCCGCATCGCCGCGCCACGTGGCTCGGTGACTTTGCGGTGATCCCGCGGGTGTTCGCGGCCGTCGCGAGACTGCTCTCGCTGCATGAGCCGGTGCGGATCGTGGCGGCAGGTGAGCCGCTCGCCGAAGCCCGCCGGCATCTCGATGGCACGCCGAATGTTGCGTTTGAAGAGATCGCCACCAACGACTCATGGCTGCGGGACACGGGGCCTGTGTTCGTCGTGCGGGATGCCGACGAGCCGGGCGAGGCCCCCCGCCGCGCGGCCGTGTGCTGGAACTGGAACGCCTGGGGGGGCAAGTATCCCCCCTGGGATGCCGACGCCCGCGTGGCCCGCGCGATCGCCGACCGCCTCGACATGCCAGTGTTCAGTCCCGGCATCGTGCTCGAAGGGGGCGCGATCGAGACCGACGGTGCCGGCACGCTGCTCGTCAACGAGCGGTGCGTCGTGGACGAGCGGCGAAACCCGGGGCTCGACCGCGCGGCGATCGAGCAGGTGCTCCGTGACTTCCTCGGCGTGGCGACGGTGCTCTGGGTCGGGGGCGAACTCGCCGGCGACGACACCGACGGTCACATTGACCAGCTCGCGCGATTCGTGGCGCCCGGCCGCGTGGTCGCCGCGCGCCAGCCCGATCCGCTCGATCCCAATCACGGCTCCCTCGAGGCCAACCTCGAGCGGCTGCGGTCGTTGCGCGATGCGGCCGGCCGCCGGCTGGATGTGATCCCGATCGACGTCCCGGCCCGGTTCGCCTTCGAGGGCACGCAGTTGCCTGCGAGCCATCTGAACTACCTCGTGGCCAACAGCGTGGTGGCCGTGCCCGTGTTCGGCGGGCCCACCGACGAGCCGGCCCTGCGGAGGCTCGAGGGCCTGTTTCCGGGGCGGCGGATCGCCCCACTGGACTGTCGCGAGCTTGTCCGGGGCCGCGGTGCCCTGCATTGCATCACGCGTGACGAGCCCGCGTGACGATTGCCCTTGCCCGCGCGGGGGGCGGTCGGTGACGATTCGGCGGTTCAACCGCCTCTTTGCAGGAGATCACCATGGCGCAACTCGCCGATGCAGTGCAGGGCTTCGTGTCACTTCTGGCGCGGCTGATGATCGCGGCGATCTTTCTCGCCAGCGCCATCGGCAACAAGATTCCACAGTTCGCGGAGACCGCCGCCTACATGGCGTCGGAGGGAGTGCCCAATCCCAAGTTCGCACTGTTTGGCGCGATCGGCCTGCTGCTCATCGGCGGCGTGTCGGTGATCCTCGGCGCCTGGACGCGATTCGGCGCCATCTTCCTGCTCGTCTTCCTGGCGGCTGCGACCTACTACTTCCACGACTTCTGGAAGTTCGCCGATGCCGGCCAGCGGCAGCTGCAGACGATCCAGTTCATGAAGAACCTCGCCATCGGCGGCGGCCTGCTCTCGCTCGTCGCCTTCGGTGGCGGACCCTGGAGCGTCGATGGCTGGATCAACTTCCGCCGCGAAGAGGCGGAGTCGGCCCCGGCCAAGCCGCGGGTGACGGCGAAGGTGCCGCAGGGCTGACGACCGAGGCGATCTAAACTCCGTCAGACCGAAAAGGAAACGGCATCCATGGTTTTTCCCGTCGGCGACGACAACTCCGATCGACGGACATTCCCGTTCGTGACGATCGCGCTGTTGATCGCGAATGTGTTCGTGTTCGTCGTGCTTCAGGGCATGGGGAGCAACGACGCCTTCACGATGGCCTACGTGCAGGTGCCGGCCGAGATCATCTCGGGCCGCGACATCGTCACGGAGCCTTCGGTGCGGACGATGCACACGCCGCAGGGCGACTTCCAGGTGCCCGATCCCGGCCTGCGGCCGACACCGATTCCGCCGTGGCTCACGCTGTTCACGGCGATCTTCATGCACGGCAGCATCATGCACCTCGCCGGCAACATGTGGTTTCTGTGGATCTTCGGTGACAACATCGAAGACGACATGGGCCACATGAAATATCTGCTCTTCTACCTGGCCACCGGCGTGATTGCGTCGCTGGCCTTCGTGGCGCTCAACAGTTCTGGCGAGGCGGCGCTCACGCCCTGTCTCGGCGCCTCAGGCGCGATCTCGGGAGTGCTCGGCGCCTATCTCGTGCTCCATCCCAAGCGGCGGGTGAGCGTGCTCTTGATGCGGATGATGGTGGACGTGCCGGGCTATGTGGCCGTAGGCATCTGGTTTCTGTTTCAGATCGCCAGCGGCCTCTTCGATGCGGGCAACGGCGGTGGTGGGGGCGTGGCCTACTCGGCCCACGTGGCCGGCTTCGTGGCGGGCATGATCCTCGCCAAGCCGATGAGCATGCAGGCTGTCCGCGAGGAAGCCGACCCGCTCGTCGTGCTTCGCCGCCGGACTCCCTGACACCGCTCCCGTAGTTCGCACACTCCGTGTGCGGCCCACGGACCGAACACCGCAGGCCCGTCTATTTCTCAGCGGGGCGACCTCCTGTGGCGGGAGTTCGGGGTTGCCCACGCCCCGAGAGCCGGACGCTCGCTTCGGGCATCCATGCCCTGCGCTCGCTCGATGCTGACTGCGCTTCGGCATCCTGCCTACGCTGGTCAGCAAACGCCGGCTCCTGGGGCATGGGCAACCCCTCACGGCGTATTAGCTATGTATCAGCTCGCGTTGTTGTCTGCTTGCGCCGTAGTCCGCACACTCCGTGTGCGGCTCACGGTTCGAACACCTCAGGCCGCTCGACAGCCTACGATGATGGAAACCCTGTCTGTGCGAACGATCTTCTCGGCACATGTCCACGCTCGTCCTCCAATTCCTGTTGCTCGCGGCGGTCGTGGCCGCGGCTGGCACGGCGCTCGCGCGGGCGGCCGATGCGATTGCCGACGCCACCGGCCTCGGACGGCTGCTCGTGGGCAGCGTTCTCCTCGCGGCGGCCACGTCGCTGCCTGAACTCACGGTCGACGTGGCGGCCGTACGAGCCGGGCATGCCGATCTTGCAGCGGGGGATCTCCTCGGCAGCAGCCTCATGAACCTGCTCATCCTTGCGGGCATCGACCTGTGCCGCCGCAACGGCCGGAAGATGCTCTCGCGTGAGGCGGCGTCACATGCGCTTTCGGCCACGCTCGCGATCGCGGTCACGGGGCTAGCGGGCTGCGCGATCCTCACGGCGGGCAAGCTGCCCGCCGTGACGTTCTGCGGCATCGGCGGCTGGTCGTGGGCGATTCTCGTCGCCTACCTGCTCGGCGCACGGATGCTGTTCATCGACCAGCGGATCTCAGCCCGGCTTGCGGCGGAGGAGATGCCGGAGCGGGAAGGGACGATCTGGAAGCCTGCGGCTGTGTTCCTGGCGGCAGCCGGGGTGCTCGTGGCGACCGGGCCGCGACTGGCGGCGACGGCGGCCGAGCTTGCCGACCGCTCCGGCCTCGGAGGCACGTTCGTCGGCACGACGCTGGTGGCCGTCACCACGTCGCTGCCGGAGCTGGTGGCGTCGCTGGCTGCCGTGCGCCTCGGTGCCGTCGATCTCGCGATCGGCAACACGTTCGGGAGCAATGCCTTCAATATGATCCTGTTCGTGCCACTCGACGCGGCCTTCCCGGGCAGCCTGTTCGAGGCGGTGTCGCCCGCCCATGCCGTCACGGCGTTTGCGGTGATCGTGGCCACGGCGATCGCCGTCCTCGGACAGCTCTATCATGCTGAGCGGCGGCTGCCGGTCGTCGAGCCCGATGCCCTGCTCATGATCCTGGTTATCGGCGGCGCTCTCGCCCTCGTGTTTCGGCTGTCTTCATGATGCCCGCGCAAGCCGAGCCTCGTTCCCGCATCGCCGTCGATCCGGTGGCGTGGCACGCCACTCCGCTGGCCGATGTCGCCAGCCGCCTGGCCACCGACGCCGACCGTGGCCTGACGAGTGCCGAGGCCGCCCGACGGCGGGCGGAGCATGGTGACAACGCGCTCAGGGAGAAGCCGCCGGAGGCCTGGTGGTGGAAGCTGCTGCGGCAGTTTCACGAGCTGGTGATCTGGATCCTGATGGCGGCGGCGGTGATCGCCGCGGCGATGGGCGACTGGGCCGATACGGCGGCGATCGTGGCCATCGTGCTCGTGAATGCGATCATCGGCTTTCTGCAGGAAGAGCGGGCCCTGCGGGCCCTCGCGGCGCTCCAGCGGATGTCGGCGCCGCTGGCCCGGGTGGTGCGGGACGGCGAGCCCCGGCAGGTGCCGGCCCGCGAGGTCGTGCCGGGCGACCGGATCGAACTGGAGGCGGGTGATGCCGTGCCTGCCGACGCCCGGCTCGTCGAGGCGTTTGGGCTGCGGGTGCAGGAGGCGGCACTCACCGGCGAGAGCGAGCCCGTGGAGAAGGAGCCGGTAGGACCGCTCGCGGCGGCCACGCCTCTTGGTGATCGGCGGTCGATCGTGCACGCGGGCACCGTCGTGGCCGCGGGACGTGCCGCGGCGCTCGTGGTCGCCACCGGGATGACCACGGAGCTTGGCCGGATCGCCAGCCTCTTGGACCGGGCCGAGCCTGAAACGACGCCGCTTCAGCGGCGGCTTGCGGAGCTGGGCCGGCTGTTGATCGTGATCTGTCTGGCCGTCGTGGCGGTGATCTTCCTGCTGG
Organism: Pirellulales bacterium; assembly: GCA_049695995.1. GTDB lineage: Bacteria > Planctomycetota > Planctomycetia > Pirellulales > UBA1268 > QWPN01. The sequence goes on along the minus strand of JBAVTF010000129.1, from coordinate 8,802 downwards.
AACTCATGCGCGGCGGCCGAGTGACCGATGTGCTCCTGCGGGCGGTGAGCCTTGCGGTGGCCGCCGTGCCGGAGGGGCTGCCGGCAGTGGTCACCGTGGTGCTGGCGATCGGCCTCCAGCGGATGGTGGCCCGCAACGCGCTCGTGCGTCGGCTGCCCAGCGTAGAGACGCTCGGCAGCGTGACGGTGATCTGCACCGACAAGACCGGCACGCTCACTCGTAACGAGATGACCGTGCGGGAAATCATGACGGCAGGCGGCAGCTACCGGGTAACCGGCGGCGGGTATGTGCCGCAGGGAGAGTTTCTCGCTGCGGCCGCGGGCTCTGGCGGGCAGCCTGTCGTGGCCGAAACACAGCCCGACCTGTGGCGGCTGCTCATGATCGGCGGCCGCTGCGGCAACGCCTCAGTGCAGCCGGAGAGCGGCGGCGGCTGGCGGGCGATCGGCGATCCCACCGAGGCGGCGCTCGTCGTGGCGGCGGTCAAAGGGGGCGTGGATGTCGGCGATCCCGCCGAGCCCGTGATCTTCGAGCTGCCGTTCGACTCCGATCGCAAGCGGATGAGCGTCGTCGTGCAGCGGGTGCATGGTGGTCGCGTCCTCGAAACAAAGGGGGCCACTGAGGCGGTGCTGCCACGGTGCACTGCCGAGTTCCGCGATGGCGAGGTCGTGCCGCTGACCGCCGACCGCCGCCAGGCGATTCTCGCCGCCGCGACGGGCATGGCCGATCGCGCGCTCCGGGTGCTCTCGCTGGCCTGCCGCGACCTGCCACCCCACGAGCCGCTCGACGGCATGGCCGACGACCGTGAGCGGGGGCTCGTGCACGTGGGCCTCGTCGGCATGATCGATCCGCCCCGCGACGAGGCCCGCGCCGCGGTCGCAACCTGCCGCTCCGCCGGGATTCGGCCCGTGATGATCACGGGAGATCATCCGGCGACGGCCCTGGCAATCGGCCGGGAGATCGGACTGGCCGACGGCACCGGCCGCGCCGTGACCGGCGCCGATCTCGACACGCTCTCGGCCGACGAACTGGCTTCCGCCGTGGACACGATCTCCGTGTATGCCCGCGTGACGGCCGAGCACAAGCTCCGGGTGGTGAAGGCCTGGCAGCGGCGTGGCCAGGTGGTGGCGATGACAGGCGATGGGGTCAACGACGCACCGGCGGTGAAGGCGGCCGACATCGGCATCGCGATGGGCCTCACCGGCACCGACGTCACGAAGGAGGCCTCCGACATGGTGCTCACCGACGACAATTTCGCGTCGATCGTGACCGCGGTGGAGGAGGGCCGCGGCATCTACGACAACGTCCAGAAGTTCATCCACTACCTGCTCTCGTGCAACGCTGGAGAGGTGCTGCTTATGCTCGTGGCGGCCCTGGCCGGCTGGCCGGCGCCGCTGGCCGCGATTCAGATCCTATGGCTCAATCTCGTGACCGACGGCCTGCCGGCGCTCGCCCTGGGCCTCGAGCCTCCCGAGCGCGACATCATGGAGCGGCCGCCGCGGCCGCCGCAGGAGCCGGTGATCACGCGGCCGCGTGGGCTCGTGATCCTCGCTCACGGCGGCCTCGTGGCCGCGGCGATGATCGCAGCTTTTTGGCTCAACTGGCGAGGAGCATCCGACTCGGCAGTGATCGAGCGGGCCCAGGCGGTCACGTTCTGCGTAGCCGCGTTTACGCAACTGTTCTTCGCGATTGGCTGCCGCAGCGACCGATTCACGGCGTTCGGCATCGGCTTCTTTCGCAACCCGGCGCTGCTCGCCGCGATCACGATCTCCGCGCTGTTTCAGGTTGCGGTGGTCACGCTGCCGGTGGCTCGGCCGGTGTTCGAGGTGCGGAGCGAGCTCGGCAACGGCTGGCCGCTCATGATCGGTCTGTCGCTCGTGCCGGTCACCGTGATCGAGGTCGGCAAGTGGCTTTGCCACGTCAGTCGGCGAAGAGGCTGACGGGCGTGAATCGCTCGGCGTCGAAGAGCCCGCTGGGGCCGAGCCTGAGGGCTGGGATCACGAGCAGGGCCATGAAGGCGAGCGTCATGAATGGTGCGGCGAGCGGCGAGCCAAGCGCCTTCGCGAACCGGTCCAGCTCTGCGTAGGCCTCGGCCACCTCGAGTCCTGGGCGATCGGACATCAGGCCTGCGATCGGGAGTGGTAGCAATCGATGCGAATCGGGGCGGACCGCCGCCAGGCCGCCGCGGGCCTCGATCACGAGGTTCACCGCCCGCGAGATCGCTTCGTCGCTCGCGCCGACAGCCACGATGTTGTGCGAGTCGTGGGCCACGCTCGAGGCGATCGCACCTTGCCGCAGGCCGAAGTTCCGCACGAAGGCCACGGCGGGAGGGCGATCGTCGTAACGATCCACGACCGCGATCTTCAGCGTATCGGTGGCAGGATCGGCGGCGAGGCTGCCGGCCACGACCTGCGCCTGCGCGATCACACAGCCCGTCACGAGTTGGCCGTCGTGGGCCTCGATCACGCGGAGCGAGCGGCCCGCGTCGGCTTCCGTCGCGGGGATCGCGAACTCGGTGGCGGTCTTCGGCCGGGCCGCGAAGCGGTTGGGCCTAGCCGATGTGAGCCGCGGCCAGGTCGAAGCGCCATCGGCCGCGGCGACCGCTCCGCCCAGAAACACGCGGCGGATTCGCGGGCTCTCGAGGTCGTCCACCTCGATGAAGTCGGCCGAGTCGCCGAGCTGGAGAAGCCCCACGTCGAGGCCGTAGTGCCGCACGGGATTCACGCTCGCCGCCTGGAGCACGTTGAAGAGATCACTTCCCCGGGCCAGCGCCCGCCGCACGAGCCGGTCGATGTGGCCCGTGGCGAGTAGGTCGGGGTGGAGGTCGTCGCTGCAAAGCATGCAGCGGTCGGGATGCGAGTCGATGAGTGGAGCGAGCGCGTCGAAGTTGCGTGCGGCCGAGCCCTCGCGGATCAGAATCCGCATCCCCAGCCGCAGTTTTTCCAGCGCCTCGTCGAGTGTCACGCACTCGTGATCGGTTGAGATACCGGCGGCGACGTAGGACGCGAGAGCCGGGCCGGACAGCCCGGGCGCGTGGCCATCGATCGGCTTGCCGCGGGCCTTGGCCGCCGCGAGCTTCGCGAGCACCTCCACGTCGCCCGCTACGACGCCCGGATAGTTCATCACCTCCGAGAGATAGCCGATGTCGGCGCGGTCGAGCAGGGCGGCGACGCCCGTGGCATCGAGCGTCGCTCCCGCGTGATCGAAGGGCGTGGCCGGCACGCACGACGGGGCGCCGAAGCAGAAGTGAAAGGGACTCCGTCGGGCGTCGTCGAGCATGAATTGGACGCCGGGAGTGCCGAGCACGTTGGCGATCTCGTGGGGATCCGACACGGTCGCCACGGTGCCATGCGCCACGGCGAGTCGCGCGAACTCACAGGGGGGCAGGAGCGAGCTTTCCACGTGCACGTGGGCATCGACGAATCCCGGCAGGAGCCAGGTGTCGTGCTCGATCGTGTCCCAGGAGATGCCGGCGATCCGGCCGCTCGAGATCGTGAGCGTCGCCGGGCGGATGCGCCGCGCGAGCGGATCGACCACGTTGCCGGAGATCCGCCAGAAATCGGGAGTGTCGGCGGCGGGATCGACCATGCCCGCAGCTTATCGCAAAAACGACGGAAGCAGCTCGCGGGAGAGCGACCACGGGGATGACGAGCGGCGCGGGTTCGCCGCCCACGCCTTCCAGGTGGCGGGATCATTGCCGAGGTCGCGGCCGGCGAGCTGCCTGAGGCTGCCCATCGCCCGCATCTGGATGGCCGGGTCGGCGTCGTCGAGTGCCCGCGCGAGCACGGCGATCGCTGCTTCGTCGCGGATGCTGCCGAGGGCGTGGAGGGCCCGCAGCCGCACGGCCAGTTCGGCATCGCCGTCGAACCGGGCCATGAGCAGCCGCACCGCCTCGGGCCCGCCGCGCTGGGCCCAGGCATCACAGGCGGCGGCCCGCACCTGCGGATCGGGATCAGCCACCGCACCGGCACAGATCGCGGCGGCGGAAGGCGTGTTGAATACCGCTGCTGCCTGCACGATCCGGGCCCGCACGAGCGGATCATGTTCGGCGAGGAGTTGGCCGGCGAGCCGCTGGGTGAACTCGGCCTGTCGCGCGGGGGATGCTGACGCAGCAGCCGTCGCCTCAGCCGCGATGGCTGCGATCCGACGGGGCGCAGCGCCGACTGCGTCGGTTGAAGGAGCGGTCTTGTCTGGTGGAGCCGGCGGCTGACGCGGTGATTCCTCGTCAGCTCGGGGCACGACCGACCGCGGCGGCGAGACGGGGGTGGCCGTGCCCGTGGTCGAGACGATGGCCTCATCGGCATCGGGCCAATGTCGCCACTGGGTCTTGTAATAGCCGAAGTGCGCGGGCCGGGCGGGGCAGGGGGCGCCCGCAGCGCATTGCTTGCATGTCAGCGAGTGCTCGCGTTGATGGAGCGGCTTCAGGCCGGAGCAGCCCGCGAGCCAGGCGCAGACGATGGCTGCAGCGCAGGCGTGAAGCATCTGTCGCGGGTCAGGCGGCATGAGTCGGCGCAGCCGTTGATCAAAAGTCGGGATCAAGTCGGAGAACAGGGGCCGGGAAAATAGCTGGCGCGCCGTCCATGGGCCAGACCAGCGCGATCTGGGAAGCGGGCGAAGACAGTCGGTGCATACAAGCCCTGAGCGCGAGCGAGGGGATAGGGCGAGCGACAAGGTCACCTCACCCGTAACACGATCCCCCGGCTTGCGCCTGGGGGCTTCTATGGAGGCGAAGAAAGGGGAGCGGGCCGCCTTAGGCCGACTTCCGCCGCCACTGCTCGTTGGCCTGCCGCACGGCAAGCCGGATGAGCGGCCGCTGCACCTCATGCACCAGCCTATCGACGAGCGTGCGGCGCCGGGGATGGATGACACTGCCCCCCAGCTGGCCACCCAGTTCACGGATCACGACCGGACGGGCGGAGAGCATGCGGGCGCCGTGGAGCCACTGCATCTGTACGTAGCTATCGACCGGCCGATCGAAGGTTTCGCTGGCCGCCAGGAGCAGCCGGGCGGCCTCGCGGCCCACGATCTGCATCTGCATGTTGAGGGCCGGGAGATAGGGCTCGATCACGTGCAGCAGGCCGGTGCCCCAGACCCGCGGGCCGCGCTCGCCCCGCTCCCGCATCGGAAACCGCACGAAGTCGCCAGGCTGGATGCCGGCGAGCACCGTGTTGATGAGCGGAAGGAAGTCTGGCGACGAGGCGGCGACGTCGTCTTCCGCGATCAGGCCCGCGTCGCAGCCGGAGTCGACGATCGCCTGCCAGGCGCGGCGATGCGACAGAAAGCAGGCGATCTCGCCATTCGCCAAGGGGAACGGATAGCGGGGCGTGTGCAGATCGCGGTGGGCCCGTTCCTGCAGAGCGGCCGGCGTCATCGCCCGGCCATCCACGGCCTCGAGCAGCTCTGCCGGCATCGGTAGCATGGCCGCGAAGGCCTCCGCCTGACGGCGGCGGTCGGTGGCACGCTTGAGATGGATGATGTATCCGCGGCAGGACATGCAGGCACCGCTTCCGAGGGGGTCGGAGAAGGATGCTAGCGAATCAGGCCCGCCGCCGCACGGCCAAAAAAAGGCTGGAAATCCGCCCGCGCGGCGGCTCAGCCGCTGACCGCCGCCGGCCGCGTGAGCAGGAAGCCTGCGGCGATGAGGACGATCTGGCTGACCACGTAGCCTGCCAGCAGCATCAGCACGCCACTGGTGAACCCGTAGCTGTGAAGGCCGATCCCGAGCTGGTTGGTGCCGAACCAGCTCCAGGCCGTGATGATATTGCCGCCAATCGCGAAGAGCGCGAATCCACGGGGCCCGATCCAGCGGTCCCAGCGGGCATGGAGCACGGCCGCGTTCCAGAGCACGATCATGAGTGCCCCGTTCTCCTTCGGATCCCAGCCCCAGAAGCGGCCCCAGCTGTCGTCGGCCCAGAGGCCGCCGAGCACGGTGCCGATGAAGCTGAAGAAGAGCGCGAAGCAGACGACGCCGTAAGTCATGCGATAGAGGCGATCCTGCACCTCCTGTGCGGCCTTGATCGCACCGGCCCCATCGCGCCGGGCATAACGCGACCAGATCCGGTGCACGATGGCGCATGTGCCGAGCAGGCCTGCAAGGAACGTGGCCCCGTAGCCGAGCGTCACCGTCACCACGTGGGTCGAGAGCCAGAACTGCGTGTCGAGCACGGCCTGGAGCACGTGCATCGTGTCGCCCGAGTCGAGGCCGTAGGCCACCATCAGTGTGAGGCCGCCGGCCAGCGCAGCCACGAGGTTGCCGATGCCCATGCGGTAGAGCGACTCGAGGCCGAGGCCCGCCAGCACGCAGGCCCAGCCGATGAACACCGCCGACGAATAGAGGTTCACGACCGGCGGCCGGCCCGTGAGCCAGATCCGCGAGGCGAGCGCGAACGTGTGGAGCACGAAGATCCCCACGAGCATCCACGACACGAACCGATTGAGCGGCTTGTGCCAGACGAGGAAGCTCGCGAAGCAAAGCACGGTGGCGACGACGTAGAGCCACTTGGCGAGGTCCGTGGGATTGAACGCATTGAGCCAGGCCTCGTAGGCCGCCTTGCCGGCCGTGTCGGCCACGTCGGGCAACGCCGCGATCGCCCGGCGGTAGTCGGCCAGAGTCTTATTGAACGCGGCAGGCTCGCTGCCGACGGCCGAGAGGAGTTCGGTGAACGGGAGCAGGGCGGGATTGAGCGTGAAGGAGGGCTGCCCTGGCCGGCCTTCGAGCATCCGCCCCATCATGGCTGTGACGACGGCCGGATAGAGGGCCTGCCAGCGGGCATCGGGGCCGGCCGTCGTGACATCCGGGGCGGCCCGCTCGCGGGGCGGGATCGCGGCCGGCGGATGATTCTGCTCGATCATCCGCGCCCCCTGCATCAGCTTCTGCACCTGCTCGAGAAACTCGCGGCGGGCCTTGTCGTCGTCGCCGGTGGGGCGGGGCATCGACGGCGCCTGATAGGCGAACCGGATCAGGTCGTAAGCCATCAGCTTCTGGTTGAGCTCGGCGAGCTTCGTCTGCGTGAACGTCCGCTGCTCCTTGGGCGTCTGCTCGAGGGTCTGCATCTGCTCCCGCAGCTTCGCCCTTCCTGCCTCCAGCTCCACGGCCGCATAGCGATGCCCCTGCCGCCGCTTGAGATCGAAGAAGTCGAGCACTTCGAGCGCGTCGATCCGGAATACGGGCGCCGTATCGACCCACTCGCTGCCGGCCATGTGCGCGAGCAGCCACTGGGCGGCCGAAACCGTACCCGTGGGCGCACCGGGCACCCGCTTCACCGTCGGATCGTCGGCCGCCGGCATCTTCACCGACGTGCGGTTGCCGAGCAGCTGGAGCGTGGTGCGGGCCACGCTGTCGAGCGGCTTGACGCGGCCCTCGTGCATCACGGGGAGCTCGCCGACGGACCGCCAGTCGCAGGCGTCGGCAGGCGCGGGCCGCTGCCGCGCGAGCGGCAGCGCGCAGACTGCAACGAGCGCGAGCGCTGCAGCGGGAATCGCCCAGCCGCCGGCCTGATCGCGGCGCGAGGCATCCGCAGCCCGCAGTCGCTTCGTGCCGCTGGCCAGCGGCGATGCGACGGCGTCGGCCCGCTCGTGGCGATCGGCGAATCGAAGGAACGTGCCGCCGAAGTGCACCAGCATGCCCCAAAAGGCGAGCACGCAGGCGACGTATGGAATCAGCCAGCCAGCGTTCTCCACCACCTGCAGCCCCGTCATCTCCCCCTCCCGGCCGTTGCCGAGATCGACCTTCGAATATTGGCTCTGATAGAAGGTCTCGCCACGGTAGCGGACCGGATTATTCATCCAGATCCGGCCCTGCTGCTCGGCCTTCGTGCCCCGATCGGTGAACGTGACGTACGACGAGTAGTCGCGGGGCGTTTCGCTGGCGGAGTAGTCGATCCGCCGCACGTCCGTGAGCATCACGTCATAGGGTTTGTATTCGCGGCGGTAGCGGAGCTGCAGCTGCCACGGTGTGCCGGCGACGTCGATGGTGTCGCACTCGTCGGCCGGCGCGCCCATGAAGATCTGGGCCTGGTCGTTGAGGAACTGCGTCACGAGATACGTGCCGAGGTCCTTGCCTGACGACTTCTCCGTGAGCTGCACGTAGGCCGAGGCGATGTTGGACTTCGACGAGGCGCCCCCTTCGGGTGGCCGCGCGGAGGCGAGGAAGCGGGTGCCGATCCCCGTGGTGGCGGGATTCGGCGCCACGGGGCCGACGCGAACCACGTCGGAGTTGGGGAAGTAGTCCACCACGCGGATGTCGAATGGCAGGCCATCGGCCGTGACCGCGGCGCCGCCGGCCCGGGCGGCCAGCAGCCGGCCCGAGATCGCCGTGACGCGGTCGTCGGCGGCATCGCCCGTGTCGATCACGGCGAGTTCCGTTTCGTCGGACCGGAAGGCGACGTTCGTCGTCTGCCCTTCGACGAGTGACATCCGCTCCTCGATCTGGCGATCACCAAACGCGAACTGGCCGAGCATGAGCAGGCCCACGGCGATGTGGATGAGCACGTTGCCGCCCCGGGCGCCGAACACCATCACGAGGCCGGCCAGGAGCACGAGCGACGCCACGCTCGACTGGATGAGCTGCCACATGATCCGCAGGCCCGGCTCGTTCATCCGCCAGTCAGCCCCGCCCATGAGCGTGGCGATCGCGAGGCCCCCGACGATCACCGCCGTCGCACCGAGCACGCCGCGGACGAGCCGCCGCTCGGCCCGCCAGGCTGCGACGCCGAGGCCGGCGGCGAGCAGCACCGAGCCGGCCTGCACCATCCGCCATACGGTGTCATAGTCTACCGGGGGCCTGCCCTGTAGGCCATCGGAGCG
>JBAVTF010000128.1:0-43696 GCA_049695995.1 Pirellulales bacterium | reverse complement strand
ACGCGGGGAATGACCTCGTGCTGAACTTCGTGGTCGTGCCCGAGCCGGCTTCGGCTGCCATCGCTGGCATCGGCATCGCCGTTGCCGCATGGGTCGGCTATCGCCGACGCCGCTGAAAGACGGCAGTGAACGACCCCAGCCCCCAGGCTCGGGTTTCGAGGTCGACAGCCACACGGCGATTCGAACGGCACCCTCGACGCTTTGCGGGCTTCGCCCACACGGGGCCTAAGCGGTCCCCAAGGCTGGGGTGTCCTGCTGCTTGTTGGAAACTGTTGCCATAGGTATCATCTCTACAGGGTGGAATGATCCTCCTGTTGGAACCCGCTCGCATTATCGGGGGTGGCAATGGCGATCACGCGACTTTTTCGCCAGGGAGAAGACGACGTGCGCCGAGGACATGCCGGCCGGCCCGGCCTGACGCTCATCGAACTGCTCGTTGTCGTGGCGATTATCGGCGTGCTGGCGTCGCTCCTGCTTCCGGCCGTTATCCAGTCGCGTTCGGCAGCTCGCAAGGCCCAGTGCGGCAACAACCTCAAGCAACTCGCAACCGGCGTGCAGCAGTTCCATCACCGCCAGGGCACGCTGCCCACATATTGGGGCGCGATGCAGGGGAACGGCGGGGACAAGTTCGGCGGCTGGCTGCTGCATCTGCTGCCCGACATCGGCCAGCAGGTCTTCTACGACTCGCTGCCCAATTCAGGCACCACTGCACGTTACGACTGGCAGCCGACAGGGCGCACACTGCCGGAAGTGCCAGCCAGCGACGACTTTGTGCCCGGCACGTGGGTGACGTCCACGACTGGGTGGGTGACGCGAAACAACATCTCAGTCCCAATCATCGAAACGAAGCTCGTGGGCCGGGTGGGCACGCCCGGCTACCCGGAGCGGCCGGAGTGGGGTTGGGTGCAGCTAGCCGGCTCGAATGCGACGGGCATTCCGAACACGTTCGGGCAGGCGCAGTCGCGGGCGTCACTGGCCGTAGTTCAATGCGGCGACGATCCCAGCGATGCCCAGACCGGTGCGATGATTCCGATCTCGAACCCACTTTGGGCCAACGCGGGCTGGTCGCTGACAAACTACATGGCGAACGCACACGTCTTTACGAAGTTTATGGGGAGCCGACTGCCGAGCGGACAGCAGACCGCCGCTTTGTTTCCTTCGCCTCTCGCTGACCGCAGGCTAGGAACGCCCAGCAATACGGGGCGATACAACCATTCAGTCGCGCCGACGATCGGCACGGCTACGCGACAGTTCACTCATATTGCCGACGGGCTGACCAATACGATCCTGTTTGGTGAAGGCATGCGGCAGTGCGACGGCGGGGCGTCGTATCGCTTTGCCTTTCTTCCCGCCGGATATCCGACGCATGAGCATACGTTCGGAATTGAGCCGTCCTTGCGAAACAACAACGTGTTCATTCCCGGAACGGGAAGCGACGTCTGGGGCTGGCATTCCTACGGCAACACGCTGATTTTTCAGACGCAGCCCGGCATGAAGGACTGCAACGCATTTCGCCTCCAGTCCATGCACGGTGCCTACCTGATGGTGGCGATGTGCGATGGCTCCGTGCGGGCGATCAGCAGCCTGGTGACCCGCCGCGAACCGATCGGGGCCGAGGCCTGCGGCCGGGCCCACTTTGGCACGATTTATTACACGCCCGAAAGCCGCGGCGCGACCCTGCCCGATGGCATCTGGGACATGCTGATGGTGCCAAATGATCCGCCAGGCAATGTGTTGGCCAACACCGGCGAGATCGGCAAGGAACGTTGATGATGATCCCCGGCATTTCACGTTCCGTCATTCGGATGTCAGTCCGTCAGCGGCGTGCGGTGACGCTCGTGGAGATGCTTGTCGTCGTCGCGATTGTCGCCTTGCTCCTCGGGCTCCTGCTGCCGGCTGTGCAATCGGCCCGCGAGTCGTCGCGGACGTCGCAGTGTGCCAACAACCTCAGGCAGATCGGGCTCGCAATCACCCATTATGAGTCAGCGGCCGACCGTTTTCCGCCCGGAATCGCGGCGGGGGCTTGGCAGTCGCAAAACCCGGAACTGAATCAGTTCTACGAGTGGACGAGCCTCCTGCACCTGCTCCTCCCGCGGCTCGACGAGCAGGCCTACCACGACGACCTCCGCGGGCCACTCTTCCGTGTGCGAGACATCACGACGGATTTGAAGGCCATCGATGGCAAGCAGGTTCCGTCGCTCCTGTGCGCCTCGGACGGGCAGGGCGGCACCACCTGGCGGTCCCGCAATATGGACTTCAGTGCGGATGATGTCGGCAAGGCGGGCGTGCGGCTTGCAAAATCGAATTACCTGCCCATGTTCTCCGGCACGAATGTCGCGGATGGCATCGCCGCGGCAATACCAACCGAAAATAGTCCCATTGCGCCACTCCCGCGGCAGCGGCGGGCCGTATTTGGCTACGGATCCGGCACACCCACGCAGCTGATCAAGGACGGCATGTCCAACACACTCGCCGTCTGCGAGTATCTCCGTGGCGTGTCCGACACCGATGGTCGCGGGGCGTTTTGGTACAACGACGCCGGGATGCAGATGGTGCATGCAGCGAACGGCCCAAATGCATCGCAGCCGGACGTGCTCCATCGCAGGCGGATCGTGAGCGTGGCTAAACTCCCGAACGACTGGGGCTGCTCGAATCTGACTAGCGGCGCAACCCGCACGCCCAACAACCAGCCGGCCGCCAATCTGCCCTGCGTCTCCGGTACGAGGACGGATGTCTTCGGCAGCGACAATTCGGCCGCCTCGCGGAGCCGTCACCGGAGCGGCGTCAACGCGCTGTTTTGTGACGGACACGTGCAGTTCATCGGCGACACGATTGACAGCCAGTCGGCGGTCAACACACCGGCCCAGCGCTACGGTACATGGCAGAGGCTTGCCTGGATCGACGACGGCCTGCCTGTCGAACTGCCGTAGGCGTCAATCATCCGGGGCTGGCGGTCACGGCGTGACCGCGCTACTCGTCGTCGCTGTCGTCGGCTTCGAGGTCGTCGTCCGACTCTTCGTAGCCGTCCTCCTCCTCTTCCTCGTCCTCGTCAAATTCGGACTCGGCAAACGCCTCCTCGCGGTCGATCTCCTCGTCTGGATCGATCACGGCAGGCGCCGTACGGGCCGGGGCGGCGGCGTGGGGCTGGATCTTCAGCTTCCGCGGCGCGGGATCGGGGGGCAGGGGAGCCGATCCGTTTCGGGCGGCCCACTGCTCCATCGTGAGGAGCACCTCGCGGGCCTGACTGCCGGCGTACTGTCCCACGACGCCGTCTTCCGCCATGAAGTCGATGAGGCGGGCCCCGCGGCCGTAGCCCACGCCGAGCGCCCGCTGCAGGAGTGACACACTGCCGCGGCCTTCGCGGATCACCACCTCGACGGCGGCCTCGTAGAGCTCGTCCTTGTCCTTCGGGCTGGCTCCGCCCCCCTTGGCCGCGTCGCCAGACGGCGCCGGCTGGAGGTTCACGAGCTCGGCGGCGTACTGCGGCTCGCTCGTGCCGATCGCCGCCATCACGCGGCCGATCTCGTCGTCGGAGAGGAACGTGCCCTGGCCGCGGAGAATCTGGCTCGTGCCGGGCGAGAGGAAGAGCATGTCGCCGTTGCCGAGGAGCCGCTCGGCCCCCATCTCGTCCAGCACCACGCGACTGTCGGTGCGGCTGGCCACCTGGAAGGCGATCCGCGCCGGCAGGTTGCTCTTGATGAGGCCGGTGATCACGTCCACCGTCGGCTTCTGCGTGGCGAGGATCAGGTGGATGCCCACCGCCCGGCTCTTCTGGGCGAGCCGGATGATGTACTGCTCGATCTCCTTGCCGGCGGTCATCATCATGTCGGCGATCTCGTCGGCGATCATCACGATGAACGGCATCGTGGACGGGATCGCGGCGGCCTCTTCCTCCGTCTCCGGGGCCATCCGCTTGAGGATCTCCTCGCGGCCGAGGGCGTTGTACTGCGTGAGATGCCGCACACCCACCTTCGCGAGCATGGCGTACCGCTCCTCCATCTTGTCGACCGCCCAGGCCAGGATCGCCTCGGCCTTCTTCATGTCGGTGACCACCGGATGCATGAGGTGTGGCAGCGATTTGTAGGGCGTCAATTCGACCATCTTCGGGTCGATCATGAGCATCCGCACCTCGTCGGGCCTGCGGGTCATGAGCATCGAGACGATGATCGAATTCAAGCAGACCGACTTGCCCGTGCCCGTGCGACCCGCGATCAGGAGGTGGGGCATGCTCGCCATGTCCACCACCATCGGATTGCCGGCCACGTCCTTGCCGAGGAAGATCGGGATCTTCATCGTGCGGGCCTTGGCCTGCGTCTCCTCGATCACCTCGCGCAGGCGGACCATCTGCCGCGTCGTATTCGGCACCTCGATGCCCACCGAGTTCTTGCCGGGGATCGGGGCCACGATGCGAACGCTCGGCACGCGGAGGGCGATCGCGAGGTCGTCGGCGAGGTTCGTGATCTTCGCCAGCCGCAGGCCCGCCTCCAGCTCGATCTCGTACTGCGAGATGACCGGCCCGGTCTCGACCTCGACCACTTTCACCTTGAAGCCGAACTCGGCAAAGGTCTTCTCCAGCACGCGGGCCCGGTCGCGGACCTCCTGCTCCTGCTGGTCGAGCTCGAGGTATTCGGTGGCCAGCAGCAGGTCGAGACCCGGCAGCTCGTAGTCGGCCACCGGATCGGGAGCCATCGTGAGCGTCTCGATGGGCTTGCGGGTTGACCGAGTCTTGATTGGCACGAGCGAGCGGGCCGGGGCGGCTGGCTGCGGCTTCTCATCGTCGGCCTCAGACTCGTCGTCGGCATCGGCCTCATCGACGACCTCGTCGTCATCGTCAGCCTCCGGCTCGAGGGCCACTGGCGGCTCACGCCGCTTCACGCGGATCGTCGGCTCGCCGTCTTCGTCCGTGTCGTCGTCATCGCCGTCGGCGTCAGCGGCGTCAGGGCCACGCAGGCGGCCGCGCAGACCAGGGAACCTGTCAGCCAGGGCGGCCTCGGCGTCAGCAGCAGGGGCCGCGGCAGTCCGCGATGCCCGCCACGCCGAAATGCGGCTGCCAGCCGCGGCCACGGCCGCGATCGTGCCGCCCCCCAGGGCCACGAGACCGTTCACGAGCCGGAGCACCGCCACGTCGGACGCGAGAAACAGCCCGGCGGCAGTGAGGCTCGTGACGACGATCGCGGCACCGGTCGCGGCGAGGTGGGTTTCAGCGAAGTGGCGGCCGAGGGCGCCCACGCGGCCGCCAGCGCCCCACAGCGGCCGATCGACCCAATCGGGCAGGAAGAGCGTGAGCAGCGTGCAGACGCCGGCGATGGCCAGGATGGCGCCAGCCGTCCGCAGAGGGAGGTCGGGCATCGGCCGCCTGCGGAGCAGGGCGATGGTGAAGGCGAGGATCATGGCCGTGGCGCCCCAGGCACCGACGCCAAACCATTCGAAGCAGGTCGCGGCCGCGGTGGAGCCGATCAGGCCGCAGGCGTTCACGGCCCGAAGGTGGGCCGGCAGCATCCGCGCAGCCGGAGGGTCGGCCGGGTGGAACGTCGCCAGGGCCGCCAGCAAAAACACGCACCCGGCCAACAATGCCAGGGCCGTCAGATCGCGGACGCGGTTCCGCGGCAGCGCGTCGTCGGCCACAGGCTGCTCGACCACCGGCGCCGCCACGCGGCCGCGGGCGGGGGGAAACGAACGGGCGACGGAGCGGTCGGCAAAGGACATGGCTGGATCCTGACGAAAGAGAGTTCCAGCGCAACTCTACAGGCCGGTTGGTGACGGGGCCGTCGCGGCACGGTCCCCCGGCCCAAGGGCCTGCTCCGGTTGTGCCGGTGGTAGCGGCCACGAAACCCCTGCCGCCCCCGATCGGCTACGCTGCACTCCGATGCCCTCGTCGACGAACACCCTCCTCCCCGGCCTCGTGGCCGGCTTCGCCGCGGCCGCGTTCAGCGCGCTCTGTTATTTGATCACCCGGCATCACGGGAATCGTGCAGGGGGCGGGAGCCTGCGGCTACTCGTGCTCGGCCACGTGGTGATGGGGCTGATCTGCCTGCCGGTCGCCTGGGCCATTCGGCCGGCCACGCTCCCCGCACTGGCTCGCTGGCTGCCGCCGCTGCTCGGCTCAACGGGCTGCTATTTGGCGGGGCAGGGGATCGTGTTCGCCACACTCAAGCGGATGCCCGCCTCGCGGCTCGCACCGCTGCTCGGCCTCAAGATCGTGATGCTGGCCGGCATCGTGTCGCTCATGCCAGGCGACCGACTCGATGCCGTGCAGTGGCTCGCCGTCGGCCTGAGCGTGGCAGCCGCGACCATGCTCCAGCGGGCCGGCGGCAGCGCGCCGCTATCGGCCCTCGCCGCGGTACTTACCGCCTGCCTGATGTTCGCCCTCTCCGACCTCTGCATCGTGCAGCTCATCAACGCCCTGCACACCGGCGGCGCGGGATGGTGGCCCGAGGCGGAGCGGCTGCACGCGGGCTGCTTTGCGCTGGCAATCACGTATGTGCTCTGTGGCCTCACTGTGGTGACGCTCCTCCAGCGGGCGCTCCCCTGCGATCGCCGCGACTACTCTGCCGCCGTGCAATACGCCGTCGCCTGGCTCGCCGGCATGGTGGGGCTCTACACCTGCTTCGGCCTCGTGGGCGCCGTGTTCGGCAACATCCTGCAATCGACCCGCGGCATCATCGCCGTGGGCCTCGGCGCCGTGCTCGCCCACCTCGGCTGGCACGACCTCGAGGAGCAGGTCGATCGCGGCACACTCCTCCGCCGCCTCGCCGCCGCCGCCCTGATGACCGCTGCGATCGCCCTCTACCTCGCCGATGTCGGCTCGCGTTGACGAAAACTGTACCGGCGTATATCTTTCCGGTGGCAGCCAGTCGCGATGCGTTGAACGCTTGCGCCCGTGAGACACTCATGGCCACTGCACCACCGACACTCCGATTCACGATCGAGCAATATGATCTCATGATCGATGCCGGGGTGTTTGCCACGTCGGAAGCCACTGGCGGGCCGCCCGGCCAGCCGCCTCGGGTTGAACTCATCCACGGGGAGGTCGTCATGATGAGTCCGATCGGCCCGCGGCACGAAGACCTCGTCGATCGGCTCACCGCCTGGAGCTTTGCGTGCGTGCCGCCGGGCGTGATCCGGATCCGGCCACGCTCTATGCGTCCGGTGGCGTGCCCGAGTATTGGGTGGTCGATGCGGTCGAGCAGAGCATCCACGTGCTGCGGTCGCCGGGGATGCACGGGTATGCCGAGCATCGGGTGGTTGGCCGAGGCGAGTCGATCACGCCGCTCGCAGCGGCAACGGCCGGACTCTCGCCCCCCTCCCTCGCCGTTGAGGTACTGTTCGACCCGCGGCCGTAAGACCGTTCACTTGGCCTTCAGCCGCGAATCGAGGAACTCGACGATCGCGCGTTCGGCCTTCTCTGCATCCGGCCCCTTGAAGCCGTGCCCGGCCCCCTCGAGGACCACGAGATCGGCAGGCACCGTTGCCGCCTGCAGGCGCTCGACGAGCCACTGCGACTGCTCGAGTGCGACGTGGTCGTCCACGGTGCCGTGGATACACCGCGTCGGCGCGGAGTCGGGCGTCACCCAATACAGCGAACTACCTTCGATGTGACGGCCGCGGTGCGTGGAAAGGTCGCCGCCAAACCACAGGGGCAGCACCTCATGGGCGTCTTTGCTCCGGCCGTACGACTTCGTGAAGTCGTTAGCGCCGTAGATATTGACGACACAGGCCACATCGGACCGCTGGTCGAGGTTGCCACCGTCGCCCTCGAACCGTGGCACGTGGGCCGTCACGCCGAGCAGTTGTGCGAGCGAGCCGCCTGCCGAGTAGCCGAGGGCGCCGATCCGGGCGGGATCGACCCGATACATGTCGGCATGGGCCCGCAGCCACCTCACGGCCGCCTTCACGTCATGCACCGCGGCGGGAAACGGATGCGCGGGGGCGAGCCGATACGACACAGTCACGGCGACGTAGCCGCGTTCGGCAAGCGTCTTGCAGAGGGCGTCGAGCGCCTCACGCTTGCCGGCTCGAAAGCCGCCGCCGTGAATGCAGACGACGGCGGGCAACGGGCCGCTTCCTTCTCGCGGCATCGCGAGGTTCAGCCGTAGCGATTCGCCACCGGGGGCGGCGTATTCAATGCCTTCCTGCCAGGTCACCGAATCAGGTGGAGCCGCCCCGACGACGGCCGCGCCGGCCAGACAGGCGGCCAAGGCAAGCATCCAACCGAACCGGCACAAGGAATGAACCACGACATGCGTCTCCAAGGCTGATGCGAGCGGCAGCACAGCACCTTAAACGCCACTCGTGGAAGCGGAGGATACCACGTCATCGTCTACCCGAGGGCGACCCACCGCCCTACGGCCGGCGGACGGCGGCGAGAAATCCGAGCGAAGGTCGAACTTCACCTTGTTGACGCCCTTTTGCACTGTCGCCGTGAAGCCAGACGTGGCCCGATCCCCGTAGGCCTCGGGAATGAAAACGAGATACGGCACCAGCCCGTATCCAGGATCGAAGACCTTGGGAAATCGTTTCCGCGGCAAGGCCCGGTCGCCACCGACTGGTGACGCTCACGCGGTCCAGTGGCTGCCCATCCATGAGCACCATGCCTTCCACCAACTCGACCTCGGGGCCGCGTCGCCCGTAGCCCATCGCTGCGCCCGCGAGCAGAAAACAAATGGATATGCGTTGGAAGATGCTCATGGTGATGACCGTGGAAGCCTAGGGATCGATGCGGTCGTCGCCCCGGATCGTCGAGAGCCCGCCCCACACGCCTCGCACGGATTTGCCGACGATTCCCTTCGAGTTGTAGACCGATGGCACGTTCGGATCTCAGGCGTCGATCAGATCGTCGATAAACGCACCGAGCCGTCACACATCGAGACCAGCAGCCCCTGCGGGTGATAGCTGCTTGCCGCCGGAAAGGATCACCTCGCCTCCTGTACCCGTGCGGGGCCGAGGCATCGCAGCGAACCGGACGCCCTTTTCAGCGGCTGAAAACACGGGTAGCCTGCGAAGGTTCGCGAGCACTCGCTTGCATGGCGGTTCGTCGGCTGACTCAGAGACAGCCGGGCGAGGGGGTGTCTGATCGAGGCGAGGCTGGAATGATGACGCGATCGAGCGACTTCGGCCGGTTCATGAGGTGGCTGGGGCTCGCTGCCTTCGTGGCGACGGCCTCACTGCGGCCCGCTGCCGCCGCCTCGCCCAACGAGCCGTTGGCCGTCTTCATTCCTCTTGCAGATGCCGAGTCCGTTCTGGCGGCGTCGCAAGACGTTCCTGCCGGTCTGAAGGGGCTTTCACACGAGTCACTCACGCGGGAGTGGCCCACGTGGGTCCGGAGCCACGATGAACGCGTGCGCTCGCGGGTCTCGCGCGGTGAAGAAGACTCGTTGGCCTTCTGGCTGCTCTACGGGGTGAGTTTCACGGACGAGCCCCGAGCGACGGACGACTATCGGGCGACCCTCGTCCGACGGTTTGGCAACGAACATGATGCCGACGCACGCGTCAACGAGGTGCTTATCGCCCGGGCCCGCGACCTGACAACCGCACTCGCCACGCCGGGGGACGATGAGCGACGGCTCACGATGCTCGAGGTGACTCGCCGGGCGGGCTACACCATGAACACACCGGAAGAGCGGAACCAGCTCGGGCAATATCTGCTCGACAACGTCGTTCGCTGCCTGAGGTCCTACCGCAGCTACACGGAGCAAGCCCAAACAGCCGCCCAGTCGAATCAGGCCGCCGAGTTTAGTGCCCCCGCGAGCCTGTTTAGGGATCGCGGCCTGTCCACCGACACGTCCGTGCTGGCCGACTACGCCGTCGAACAGGCGTTGCTCGAGATCAAAGAAGTGGGTTTGCTCGGGCCGGGCTCGGTACGCCGAGCAGGGGTGATCGGGCCGGGCTTGGATCTCATCGACAAGGATGGCGGGTACGACCTGTATCCGCCGCAGTCCACACAGCCGTTTGTGCTGATGGACACGCTTCAACGGCTTGAACTCGCTACCGGTGACAAACTCGACGTGGCCGTGTTCGACATCAGCTCCAGCGTCACGGGGCATCTCGAGCGACTTGTGAAACGGGCACGCGACGGCCGTCCATACACTCTCAACCTCGTGCGTGACACGACACGGGATTGGTCGCCCGGGGCGGTGCGATTCTGGGAGAACGTCGGTTCCCGGATCGGGACTGCGGGAGCCAGCACGCCATCGCCTGATTTCGATCGTGTGCTGACACGGGCAATTGAGGTGAGTCCGCGATGGGCCGCGAAGCTGCGGACCAATGATCTCAACATCGTGTTCCAGCAGATGCCCCTGGAGGAGGGCGATCGCTACGACCTGCTCGTGGCCACCAACGTCCTCATTTACTATCGTCCGTTCGAGCAGAGCCTCGCTTTGCGAAACGCTGCCCGCATGCTGCGGCCAGGCGGGATCCTGATCTCGAACACCCCGCTACCCGACGTCGCCGACCCGGACATGCGAAGAGTCGGGGAGACGAAGGTCCGTGTGGCGGGTACGAACGGGCATTCCGTCGTCTGGTACCAACGCGGGCAGTGAACGTCCGAGATGAGCCGCCACAATGTGCCGCAAACCTTTCCTGCGTAACAACTTGCGATCATCCACAGCCAAGCCCATCCCGCCGCCCGCCGCCTGCGGCCCGTAAGCCCCGGTCGTGGAGTGGAGTAAAGACGGGAGGCTTCGGCAGCTTTGATCTTCGCACCCCTCACGAAGCGACCCGTTTTCCCCCGCCGCGAGCCCAGGCGGGTCGCGGCCTGGGGCATGGTTGCGGCCTGGAGCCTGGCTGCATTGCCCCTTTCTGCGGCCGTCCCGACGGCTTCGGTCGGCCGTGGCCACGAGGCGTTTTTTCAGGCTAATTGCCTGAAGTGCCATTCCGCCGAGACGAAGGAGGGGGGCGTCCGTCTCGACGACCTGCCGTTCGAGATCACCACGCTCGAGACCGCCGAACGCTGGCAGAAGGTGCTCGGTGTTTTGAATTCCGGGGAGATGCCGCCCGAAGATGAGCCGCGGCCCGACGAGAAGGCCAAGACCGACCTGCTCGCGGAACTCTCCGACGCGATGGTGGTGGCGCGCAAGAGCATCGGCGACCAGGGTCGGGTCGGCGTGCTCCGCCGGCTCAACCGCCGCGAATACGTGAGCACGATCCGCGATCTGTTCGGCATCGAGACCGAGGCCGATGGCCTTCCCGAGGACAAGGGAACGGGCGTGTTCGACACGGTCGGCGCCGCCCTCTACATGTCGAGCGACCAGCTCGACCGCTATCTCGACGTCGCCCGCGGCGTGCTCGGCGCCGCCTTCGAGGAGATGCGACTGGCCAAGCAGCCGCCGGAAAAGAAGGCCGTTCGAGTCGAGGCGGAGGTCGAGTATCTCAAGACCCACTCGGGCCGGATCAGGGGCTACAACGAAAACATCATGAAGCTGCGGAAGTGGCAGCAGGCTGGCGAGAAGGCCGACCAACTGCCCAAGGTGTTTGGCATCACCACCGTCGACGCCGCCAAGAAGATGCTCAAGGACCGGCCCGACTGGAACTACTTCCACGCCGCCCACATGCTCGCCATGCCCATGGCCAACGAGGGTGCCTACCTCACGCTCTCCTACTACTTCAACGGCGGCGTGAATATCGTGATCCCGCCCGACGCGCCCTACGGTCGGTATGTGATCCGGGCTCGGGCCGCCACCGCCGATCAGCCGACCGTGCCGCGGTTCATCGAACTCGGCTACCTGAAGGACGGCAGCCGCTACGAACCGCGGGTGATCGCTGCCGAGGAGGTGAACGTGCCTCTCAACCGGCCGCAGGTGCTCGAGTTCGAAGTGGACCTGCTGCCAGGCTCGTCGCGGCACTTCTTCATCCGGCAGAAGCAATTCTCGAATCGCGACGCCGACCACCACACCAATCTCAACGAGGCGCTGCGCGGCAACGGCATCGGGATGCTGCCGAGCACGTGGATCGACTGGATGGAATGGGAGGGACCGTTTCCCGATCAGAAGGTGACCGACCGCCGCCTCCAGCTCCTGGGATCCGACGAGCCCGACGGCAACGATCCCGCCGTGATCCGCTCGATCTTGGAGCGGTTCGCGACCCGCGCCTTTCGGGGGGTGAAGCCCAAGCCGTCGTTCGTCGACCGGCTCGTCCGCGTGCACCAGGAATATCGCAAGCCCGGCGACGACCTGCTCGCCTCGCTCGTCGAGCCGATGGCGATCGTGCTCGCCTCGCCCCGCTTCCTCTACCTCAACGAGCCGGTGGCCCCGGCGTCGGACGCGGCCGCGGGCGAGGCCGCCGCGGGCAAACTGCTCAGCGATCTCGAACTCGCGTCGCGCCTGGCGTATTTCCTGTGGGGCTCGCCGCCGGACGATCAGCTGCTCGCGGCCGCGGAGTCGGGCGGGCTGCGGAAGCCAGAGGTGCTCGCGGCCCAGGTCGATCGGATGGTGGCCGATCCGCGGTCGTTCTCGCTGGCAACGGGCTTCGCCCACCAGTGGCTGCTCCTCGACCGGCTTGATCTCTTCCAGTTCGACTTCCGAAACTTCCCCAAGTTCGACGAGAGCACGCGCATGGCGGCCAAGGGGGAGGTGTACCACACCTTCCATACGCTCCTGCAGCACAATCTCGACGCCCGCAACCTGCTCAAGAGCGACTTTGTGGTGATCAATTCGCTGCTCGCTGACTATTACGGCATCACCGCCGATCGCGACGGCAAGCCGATCACGGGCATGAAGTTCCGCAAGGTGGCCCTCCCCGAAGACAGCATCCGGGGCGGGCTCATCGGCATGGCCTGCATTCTCGCGATGGGCAGCAACGGTTCGATCTCGAGCCCGGTCGAGCGCGGTGCGTGGGTGTTGCGCAAGCTCGTCAATGATCCGCCGCCGCCGGCCCCGAACAACGTGCCCCAGCTGTCGCGGCTCGACGAGAAGAAGCTCACGGCCCGGGAGCGGCTCCTGGCCCACCAGGAGCAGTCCCAATGCCGGCAGTGCCACCGCCGGATGGACCCCATCGGCTTTGGCCTGGAAAACTTCGACGCCGTGGGCATGTGGCGTGAGGTCGATACCTACAAGCCCGGCGCATGGCTGTTCCGCAATCCGGCCACGGGAGCGTTGACCGTCGAAACCTACAAAATCGATCCCTCGGGCGCGTTCCACAACGGGCCGTCGTTTCGCAACTACTTCGAGCTCCGCGACCTGATCGCCGCCCGGGGCGACGATTTCCTGCGGGGAATGATCGAAAACCTTTATGAATACGCACTCGGCCGCCCGACGAGCTTCACCGACGGCGAGGCGATCGACGGGATCCTCGCCGCCGCGAAGGCCGACGGCGCCGGGCTCGAGGGCATCGTCAAGAAGATCGTGGCAACCCCCGAATTTCAAACCAAGTAGGTGCAGGCTCGTAAGCTGCGCATCCTCGTTACCCGGGATCCCCACCATGAAATTCCCCCGCCGCACGATTCTCCGCGCCGCCGGCTCCGCCGTCGCCCTGCCGCTCTTGCCGTCGCTCGGATTCGTCCGCGGCGCATCCGCGGCCGCCGATGCCGCCCGCCCCAAGCGGCTGATGTTCATCAGCCAGGGCTGGGGTAACGCCCCCGAGGGCTACCTGCCCGACCGCAAGGTCACGGGCCGCGACTACGCGCTCACCCCGTCGATGGAGCCGCTGGCGAAGCACAAGGACAAATTCAGCATCTACCAGGGCCTGATGCACAACCGCTCGGGCGGCGGCCACTGGGCGAGCACGTTCTGGCTGACGGCCGGCAACCAGTTTGGCAAGCCGGGCAGCAGCTTCTCCAACACCGTTTCGGCCGATCAGATCGCCGCCAAGCAGTGGGGCGTGGACACCCGCTTCCCCTCGCTGGAACTCGACTGCAAGGGCGCCTACGGCAACGGCCACGGCGTCGGTGAGTCGCTGGCCTGGAACGACCAGGGCAAGCCGATCTCCGGACTCACGACGCCCGTGGTGGCTTTTCACAAGCTCTTCTCCGCCGAGGGCACCACGCTCGAGGAGCGGCAGCGGGCGATCGCCAAGGGGCGGAGCGTGCTCGACGCGCTCAAGGACGACGCGAACGACGTGCAGCGGTCGCTCTCCGCCGCCGATGCCGACAAGCTCGACGAGTATTTCCAGTCGATCCGCGACATCGAGGCCCGGCTGGCCCGCGAGGAGCGGTGGCTGACGGTGCCCAAGCCCGCCGTGCCCGGAATGAACGAACCCGACAAGAGCCTCCAGGGCAGCGACGAGATCAACATGATGTACGACCTCGCCGTGGCGGCCTTCCGCACCGACTCGAGCCGCGTGATCACCTATCGCCAGCCCGTGCAGACGCTGCTCAATAGCATGGGTCTGACCATCGATTCGCACTCCATGACCCACCCGTCGCCGGGCCCGCTCCTCGAAGCGGCCCAGGCCCGCGACAAGAAGCAGCTGGAACTTCTGGGCGGGCTTATCGACCGCCTGCTCGCCGCGAAGGAGCCCGACGGCACGAGCCTCTTCGACCACACGACGCTCGTCTTCGGCGGGCAGACGCGGACGGTGCACTCGACCGACAACTGCCCGACGATCGTCACGGGCCGCGGCGCTGGCCTCAAGCTCGGCGAGCAGTTCAACTACCCCGACAAGACGCCGCTGGCGAACCTGTGGGTGACGATCCTGCGGCAGTCGGGCGTGGCGGTGGAGAAGCTGGGAGACTCCACCGGCACCTTCGACGAACTGCTGGCCTGAGCGGCCCGGCTGTATGATAGGCTCGGGCTGCCCGAGTACGAGGCGATCGAGGGCTTCGCGTTTCATCGGGCCGCCGAACCCGCCTGACCGCGTGGCCGACGCGGTGCGCCACGCCGGACGATGAGCCGTGATTCGCAAGTTGCTCCTCATCGCTGCCGTCGTCCTGCTCCCGCCGGCGCTGGCGGCGGCTCAGCCCTCGGCGTCGCCGCAAGCAGCGGTCTCCGAGTCGCGGGTGGAGGCGATCGAGCCACTCCTCGCCGAGCGGCCCTTCGGGATCGGTCCGCCGGCATCCGACCGCGAGTCCTGGGCGCGGCTCGCCCGCGTCGAGGCCTTTGCAACCACCGTGCGCCGGGCCGACGAACTGCTCAAGAGCGAATTCCCCGCACTGCCCGACGACCTCTACCTCGACTTCTCGCGCACGGGCAACCGTACGCGGTTCCAGACCGTCGCCTTCGCGCGGCGGTCGTGGCTCGGCCAACTGGCGGTGGCGGAATGCGTGACCAACGAGGGGCGATACCTCGCCGCGCTCGTCGACGTCATTCGCCGCATCTGCGCCGAGAAGACCTGGGTGCTGCCCGCCCACGACCTCGACCTGGCCAACTTCGAGGGCCGCGGCGTCACGATCGACCTCTTCTCCTCCGATGTGGCGTCAGAGCTGGCCACGGTCGACCACCTCCTCGGCGACGCGCTGCCCGAAGATGTCCGCCGCCTCCTCCGCGACCGGTGTGATCACTTCGTGCTTGATCCTTGGAAGCGGGCTCTCGCGGGAGAATCTCGAGCGGCAGGGTGGATGAAGTCAGCCCACAACTGGAACGCGGTCTGCCTCGCCAACTGCACCGCCGCGGCGCTCGCGCTCGTGGACGACCGGCGGGAGCGGGCCCGTTTCGTCGCCGGCGCCGAGCAGCATTCGCTCGCCTTTCTCGGCGGCTTCACGCCCGACGGCTACTGCAGCGAAGGCCTCGGCTACTGGAACTATGGCTTCGGGCACTACGTGATGCTCGCGGAAATGATCCGCCAGGCGACGGCCGGTCGGCTGGATCTCTTCGATCGGCCGCAGGTGAAGGCCCCGGCAGCCTTCGGCTGGCGGATCATGATCGCCGACGGCGTCGCGCCGGCGTTCGCCGACTGCGGCGTCTATCCAAAGCCATCCCCGGCGCTGATGGCCTACGTGCTGCGCCGGGCCAAGGCGTCGTATCGCGGCTGGGAGAGACTTCCCCCGGGCTACGCGCCGAAGTCGGCAGCCGAGATGATGATGCATCACGGGCTGGCGGTCTTCGAGCCAATGCCCGAGCCGCCTCAGCCGCTCGAAATCGGTCCGCGGGATTGGTTCGCCGATGCCGGCGTGCTGGTCGGGAGGCCGACCACGGGCAGGCTTGGAGTCGCGCTCAAGGGGGGCCACAACGCCGAGTTTCACAACCACAATGACTTGGGCTCATTCGTGGTCGTGGTCGGCGGCCGTTGCGTGCTCCTCGACCCGGGGCCCGAGACCTACACCCGCCGCACGTTCTCCAAGGAGCGCTATGCCTCGAAGCTGCTCAATTCGTTCGGTCACCCGGTGCCCGTCGTCGGCGGCCGGCTGCAGCGCACCGGCCGCGACGCGGCGGCCCGGATCCTGGCCACCGACTTCACGCCCACGTCGGACACGCTCACCATGGATCTCGCGTCGGCCTACGACGCGCCGGGCCTGCGGGAGCTGACGCGGATATTCACCTTCGACCGGGCCGCCGACACGCTCACCGTTTCCGACCGCGTGGCATTCGCGGAGCCTGACACGTTCGAGACGGCCCTCGTCACGCTGGGCACGTGGACCAGGGGAGACGATGGCACGCTCGACATCCGCGACGGCGACTCGGGTGTGACGGTGAAGATCGACACGGGCGGCACGTCCCACGACGTCACGGCCGAGCAGATCACCGAGGACGCCCCGGTCCGTGCCACTCGGATCGCCATTCGCCTCACGAGCCGAGTCACAGCGGCCGCAATACGTCTGACGATCGAGCCCGCCCCGAAGTAGCCGGGCATAGATGCGGCCCAGATTTTCCTGGCTTTGATGACTCGGGCGGGGGTGCCCCTGTCTGCCCCTACGCAGTGCGGCTGAATTCCTCACGCACTGCCGGGATTTTCCCTGATCGTGGCCCGCGGGCTAAGCCTTCTTTCAGCCGACCGCCAGCCGAATCGGCTCGCTTGCGCGCCTCGGTCAGGCACGGACCGGCAATTGACAGAAAGAATGTGTTTTATCTCTGCCCGACCTGCGACGCACCGGCTTACGGCCGGCGGGCGGTGGAGGGCTGCGCTGACGTGCCGGCGGAAGGCGGCGAGAAATCCGAGCGCAGCTCGAACGTCACTTTGTTGACGCCCTTTTTCACATTGGCAGTCAGCCCCGAGGTGGCAGCGTCGCCATAGGCCTCGGGCACGAGCACGATGTAGTCCATCATGCCATACCCCGGCTTCACGAGCTTCGGCACGACGGCCCCGGGCTTCGGCCTAGCGACCGGCTCCTTCGACTCCGGATCTCTGCTGAGCATCTTGCTCACGATCACGCCGTAGTCGCCGATGGCGGTGCCAGCCCCCGCCGCGCCGCCGCGCATCGCCGTGAGCCGAAATTCTCCCGCGGCATCCGTGAGCCCCACGGCGTGCAGCCCCCGATCGGGACTGAGCGGGGCAAAGCCCACGCTCGCCCCGGCCAACGGCTCACCATCCATTAGCACGAGTCCCTTTACCATTTCGACGGACGGCCCGCGACGGCCGCAGCCGACCGCGACACACAGACCGACGGCGATGCACGAAACGAGTGGCCAGAAACCGACGTGGCCTGGGCGTGTGGTCATGGGAGCCGTGCGTCCATTACCGGCCGAGCTTGCCGTCATCGATGACTTCCTGGCCGGCAATGGTCGAAAGGCGTCCCCACAGCCCACGGGATGACGGCGCGTTCACCGTCGTAGTGCTATTCGAATTCGGATCGAAGTCGATCATGTCGTCGATGAACTTCACCGAGCCATCGCCCATCACGACATTCACGCCGCCGGGGTGGAAGCTGTTCGCGCCGGGAAACGTCAGGATCGAGATGTTGTTCCCGCCACCTCCGGATTGATTTCCGATCAAAGCCGAACTGCACGTGGGACCGTTCGGCGGCACGGCACTGGTCAGGCCCGTGAACGCCATCTGAGAGCGGAACCATGCCATTCCCGTGGCGCCGAAGATGTATTGGTTGTCATCGGGCTGCGGCTTCGTCAGTGCTCCTCCCAGAGCCTGCGACAGACACACGGTTGGCTTGGCTGTGCTCGACCAACCGCCGACCTCCATCTGAATGCCTCCGATCGCGCTGCCACCTCCATTCGCGGTCGCCGCCTCCGCGATCGCCATCGTGTTTGAAAGGCCGTCGAGCACATGGGCGGCTTGCCGATAGAAGGGTTTCGGAGACCACGACTCGCGAAAGAAGCTCCGGTTCGCAGTCGGCGTTGCCCACGACCACGGCAGCTGGTCGCTCATGACTCCGTGGTAGTTCGTCGGGGCCGCACTCGTACTCCGCAACGCGACGGTCTTCGGATCCGATGGGCACTCGAATGCCGGGATACGGCGACGAATCGCGGGAACGGCATGCGACCAGGCGCCACTGCCCGACACGATTCCCGGAATCACGGCGTCATAGAGCGGCTGCTGTTCAACGAATGGCAGCAGCACGAAGAGAAAGCTGTAGCTGCTGCCCGGTTCGAGACTGCCCAACGTGGGAAACACCTTCGACAGTACCTCCGGTGCCCACCCCTGCGGCGGAAAGTGACCGCGGGAATGCTCGTAGGCCAGCACCCCTTGGCCGATCTGCCGCATGTTCGTCTGGCAGCCGTTGCGCCGGGCCGACTCCCGCACGCCCTGCACGGCCGGCATGAGCAGCGCCACGAGCAGGCCCAGGATCGCGATGACCACGAGCAGCTCGATCAGCGTAAACGCATGCCTGTGCGAACGGCGCACGATAAGGGCCCTTTCAGGCAAGCGACTGCTACCCATGCTTCTGCCGGTAGCGCCGACGAGCGGCGGCCCACCCAGCGATTCCGACGCCAATTCCAGCCAGTGCCACGGCGGCAGGCTCGGGCACGGCAATCACGAACTGCGTCACACTGCCCGTCACGTTTCCGACCGAGCCGCCGAAGTCTCTCGTGCCATAGGTCGTTTGGAGCGTCACGCCCGACAATGTGACGTAATTCACGCCGTCGAAGGTCCTATCGCCGGCTCCATCAGTCTTTGCCCAGTAGTTGAAAGTGGCACGACCATTGAGGGACGTCAGCAGGTCTTCCGCCGATAGGCCGGTGAAGAAACCACCCTCGAACACGCCGCCCCCCGTGATCGAGTCGACGTTGAAGTAGATGTCCACGACGTTGCCCGCGGCAAACGTTCCCGACGCAAAGGGATTCGCCCCGTTAGTCAGCCGCAGGACGTCGTTGAGGCTCGTAGTCGGGCTCGCGTAGGCGGGCGAGAGCGTCGTGAATTCGAACGCTGCGTCGAGCCCGCCCGATGGGTCGAACTGCGTGGCCGTCAGAATGCCAGGCGAGTTGCCTGGACTCACGAGACCGGAGCCTGTCAAGGCACCGAGAATGGTGCCGGAACCGCCGACAGTGGCCCCGCTCGCAATCGTTACGGGCGACGACGGTGCGAGGCTGCCATCGACGAGGAAACTCCCCTGATCAACGGCTGAGACCCCGGCGATCGAACTGGAACCGGAAAGCGTCAGCCGGCCGGCCCCGACCTTCGTGAATGCACCGCCGGCCGTGAGGTTGCCGTCATACGTGGCGTCTTGGCCGTTTCCGCCGACGCTCAGGCGGACGGTACCGCCCGTCGTTAATGCCCGCGATCCGGAGAGACCGCCGAGGTTGTACGTGGTAGTGCCGGCAACACCGAACGCTACCGCGCCTGCATCGGCACCGTCGAGATCGAGCGTCGATCCTGCGAGTGCGTTCGCATTCGTAAGCGTTAGCGTGCCGGCCTCGACGCGAGTGGAACCGGTAAAGCTGTTCGATGCCGAGAGCGTGAGGGTGCCCGAGCCCAACTTGCGGAGCGTGCCGTTGGTGCCTGCGGCAGTGCCGTTGACGAGGGCCTGGGCAACCGTGGCATTCAGGCCATTTGTGTCGATCCTCGCACCATTGTTCGTCACGTAGCCGGCCGTGAGATTCTGGGCGAGCGTGATTCCCGTGGTAGCGGGCCGCACGACACCACCGTCGAAGGTGATGGTTCGCGTGGCGCCGGCGGCAAGCGTCGCCGGAAGCGCCGACATTGTTGTCGTTCCGCCGGAGAAGATCAGACTCCCCGTGCCGCTACCCGCCGCACCGGCAAATGAATTCACGTTCCCCCATGCGATGTTGACCGTAGCATTCCCTGAGATCGTCAGACTTGACGAACCAGCCCGGTCGGTGAGAACCAAGCCGCTCAGCGAGGCACTTCCACCGGAAATCGTGGCCGTGGACGCACGACCAAGATTGAACGAGCTAAACGCACTCGTACCGCCAGACTGCGTGTAGTTTCCCAGTGAAGAAGACCCCAGGACGAAGTTTGCGTTCCAGGAAACACTACCGCCCTGTACTGCCACAGGCCCGCTAATAAGCGATTGAGCCCCGACACTCAGCGAGCCGGACTTGACCAAGAGTTGCCCGCTGACGCCAACATTAAAGGAGGCATTGGCCACCACCGTCCCAGGTCCTTCAATCGTTGTGGTGCCAGAGTAACCAGGAGTCGCAGCCGTTTTGAACGTCAGCGTTCTTCCCGCGGCCACGCTATACGTCCCCGAGGCCCACTGGATCACGTCGCCGCCGCCCGTGCCGCCGATCGTCAGATTCGCCGTCGCGTTCGACAAATCGATGCCGCCGTAGTTGTTCAACCGCAGCCCATTTTGCTCGATCACGATGTTGCCAGAAGGATTCGTGACAGTGAAGCCCGCCGCGTTCGCAGCGGCAGAAAACGCGGGCGTTAAAACACTGGACGAACTGCTGAACACGACGCGCGTGCTTGTTCCAGGCACAGCGTTCCCCGACCAATTTGAGGCAGTGCCCCAAGAACTGCTCGTGGTGCCGAGCCAGGTTGTCTGCGCGTTGGCCGATTGCACTCCCCACACAAGCCCAAGACACAGACACGCGCAGCACGGATCCACCCGCCGCAACAGACGCGATAAACCTGCCATGTGAATCAGTTCGCGAGTGAACGTGCCCGGAGTTCTGTCAGTCGCCATCCCTGAATTGCGGAACCGACGGAAATGAAGAGCGAACGGGCGGAACGGCCGATGTTCCACCGCCCTCCGTAGTTCACTCCTCGCCGGCCGCGACGCTTACGCGGGAATTACTCAAGAAATTGCCTCGCGCCGTAACGCGTTGCCACAAAAGGGGGTACGACTTCTGCGCAATGTTGTTGGCGTGGGCATCGCTTATCTTTTGGACGACGGCCTGCGTCCGGTCGGCTTACGCCTCGGGCTTCCGTGCGCGGGGGAGCAGATGACGGCGGTGTGGCCGTGCACGATGGAGCGGTCGAGCTGCCGGGGCCGTCAGTCGGCCGCGACGCTGACGCTGAAATCGTCGATCACGGCGAAGCCGGAGCCACCTTCGCGGGCTCGCACGTGGGTGTGGAGCGACAGCCGGGGCTGGGCGGGCAGGTGGAACGGGTAGTTCCGAATGAACTCCAGGCCGTTCACCATCATGGTCACGACCGCAGTGCCATGCTCGGCATGGGCAGCGGGCGTATCGTCGACCGTCATCACCACCTGAAAGGGGCCGACGGCCTCTTCCGACCGGCGAAACGCCGAGGATGGCAGGCCCACCACTGCGTTACCGCCCACCCGCATGCCAACCTTCCAGAAAGGCGACAGCATGACGCCGAGATTAGCGTCCGACTCGGCAGCGTGCGGCGGATCGCCATCCTGATCGTCGATCACGAGGGCGACCCAGCGGCCGTAGTGGGCCGTGCCGATATTTGGCAGCGTAGCCTTGAACGAGATCACGCTCCGACGACCGGCCATCGAGCTAAAATCCTGGTCGAGCACCGTGTGAACCGTTGGCACCCGCCGGTTCGGCCGGCCGTCGATCGGCAGCCAGAGCTTGCCTCCCCGGACAAAGCTCGGGTGACTGGCCTCGAAGTCCTGTCGAAGCAGGGGGCCGCGATCGCCGTCGAAGTGGTCGATCACCAGCGGCCGGAGCGTGACCTCGGGCTGCCGTTCGTTGGTGGCGAACTTGCTCGCGAAGCCCTGCGTGAGGTGCATCGGCTTGGAGGCCGCCCCGTGCCCGCCCGCCACCGCCACTTCGCCGTCGATCACGAACACGTCGGTCTTGCCGTCGTCGCCAACGTCGATCGAAAACTCCGTGCCGAAGTCCACCACTTCGCCGCTCGGCGAGACGACCGTAAAGCCCTTTGCGGACGGCGGTACGTAGGGCGTGACCCGGCCGGACCGCAGGAACATCCGGTTGCCGCCCAACACTTCCACCGACGCCGGAGCGTGGATCGCCACGACTGCCCCGGACGCAAACGTGATCTGCGCCGAGCCTCGGAGGAGCCTGACCGGACCTGACGCGAGCGCCTTGCCTTTGACCGGCTGCTCTGCTGCTTCCCATTCCGCACCCTGAACGGCCGTGATCCGGGCCGCAGGACGTTCGCCAAACAGGGCGTTTGGCCCGTCTGACCGCCACGGCCACGCGGCCAACGCCACCAGCAGGGCTGCCGCGGCACCACCGAGCAACCTGGGCCACCGCACCCCGCCGCGCCGGCCACCTTCGGAAACCGACCAGTGCTCGAGGATCGCGTCGGCATCCGCCGAGCCCTCACCGAAACCGATCTCCGAGGTCAGCAGAAACTCTGTCTGCATGAACTCGAGGTACCGCCGGCGGGCAACCGCGTCGGCCATCAGCACCACTTCGAGCCGCGCACGGTCCTCCTGTGAAAGCATCCCGTCGACCAAGGCGGAGAACATCCGCTCGAGCTCCTGCTCGTCGATCGGTGGCGATGGAAGGTTGCGAGTGGTGGGCATGATGGCAGTCAGGCGGGAAGGGATCAGGCAGGGCGGGCCGCGAGCCGCTTCGCCATACAGTCGCGGAGCAGGCTGCGAATCCGGTGAAACAGCTGGGCAACGGCATTGGCATTACGGCCGATGCCGAGACCGATGTCGGCGAGCGACCTGCCATTGGCGTAGTAATCGAGTAGGAGGCCGCGGTTGCGATCGGGCACTGCCTGGAGACATTCCACGAGCGCCCGCCGCCGCAGTTCGAACTGCTCGGCGGCCAGCAGCTTGTCGAGCTGCGTCTCCCCCAGGGCATCCGAGGCGAGTTGTTCCACGACCCGGTCGGCCAGCTTGAGCCGGTAGTGCTTGGCCCGCCGGAGCTTGATCACGCGGTAATAGGCGAAGCTGCACGCCCAGGCGACGAAGTCGGTGCCTTCCTGGAATTCATCGGCATGCTTCCAAAGGGCCAGGCTCGTCTCCTGCATGATGTCGTCGGCGTCGTTGCGATCGACCACCATGCTGCCAATGAAGTTGTAGATCCGCTTGTGCGAATTCGTGAGCAGCGTGATGAATTGCTCGCGTGAAATCGGCATGGACGCACCGTGGGTAGGGGCGGTCGGACAGACCACCACCCTAAGAGAAACACCCTCTGGGCCGGGAATCTTACTCCCCCCGACCAGGTGGAACGACGGGTTGTTGGCGGCGAGCCGCTCCAAACCGGCTCAAATCGCCTCCATCCCGGGCCGGGCCGCGGATTAGAGCGTCGCAGCCGGCTTTGCTTCGGCCTGGGCTGCTTTTACGATCGGCTCGATCGCGGGGAGGAGCTTTTCGAAGATCGTCTGGTGGCCGGCGGCCGTCGGGTGCACGCCGTCGGCCGTCGCGAATGTGAACTGGCCAAGATCGACGAGATGTGTCCGCTCGTCGCCCGACGCCTCCTTGTAGGCCTCCATCCCGGCCGTGACCTCCGCCCGCGACCAGCCAATGAACGGCACCATCACGATCAGCGTGGCCTGCGGGCCCGACCGCTTCCGTACGGCGGTGAGCGACTCGACGACGTCTTCGACCTTCGGCTTGCCGTTGGTGCCGAGATTCACCGTCACGATGTCGGGCGGCGGCTGGAGCACGTCGCCATCGAGCCGGCTGACTGTACTCGTCTTCTGGTCGATCAGCGTGGCGAGCTTCGGCATCTTCGCGAGTCCGCCCGTCCAGTTGTAGCCGCCGTAGGCGAGCCGTGACTCGCGATAGCCGAAGTGCTTGGCCAAGAGCCAGGCATAGGCCGCCCGGCCGTCGTCCGACTCCGCCCAGAGCGGCGTCTTCGGCCGCCCCTGCTTCTCGGCATAGGCCGCGCCGTCCCCCGACGTGATCGAATCGCCGATCGACAGCCAGATGCCTCGCGGCTGCTCCACGGCTACGGTCGCGCCGCCGTCATCCACCGCGAAGCCGGTCATCGTGAAGGCGTTTGGCGGCGGATCGCCCTCGTAGCGGTTGATCCAGGGACACATGCCCTTCACGTAGAGGTCGATGACAGGATCGGCCGCGTCGGTGCAGAGCGGGACGGATGTTTCGCCAGCCACCAGTTGGTGGGTCTGCACCGGGCCGCCGTTCACCGTCCAGGCGAGAATGGGATACCGCGTCGGCTCCGGCAGCTCGATCCGGCTCGTGTCCACCTGGAGAGCCACTTTTTTCGTGCCCGTAAAGCCCACGCGGATCGACGCCCCGCAGACGGCGGTGCTGGCCACCTCGGCCGTCTCAACCCAGTTGTAGGGAGACAGGCCCGCCCGCACGTTGCCGTCCGACACGGGCACGATGCCAGCGAGGGCAGGGGAGGCGATCCCGCCGACGACGGCCGTCGCCGCGAGCAGCCACACAATCCGATGCGATCCAGTCCCTCTGGTCATGCTGGGTCCTTTATGGTGTACCTTATCGTGATCCTGTGGAGCGACACCCGCCGCCCGGAGATCATTACGGAACTGTGCGGGCTCACTGCCAATGCATGCCCCGCCACAATTTGTTGCAACCCCATCCTACGCAACAACGTGCGGTCTCCACATCCAAACACAGACCGCCGGCTGCGGCCAGTAAGCCTCGGCTATGAAGTGGAGTAAAACGAGGAGGCTTCGGCAGCTTTGATCTTCGCACCCCTCACCAGGCAACCCGTTTTCCGCCGCACCTGGCCTAGGCGGGTCGCGGTATGGGCCGCGGTGGCGACCTGCAGCCTGGCGGCATGGCCCCTTGCTGCGGCCGTTCCGACGGCCGCAGTCGGCCGCGGCCACGAGTCATTTTTTAAGGCCAATTGTCTGAAATGCCACTCCGCCGACCGGCAGGAAGGGCAGGTGCGGCTCGACGATCTCCCGTTCGAGATTACAAACGTCGAGACGGCGGAGCGCTGGCAGAAAGTGCTCGGCGTTCTGAACTCTGGCGAGATGCCCCCCGAGGATGAGCCGCGGCCCGATGAGAAGGCGAAGACCGACCTGCTGGCCGAGCTGTCCGATGCCCTCGTCGTAGCCCGCAAGAGCATCGGCGACCAGGGTCGGATTGGCGTGCTCCGGCGGCTGAATCGTCGCGAGTACGTCAACACGATTCGCGACATCTTCGGCATCGAAACGACCGCGGAGGGACTTCCGGAAGACAAGGGCACGGGAGTCTTTGACACGGTCGGTGCCGCGCTCTTCATGTCGAGTGACCAGCTCGACCGCTACCTCGCGATCGGCCGGGCCGTGGCGACGGAGGCGGTCACGGCGATGCGGGGCGTGGCGGAGCCGGCGGAGCGGAAGACGTGCCGCCGTGAGACGGAGGTCGAGTATCACAAGTTTCACGGCGGCACCATCCGCGGGCATCTCGAAACGATGAACCGGATCAAGAAGTGGAAGGAGGCCGGCTCGAAGGCCGACGCCTTGCCGCGTGGCTTCAACGCCGTGCACGAGATCGACTACACGCTCACACACTCCCCTCGCGGCTACAACTTTTCGTCCACGTGTCTCGCCCTGCCGAACACAACCACCGGCTCATACCTGATCCATGCCGGCTACGGCTGGGGCAACGAGCTGGTGACGATCCCGAATGACGCCCCGCCGGGCCGCTACGTCATTCGGCTCCGCACGGGCACCAGCGACAAGCCGCGGATTCCGCGATTCATCGAGCTGGGCTATCTCGAAGACGGCGACCGCAACCGCCCGAAAGTCGCCGAGACGCGGGACGTCCCCGGCACTGTCGACAGTCCCGAGGTCGTGGAATTCACCGTTCATGTCGGACCCGGCTCACCGCGGAGCTACTTTCTGCGCGAGAAGCGGTACGGCGACCGATACGCCGACCACTTCGAGTACAACCGCGAGATCGACCACGGCAATGGCATCGGCATCATTCCCGCCATCTGGATCGACTGGATCGAGTGGGACGGACCGGTGCCCGATCCGGCCATCGCCGATCGACGGCTCCAACTGCTCGGATCCGCAGAGCCTGACGAAACCGATCCAGCCGCGGTGCGGTCGATCCTGGAGCGGTTCGCCGCACGGGCGTTTCGTGGCGTGAAGCCGAAGGCCTCGTTCGTCGATCGGCTCGTCGCCGTGCAGCGGGTCCGCCGGGCCGCCGGCGATGATTTCCTCGGCTCGCTCGTCGAACCGCTGGCGATCGTGCTCGCCGCGCCCCGGTTCCTCTACCTCAACGAGCCGCTCGCGCCGCAGCCGCAGGGCGGCACCGACGCCGAGGCCGCAGCAGGAAAGCTCCTGAGCGACCTCGAACTGGCGTCGCGGCTGGCCTACTTCCTCTGGGCGTCGCCTCCCGACGAGACACTGATCGCCGCCGCCCAGTCCGGCGACCTGCGCAAGCCCGACGTGCTGGCGGCCCAGGTGGACCGGATGATCGCCGATCCCAAGGCCATCGCCTTCTCTACAGGCTTCGCCCACCAGTGGCTGCTGCTCGACCGGCTCGATCTCTTTCAGTTCGACTACAAAAACTATCCGAAGTTCGACGAGAGCACACGTGCGGCGGCGAAGGGGGAGGTCTACCACACGTTCCACACGCTCCTCACGG
This sequence comes from Pirellulales bacterium, assembly GCA_049695995.1. GTDB lineage: Bacteria > Planctomycetota > Planctomycetia > Pirellulales > UBA1268 > QWPN01. The sequence goes on along the minus strand of JBAVTF010000128.1, from coordinate 17,007 downwards.
AGAACCTCGACGCCCGAAAGCTGCTCGCGGCCGACTTCGTGGTCGTGAACGCCGTGATGGCCGACTACTACGGCCTGACCGACAACGGCAAGCCGGTCACGGGGATGACGTACCGCAAGGTCTCGTTGCCGGCGAAGAGTCCCCGCGGCGGCCTGCTCGGCATGGCATGCATTCTGGGCATGGGAAGCAACGGCGTGATCTCGAGCCCCGTGGAGCGCGGCGCCTGGGTGCTGCGGAAACTGCTCGACGATCCGCCGCCGCCGGCCCCCGCCAACGTGCCGCAGCTCTCGCGGCTCGACAACCAGAAGCTCACCGCCCGAGAGCGGCTGCTCGCCCACCAGGAGCAAGCGCAGTGCAAGCAGTGTCACCGGCGGATCGATCCGATCGGCTTCGGCCTGGAAAACTTCGATGCCGCCGGCATGTGGCGGGACGTGGACACCTACAAGCCGGGCGAATACCTGCGGCGCGGTCCCGATGGCGGGCTGATGGTGGCGACGTACCCAATCGAGCCTGCCGGAGCCTTCCATAATGGCCCGGCCTTCAAAGACTATTTCGAGCTTCGCGACCTGGTCGCCGCCCGCGGCGACGACTTCCTCCGCGGCCTCGTCGAGAACCTGTATGAGTATGCCCTGGGCCGTCCCACGAGCTTCGCCGACGAGGAGGCCATCGACGGCCTCCTCGCAGCGGCCAAAGCCAACGGCGGAGGACTCAAGAGCATCGTGAAACAAATCGTCGCCACCCCCGAGTTCCAAACCAAGTAGGTGCTGACCATGAAGTTCCCCCGCCGCACCATCCTCCGCGCCGCCAGCTCCGCCGTTGCGCTCCCGCTGCTCCCGTCGCTCGGCTTCGTCCGCGGTGCGTCGGCAGCCGCCGCCAGCGCCCGCCCCAAGCGGCTCATGTTCATCAGCCAGGGCTGGGGCAACGCGCCCGACGGCTATCTGCCCGACCGCAAGGTCGTCGGCCGCGACTACACGCTCACGCCCTCGATGCAGCCGCTGGCCAAGCACAAGGACAAATTCAGCGTCATCCAAGGGCTGCACCACCGGCACTCGGTGGAGGGTCACTGGGCGAGCACGTTTTGGCTCACGGGCGCCAGCCGCTACGGAAAGCCCGGCAGCAGCTTCTCCAACACGATCTCGGCCGACCAGATCGCTGCGAAGCAGTGGGGTGTGGACACACGCTTTTCCTCGCTCCAGCTCGACTGCGCGAATGCCTACGTGAACGGCCACGGCGTGGGGCTCTCGCTCGCCTGGGACGACCAAGGCAAGCCGATGGCGGGCCTCGAGAATCCTGTGATGGTGTTTCACAAGCTCTTCTCGGCAGAGGGCGCGACGCTCGAGGAGCGGCAGGCGGCGATCGCCCAGGGCCGCAGCGTGCTCGACGCGCTCAAAGACGACGCTGCCGACGTGCGCCGGGATCTCTCCACCGCCGACGCCGACAAACTCGAGGAATACTTCCAGTCGATCCGCGACATCGAGACCCGACTCGCCCGCGAGGAGCAGTGGCTCACGGTTCCCAAGCCGACCGTTCCGGGCCTCAAGGAGCCGGAGAAGGGACTCGTGGGGATCGCCGAGATCACCATGATGTATGACCTCGCGGTCGCCGCACTGCGGACCGACTCAACCCGCGTGATCACGTACCGCCAGCCGGTGCAAAACCTGCTCAACAGCATGGGGCTCTCGGTGGACCAGCATTCGATGACGCATCCGTCACCGGGCCCACTCCTCGAGGCAGCCCATGCCCGGGACAAGCAGCAGCTCGCGCTGCTGGCGGGGCTGATCGACCGCTTGCTGGCCGTGAAGGAGCCGGACGGCTCCAGCCTCTTCGACCACACGACGCTCGTATTTGGTGGCAACACCCGGACAGTGCACATGGTCGACAACTGCCCGACGCTCGTGGCCGGGGCCGGCGCGGGCCTCAGGCTCGGCGAACACATCTCGCTCCCCGACAAGACGCCGCTGTGCAACCTGTGGCTGACCATGCTTCAGGGCTCGGGCGTGAAGGTCGACGCGATCGGCGACTCCACCGGCACGTTCGACGAACTGCGGGCCGCTTAAGATGCGTCTCGGGTGCAGGCGGGCTTATCTCGGCTGTTGACGCCAACGCAGATCGGCTCGACGGCGGTCACGCACCCCCTGGTCCTCACGCCGATGTTTTGGACAGAGTAGAATTGGCGTCGCCATGAGCCCGACGCTGGAACGAGAGACTGCCCGTCGCCCACCGGCCCGCATCCCGCGCGGCTGGTCGTGGAACGACATCAATCTCGTGCTCGACATCGCGCTACTCGTGGTGTTCGTGGCGCTTCTGTTCGCGGCGGTCGTCGTGCGGTTCGTGTTTCCCCCCGGGCCGGCCGCCGGCGGCTGGCAGCTCTGGGGGCTCGACTACGATGCCTGGAGCGGCATCCAGTTTGGCCTCCTGGCCGTCCTCACCGGCGGGGTGCTCGTGCATCTCATGTTTCACTGGTCGTGGGTCTGCACGATGCTCGCCAGCCGGCTCTCGGGCGACCGCAAGGCCCGCGTGGACGAGGGCATGCAGACGATCTACGGCGTGATGCTCCTGATCGGGATCCTCGTCGGCGTCGGCGTGGCCGCAGGGACGGCGTATCTGACGATCCAGCGGCCGTAGGCCCGTCATTCCGTGCAGAAGGGGCAGCCGGGAGGCGGCTCGCTCGTGAACGAGAGATGCCCGGCGCCGCGGGCGATCGAGATGCAGCCGGTGAGCACGAGACACCAGGCGGCGATCGCGTGGAGCCGGCGGCGAGCGGCCATGCCGAGCAACGAGCCCCCGAGACCGGCCGCCGCCATCGCGGGCACCGTGCCAAGGCCGAAGGCCACCATCGTGATCAATCCACGTGCCACGTCGTGCGTGCTCGCGGCGAGCGCGAGCATCCCGTAAAGCAGGCCGCAGGGGAGCAGCCCCGTGAACAGCCCCGCCAGAAAGACGTCCACGAGGCTCCGCGCCCCGAGGAGCGTCTTGAATGCCCCGGCGCCGGGGCAGACAGCGCCCCCCGTGACGGCGGTCTTGCGGAGCACGCCCGCCGCCAGCAGTCCCTGCACGACGAGCAACACACCCGCCACCATCGCGAGCACCGCCGGCACGTTCGTCCAGCCGGGGAGGGCGGCCGCCAGCCGCGCGCCGCAGAAGGCCAGCATCGCCCCGAGCACCGCGTAGGTGAAGATCCGGCCCACTGAATAGACGGCCTGCCGCTGCACATTCGCCCGCCACGACGGCGCTGCACTGCCGACGGCCAGTGCGAACGGGCCGCACATCCCGAGGCAGTGGGCCGAGCCGAGCATCCCCGACACGACGAGCAGCGGCCATTCCATCATGCGGCCACCTCGATTGGGTCGGGGCTGACTGGCGTCGTCTGGTTCGCTCCACCCGCGGTCGCGGACGGCTCATCCCGCCCCAGCCGCAGCGAGTTCGACACCACGAGCAGGCTGCTTGCCACCATCGCGACGGCCGCGACGGCCGGATGCACGATGCCCGTCGCCGCCAGCGGAATACAGGCGGCGTTGTAGCCGAAGGCCCAGAGGAGGTTCCAGCGGATCGTCCGCCGCGTGCGGCTCGCGAGGTCGACGAGCCAGGGCAGGGCGGCCAGGTCGTCCCGCAGCAGGCAGATGTCGGCCGACCACCGCGACACGTCGGCGCCGCAGCCGAGCGCCACGCCCACGTCGGCCGCCGCGAGGGCAGGGGCATCGTTGATGCCATCACCGACCATCACGACCCGCCGGCCCGCAGCTCGAAAGCCCTCGATCGCGGCCAGCTTCTCGGCCGGCAGCAGCGGCGCCCGCCAGCGCAGGTCGAGCGGCTCGGCGACCGCGGCAGCCCGATCGGCCCGGTCGCCCGACAGCATCCAGGTGTCGGCACCGCGGCGCCGTAGCGTCCCCACCGCAGCCGCCGCCTCGGGCCGGACGTCTTCCGCGAACCGGAATCCACCCACGATCTCGGTGCCGATCGCGAGCAGCGTCGGAGGATCAGCGGAGCGAAACGCACCGCGGACCCAGCGGCTACTCCCGAGCCGCGCGGCCGCGTGCGCATCGCACAACTCACCCTCGATCCCGCAGCCCGGAATCGTGCGGGGCGAGTCGATGTCGGCGGCCGTCACGCCCGCCTCAGTGGCATACACCTCGATCGCCCGCGCCTGTATGTGAGTCGAGCCACGGGCGAGGTCCGCGGCCACCGCGAGCACGCGGTCCGGCTCGATTCCGCCGAAACTCTCCACGTCGTTCACGCGGCAGCCCGTGGTGATCGTGCCCGTCTTATCGAAGCAATAGACATTCGCGATGGCGAGCTTCGTGAACGCATCGCCGTCCCGCACGAGCACGTGCCGCCGTGTCGCCTGGCCGATCGCCGCCCAGAGCGCCATCGGCGTCGCCAGCCCCAGGGCGCAGGGACAGGAGACGACGACCACCGCCAGGCCCGCGAGGATGCCGGCTGCGGCACCGCCGGTCCGCCAGTGCACCGCGCAGGTGACGACCGCGGTTACGAGCACGAGCGGGAGGAACCAGGCGGCGATCCGTTCCGCCAGCCGCTGCTGCCGACTCGTTGCCGCAGCCGCGGCCACCGCGTCGATGAGCCGCTCGAGCGTGCCCGCGCCCGGCGGGGCCGTCACCTCCACGAGCAGTTCGCCGTCGAGATTGCAGGTGCCGCTGTGCACCACGTCGCCCGGTCCCTTGGCCGCCGGCACGCTCTCCCCCGTGACGCTCCGCTCGTCGAGGGACGCCTGCCCGGCGACGATCCGGCCGTCGGTCGGCACGTGCTCGCCCGGCAGCAGCCGCAGCACGTCGCCCGCTTGAACCGTGGCGAGCGCGACCTCCTGCTCGCCGCTGTCGGCACCACGGCGGCGAACCCGATCGGGGAGCAGTTGCCGCAATTCGCGCAGCGCCTCGGTCGTCCGCAGCTTGCCCGACGCCTCCAGCCAGCGACCGAGCGTCACGGCCACGAGCACCATGCAGGCCACCTCGAAATAGACATGGCCCTCGTTTCGCCAGGTGGCCCAGGCCGACATTGCGAACGCGGCCGCCACGCCGACGAGCAGGAGCAGATTCAGCGACGCGCGGCCGCGTCGCAGCTCGGCGATCGCGTCATCACAGAGCGGCCCGCCCAGGAGCACGAGCACCGGCGCCGTGAACAGCAGGCAGGCATGCCGCGCGAGGCCGTAGAGCGCCCCGGCCTGCGCCGACGGTTCACCGTCAGGCTGCGACCAGAGCAGCATCGTGAACACCATCACGTTCATCGTGAAGAAGACGGCCAGCCCGAGCCGCGTCATCATCCAACGGGACTGGCCGTCGTCGCCCTGCGCCGCCGTGATCGACGCCGCGAACCGACAGCCGAAGCAGCAGAACACCGGTTCGTCGACGTTAGCTATGCTGCTGCCCGCCGGCAGGCCGCAGTAATCGCACGCCAGGGGGAGTTCACGGGGGGCCACTCTCACCTCGGGCAGGCAAAGGGGACGGTAGGCGTGGCCGCAGGACGGTAGCTTGGGCCTGTGGTGTTCGTGCCGTGGGCCGCATGCGGAGCATGCGGACTACGGGGCGGAGTGTGCGGACTACGGGGCGAAACGGGGTTCACCCGACTCCCTAGGGTCGCTGGATCAGCTCGATCTGCATGGCGGGCAGCAGGTAGCGGATCGTGTACGTGACTGCGAAGATCCAGAATCCGATCCAGATCACGCGGACATACCACGGGATCGCGTTGCCCACGTAATCGTGGAAACGGTTCTCGGCGTCCGGGGCGCCGGGCGTGGTGGAGTCGGGCATGGCAATGATCCTCGTGGCGGTCAGGCGGCGGGGCCGCGGCGGTCGAGCAGTCGCTCGTTTTCCAGGAAGTCGATCTTCGGCTGCTCCACGTCACGGAACATGCCGTTCCAGGCGGCCCACAGGAGCATGCAGAAGAAGCCGGCGCTCGCCAGCAGGTAGTTCATGATCGGCGCTACGGCGAACTCGCCACCGCTCTCACCGCGATAGATGTGGACAAATTCGATGAACTTCCCCGCAAAGCCATACATGCTGGGGATCAGGATCAAGACCGCCATCGCGATCGTGATCCAGGTCTTGCGCCGGCTCGAGGCCATACCCCGAGTATCACTGCTGCGAGCGTCACTCACCGCGCACCTCCGCGAGCTCTTCGTAATACGGATACTCCGGGAGCCACGAGCCGAGCCACTGGATGTAGGTGATGAGGGCGAGGCCGCGGCGATTCGGCTTGTCGGGCGAGCCATCGAAGAACCATGGATAGGCCGGCATTGGCGAGTCGGTGGAGACCGTCCGCGAGTTGTAGAAGTGCACGGCATGCCAGTCGTTGCCGCGCCGGCCCCCTTCGCGCGAGAGATCAGGCCCCACCCGCCGCGTGCCGAAGAGCACGGGCCGCTGCAGCTCGTTGTCGTATTCCTCGGTCTTCGACACCGGCCCGAATCGCCGCGACTCGTTCGACACCGGCCGCACGAACTGGCTGTGGCAGTGCCAGCAGCCTTCGCCGACGTAGATCTGCCGGCCGAGCCGCAAGGCCTCGGCACACTTCTCCTCCGACACGGCGCCAAAGGCCGCCTGGAACGGCTCGGGATACCGCTCCGCCAGGTCGCGGAACTGGTTCATGACCCGCTTGTTGACCAGCTCCTCGGCCGTCTTCTCCGGGCGGTCCTTGTACATGAGCATCGGCACGGCGCCGTTGCCGAGGAAGGCCAGCACGAAGAAGCCGATGCCGGCGATGAAGAAGATGCCCGTCTTGCTTTCAAACATGCTCGGCTCCGATCAGGTGGCTGCAGACACGAGGGCGGGCGACGCATCGACGCTCTCAGCCCCCTTGGCCGTCATCCACAGGTTGTAAAGAAAGCAGAGCAGCCCGCCGAACATCGCCAGGCCGGCGAACACGCGGACGATCCAGAACGGCGTCGAGCCATTCGTCGAGGCGTCCCACGGCTGGAGCGAGGCCCAATACCAGCCCTGAAACACGCCCGCGAGCGTGAGGTCGAGGAACATCACGAACAGACCACCGGCCGACAGCCAGTAGTGGTACTTGAGGAGCTTCTGGCTGTACCACGGCCGGCCGAGCAGCCGCGGGAAGAGATAGATCATGATCCCGAACAGCCAGAGGCTGAACACGCCGAACATCACGAGATGGGCGTGGCCAACGACCCAGTCGGTGAAGTGGATCAGCTTCTGAAACGTGAGCGTCACCTGCAGGGCGCACTGGAAGCAGGTGATGAAGTAGAAGACCATGCCCGTGTAGAAGTAACGGATCGGCAGATTGTTGACGAACTGGTCGTAGCCCTTGCTACCGAGCGTGCCGAAGAAGTTGATCACGACCGTCGCCACCACGAGTTCCACGGCGATCGTGGAGATCACCGCACCGTACTGGAGGAACATCGGGATCGGCGTGTAGAGGAAGTGGTGGATGCCCTGGAGGGGATAGAAGAAGGCCAGCCCCCAGAAGCCCACGAGCGACAGGCCGTGGCTCCAGATCGGCTTCTTGAGCAGGATCGGCACGAAGTAATACATGAGCCCCCAGCCCAGCGGCGTGACGAACAGCCCCACCAGGTCGTGGATGAAGAGGCCGCCGATCGCCCCCGCGCTCGTGCCGGCCACGGCGTATTCGGGGAGCAGATTGCCCATCGCGTAGGTGAGGAACGTCCAGACGAATGCAGCCATGAAGTACCAGAGCGTGACGTACATCGGCCCCTTGCTCCGCCCGATCGGCACCATGAAGTTCACGGCGACCAACAGCAGGCCGAACAGCGCCACGGGATCGATCCAGAACGGCGTCTCGCCCCACTCAACGCCCTGCGCGCCCAGGCCCATCGGCAGGCGGAACTGTTTGGCCAGCTCCATCACCCAGGGCTGATCCTGGAGCGTCGGCCCGATCACGATCCCCGCGGCCGTCGCCAGCACGATCACCTGCCAGGCGTAAAAGATGAACCAGCTCAGCGCCTTGCTCGCGACCTTGTGGAAGGTGAGCCGCGGCACCGCCCAGTGGAGCGTGCCGAGAAACGCATTGGCCAGGAAGCCGTAGGCGATGGCGTTCGTGTGGATCATCCGCCAGCGTCCCGGCGAGAGCAGTTCGGCGCCGTTGAGCGGGTTCCAGCGAACGAGCTGCAAGGCGACGAGCAGCCCCGCCAGCATCGAGATCGTGATGAACGTGAGCGCCGCCACGTAATAGGCGATCACGATCTTTTCATCGACGAGGTCGGCCGGCACTTCGCGGGCCGGAGGTTGGATTCGGGACTGACTCATGACTGTTCCGCCTGCGGGCGATAGGGGACGAACAGGCCCCAGGGATAGATCAGCGCCATCGTCCAGCCAAACACGAGGTGCGTGGCGAGCGCAACCCACCAGGGCAGATAGACCGGATCAGTGCTCGTGATCCAGTTGCCCCCGAAGAGCAGCGGCTGGATCCACGACAAGAGCAGATAGAAGTTCACGAGCCAGACTGCGACGGCGATCACCGACGCCCAGACCAGCCGCCCGAGCAGGCCGGCCTGGGACGCGTACCGCGTGAGGATCACGTGGAAGATGATCCCGAGGAGCATGCCCGTGGCGATGTAGAGCACGCAGCCCATCGCCAAGGCGAGCCCGGAGTCGAACGACGGGTCGAGTGCCTGACCGCCGAGACCGAACGTGAGATAGACCTTGATCAGCTGGAGCGGATTCTCACCCGCGATGCTCGCCCCGACGATGTTGAACATCAGGCTCACGAGTGCGGCGACCATGCCCAGGAAAAAGCCTGCCGTGGCGTAGTAGGTGAGGTAGTAGCCCTGGCGAGCCCAGTCGACTGCGGCTTGGGCAAGCGACTCCGACTCGAGTTCGGCGACGAGTTGGGACTGCTCAGCCTGAAGTTCGGCGAGGCGGGCACGTTTGTTGGCAAGGTCGTCGCGGGGCGGCATGAGATGCTCAACTATCCTCTCGGCTTACGCCTCGGGCTTCTCGTGCATCAAGCACCGCGGCTGCTTTCTTCGCGTCGGCTGCGGCGGGCTCGGCGGGCTTGGCCGGCTCGAGGAGCCGCTTGAGCGTCTCATCGATCGCCTGCTGGGCGTCGGCCGGCACCTCGTTGTTCTCGATCACGGCCGTGACGAAGTGCACGAGATGCCAGATCCGGTCAGACCGCTGCTCGGGCGTCTCGTTGATCGCCGTGTTGGGATCCTTCGAGGACGGCATCGGCGTGCCGTTGATGCCCGAGTAGATCCGCCGGTAGATGTCGACCGGTCGCCGACCGCCGTGGAGCATGCCCATGGCGAGATTGGCAGGGTACGCCGTGCGGCCCCAGATGTCCTGGCCGACATCGGCCGACTTGCTACCACGGGCGTCGGGCCCGTGGCACTTCACGCAGTACAGCTCCGCGAACGCCACCGCGCCGGCATGGATCGTCTCCGGCGTCCGCGGCGGATTGACCGTGACCGGCCGCACCAGTTCCGACTCAGCCTTGTCCCACGACGAGGAGATGTTCTGCACGTATTCACCGACGACTTCAGGATCGAAGTCGTCACTTTCTTCCAACTCGTCAGTCGCCTCACGAATCAGGTTGATCTCGAGTTCACCGCGGGCACTGAGCACCTGCACATAGTCGATGACCGCCTCGGTTTCCTCGTCGGAGAGGAACCGGAAGGCGGGCATCGACGTGCCCTTCGCGCCATACTTGAGGATCCGCTGCAAATCCTCGCGCCGCGGCTTCGACCCACGCGGCGTCGACGTGAACTTGAACACGCCGTTGCGGTAATCCCGCGGCGGTGGGTTGAGGTGCACACCGGCCGGCCCCTTGCCATCGCCGGTCGTGCCGTGGCAGGCCGCGCACTGGCGGGTGTAGACCTCGCGTCCGAGTTGAAGATGGAGGCGGTCGTAGCCGGGCTTGTCGATCCGCGCGACGGCCGGAATCACGGCTCCGGCTGACGGCTCGGCGGCAGCGGCCTCCTCGGCAGGCAGGGCCATCCGGGGATCGGCCGGCGTACCGTGAAATGCGGCGAGATAGGCGGCGATTTGTGCCTTGTGCTTCGCGGGCAGGACGAGTTGCTCTGCGTCGGCCCGCAGCGTGTAGGTCGCGTCGGGCAGCCTGGAGCACCCACAGCTAGACCACCCACAGACTGCGGCTACCACGGCCGCACAGAATGCCGCACTGAGTCGAGAGGGACTCATGGTCGCTCTGCTTCGCAGGGAGTATCGGACAAACGGATCCGTATTATACAGGTGCAGTACTGTTTTGCCCAGCAACACACTGCCGCCATCACTCATCGACTCGTCACGCGCATCACTGGACTCCTGGGGCGCCAGGTCGTCGGCCGTATCGGGCGGCAGGAGCGACGTGTGGCTGATCTCGCGGGAACACCGCTGGTGTCGCGGTCGCGAGGCAGCCGAACTGATACGATGACGTTCCTCTTGTATGACCCGCGTTGCAACCACAACCGTCCCGCCGGTCCTCATCGCCGACCACCTCGTTAAAACGTTCGCTCCAGGCAGTGGAAACGGGGCTCACGTCGCGGCCGTGCAAGGAGTGAGCTTTTCCGTGGCCGCAGGCGAGATGGTCGCGATCATGGGCGCTTCCGGCTCCGGCAAGAGCACGATCCTCCACATGCTCGGCGGCATCACTCGACCGACGAGCGGCCGCGTGCTGCTCGAAGGTGTGGACCTCGCCGGGCTCGACGACGATCGGCTCGCCGTTATCCGCCGCCGGCGAATCGGCTTCATTTTTCAACGCTACAACCTGCTTCCGGAGCTGTCGCTCGTCGAGAACGTGGCGCTGCCGCTGGTGCTCGATGGCCGGCCGGAGCGTGAGTGCCGGGAGCGGGCGCTCGAGGCGATCGCTGCCGTCGGGCTCGAGCCGCGGGCTGAGCACCGGCCCGACACCCTCTCCGGCGGCGAGCAGCAGCGCGGCGCGATCGCCCGCGGCCTCGTGACACGGCCCGCCGTCGTGCTGGCCGACGAGCCGACCGGCGCGCTCGACTCCGCCAATGCCCGCACGGTGATCCGTTTGCTCACGCGGCTCGTGGCGGACCGCGGGCTCACCGTCGTACTCGTCACGCACGATCCCGTGGTCGCCGCCACCGCGAACCGGGCGATCCGGATCGTGGACGGGCTGATTGCCGGCCCCGACAGTGAGAGTTTGATGCCATGACCGAGCTGACGCTGCTGCTGCGGCAATGGCAACGCCGACCGGGCCGCGCCCTGGCCACGGTGGCCAGCATCGCCGTGGCGATCGGCGCCATCGTGGCGACCTGGATCGCCAGCGATGCCTCGCGGGTGGGCTATCGCGCCCTCGCCGAATCGATCGAGGGCATGCCGTCCGTAGACGTCGTCGCCCGCGCGGGCGGCCGCTGGGATCCCAGTCTCGCGCCGCAGCTGGTCGGCATCCCGGGCGTGCGAGCCGCGGTGCCGCTCGTCTTTCGTCCGAGCCTGCTTCGCGCCGGCGATGCACGGGTTCGCGACGTGGCCGTGGGACTCGATGCTGCAGGGCTCGTCGAGGCAGGCCTCCTGAAGCTCGCCGCGGGCCGGGGCTGCGAAGCTCCAGATGAGATCGTGCTGTCGCAGCGGCTCGCCGACTCACTCGGCCGGGGTGTGGGCGACGAGGTTCTGTTCTTCGCAAAGCGGGGCGTCCGCCGGCTCACGATCACGGGCATCGCCGAGCCGCAATCGCTCGTGTCGTTCGCCGACGGCGCCGGCATTGCCCTCGACCTCGCAGCCCTCACCGACCTCGCGGGCACGGGCGGCCTCGTCGATCGCATCCGACTCGTGCTCCACGACGACGCCTCGCGGGCCAGTGTCGTCGCCGCCGCGAATGCTCGCCTGCCGGGCGACCTTGTCGCACAGGTGCCACCCGGCCGGGCGAGCATGGCCGACGAGATGCTCGCCGGTGCCAATCTGGGGCTCGATTTCGTGACCGCGCTCACGGTGGCGATGGCCTGGTTCATCGTGGGCAATGCGATGCTCATGAACGTGACCGAACGGCGGCGATCGTTCGCACTCAAGCGGGTCGTCGGTGCCTCGGGACGGCAGATATCCCGCTCAATGATGACCGAGGCGGGCATGCTGGGGCTCATTGGCGCGGTGCTCGGGGTCGTTGGGGGCCTTGTTGCGGCCGATCCCATCGCCCGCAACATCGCGACGTTTCTCCGCAGCTCCGCGATCACGATCACGGTGAACCCGTGGCTGATTCTCGCCGCGCTCGTGCTGGGGCCACTCGTCGCCATCGCAGCGGCCTGGTGGCCGGCGCGGCAGGCCGCTCGGGTCGATCTCCTCGACGGTCTTGCCAACGTGCCACCGCCAGCGGGCGGCGTCCCGCGCACGCTCATGCTCGCCGCCGCAGGGCTGTGGTGCCTCGCCTTCGGCATCCTCGCCGCCGCCGGCGCGGGTTGGTTGCCGACCCGCGCGGCAGTGCCCGCCGGCATCGCCACACTCCTGGCGTTCATCGCCACGACGCCCGCCGTGCTCGGCCTCCTCGCCCGCCTGCTCGCCGGCCTGATTCCGCGGCGGTTCGGCATCGAGCGGGGCATCGCCCTGGAACAGGTGCTCAGGCAGCCGGTGCGGACCGCGCTCACGACGGGCGTGCTCGTGGCGGCGATCGGCAATGGCGTGGGCCTCGGCCACGTGATCCGCGACAGCGTGGACGACATTCTCGGCTGGTATTCGCGAGCGCTCGGCGCCGACTGGATCCTGATGCAGGCCGGTTCGCTCGCCGTGCAGGGAGATGCGTCGCCGTCGGCAGGGCAGGGGATCATGGATGCCGTGCGGCGGATCGACGGCGTCGCGGCCGCCGACCCGCTCTCCATCGTGCTCGGCAACCTGGATGGCCACGCCTGCCTGCTCGTCGCCCGCGACCTGCCCGCGAGCGGACGGCTGCCGCTCGACGCGGTCGGCATGTCGAACGAGGCGCTGCGGCGAGTGTTCGAGAACGGGGGCGTGGCGATCGGCACGGCCCTCGCGCGGCAGGCGCAGCGCGGCGTCGGCGACGAGATCACCCTCGCCGCCTTTGGCCGCACGCTCCGGCTGCCCGTCGGCGCGGTCGTGCGCGACTACATGGCCGGCGGCTCATCGGTGTTTCTCACCCGCACGACGGCTCGCCGGCTGCTCGGCATCGACTCGGTCGATGCAGTGCTCATTACGGCTACACCCGGCGCCGCAGCGGCGATCGAGCAGCCGCTCGCGGCGATCGCTCGCGAGCACTCGCTCCTGCTTCAGTCGCACCGCGAGATGCGGGCGATGATGGATCGGATCACCACCGGTCTCGTGGGCGCGCTCTGGTCGATCCTGGGCCTCGGCTTCGTCGTCGGCAGCCTCGGCGTGGCGAACACGGTGGCGATGAACGTCCTGGAGAAGCGGCGCACGATCGGCCTGTTGCGGGCCGTGGGCATGACCGGCCGGCAGGTCTCCCGCTTGGTGCTCATCGAAAGCCTGCTCATCGGCGGCATCGGAAGCCTCATCGGCGTGGGCGCCGGCATCGTCACGGCCCTCTTCATTCAGCTCTCGAGCCAGGCCCTCCTCGGTCATCCCCTGGCGATGTCGATCCGGCCGACGGTGATCGCCGCGAACGTCGCCGCCGCCATGATCATCACGGCGGTTGCCGCCTGGCTGCCGGCCCGCCGCGCGATCGGCCTCGACCTGCTCGACGCGATCGCGGCGGAGTGAAACGCCCCGCCGCATGCACTCCATCGCATGCACGGCGCATCGCTGGCCAAGACTCTCGGCCGATCTGCAGCAGTTCGTGAACCAGCCGGCCGACTGATACAGGCTTCAGCTTTTGTCTTGAACCGATCGGAGTTTCGGCCTTCGCCATGCGTGGTGGGACACGGTAAACTCGTGGCGGTCGTAGATGCATCCCCTCGAGTTCCCCGCCCATGCGTTTCCGCCCCCCCGCCTGGTTCGCTCTTGCCGCTGGTCTGTCGCTGATCGCCTCGCCGTGCCGCGGGGCCGAGCCCGTGTCGTTCAATCGCGACATCCGGCCGATCATGTCCGATGTCTGCTTCCACTGCCACGGCAACGACGCCAAGACCCGCGAGGCGGGGATGCGGCTCGACGTGCGCGAGGCCGCCCTCAAGGAGACGGAGAGCGGCACGGTGCCGATCGTGCCGGGCGACCCCGACGCAAGCGAGATCATCAGGCGGATCTTCGACGATGAAGACCCGATGCCTCCCGAGTCGGCCCACAAGCCGCTCTCAGCCGCCCAAAAGGAACTGCTCCGCCGCTGGGTGGCCGAGGGGGCCGTCTACGAGCCCCACTGGGCCTACGCGCCGCTCACTCGCCCCGCCGTGCCCGCCGCAGCCGGCGGCACGAACCCGATCGATGCCTTCATCGAGGCGAAGCTCGCCGCCAAGGGACTGAAGCCGTCGCCGGAAGCGCCGCAGCAGGTGCTCGAACGGCGGCTCGCCCTCGATCTCACCGGCCTGCCACCGGAGTCGGCGATCCCCGCCACCACGCCGCGGCCGTCTGGCGAGCCCCTCGTCGATGCACTGCTCGCCTCGCCGCATTTCGGGGAGCGGATGGCGGTGTGGTGGCTCGACATCGCGCGCTATGCTGACACCGTCGGCTTCCACGGCGACCAGAACCAGCGAATCTTTCCCTACCGCGACTACGTCATCAACGCCTTCAATTCCGACAAGGGCTTCGACCAGTTCACCCGCGAGCAGCTTGCCGGCGACCTGCTGCCCAACCCGACGACCGAGCAGCTCGTTGCCACGGGCTACAACCGGCTCAACATGATGACCCGCGAGGGAGGCGCGCAGCCGAAGGAATATCTGGCGAAGTATGGCGCGGAGCGGGTGCGGTCGGTCGCAGCGGCCTGGTTCGGCAGCACGTTCGGCTGTGCCGAATGCCACGACCACAAGTTCGATCCGATCACGTCTCGCGACTTCTATGAGTTGCAGGCCTTCTTCGCCGACGTGAAGCAGTGGGGAGTGTATGCCAACTATGGCTATACGCCCGAGCCGGAGCTCGTGGGCATCAACAACGACTCGCCGTTTCCGCCGGAGATCGAGGTGGAGTCGCCGTTGCTGAAGCGTGAGCTCGCGCGGACGCAGGCGGAACTTGACCGACATCTGGCCGACGCCGCGAAGCGGTTCGCAGCCGATCCTGCCGCGCAGCAGGCCCAGGCCGTGTGGGAGCAGCGTGTCGCACCGTTCCTCACGTCGCATGCCGACGGCTGGCTGGCGCCCGCGGCCGTCGAGGCCAGGATCACGAAAGACGGCACGGAAGTGCCCGACCGCAAGCCGGTGATCTCACCGATGAACGTGGTGGCGACAGAGAAGCCGCTCGGGAAGGGGGAGGCGGTGGAGGTCGTGTTCGACCCCGCGAGCCTGCCTGGGTTGGGGGCCGTGAAACTGGCAATCGATGTGGCGGCCGTCCAGTCCGACAAGCCCGTCAAGAACCTCGGCGGTTCGATCTCGCTCGCGGTTCAGGTGACCGATGCCGTAGGGAAGGCACGCCGGCTTCCCCTTCGCGTCGGCGATGCCACGGCCAAGCAGCCGATCCATCGCGGCGGCGCGGAGGTGCCTGGCATCCAGGGAGAATGGCGACTGCCCGCCACGGCAGATGCCGACGACGCCATCGCGGCGGTGTGGCTGATCGAGAAGCCGATCATGCTCGCCGCGGGTGACCGGATCGTCGTGACGGTGACTGGCGCGGGAACGCTTCCCTTGAGGCTTGCCTTCTCTCCGCTGGGAAGCGTGCAGCCGCTCGACGTGGCGGCGAACGACGATCTCGCCGCGCTGGCCGCACCACGTGACGCACGGTCTCCTGCTCAGGCCGCCCGCGCGACGACGGCATTCCTGCTCTCCACTACCTACGATGCCGCGGCTGCCACGCGAGCTCATGAGCTGGCTGCAAAGGCCCGCGGCCTGTTTGGCGGCCGGACCTGGACGATGGTGACGAAGGCGGCGGAGAAGCCGCTTCTCGTTCGCGTGCTGCCCCGCGGCAACTGGCAGGACGAGACCGGGCCCGTGGTGCAGCCCGCGACGCCGTCATTCCTCCCCGCCCGCATCGAGAGCACCGACGACCGGCGGCTCTCGCGGCTCGATCTGGCCAACTGGCTCGTGTCCGACACCAACCCGATCACGCCGCGGGCCGTCATGAACCGCCTCTGGGCGATGTTCTTCGGCACTGGCCTGAGCGCTGTCGTGGACGACCTCGGCTCGCAGGGCGAACTCCCCACGCATCCGGAACTGCTCGACTGGTTGGCCTGCGAGTTCCGCGAATCGGGCTGGGACATCAAGCACATGATCCGGCTGATCGTCACCAGCCGCACGTACCGTCAGTCGAGCTCGCTTCAGCCTGCGGCGCTCGCGGTGGATCCCGCCAACCGGCTGCTCGCCTCGCAGAACCCCCGCCGGCTCGAGGCGGAGTTCGTCCGCGACAATGCCCTCGCGATCGCCGGGCTGCTCCAGCTCGATGGGATCGGGGGACCGAGCGCGAAGCCGTATCAGCCGGCCGGCTATTACGCGTCACTGCAGTTCCCCGACCGTGACTACGTGGCCGACACCGACGCCCGCCAGTGGCGTCGCGGCCTCTACATGCACTGGCAGCGGACGTTCCTCCACCCAATGCTGGCGAATTTCGATGCCCCGGCCCGCGACGAGTGCGCCGCGGCCCGGTCGCCGAGCAACACGCCGCAGCAGGCGCTCACGCTCTTGAACGACCCCGCATTCGTGGAGGCGTCGCGGGTGTTCGCCCAGCGGCTGTTGCAGGATGCAGCGAGCCGCGACGACGCGAGCCGGATCCGGCTCGCCTACCGGCTGGCCTTGAACCGTGAGCCACGGGACAACGAACTGGCCTCGCTCACGTTATTCCTCGCCGCGCAGCGATCCGTCTTCAAGGCCGCGCCGACCGACGCCCAGCAGTCGCTCGCCGTCGGCCTGGCGCCGCAGGCTCCCCTCGATCCGATCGAGCATGCAGCCTGGGCCCAACTCGCCCGCGTGCTGCTCAACACCCAGGAAGTCATCACCCGCTACTGAGCCGGTGTCCCGGCTGCGAGAGTCAACAAACGTAAAGGTAGGCGAGGGGGTCGGCGAAAGCTCGAGGAGCATTGGACCGAGTC
>JBAVTF010000127.1:0-49501 GCA_049695995.1 Pirellulales bacterium | reverse complement strand
GGCCTACAGTTCAGAAATACGCCGTGAGGGGCTGCCCGTGCCCCAGGAGCCGGCGTTTGCTGACAAGCGCAGCCAGGATGGCGAAGCGCCGTCAGCATCGAGCAAGCGAAGAACAGGATGTTCGTAGCGAGCGTCCGGCGACGGGGCATGGGCAGCCCCGAACCCACACCACAGGAGGTCGACCCGCGGTACTGAGTGTGCGTCTGGAGGACGGAGCCGGTACGATATTTTCTGATCGAAACCTTTGAACCGCAGGAGTAAGCCGCATGGCCACCTCATCCATTTCGCTCTCCCGTCGTCGGCTGATGCAGGGAGCCGCGGCCTGTGCCGGAGTGCTTGCGAGCCGCGGCATGAATGCCGCCGTCGCCGACACGGCGGCAGGCACGGCCGAGACGCTCGCGGGTAGGCTGCATGCGTCGCTCACGCCTGCCCAGCGGGCCAAGGTCTGCTTCCCGTGGGACTACCGCCATCCGAAATTCGGCCTCCTGCGCACCCGCGTGGGCAACAACTGGAACGCCACCGAGCCTGCCGTGAAGAGCGACTTCTTCACGAAGGACCAGCAGCAGCTCGTCCGCGAGATCTTCGAGAGCCTGATCGAGCCCGACTGGCATGCGCGATTCGACAAGCAGCTTGAGGATGACACCGGCGGCTTCGGCCACGAACAGTCGATCGCGCTCATCGGCGAGCCCGGCAGTGGGACGTTCCAGTTCCTGCTTACGGGCCGCCATATGACGCTCCGCTGCGATGGCGACTCGGCCGAGCACGTCGCCTTCGGTGGGCCGATCTTTTATGGCCACGATGCCGGCGGCTTCAACGAGGAGAAGGACCACCCGGGCAACGTGTTCTGGCCCCAGGCGGTCGCGGCCAACGGCGTCTATGCCATGCTCGATGGCCGGCAGCGGGCCCTGGCGCTCGTCGACGGGCTGCCGAAGGAAACGGCGATCGGATTCCGGGGGGCGAACGGCCCGGCCGGCATCCCTGTGTCCGAATTGTCGCCCGATCAGCGGGTCGAACTGGAACGCGTGCTGGGCATCCTGCTCGAGCCCTATCGCACCGCCGATCGCGACGAGGTTCGCGGCTGTCTGGCGAAGCAGGGGGGACTCGATCGCTGCCGGCTCGCGTTCTACAAGCAGGGAGATATCGGCGACGACGATGTGTGGGACAATTGGCGGCTCGAAGGTCCCGCGTTCGTCTGGCACTTCCGGGGTGCCCCGCACGTCCACGTGTGGGTGAACATTGCCGATACGCCCGAGGTTTCCACCAACGCGTAAGGCCCGCTGCGCCCGATTCATGACAGACGTCTGCATCATCGGCGGCGGCATCATCGGCCTCTCGATCGCCCGTGAACTCGCCGGCCGTGGGCTATCTGTGCGGGTGCTCGCCCGTGAGCCTGCCCGCCAGACCGCGTCGTGGGCGGCAGCGGGCATCTTTCCGCCTGCGCCGCGGTATGCCGGGGCACCGCCGGGCGACGTGCTCACGGCCTGGAGCGATGAGCTGCATCGGCAGTGGGCCCGTGATCTGCTCGAGGAGACCGGCATCGACAACGGCCTGCGCGAGTGCGGCGGCCTGCACGTCGCGGCCGATGAACGCCAGTTCGCGCGGCTGTGCGAGGCGGCGGCAACGTGGACGGCGCAGGGCACGCAGTGCGAGCGACTCGACGCGGCCGACATCGCGGCGGTCGAGCCCGCGCTGGCCGATGCCGTTGCCCGCGGGAGACTCGTGGGGGGCTTCGTTCTGCCCGCGGAGATGCAGATCCGGCCGCCACGCCACCTGCAGGCGCTGGAACGCGCGTGCCTGGCACGGGGTGTCGTGATCGAGATGGGTGTCACAGTCCGCGACCTCGATGTCCACGGCGGCAACGTTCGATCGGTAGTGGCCGAGCGGGCGGGGGCCCTGGTGCCGTTGAGCGCGGGGCAGTACGTGCTGGCGGCTGGTGCCTGGTCGGGATCGATCGCCGAGCGGCTAGGGCTTGTGCTCATGACGCGGCCGATCCGCGGCCAGATCGCCCTTCTGCGGTTCCCCCAGCAGCCGCTGCGCCGGGTCATAAACCGCGGGCTCAGCTATCTCGTGCCACGTGACGACGGCCGGCTCCTGGTCGGCTCCACGCTGGAGGATGCCGGTTTTGCGACGGGGACGACGACCGAGGCGATCGACGGCCTGCTCGGGATGGTCCGGAATCTGCTCGGCACCATCGACGAGGCCACGCTGGAGCAGTCGTGGGCTGGCCTGCGTCCCGGTTCGATCGACGGCCTGCCGACGATCGGCCGGATACCGGGCTGCGATAATGCGCTGGTTGCGGCCGGTCACTTCCGAGCCGGCCTTCACCAGTCGACGGGCACGGCGGTGCTCGTCGCCGACCTGATCACCGCTCGGCCGTCCACTATGAGTCCGGCGCCGTTCGCTCCCGATCGGGTGCCAGGGGCGATGGACGTCGTGGGCGAGTATCTGGCCCGGGCGGCGGCCGAAGCGTGAGGGCGGTCATATCACCCGGCGCAACTCCTTGAGCCGCGCGGCCGCCGTGCGGCCGATCGGCAGTGGTGCGGGCACGCCCGCGAACACGAGCAGGGATTGATCCCGCGACTGCCATTGCGTCGACTTGATGGCCGAAAGCTGCACGACCAACGACCGGCTGATCCGGTGGAACGATTCGGCAGGCAGTAGCTTCTCCCATTCGGCCATCGTCCGCCGCACGAGCCGTGCCGGTCGTTCGCGGGCCTGCACGCGAGAATAGTTTTTCACGGCCTCGATCCAGACGATGTCTGCGTAGGGCACGACATCGACGGAGCGACCGCGGCAGCCCGAGAGCGTGACCGCGTCGGCGGTGTCGGCCGAGGCTTCGCCCGCCTCGCCCCACTCACCGGAATCGGCGTCGTGGTCAGCCTCGGTTCCGGCCGGCTCCGACGCGGGGGCCAGTCGGTCGAGCGTGATCGCCAGCCGTTCGCGGTCGATCGGTTTGAGAATGTAGTCGACCGCACCCTTGCGGAACGCATCGATCGCGTAGTCCTCGTGGGCCGTGACAAAGACGACCTTTGTTCCGTCCGGCAGGTGGCCGGCGAGATCGATCCCGAGCCGCCCCGGCATGTTGATGTCGAGGAACACGACGTCGACCGAGCGGCCCGCGAGAAAACGCTCCGCATCGTCGGCGGTGGCGGCGGTCCCGACAACGTCGACGGCGTCGAATGCCCCGAGGAGCGATGCGAGTCGCTCGACAGCCTTGGGCTCATCATCGACGAGCAGCGCGGTGATCATGCCGTCGAGTGTTCCATGGTGGTGGCCGTTGTGTCGATACCCTCGGGTGAGGGTCTGTGGGTGGGCAGCCGGATGCGGACCCGGACCCAGCCATCGGCCTCGGTATGGGTCAGCGTGGCGGAAGCACCCGCCAGCAGCCTGAGTCGTCGAGTCAGTGACGACAGGCCCGTGCCTGTTGACTGGCGGATCACGGCGGGGGCCCAGCGGCCCGTGTTGGCAACCTCGACGATGAGCCAATCGGACTCCCGATGGGCCGAGACGACCACCTGGACGGGCCTGACCCCCGACGCGATGCCGTACTTGATCGCGTTTTCCACCAGTGGCTGGATCATGACGGGCGGCACCAGGATCCGACGCACATCCGTGTTGCATTCGATCCGCGTGGCCAGTGCGTCGCCGAACCGGGCCGACTGCACGGTGAGATATTCCTCGAGTGCGTCGATCTCACGGGCCAGCGGCTCGAGCGTTGCGGCCGGTCGCAGCAGGAACCGCAGGTAGTTGGCGAGCGCCTGGGTGATGGTGTCGATGGCCTCCGGATCGTCGCGACAGGCGATCACCGTGTTGAGGGCGTTGAAGAGAAAGTGCGGGCTGATCTGGGCCTGGAGCCGTTCGAGTTCGTTTCGCAGTGCCAGCGACTCGGCCTCCATGGCGCGGAATTCCGCGGAATTGCGCTCGCGAATGAGCTGGTAGCCGAAGTAGAGCGCGCACCAGTTGGCGAGCAAGGTGAGATTGATCGCCAGGCGAGCGACCAGTTCGAGCTTGCCGAGGCCGGCCTTCCCGGATTGAAGGATCCAGTCGAGACCGGCCAGGAGAAGCGTGATCACGACGGCCGACGAAATCGCGCCGCCGGCGACGAGGCCGATCTTCGATACGTTGAGCCTGGCGAGCACGGCGGGCTGCTTTGACAGCCACCGCATGACGGCCGTGGCCACGAAACAGAGCCCGATCCGCCCAGCAAGAAACGGCCACTCATGGGGGATTATCGGGCGGCAAACGGCACTGACGGCCAGTGAAGCGGCGAACGCGATCGACCAGAACGCCGCGTGGCTGAGCCAAAAGGCGAATTCGCCCCGGCTCCTGGCGGGCTGCGAAGGGGCTGCGACGAGCCTGCTGGTACGGTCGAAACTCAAGGGGTGATCGTCAGAGAAAAGGAAGCAGCCCAGCACCCGCCACGGAGTGCAGGCTCCCCGAATCTACCGTATGGCCTGGGCGCCGGAAACCATTCGGCCGTTGGCCAACGCTCTTAAGCGGCGCGGACGCAGAGCCGGTGGTGGATCGCCTCGATATCGCGGGCCGACAGGCTGCCGTCAGGGCGGCTCGCGGAGATCACGCCGGCCAGTTCGGCCAGCCGCACGACGGTCGCCGGAATACCCGCCGCCAGTTCATGGATCGCACGGGCCGCGTCGTCGGTGAGGCGTGGTGTTTCGGGCCGAGCGAGCATCGCCTCGAGCACGCGTCGGGTCTCCGACAGAGAGAACGGCCGGAGCACTGCCCGCAGTAGCACCGACCGCTCCAGGGTGGCGTCGCGGGCGATCAATGACAGCAGCCGTCCATGGCCGGCGAGCACGAGGCTGGAGGCCGACCGTTGCCGTCGGCAACGGTCGACGAGCCGCCGGATCATCGTGCCGTTGCAGGTATGAGCGTCATCGGCCAGAACGACGCCTGGGAGCGGCGCATCATCCGCGTCGTCGTTCCAGTCACGGAGTGGCCGTACGGCCGGCTGATACGAGCCACCTGCCGGTGCGGTTGCCAGCAGCTCCAGAACGGTGGAGACGCCCGTGCCGGGTGGTCCGCAGAGCACGGCCACGCCGCCGGGGCGTTGCACGGCATAGGCGAGTCTGGCTGCCGCCGCCTCCCGCGACTCCACGAGCGGACGTGGCAGGTGAACGACTGTCATGATTCAGGCTCCGCGGCCGCGGACGGGACGTCGTCGGTGAACGTGAGCACTTCGCCGAGCACCTCGATGCCCAGCGATTCGAGCACGGTGTGCCGCGCGGCGGCGGCACGACGGTCGGCTCGGCGGACGAGAATCGCGGCCTCGCTGCCGAGCACACAGCGGGCCAGCCAATGCCTGCGGATCGGTCCCGGGGGAAACCAGATGCCCGCATCCACCAGCACGATCCGCTTGTCGTGCGTTTGCCCGTCATCGGCAGCCGTGGCGGCGAGTTCCTGCGACGCGGTGCAGCTCACGTCGCGGCCTCGCTCGCGGAGCACGGTCGCCAAACACTCAACGAGCGTGGTGCGGCCCTCGCGTGGTTCACCGCCGGCCACGGCGAACACCCGGCGTCCCCGGAGCCTCGCCGCCTCGACGTGCGCGGCCAGCCCGTTCCACTCCGACCAGGCTGCACGCAGCAGCCGATCGACGACCGATCCGCCGCCAGAATGCACCGCCGGCACGACCGGTTGCTGAGAATCGAGAATGTGTTCACGAAGCACGAATGGCTCGTCCGCCCCGTTTGAAAGGGGAGGCAAGGGGGGCGGTGCAAGCTCGACGAGCATTTGGACCGAGTCTTCGAGGTCCCGCGAGGAGACTTGTACCGCCCCCGAGCCGGCGCGATCCCGTTGCCAGCGACCCACAAATGCAGCATCGATCGCGTCGAACGCGGTGTCGGTCATGGCATGGCTCATGGCGTGGATGTGGCCGCCGGCTGCGCCACGGACGGCGGCTGGAGGGCGAGGCGATCGGGCCGCTGCTGGCTGGCGAGCCGTACGCTCTCATGCCACGCAGCCAACGACCAGGCCACGGCGGCCACGGCAGCCAGCACGGCCACCGACGCGGCCGGAAAGGTCGGCCGCGGACGGCTCGTCGCGGGCTGCATCGGCCGCGGGCACGGCCTCGCCACCGCGGGCGGCGGCCGGTGGGATTCCGTGTGTAAGGCCACCGGAGCCACGTCGTCGAGGGGCGGCAGGCGAGGAAACCGAGCGATGATGTCCATGGCAGGATTCCTTCCTGCACCAGCATCGTCGTGGGCTACCGGGTCGCTTGAACTGGGGAGCGTGAACCGCTTGGCCAGCGACCACGTGGCGCCATAGGCCGCCGGCCGCGTGCGCCAGCCTGCGCAGTATGCCCCATCTGCCGGGTTGCCTATGATGCCTGAACCGCCGGATTTGCGGCGGTCTGTGCTTCACCGTCTCCGTGTCTCTCGTTCGGAACCTCGATGACTGGACCCGACTCGCCGTCCCGAATCAACGCCCTGCACGACCTCCTGGCCAATCGCATTGCGATCCTCGATGGCGCCATGGGCACGATGGTGCATGCCCTGGCTCTCGACGAGAACGGCTTTCGTGGTGACCGGTTCGCCGAGCACCATCGCGACCTCAAGAACTGCATCGACGTCCTCACGCTCACGCAGGGGGACGCGATCCGCGGCATTCACACCGCCTACCTCGAGGCCGGCGCCGACATCGTCGAGACCAACACGTTTGGGGCCACGAGCGTCGCACTCGCCGATTTTGGACTGCAGCACCTCACGCGGGAGATGAACCTCGTCGCCGCGTCGCTGGCCCGGCAGGCGGCCGACTCCGTGATGGCGAGGAGGCCCGGTCGGCAGGCATTCGTGGCGGGCTCGATCGGTCCCACCAACAAGCAGCTTTCGATCGCTGGCAACGTGGCTGACCCGGGCCATCGTGACGTGACGTTCGACCAGATGGTCGCGGCGTATCGCGAACAGATCGAGGCCCTCATCGACGGTGGAGTGGACCTTTTGCTCGCCGAGACGGCCTTCGACACACTCGTGCTCAAGGCCTGCCTCCATGCCATCGAGCAGGTATTTTCCGACCTCGGCAGGAAACTCCCCGTGATGGCCTCGTTCACGATCTTCGAAGGGGGCCGCACGCTCTCCGCCCAGACCGTCGAGGCATGCTGGACGAGCATCTCCCATATCGACCTGATCTCGGCCGGCATCAACTGCGCCCTCGGTCCGGAGAAGCTCCGCACCCACGTGGCCGACCTCTCCCGGATCACGCCGCGGCTCGTGAGTTGCTATCCCAACGCCGGCCTGCCCAACGCCCTCGGCGGCTTCGACGAGACGCCCGAGATGATGGCGTCGGTGCTCGAGGAATTCGCCCAGGCCGGCTGGCTCAACATCGTGGGGGGCTGCTGCGGCACGACGCCGGCCCACATCAAGGCGATCGCCGACGTGATGCGGAACTACCCGCCGCGAAAGCCCGTCGCACCGCCGCAGCGGAGCCGCTACTCCGGCCTCGAGATGCTGGAACTGCGGCCCGAAAGCAGCTTCACGCTCGTCGGCGAGCGGACGAACGTGACCGGCTCGCGGGCCTTCGCCCGCCTGATCAAGGAAGAACGCTACGAGGAGGCCCTCGGCGTCGCCCGCCAGCAGGTGGAGAACGGGGCCAACATCATCGACATCAACGTCGACGAGGGAATGCTCGACGGCGTGAAGGTGATGACGAAGTTCCTCACGCTGCTTTCCAGCGAGCCCGAGATCTCCCGCGTGCCGATCATGATCGACTCGTCGCGGTTCGAGGTGCTCGAGGCGGGGCTCAAGTGCATTCAGGGGAAGGGGATCGTCAACTCGATCAGCCTCAAGGAAGGGGAGGAGAAGTTCCTCGAGCAGGCCCGGATCGTGCGGAGCCACGGCGCGGCGGTCGTCGTGATGGCCTTCGACGAGGAGGGACAGGCGACCGACGTCGAGCGGCGGGTGGCGATCTGCCAGCGGGCCTACCGGCTGCTGACGGAACAGGCGGGCTTTCCGCCCGAAGACATCATCTTCGACCCCAACATCCTCACCGTGGCCACGGGCATCGAGGAACACAACAAGTACGCCGTCAACTTCATCGAGGCGACGCGGCAGATCAAGGCGGCGATGCCGGCCGTGAAGGTCTCCGGTGGCGTGAGCAACATCTCGTTCTCGTTCCGCGGCAACGAAGTCGTCCGCGAGGCGATGCACTCCTGCTTCCTGTATCACGCCATCCAGGCGGGCATGGAAATGGGAATCGTGAATGCCGGCCAGCTTGCCGTCTATCAGGAGATCGAGCCGGATCTCAGGGAACGGATCGAGGACGTGCTCTTCGATCGGCGACCCGATGCGACGGAGCGGCTCGTCGAATTCGCCGAGACGGTGAAGAAGCAGGAGGGGAGTGGTGTCACCCAGGCCGACACCTGGCGGAACCTCGACGTGGAGGCCCGGCTGTCCCACGCCCTCGTGAAGGGGATCGTCGATCACATCGATGAAGACGTGGAGGCCGCCCGCCAGCACTATGCGACGAGCCTGGAGATCATCGAGGGGCCGCTCATGCGGGGCATGCAGACGGTCGGTGACCTCTTCGGCGAAGGCAAGATGTTCCTGCCGCAGGTCGTGAAGAGCGCCCGCGTGATGAAGAAGGCCGTGAATCATCTGCTGCCGTATATGGAAGCTGAACGGCAGGCCTCCGGTTCTGCTCAGGCCAAGCGAGGCAAGGTGCTCATGGCCACGGTGAAGGGGGACGTTCACGACATCGGCAAGAACATCGTGGGCGTCGTGCTCGGCTGCAACAACTACGAAGTCGTCGATCTCGGCGTGATGGTGCCCTGCACGAAGATCATCGACGAGGCGATCCGTAACGAGGTCGACATCGTTGGCCTTTCCGGCCTGATCACGCCGAGCCTCGACGAGATGGTGCAGGTGGCCCAGGAGTTCCAGCATGCGGGACTGAAAATGCCGCTTTTGATTGGCGGCGCCACGACCTCGGCCCGCCATACGGCCGTGAAGATCGCCCCCAAGTATGCCGGCGCCGTGGTCCACGTGAACGACGCCTCGCGGGCCGCGGGTGTCGTCGAGAAGCTCTTGAACCCGCTTGCCCGCGACGAATACGTGCGGGCGACCCGCGAGGCCCAGGCCCGCGACGTGGAGAACTTCAAGCGGCGGCAGGACACGAAACTCGTCTCGTATGCCACGGCCTGCGAGAAGCGGTGGACGACCAACTGGGCCACGACCCCGATCGACGTGCCGGAGTTCCTCGGCGTGCGGACGCTCGAGAAGATTTCGCTCGGTGAACTGATTCCCTACATCGACTGGTCGCCGTTCTTCCTTTCCTGGGAGCTCAAGGGCAAGCATCCGGCGATCTTCGACGACCCGGTCGTGGGCACCGAGGCGCGGAAACTCCATGGCGACGCCCTGCGGATGCTCGACGAAATCGTCCGCACCGATGCACTTGTATCGAAGGCCGCCTACGGCTTCTTCGCCGCCAATTCGACCGGTGACGACATCATCCTGTTCACCGACGAGTCGCGGTCGGCGGAGCTTGGCCGGGTACACACGCTCCGGCAGCAGTGGGAACGGAAGGGACAGAACATGTTCCACGCTCTCGCCGACTTCGTCGCCCCGGTGGCGAGCGGCCGCAGGGACTACGTCGGCGCCTTCGCCTGCACGGCGGGGCACGGCTGCGAGGAGCTCTGTCGGAAGTACGACCGCGACCACGACGACTACTCGTCGATCATGGCCAAGGCCATCGCCGACCGGCTGGCGGAGGCCTGTGCCGAGTGGCTGCATGCGAAGGTTCGCCGGGAATGGGGCTTCGGTCAGGCCGAGCAGCTGTCGAACGACGACCTGATCGAGGAGAAATACCGTGGCATTCGCCCGGCACCGGGCTATCCGGCATGCCCGGACCACACGGAAAAACGCTCGCTCTTCGCCTGGCTGGATGCGGAGAAGGGGGCGGGAATGACGCTTACGGAAAGCTGCGCGATGCTGCCGGCTGCGAGCGTGAGCGGCCTCTACTTCGGCCATCCGGAAAGCCGATATTTCGCGGTGGACCGGATCACGCGGGAGCAGGTGGAGGCCTACGCGGCGCGGAAGGGCATGCCGGTGAGCGAAATTGAACGCTGGCTGGCGCCGAACCTCGGCTACGACGCATAGGGCTCTTCGGTACCGCGCCGGCTACGGGACGGCACGAGTTCCCTCGCGGTGGGCCGCGGCGGCCCAATGCTCGGGAGCCTCGCGCCGATCCCTTTGCCTCCTTTCGAGACGCACGGCGATCGGGCGAGGCGAGGGGGTCGGTGCATAGAAGCCCTGAGCGGGAGCGAGGGGATAGCGGCAAGATCCCCCGGCTTGCGCCTGGGGGCTTGTATGGACGCGAGGGGGCAACACGCGAAGCGACGAGACTTGTGCCGCCCCCGAGCCGGCGACCTCAGGCAGGACGTGACGTGAAACAGCAGCGACCGCGGACGCGACGGATCGTGATGGACGGCGGCGGGGTGGACCTGCCGGCCGCGGGCACGGCCACGCTCGTGATCCGATTCCTCGACTACGTGCGGCACGAACGGGCGCTCGCGGAGAACACGCAGACGGCCTACCGCCGTGACCTGCGGGATTTTCGGGAGTGGCTCGGCGATCGGGCAGCGGCGACGCTCTCCGTCCGCGATCTGGGCGACTACTTCGCCGCGCTGGCGAAAAAGGGGCTGGCGCGGGCGAGCATCGCCCGGCAGGCAGCCACGCTGCGAACGTTTTACTCATTCCTCCAGCTCGAAGGTGTGGTCACGGAGAGCCCGGCTGAACTGCTCACGGCCGCGAAGCGCGACGACGCGATGCCCGGCACGCTCTCGGCAGCGCAGGTCGACCGGCTCCTGGCGGGGCCCGAGGCCACGACGCCGGTCGGCATCCGCGACCGGGCGCTCCTGGAACTGCTGTATGCCACCGGCTGCCGGGCGTCGGAGGTGTCGGCCATGCGGCTTTCCGACGTGCACCTCGCGGAGAGCTTCTGTACCTGCCGCGGCAAGGGTGACAAGGAGCGGGTCGTACCGCTCGGGCGGCGGGCGATCGCGGCGCTCTCGGCCTGGATCGACGGGCCACGGAAGGCGTTCGCCAACCGGGCAGGAACGCAGCCGGCCTGGGTCATCCTCTCCTCACGCGGCAATCGGCTGTCGCGGATGCGGATCTGGGAGGTGGTGCGTGAGCATGCCGCCGGGGCCGGCATTCCCCCAGATATCGGCCCTCACACGCTGCGGCACAGTTTCGCGACGCATCTCGTGGCCGGCGGCGTCGACCTGCGGCACGTGCAGGAAATGCTCGGCCACGCGAGCATCGCCACGACCCAGCGCTACACCCACGTCGACGCAGGGCGGCTGAAGGGCGTGCACGAGAAGTTTCACCCCCGCCGGTGATGTGCTTGGAATTCAGGTCCGCGGCCTTCACTGGCACCGTAGTCCGCACACTCCGTGTGGGGTTGAAGGTGCGAGGGCCGAGTGGCCTGGCTATTCGGGCGGAGGTTGGCGGACCTACAGGGCAGTAGCTCGGGTCTGCGGTGTTTTGACCGTGGGCCACATGCGGAGCATGTGGACTACGGTCGTGTTTCGCGTGCGGCCAGCCCGGATGGCTGGCCCGAGAAAAGCGAAAACGAGCAGGATGCTCGTGTTTCGCGCGTATTTAGCGCCGCTTGGGGGGCGTGAACTTGATCTTCTTGATCAGGTCGATCGTCGTGCCGTCGGCCTGGGGAACACCCGACACGGCCGACACGGCGTTCACAACGTTGACGTACTTCAGGTTGTAGTCACAGTCGAGTTCGACCTCGGTCTTGTCGGCGTTGGAGCCCGGGCCGGTTCCTACCAGGTCGATCACCTTGCGGCGGAGTTGCTCGAAGTCGGGCACACCCTGGCCGTTCATCGTGATGCCGGCGAGCTTGCCGTCCAAATCAGCCCGCATCTTCACCTGCACCGGCGGCAAGGCGTCTTCCGAGGCCGCACCCGCGCTCACTCCGAGGGGCATGCGAATCTGAAAGTCACCTTCCGAAATGACCGTCTTGAGCGTGAGCATGAAGAAGGTGATCAGCTGAAAGACGCAGTCGATCATCGGCGTCATGTCGATGCTGATCTTGTCGGGCAGTTTTTCCCGCTGGGCGGCCATGCTGCACCTACTTCTTTCTGCTCTCGTCGTACTCGGCCCGCAGCACGAACTTCTCGAAGCCCTTTTCCTGGCAGAGCTTGATGAGGTCCTGCACCTGGCCCGTCTTGGACCGGCCGTCGGCCCGCACGATCACCGTCGCGGCGCTCGGCTCCTTGCTCGCTGAAATCAGCACCCGCTTCTCGTTCTCCAGGTAGCCTCCCATCTCTGGAAGGGGAACGGCCTCGCCGTTGTAGATCACGCTGCCATCGAGCATGAGTTGCAGCGTAATCGGGTCTTCGGCGGGTCCCTTGGCGGGCTTGGCCAGCTGGCTCGACGGCAGCTGGATCCGATCGTCCTGGACGGCGGTGGAGAAGTTGAGCGTGAACATGAAGAACGTGATCAGCTGAAAGGTCATGTCGATCATCGGCGTCATGTCGATCTCTGTCTTCTCTGGACCGTCGCTCTGTCGCTTCGCCATGGCGGATGACTACTTCTTCCCGAGGTTCTGGAACCGCGACATAAGCCGCATGCTCTCGTCGTCGACCTCCATGTTGAACCGCTGGAGCCAGTTCTTCAGGATGCCGTAGCAGGCGATGGCCGGGATGGCCAGCCAGAGGCCGATGAGCGTCGTCACCAGGGCCTGCGAGATACCGACAGCGAGTTCGTTCGGCTTCGGAGCCGTATCCTGGGCGGCGATGAGCATGAACGCCGCCACCATCCCGTCCACCGTACCGAGCAGGCCGAACATCGGGGCGAGCGCACCAACGAGCGACACATAGCTGATCTTGTGTTCGAGCTTCATCGCCTGCTCGCCCTCGGCGGCCTGCATGGCCTCGACGGCAGCCGGGTAGCCCGACTGCAACTTGCCCATCCCTGCGGCCAGCACGTGGCCCAGATACGAATCGTCGTTCTTGGCGAGTTCGTAGGCCTCCTGGAACTGCTTCTGCTCGAGGTGCTGTTCGAACGCCTGGCTTAGCGCCGGCGGGATCAGCACCTGCTTACGGAACTGCAGAAAGCACATGACGAGCAGGGCTACAAGGCCGAACGAGAGAAGGAGGAAGATCACGATGTACTTCGGGCCGAGGGCAACGGCGAGAAACTTCAGATAGCTCTGCCCCTCTTCCTCGGCAGCTCCCTCCTCGCCGCCTTCGTCCTGCGCCCAGGCGACATCGGGAGCGATGACCGCGGGCGCGACGGTCACGGCCACCCAGGGCGCGACCAGGCAGGCTGCGACGAGCATCCGACTGAGCCATTCAGGCAGCCATCCCATGACTCGAATCCCCGTGGCGTCCCGGCTCCCCATGACCGCGTCTCCCTGCATGTTCTGCTCCTCGAAAATGTGTTTTCGTCAGTGACTATCGAGCCTACCGTCAATCGCCCACACGGCCAAATCCAGCCGAACACAGCCGTCAGGACGCCGCGCCCCCGGCCAGTTTTTTCGTCCATGGGCTATCCGGGTAGGTGGCTTCCAGGGCCTGCTTCGCCTGCCGAGCCCGCTCGGGGTTCTGCGCCTTGTCCCAGAGCTGGGCCAGGTTAAACAGCGCCTCAGCGTGGCTCTCCGGCTGGCTGTTGTAGACGAGATCGACCGTGAGGAACGCGATCAGGGCGTCCTGTTCCTTGCCAGCCGCGCGATAGGCGTCGCCCAACACGGCGTAGGCCGTCGAGAGCATGTCACGCTCCTCGGGATCCGCCCCTTTGACGACCTTCTGAATGAGCGTGATCGCATCGGTGCCCTTCTCGAGCCGGGCCAGACAGCGGGCCGTGCCGAGCGAGGCCTCGAGTTTCTGCTGCTCGCTGGCTGGGTCCTTCGGGTCGGTCTGGACCTTCGCCGCATTCTCGAAGTCCTTGAGGGCCTCCGCGAATTTTCCCTGGGCGAAATTCAGGTTGGCTTTGGCCGAAGCGGCACGCACCTTCAGTGCGGCTGGCCCCTTCTCGAGCGCCGAGTAGACGGTGGCGGCATCCGGAAACTTCTGGGCCTTGGCGAGGAGGTCGCCGAGCATTTCTGCCGAACGATAGAAGTGATGCGTCTTCGGGTTCTTACTGACGAATTCCCGCAGGGCTTTCTCTCCTTCGGCCAGCCCGTTGCCCGTGAGCGTGGCCTGTCGGGCCAGGGCAGCGGCCTTCACGAACTGCATTTCAGCCAGCACGCGATCCGATGCCCCTTGGAGGTCGGCATCCTGCACCTTCGTGATTTCCTGGAGCGCGGAGGCGGCGTCACCCCGGAACAGCATGCCGCGGGCATTGCGGAGGGAATCGGGCTCGTCGGCGAGCGCCACCTCGCGAACGCGGTCGATCGGCACCTTCTTCACTTCCTCGGACCGCTGGTCCTTGATCTCGATCTCGTTGGGCGATGCGACGACGATCTCGCCGGAGATCTCCGACCGGTCGAGAAGGCGGACGCGGTCCGGCGACTGGCCGAATGCGGCGTTCGAGGCCAGCGCGGCACCGGCGACGAGCACAAGGCGGCCGGCGGGCCTGAGGAGCCAGAGCGGCAAGCGACACATGTTCAGGGGCGAACGCACGATCATTTCTCCTGCGGTGTGGCCGCGGCGGCGGCGGCCTGTTCGTCGAGTTCCGCAAAGCCCCGGGGGTTCACGGCTCCCTGCTTTTTCTGCACGTCCTTGAGGACCTTTTCATAGCGGGTGGCCATCGCCTCGCCACCGAGATCGGGATAGAGCTTGCGGGTCATCGAAATCGCCGTCGCCGCCTTGCCGAGCAGGTCATCGGCTTCTTCCTTCGGCTTGCCTGGCAGCTTGGCCCGGTCGAGCAGGCAGAGGGCGACGTTGAGTCGCGACTCGAAGAACAGCGTCCGCGACCGCAGCGACTTCTCGTCCGTGCCGGCAAAGGCCTGCCGCGCGAGCTTGTTGGCCAGGCCATTCCAGCCCCAGATCACGCTGCCCGCGTTCTTGCGGCCGACGATCGCGGCCTTGAGCAGTTCCTCGGCCCGGGCCGGATTCTCGGCAAGCGCTTTGAGCCCTGCTGCCTGGAGCAACTCGGCCGCCTGCACCTGGGTATCGAGCGAGTTCTGTCGCTTGGGGTCCTTGAGGATCCAGTCGATCTGCTCGAGTGCCTCGTCCCACTTGCCTCGCTCCTTGAAGATGTTGGCCATCCGCAGCCGGATCGACGGCTCGAAGTTCGCGATCTCGTCCCGCTCCTCCTTCGGTGTGGCCTGGTCATCCTTCTTTTTCAGCAGGCCGGCGTACACAGCGGCGGCGCGGTCGAGATACTGCTCCGCCTTCTGCTTTGGCACGACCTTGCCCATATCTTTTCCGGAGCCGAGCGACAAATACGTCGTGGCGATCCAGGTCTGCGAGGACACTTTTTTGTCGCGGGCCGCTAGGCGGTCGAGGAACTTTTCGAAGCCAGCCAGCGTGACCGCTGCCTTCTGGGCGGCGGATGCGTCGCCCGCTTCAACGGCCTTGGCCTGACCCTCCAATTGGCCCTGCAGGTCGCGGCCCATGGTGAAGTACATCGCCGTCAGCTTGGCCGAGGCTTCCTCGCCGTCACCCGCCAGTCGTTCGAGGCCTTTCATCGCCTCCTCGGCCTTCTCGAGCTGCTCGGCTTCGATGAAACACCGCAGGGCCACCGTGTAGACCGCCTCGGCAAACGAGCCCTGGCCGAGTGCGGGATCTGTTTTCGGGTCGTTCACGACGGTCCAGGGGCCGTAGCCAGGGCGTTCAAGCACCTCCAGGCCCACCGCAGGCTCGCCGTCATCGAGCGCGATCTGGCAGCGGGCGAGGGCTGCCGACACGACGACAGGCAGGGCCGTGCCTGGCTGCACGGCCTTCAGGCCTTCATCGAGCTCTTTTCGGGCTTCGGCCTTCCACGCCTTCGTCTCGTCGTCGGGACGGCGGTTGCCTTCGTCGAGCCGCCGATCCTCGAGTACTTCCCGCCAGAGCGCCGTGCCGCCGCGCAGGAGCAGTTCGGCGCGACGGGGCGACTCGGTAGGCACCCGCTCGACGAGGCCGATGATCCGCGCGGGATCCCGGGCTTCGGTGGCAGCCACCATCGCGATCAAGGCCGCATCGGCGGCGTCGGGCTCCGTGGGCCAAGTCTGCATGATGCGGTCGGCCACGCCTGCCGCCTGCTCCTTGGCGTTCTGCTTCCAGCCCGCGTCGGCCTGCTTCTGCTGGAGCTGCTGCCAGCTCACCATCGCGATCTTGGCAGCCTGCCGGCTCCCCTTCGCGTTCGGATAGCGGTCGAGCAAAAACGCCCCCATTGCCGCCGCGTCGTGGTACTGCTGGCGCTCGTAGAGGAGATAGGTGAGCAGATAGCGGGCCTGATTGACCGCGTTGATGTCGGTGTCGGCTGTCGCGGTCTTCAGGGCCGCACGCAGCTGATCGAACGCCTTGTCGCGTGCTGCCGTCGCCTTCCCCGCAGCCTCCTCGGCGGTGGGCGTGCCAGGCTGCTGCTTGGCGGCGGCCTGAGCCTCCTGCATCGACGCCAGTGACAGGCGGGCCTCTTCCATGAACGACTCGAAATTCTCTTCGGTCGCAATCTCCGGCGCGTCCTTACCGATCTTGGCCAGCAGCGCCCGGGCCTCGGAAGCCAAATCCTTGTTGGCCTTAGCCACGTCGGTCGCGAGCTTCTTGATGTCGGCGAAGGCCTTCGTCTTCTCGCCCGGCGGCAGCTTGCCGGAGGCCGCTTCGAGGAACTCCGCCGCCCGATACTTCAGCGTGAGCCAGTCGGTGTCGAGCCGCTCCGGCGGCACGTTGGTGAGGGCGAACGCCCGCTGATCCTTGTCGAAGAGGTCGAACTTTCCGAGCGCGGTGTAGCAGTCGAGCACGGTGCCGACCGCCTTCGCCCGTAGTGAGATCGCCAGCGGCGCCTTGGATTCGAGCACCGTCAGCGGCGCAAGCGTGCCGACGGCAGTGTCGAGCCGCTGCGTGGGAGGATTCTTGGGGTCGGGCTTGTAGCCCGGTGCCTTGCTCTTGGCGAGATCGTCCTTGCCCAGAAGCGTGTAGTTTCGCGCCTCGTAATACCGGGCAAACAGACCACCCCCCTTGGTCGGATACTTGTCGGCAATCTCCTTGAACTGCTTGGCCGAGGCATCGACCGTGTCACGCCATTCCTTGGAGCCATCCGAGTAGGCCTTGGCCTTCTCGAAGTAGGCGCTGGCCACCATGAGCCGGGTCTGAATCAGCTTGCCCTGGAGTTGCTCCTCCAGCTCCTCGAGTTCAGCGAGTTCCTTCGCGGCGCTGCCACTGCGTGGCTTGGGTTTCTTTGGCTTGTCGTCGCCGCCTCCGCCCCCCTTGAGCTCTTTGATCCGGTCGCGGACGGCGCGGTACTCGGCGATCACGGCATCTTCGGCGTTCGTCACCTCGGTGATCGGCTGGTCGGGCTTCACCTTGCCTTCGAGCACCTTGATCGCGGCATCGAAGTGCGCCGCCGCCTCGGCCAGCAGACTCTTGGCGTCGGCGCCCGGCTTCTTGGCCTGATCGACCTTGGAGCGGCCCCGCTCGATCTGCAGGTTGCCCTTCTGCGTGTAGGCCTCGATGGCCCGGCCGCCGGTGGGTGACGCCTTGAGGAAGGCATCCAGCTCCTGTTCCGCAGTGGCGAGGACCTCCGCCCGCCGCTTGGGGTTCGATTCCATGCGGCTCGTCCCCAGAAGGGCCACCGCGCGGCGGAAGGGAACCTCCTGCTTGAGGTCGGCCGGCGCGTCGGGGTCCGCCGCCACGCGTTCGAGTACCCACAGGACGACGTCGGGCATCTGCCGCTCGCCGAGCCGGTCGAGCAGTTGCCGCGTGGCCGTGGCCGGAGCTTCCTGTGCCGCTGCCGCGCCGCAAACGCCTACGGCCACGACGAACAGCGCTGCTACGAACGCAAGGGCGTGGACACGGGAGCGGCGGCACCGGGGGGCGAAGGCTGTAGTGAGAAACATCATGGTGCGACCCCGAGCGTATACCGCAGATTGTGGAAGCGGAGCCGCGATCCGTCAAACCTGTCATCGTTCACCGCCGCCGAGCAACGACAGATTCTTGCCGCCTCAGGTTTCGGCGGCGGCGCCCCGCCGGGCCGCCCGCGTGGCGGCCGCCGAGGCGGCAAGCCACACCGGCAGCTGGCCCGCGGCGGGCAGCTTTACCACGTGGGCTGAGCGAATGCCGGGGCACGCCCTGACGGCCGCCAACGCCTCGGCCGATGGTTCCTGATCGAGATTCAGCACGCCGATCGCATCGCCGCCGGGAGTCGAGCGGCCCACGGTCATCTGGGCGATGTTGATGCCGAGCTCACCGAACGTCGTGCCCACCGTGCCGATGATGCCTGGGACGTCCTGGTGGGTGAACACGAGCAGCACGCCATCGAGATAGGCCTCGAGCCGGTGCCCCTCCAGCTGCACGAGCCGGGGCATCGCATGGCCGAAGAGCGTGCCAGCCGCGCGGTGCACGTGGTCGCCTGCGACCAGATCGACCGCCACGACGGAGCTGAATGCCCCAGGATCAGTGCGGCTCTGCTCCACCAGTTCGATGCCCCTCTCCCGCAGCAGTACTTCGGCGTTGACGATGTTGACATCCTCGATCGCCGCCTCGAGGAGTCCCGCCGCGAAGGCGGCTGTGATCAGCCGCGTGTTGCGGGAGGCAACCTCGCCGCGATAGGCGATCGAGCAGGACCGCGGCGCACCGTCGTCGAGCTGCGCGAGCAGCTGGCCGAGCCGCCAGGCCAGATCAAGGAAACCGCGCACGCCCTCGAGTTCGGCTGGGTCGACCGCGGCCGAATTCACCGCATGCCGGATCGTGCCCGTGGTGAGGAAGTCGACCAGCAGGCCGACGCCCTCGACCGCCACCTGCGACTGGGCCTCTTCCGTGCTCGCCCCGAGATGCGGCGTGACCAGCACGCCGGGCATGCCGAACAGCGGGCTTTCCGTGCACGGCTCCTTCTCGAACACGTCGAGCGCCACGCCAGCAATGACGCCCCGCTTCAGCCCCTCCACGAGCGCCTGCTCCTCGTAGATGCCGCCGCGGGCGCAGTTGACGAGCCGGATGCCCGGCTTGAGCGACTCGAGCTCCTTCATGCCGACGAGGTACTTGGTCTCCTCGGTGAGCGGTGTGTGGACCGTGAGGTAATCGACCTGCGGCAGGAGGTCGCGGGCATTCGTCACGAGCTCCACGCCCAGTTCCGCGGCGCGGTCGGGTGAGAGGAACGGGTCGAAGCCCATGACATGCATGTCGAAGGCCCGTGCCCGCTTCGCGACCGCCTGGCCGATGCGGCCGAGACCCACGATGCCGAGCGTCTTCCCGGCGAGCTGCACGCCCATGAACTTGTTGCGATCCCAGGCATGCGACCGCAGGCTGGCATCGGCGGAGGCCACGTTCCGCGACAGCCCGAGCAGCAAGGCGAAGGCGTGCTCCGCGGTGCTGACGGTGTTGCCGGCTGGCGTGTTCATGACCACGATGCCCTGCCGCGTGGCCGCCTCCTTGTCGATGTTGTCGGTGCCCACACCTGCCCGCACGATTGCCTTCAGCCGATGGTTTCCTGTCAGGGCGGCTGCCGTGATCTTCACGCCGCTGCGACAAATCGCGCCATCATGCGCGGCCAGCGCCTCCTTGAGTGCGTCGCCCGCGAGGCCGGTCTTCACCTCGTAGGTGATGCCCTGGGCGGCGGCAGCGTCGAGGAGAGCCGTGCCGTCGGAACTCAGGGTGTCGAGGACGATGATCGAGGGCATGGATGGTGGTCCGGGGAGGTAACTGCGGGTTGCTGGGAAGTGTCAGCTCATCGCGACCGGGGCGCCGGCGACGGCCGGCGAGGAGCGTCAGGATCGACGGGACTGCTGAAACTCGAGCAGGTAGTCGCGCAGCGTCTCGACGCCTTCGACCGGCATCGCGTTGTAGATGCTGGCGCGGATGCCGCCGACGGAGCGGTGTCCCTTGAGGTCGACGAGCCCACGGGACTGGGCTCCCTTCAAGAAGTCCTTTTCAGTCGCTTCGTCGGGCAGGCGGAAGGTGACGTTCATGTCGGAGCGGCAGTCGGGACGGGCGTGCCCGGCGTAGAACCCGCCGGAGCCATCGAGCACGTCGTACAGCAGTTTCGCCTTGGCGGCGTTGTGTCGCGCCATGCCCGCGAGTCCGCCCATCGAGTCGCGGATCCAGCGGCAGACGAGCCCCAGGATGTAGACGGCGAACGTCGGGGGCGTGTTCGGACGCGAGCCGTTCTTCACGAACGTGCGGTAGTCGAGCATCGTGGGCAGGTCGTCCCGCGACCGCTCGAGGAGATCCTTGCGGATGATCACGACGGTCACGCCCGCGATGCCCGCATTCTTTTGGGCACACGCATAAATGAGCCCATACTTGTCCACGTCGATCGGCCGCGAGAGGAAGTCGCTGGAGCAGTCGCAGACGAGCGGCGCCGAGCCGACGTCGGGATCGTGCTTCCACTGCACCCCCTGGATCGTCTCGTTGCTCGTGATGTGGACGTAGGCCGAGGCAGGGGAGAGGCTGATCTCGCCGGCAGCCGGGAGCCGGTCATGCTTCGAGGCCTCCCCGTCCCAGGCGACGTGCACCTTGCCCTCCCGGCGGGCCTCCTTGATCGCGGTGGAGCCCCACGTGCCCGTCAGGATGTAGTCCGCAGCCGCCGACTGCCCGCGGAGGAGATTCATCGGCACCATCGAGAATTGCAGGCTCGCGCCGCCTTGGAGCAGCACGATCTCGTGATCCGAGCCGATGCCGAGCAGGTGCTTGAGCCCATCGAGCGTGTCCTCGAGGATGCGGTCGAACGCCGGGCTGCGGTGACTGATCTCGAGGATCGAGCTTCCGACGCCGGGCAATGCCAGCAAGTCGGCCTGAGCTTCCTCCAGCACCGGCAGCGGCAACACCGCGGGGCCCGGGGAAAAATTGAACACCCGCTCGACCACTGGACCCGTTGCTCGCTCCATCACGTGCGGCTCCACTCGCTGCTGGCCTCGAAACCTCGCCTTGCAGCGGCAGAATAGGGGTCGTGCACGAGACGGTCAACGGGCTGGAAATCCCGGCGGGGCCGGCATGGCAGCGGGTGGAACGGGTGGCGGCGTTGGCGGCGGAAGCGTGGCCGTCCGCTGGTCGGGCACGGCTCCTTGGATCGTCGCCACGCGGGCAGCCACCATCGGCTGGGCGGGGTCAATGGCCAGCGCGCGGGAGTAGTTGGCCAGCGCCTGAGTCTGGTCGCCCGCCTGCTCCCGGAGATTGGCCAGTGCCACCAGGGCGCGGGGGTTGTTTGGATCGACGGCCAACGCGTCGACGAGCTGGTTCTCCGCCTCGCGGACGTCGCCATGTTCCTGGGCCAGTCGGGCCAGCTCGATGTGTGGATTGGGGTTGCCGGGCTGACTCCGCGCCCAGGTCTGGAGCTGGGCAACGGCATCGGCCTGCCGATTCTCCTCCACGAGGAGTACGGCCAGCGCCCGCTGGCAGGCCTCGTGATTCGGGTTTCGCGCCAAGCAGAGGTGGTAGTACTGCTCGGCCGTCGCCATGTCGGCGGGCCGGCTGAAGAGCTTGGCCTGCTGGTGATACGTCGCGCCGAGGTTGTAGAAGCAGTCGGCATTGCCCGGCTGCTCCGCCAGCGCCTGCTGAAAGTGGTTGACGGCGCCCAGATAGTTGCCCTGCTGATAGAGCTTTACCCCCTCGGCATTCTGGTTGCGGGCCGTGCCTCCGCAGCCCGTGCCAACGGCCAGGCACCCTGCCACGAGCAACCAGGCACTCAGACGCACGGCGGCCTCCACGCCCGCCGGCCGGCTCCGAGCCGGCTCCACGCGGGGGAGGAACAGTAGCGGCCCGGCTGGCTTGGGGGCAAGGTCGCCGCAGTGTGTTGGGTTTGCCTGGTTTGCCTTGTGAGGGGCCGCGTCAACTCGTTGAAACCGCCGGTCGGGCGCTCGTGCTCGCCGCCGGCGGCAGCGGGATCCCCTCGCTCGCGCTCAGGGCTTGTCTGACGGATTCCACGGTCTGAGTGTGCGTCAGGCGGGGCACTCGGCCGGGCTGCGGGTGTAGCCGAGCGACTTGAGGACCTCGAGCACTTCGCTGCAGGTGGGGAAAGGCCGGCCGCTGGACCGCTTGTACTGCTCGAGAGCCCGCATGAATTCGAGCTCGTCGGAGCCGTAATCGCGGTCGCATGTGGTCGGGTCGATCTTGCGGCGGCGGGTCGTGCGGGGCGGCTTGATGGCGGTGGTGGGCATCGCAGGGCTCCTCGGGGCGGTGGAAGACTCTGCCGAAACTATGCACGCTGCCGGCTGCGGTGAGGCTGCCGGTCAGGAAAACTATGCCCCCGAACCGTGCCGGTCATGCCGGTTGTGCGGGCATCTTGCCCGTCAGCGGTTCTCGAAAAACTTCTTCAGAGCCTCGGCCGCCGCGTCCCGGGAGGAGTCGGACTTCTTCTTGGCCGCCGTGGGCAGCGCCCCGGGGGCCGACTTGGCCGCTTTGATCGCGTCGCCCACGGCCGCTGGGCTGCGGGCAACGACGGAGGCGTCGCTCGATGATGGTGCCCTGGCGGGCTGGACGAGTTCCGCGGGGGGCTGGAGTGGCATCGTCTGCGTCGTGTCGAACATGCCGGCTGGCTTCTCGTCGGCGACGAGCCACCGCGACACGTCGTCTTCGGTGCCCGCCTTCGCCGCCGGATCGACGCACGAGACCTTCAGTTCAAGGGCACCGACCCGGACGATGTCGCCATCGACGACCTTCGTCTTTTCGCTGATCCGCTGGCTATTGACGAACGTCCCGTTGCGGCTGCCGAG
Source organism: Pirellulales bacterium (assembly GCA_049695995.1). Lineage (GTDB taxonomy): Bacteria > Planctomycetota > Planctomycetia > Pirellulales > UBA1268 > QWPN01. Next base: position 26,743 of record JBAVTF010000127.1, on the reverse strand, counting down.
GTCCGCCACCCAGACCTCCGCGGGACCGACGATCACCTCGCAATGCCGGCGGCTCACGTCCTCGCTGAGAGGGCGGACATCACACTCCTCGGCGCGGCCGATGAGCAGGCGATCTCGCTTGATGGAGATGGAGCGGCCTGCGCTCTTGCCCGAGGCGACGATCAGCTTGGCGATCATGGTGGGCGCGTGGGAGGCGGGGAATCACATGGAATCTGAAATCGATTCTATACAACAGACAGCCCGGCAAGGCCAGACGGGGGAGGTATCGATCAACGCCGGGCGAGCCAGCGCGAGTCGGCATAGCCCGCGATTCGGGCGGCGATATCCCGCTCATGCGCTGTCACGAATCGCCCAGCTTCCCAGGCGAAGCTACCGCCGAGTGCAGGGCCGAGCAGGATGAGCCAGGCGTCGGCGAGCATCCGAGCAGCCGGAAGGCGGAGTATGGGAACCAGGTCTTCGAGCCCTGGATGCCGGGCCACGGAGCCGACACCAGAATTGCTGCGCAGCAGGAGGCTGCCGTGCTGCACGACGGCGCCGGCCAGTCGTCGCTGGGCGCTGCCCATGATTTTGGGATCTCTTGCGGTCGGCCCGCCGCCGCACCCGGCCACCACGAGGTCACCCCCCGCGCGCCGAGAGAAGCAGAAGAAATCGGTGTCCATCGGTTCCGCTGCGTAGAGTCGGGCGTCGATGCCCGACGTCTGCAGCACCGCCGCCATGGCGGTATGTGCGGCCGTGTAGAGTTGCAGTGCGGTCTGCCCGAGCGGGTGGTGTTTCGGCACCGCGAGCGCATAGGTGAGGTCGCTGCCATGGACGATCGCGCCGCCACCGCTCGGCCGCCGCACAAGTGTCGCCGAGGCGATGTCGGGAATCGCGTGGGCGTCGGCGAGCTTTTGGAACGCGCCCAGCGAGACCGTCGGCGTGGACCAGCCGTAGAACCGGATCAGTGGCAGCCCCGTCCGTTCGGCTTCGGCTCCGAGGGCCTCGTCCGCCGCCATGTTGACGAGGCCCTCGGCATCGCCATCCCACCACGCCGAGAGCGTTTGCACGGGATCAGTGTGCCGAGTTCTTCACGACGGCGTCGTAGGCAGTCTGGTCGAGCAGGCTGGCCATCTCCGCGGGGTCATCCGGCCGAATCTTCATGATCCAGCCGGCGTTGTAGGGATCTTTGCCGAGCAGATCGAGCTGGCCGGGCAGTGTCGAGTTGACCGCCACGACCTCGCCCGACACCGGGGCGTAGAGATCACTCACCGCCTTCACGCTCTCGATCTCACCGAACGATTCGCCCGCCTTCACCCGCTTGCCGACGGCCGGCAGTTGCATGAAAACGAGGTCAGTCAGTGCCTCCACCGCATAGGCGGAAATGCCGACCGTCGCGAGGCCGTCGGCCTCGGGCCTGATCCACTCGTGTGTCTTTGCGAACTTCAGCTCGGCGGCCATGGCGATCTCCGCGGTTCTCTGGGGGAGAGGAAATGCAATTCGGTGCAGGATACCGCAATCCCATCGTCTGTCAGCCGCTGACGCCGCCACGGCGGTAGAAGGGGAGCGGCACCACCCGAGCAGGCTGGGCGGCATCGCGGATCAGCACATCGACGACCGAGCCCACGCCTGCCGCCGCCCGATCGACCAGTGCCATGGCGACCGCGTGGCCGAGCGTGGGGCTGAAGCTACCGCTGGTCACGACGCCGAGTGGGACAGCGGCCGTGCCGCCGGTAGGCACGACGACGCTGCCCTCACGGGCGGACCGCCTTGAATCGAAGCTCAGCCCCACCCGCACCCGCACCGGTCCATGCGACTTCATCGCCCGCAGGGCAGCCACCCCGGGAAACGCCCGCGGTTCGCCCACTGCCGTGTCGAGATTCACCGCCAGGCCCAGGCCCAACGCAAAGGGGTCGCTGCCGGCCTGCAGCTCATGACCGTAGAGCGGCATGCCTGCCTCCAGTCGCAGTGTGTCGCGGGCGCCGAGGCCGCAGGCTCGCACTCCGCGGTCGGCACCGGCTGCGAGGATCGCCTCCCAGACCGCCGTCGCCTGGGCCGCCGGTACAACGAGTTCGACGCCGTCCTCGCCGGTGTAACCGGTCCGGCTGGCGGCGGCGGGGACGTCCGCGACTGCAGCCTGCGTCGCCCGATACCCCCGCAGCCCTCGGATGCGGGAGGCGTCGTCGGCCGAACACAGTTCACAGACGAGGTCGATGGCCAGCGGTCCCTGCACGGCGATCATCGCCGTCTCGTTCGTGCGGTCGGAAAGCGTCACGCCGCTCGCCGGCAGCCGGCTCCGCAGCCAGGCCACCACGGCCGCGCGGTTACTCGCGTTGACGACCAGCGACATCCGCGGCGAGCCGTCGGCCGCGTCGGCTTCTCGGGCCACGAGCGCGTCGTCGAGCACGGCGAGGCCGTCGGCGGAGCCGGCATCGCTCGTGACGAGCGTGTAGCGACATTGCCCCGGCGTCATGTCACTCACCCGACGAGTGAGGAGCGACTCCAGCCAGGCCTGCGATCCGGGGCCGTCGATCGAGAGCCGTCCCATATGCGACACGTCGAACAGTCCGGCCGCCCGCCGCGTCGCGATATGCTCGTCCACGATCGACGCGTACTGCACCGGCATCGACCAGCCGGCGAAATCGACCATCCGCCCGCCGTGAGATTCATGCCAGCCCCAGAGAGGCGTCCGCAGAAGCGAGTCGGTCACGATGCGTTCCACAAGGTGTGATTGAGGGGGCGTCGCAGTGTAAGAGATCTCAAGAGGGGCTGAACACTGGCCCGACTCCCGCGATTCTCGTAGGCCCGTCACTCCGTGACGGGCAGCCCGTTGCGGAGCAACAGGCCTACGGTTGAGCCGTGAGGGGCTGCCCGTGCCCTGAGAGCCGGCATTTGCTGACAATCGCAGCCAGGATGGCGAAGCGCAGTCAGCATCGAGCGAGCGAAGGCATGGATGCCGTAGCGAGCGTCCGGCGACGGGGCATGGGCAGCCCCGAACCCCCACGCAAACGGCCGCCGATCTCCCAGCCCCTCAATCAGCGCCCGCGGTGTTTGCGGTGCCGAGTCTGCTTCGCGGCGGCCTTCTTGCCGCGGTTCTTCGGCTTGGACGGCTTGCTGTGGCGGCGCGGGCGCGGTGGAGGCACGCGGGTGCGGCGGCCGAAGCCGAGGAGGCGGAAGTCGAGTTCGCGGCGCTCGAGATCGACGCGGGCCACCGCCACGCGAACGCGGTCGCCGAGCCGGAAGGATTGGCCCGGCCGCCGGCCCGAGAGCGTGTGGCTCGCGCGGTCGTAGCGGTAGCTGTCGTCGGGAAGAGCGTCGAGTGGCACGAGGCCTTCCGCTGGGATCGCAAGGCCATGCACGAACAGGCCGAAGGCCTCGACGCCGGTCACGACCGCGTCCATTTCCACGCCGATCTGCTTCGAGAGGAAGAGCAGGAGCTTGAGCTTCTTGAGCTCCCGCTCGGCGGACTCGGCCCGCCGCTCCAACTCCGAGCACTCGGCCCCCAGCGTCATGAGTCCCTCGGCAGGCGGCCGCCTGCCTTTGGCGATGGCCTCCAGTGCCCGGTGCACCGTGAGGTCGGGGTAGCGGCGGATCGGCGAGGTGAAGTGGCAGTAGCAGTCGCTGGCCAGGGCATAGTGACCGTCGTCCTGCGGGCCGTAGGCGGCCCGCGTCAGGCTGCGGAGCACGGCGTAGTGCACCGCATGTTCCTCCGGCTTACCGCGGGCCATGTCGAGCAGCCGCTGCAGCTCGAACCGGCTCTCGAGCGTGTCGACCTCGAAGCCGAGCTCCGAGACGAACTCGGTGAGCTGCCGCAGCTTCCGTGGATCGGGCTGGGGGTGGATTCGCCGCAGGAAGCCCGCGCCAGCCGCCGCGAGGGCGTTGGCCACCGCCTCGTTGGCGGCAAGCATGAACTCCTCGATGATCTGATGGCTCTCGGTGTTCTCGACGACGTGGGCGCCCGTGACCCGGCCCTCGCGGTCGAGGTCGATCTTCACCTCGGGCATCTCGAGCTGAAGCGCACCGCGGGCCATGCGCCGGCTCCGCAGGATTCGGGCGAGGTCGCGCATCCGGCCGAGCAATGCCCGCACCTCCGGTGTCATTGCGACTGTCGGGGTGTCGGGGTCGGCGAGGAAGACGTCGACCTCCTCGTAGGTGAACCGCCGCCGGCTGTTGATCGCCGTGGGCTCCTCGGCCGCGTGCACCGGCACGCCGTCGGGCGTGAACTCGATCCAGCAGGTGCGGGCATACCGCACCTTGCCCGGCTGCAGGCTCGCGAGATTATTGGAGACGATCTCCGGAATCATCGGGATCACCCGGTCGGGCAGGTAGACGCTCGTGCCGCGGTTCCGCGCCTCCTGGTCCAGTGGCGAGCCCTCGCGGACGAAGTGCGAGACGTCGGCGATGTGCACGCCGAGCAGCCAATGGCCGCGCTCGACCCGCTCGAGGGAGATCGCGTCGTCGAAGTCGCGGGCATCGACCGGGTCGATCGTCACGATCGTGCGGTCGGTGAGATCACGGCGGCCCGGCGGCACCGACTCATCGAACCGGTCGGCCTGCCGGCGGGCGTCGTCGAGGGCGGCCTCCGGAAACTCGCCTGGCAGGCCGAACTCGTGAATGATCGTGAGCGTGTCGACGCCCGCCGCGCCGGCCTTGCCCAGTACCTCGACGATCACCCCTTCGCCGTCCCGCAGGTGCGTGGGGAACCGCACCATCTCGACGACGACTTTGTCGTGGGGCCGCACGCCCTTGGCGCCGGGATCGCCCACGGCCACCGGCCTGGCGAAGCCGGTGCCGTCGATCTGCACCCAGCCGAGGTCCGTCGCCTCGAAGTACGAGCCGACGAATCGCGTCGTCCGTCGCTTCACGATTTCGATGATCTCGCCGGAAGGTCCGGGCCGGCGGACGTCGCGGGCCTTCGAGAGCCGCACGCGGACCGTGTCTCCGCTGGCCGCATCGAGTGAGGCCATGGCTGTGACGTGGATGTCCTGCGACTTGTCGCCAGCCGAGGCGTCGAGCGGCCGCACGAAGCCGTAGCCGCCAGCGGCCCGACGAAACACGCCCACCACTCCCCCGCGGCCTGCGGCGGGCGGTCCTGACGGCGTCGTGCCCGGCCGACTGCGGGGCGTGCGGCGGTCTTTCACGAGAGAATCTCGTGGACGACCCGCTGTGGCTCGACGCCCGTGAGCCGCTGGTCGAGACCCTGGAACTTGAACGAGAACCGCTCGTGGTCGATCCCCAGGAGATGGAGGATCGTGGCGTTGAAGTCATTCACGTGGACGGGGTTCGCGACGACGTTGTAGCTGAAGTCGTCGGTCTCGCCGTATGAAATGCCCCCCCTCACACCGCCGCCGGCCATCCACATGCAGAAGTTCCGCGGATGGTGGTCGCGGCCATAGTTCTTGTCGGTGAGCGTGCCCTGAGAGTAGACCGTGCGGCCGAACTCGCCCCCCCAGACGACGAGCGTGTCGTCGAGCATGCCACGCCGCTTGAGGTCGAGCACGAGCGCGGCGGTGGCCTGATCGGTATCGAGGCACTGGGCCGTGAGATCCTTGGGCAGATTGCCGTGCTGATCCCAACCGCGATGCAGGATCTGCACCGTCCGCACGCCCCGCTCGACGAGTCGCCGCGCCAGCAGCAGGCTGTGGGTGAAGGAGCCTGGCTTCTTGACGTCGTTGCCGTAGAGCGTGAGCGTCTCGGCCGTCTCGCCCGAGAGGTCGACGAGATCGGGCACGCTCGCCTGCATGCGGAAAGCCATCTCGTATTGGGCGATGCGGGTCTGGATTTCGGGGTCGCGATACCGCTCGAACCCGCGCGCGTTGAGCCTGCCGAGGCCATCGAGCATCCGTCGGCGGTCGGCCCGGTCGATGCCGTCCGGATTGGGCAGGTAGAGCACTGGATCACCCGCACCGCGGAGGGCCACGCCTGAGAACCGGGTCGGCAGAAAGCCGCTCGACCACATGCGAGTGAAGAGCGCCTGTGACGGATTGATGTCGGGCAGGGGCGTGAACACCACGAACGCCGGCAGGTCGTCGTTCTCGCTGCCCAGGCCGTAGGAGAGCCAACTGCCGAGACTCGCCTTGCCTGGAATCTCACTGCCGGTCATCACGAACGTGCAGGCCGGATCGTGGTTGATGGCGTTGGTGTGCACCGTCTTCACCAGCGCGATGTCGTCGACGATCTTCGCGGTGTGCGGCAGCAACTGCGTGTTCACCCAGCGGCCGCACTGGCCGGCCTGCTCGAACCGGAAGATCGACGGGGCCACCGGGAAGCGGGCCTGACCGCTGGTCATCGTGGACAGCCGCTGGTCGCCGCGAACGGTCGGCGGGATGTCCTTGTCGAAATAGTCCTTGAGTCCCGGCTTGTAATCCCACAGGTCGATCTGGGAGGGGCCGCCGTTCAAGTGGATGTAGATGACGCTCTTCGCCCTGGGGGCATGGTGGGGAAAGCCCGGGAGCGGCGGGTGGACGCGGGCTGGCCGGGCGGAAGCCTGCGGGCCGGTGGCCGTGTTCGCAGCGGCATGCCGCTGGTCCAAGAGCGACAGGGCTGCGGCCCCGAGGCTGACACCCGAGGACTGCAGAAAGGCCCGGCGGGCGGCTGTCATGGCGTCGAGCATGGCTCAGTTCCTGTTCAGGGCTTCGTCGAGGTTGAGAATCATGTTGGCAACGAGCGTCCAGGCTGCGAGTTCGTCCGGCGGCACGCCGGCCGCGGGCTTCGACTCGCCGTGTGAGACTGCTTTTCTGGCCGCCTCGAGGTCGGCCTTGTATCGGGCGCGATGACCGGCGAGTGTTTCAGCGACGACATCCGCTTCGCCAGCCTCCGGCAGCCGTGCGAGCACCACGCGAAAGAGCCAGTTGATCCGGCCGGCATCATCTGGTGTTGCCGCGAGTGTCCTCTCGGCGAGAGCCCGGGCCGCCTCGACGTGCTGCACGTCGTTCATGAGTTGCAGCGCCTGCAGTGGCGTGTTGCTCCGCTCACGGCGGGCGCAGAACTGCTCACGATTCGGGGCATCGAACGTCGTCATGAAGGGGGGCGGTGCCGTCCGCTTGAAGAAGGTGTAAAGGCTGCGGCGGTAGAGTGCCTCGCCGGTGTCGCGCTTGTAGTTTCGCGTGTTGGAATTCGCGAACCCGACCGGCTCCCAGATGTTGTCGGGCTGATACGGCTTCACGCCCTTGCCGCCCATCGTCGGCACGAGCAGGCCCGAGACGGCGAGGGCTTGGTCGCGGATCTGCTCGGCATCGAGCCGGATCCGCGGGCCACGGGCCAGCAGCCGGTTCTCGGGGTCGGCCCCCAGGTGCTCAGGAAACACCTCCGACGCCCGTTTGAACGCTCGGCTGGTCACGAGCATCCGCACGAACCGCCGTGTGTCCCAGCCGCTTTCGCGATACTCCGCGGCGAGCCACTCGAGGAGTTCCGGATGGCTCGGCGGCTCCCCTTGGAGCCCGAAGTCCTCGCTCGTCTTGACCAGTCCCGTGCCGAAGAACTGCTGCCAAAGCCGGTTGGCCGCCACCCGTGGCGTGAGCGGCTGCTCTGCCGACACAAGCCAGTTCGCAAGATCGAGCCGCGACGGCGTGGCTCCCTCGGCCACCGCGAGCGTGGGGAGAAAAGCCGGTGTGCCCCGCTCGACCTTGTCGCCCGGCTTGTCGTACGCGCCGCGGAGCATCACGAAGCTGTCACGCATCTTCGGAAGGTCGTTGAACACGAACGTGCGGACGATCTCCTCGTCGAGTTTCTTTCGCGCTGCGGTCGCGGCGTCGAGGTCGGCGGCAGCCTTCTTCACTGTCTCGGGCTGGTCGGCCCACGCCTTCGTCAGCCAGTGCCGACGAATCTTCTCGATGTCCTCCGGCTTCGTCGTCTTCTCGGGACCTTGCTTGACGAGGCCCTGGAGCTCCTTTGGCACGTCGTCGAGTGTGGCCTTGCCGACTCGTTCCTTCCACCATGCGGCCAGCGACTGTCGTGGATCGGCTGCCGGGTCGCGGGTCACGACCATGCCAACCGCGTCCCAACGGACGTGGCCGTCGAACTGCGTGAGGGCGATGCCGGTGACAGGCGTGCCCGGAGCCAGGCCAAGCGTCGCGGCAGGTACCGCGATCCGCATCCAGTTGCCGGTTTTCGGGAGCGGGCCGGCGTGTGCCCGCGAGGGAGTGCCGGACTTGCCCCAGCCGATCGCGGTGGCGTCACCCCACACGGCGCGATGCTCCCAGCTGCCGGCATGGAACTGGAGCATGACGGCCTTGGGCGGATTCGCCGGATCGAGCCACAGGTGGGCGAAGATCTCCGCGTCTGCCGCGACCGTGATCGGGGCCGCGCCACTGTCATAATAGTCCTGACCGATGCCGGTCGCCGTGCGGTCGAGAGACCGTTGGCCCGCGAATACCTCCCCGGCCGCCTGGCCACTGAACCAGTTCGTCGGGCTGCCGGGTCCCGCCTTCACCGCGGCGCCAGGCGGAAACTCGTCGTCGATCCACACGGTTTCGGTGCGGCTTGGTTGTGGCTTCGGATCGACCGTGGCGGGGTCGGTGTAGTTGATCGCCGCGATCGCGGCGTCAAAGCCCTTTCGCAGATCGGGTAGCCGGGTATCCAGTTCTGCGAGTCGTGTTTCCTGCTCGGGAGTCGGCAGCGGGAGCACGGGCTTCGTAGTCAGCGTGTTGCCGTCGAAGCCGGGGTCCGCTGCCGAGTTGAAGAAGGCGTAGAGCGAATAGAACTCTTTGTGCGAGATCGGGTCGAACTTATGACTGTGGCAGACGGCGCACTGGCCTGTCAGGCCGAGCCAGGTGTTCGTCATCGTGGCGGTGCGATCCACCGCGTAGCGAAAGAGCAGTTCCTCGTTGATCGAACCCCCTTCGCTCGTCGTCACGTTGCTGCGGCAGAAGCCGGTCGCCGTCTGTTGGTCGCGTGTGGCGTTCGTCAGCAGGTCGCCGGCCAACTGTTCGATCGTGAACCGGTCGAACGGCATGTTGGCGTTGAAGGCCTTCACCACCCAGTCGCGATAGGCCCACATCTGCCGCTCGTTGTCGAGGTGGAGGCCGTGCGTGTCGGCGTAGCGGGCTGCGTCGAGCCAATGCCGCGCCATCTCCTCGCCGTGGTGCGGACTCGCGAGCAGCCGATCGACGACGCGGTCATACGCCTCGGGTGACGCATCGGCCACGAACGCCTCGATGTCTGCGGGCGTGGGAGGCAGTCCCGTGAGGGCGAATGTCACCCGCCGGATGAGCGTGGCCCGGTCGGCCTCACCGTTGAGTGGCAGCCCTTCGGCTGCAATTCGGGACTCGACAAACCGATCGATCGGGTGCGTGACGGCAGGGTCAGCGACGCTCGGCACGTCAGGCCGCTGAACGGGACTGAACGACCAGTGGGCTTCGTAGACGGCCCCTTCGGCGATCCAGCGCTTCAGGAGGGCCTTCTGCTCCGCTGACAGCGTCTTCTTCGAATGGGGCGGCGGCATGACCACGTCGGGATCGGCCGCGTCGATCCTCGCGAGCAGTTCGCTGGCCGCCACGTCGCCGGCGACAATCGCTCGGAAGCCACTGTCGAGTTCCCGGCTAGCTTCCGCAGTCGAGTCAAGTCGCAGACCCGCCTCCTGCGTGCCCGGGCCGTGGCAGGCATAGCAGTTCTCCGAAAGCAGGGGCCGAATGTCGCGGTCAAACCGCAGCGGTCGCTCGTCAGCCGCCCAGGCGGGGCAGGCGGCGATCGCGACGAGCACTGCAGGAATCCGGGGCCACACTCGGCCACCGCACCAGCTGAACGCCATCGCAGGATCTCCGGTCGGGGGGCGCAATCGCCCTCCCATTCTAATCGGCATATCCGCAAGCGTCGCCGCAGCGGCTGAACAACCCGCGAAACAGCGGGCTATGCGCGGCCACGGAAGAATTTGCGGCCGTGGTGCTGGTGGAACTGGGTCCACCCCCCTTCGATCGACGCCTCGGCCCGGAGGAGCTGGGTGACGGCCGCCATCTTCGCGTCGAGGAGATCGATGTGATGCAGCGCCACGGCCTCGAGCGTCATTGGCACCTTCGCGGCTCCGAAATCGAGCTGGCCGTGGTGGCTGGCGATCATGTGCTTCACGCGGACGGCCGTTTCCGCGTCGAAGGGAGCTCCTGTTCTGGCCTCGATCGCGCGAATCTTCTCATCCACGATCTCGAGGCCCAAAAGCACGTGGCCAAGCAGCTGGCCCGAGTCGGTGTAGGAGAAGCCCTTCTCGCTCTCGAGTTCCACCGTCTTGCCGATGTCGTGCACGAGCACGCCGGCGAGCAGGAGATCACGGTCGAGGTCAGGGTAGAGCGGGGCGACCCGGTCGGCCAACCGGAGCAGGTTTACGACATGGTCGAGCAGGCCACCGGCGTAGGCATGATGGTGCTTCACACCGGCAGGGCAGCGGCAGAAGGCCGCGCAGAGTTCCTCGTCGGAGAGCAGTTCGCCCACGAGGGCCCGCAGGGGCGCCGAGCGGATCGTGTCGGTGATCGAACGCAGTTCGGCCCACAGCCGATCTACGTCGGCCTCGGCGAGCACGCGAAACTCCGACTCGTCAACCGTGCGCGGATCGACCCGTTCGATCGAGGTCACGATCAGCTGGAGGCTGCCGGAGTAGAGCTGCGTGTGTCCCTCGACCCGCACGTAGTCGCCGTCTTCGAAGGCGTTGAAATCGTCGTCGGAGGCGTTCCAGAGCCGGCCTGTGATGGCACCGCTCTTGTCGGCGAGATCGACCTGCAGGTAGAGCTGGCCGTTGCGGTTCGGCCTCAGCTGCTTGTGGGTGGCGAGAAAGACCTGGTCGATCTGAATCTGTGGCTGCAGTTCGGTGATGAGGCGGCGTGGCATAGGCCGGAGTGTAGGGCCATGGTGCCGTGATTCACACCCAACGGCTACAATCCGCCGCGATTCGTCGACCCCGTGGAGCGTTCCATGCCCGAACATGCCATTTCCCCGACCCGTGCCCAGGACTATCCCGAGTGGTATCAGCAGGTGGTCCGCGCGGCCGACCTCGCCGAGCAGTCGCCCGTCCGCGGCTGCATGGTGATCAAGCCCCACGGCTACGCGGTGTGGGAGCGGATGCAGGGCATCCTCGACCGCGAGTTCAAGGCGACGGGGCATCAGAACGCTTACTTCCCGCTCTTCATTCCACTCTCCTACCTCGAGCAAGAGGCCAAGCACGTCGAAGGCTTCGCGAAGGAGTGCGCGGTCGTCACGCACCACCGGCTCGAACTCGGGGCCGATGGCAAGCTGATTCCCACCGGCAAGCTAGAGGAGCCGCTCGTCGTTCGCCCCACGAGCGAGACGATCATCGGCGCGATGTACGCCAAGTGGATCCAGTCGTGGCGGGATCTCCCGGTGCTCATCAACCAGTGGGCCAACGTGGTGCGGTGGGAGATGCGGCCCCGGGTCTTCCTCCGGACGGCGGAGTTCCTTTGGCAAGAAGGCCACACGGCCCACGCCACGAGCGAAGAGGCGGTGGAAGAGACGCTGCGGATGCTCGAGGTCTACGCGACGTTCGCGGAACGCGACCTGGCGATGCCCGTGATCAAGGGGCCGAAGCCTGCCGGCGAGCGGTTTCCCGGCGCCGTCGATACCTACTCGATCGAGGCCATGATGCAGGACGGCAAGGCCCTGCAGGCCGGCACGTCGCACTTCCTCGGCCAGAACTTCGCCCGCGGCCAGAACATCAAGTTCGCGGGTCAGAGCGGCTCCGAGGAGTTTTGCTGGACGACGTCATGGGGCGTGTCGACGCGGCTCATCGGTGCGGTGATCATGACCCACTCCGACGACGACGGCCTCGTGCTGCCGCCACGGATCGCGCCTGCGCAGCTCGTGCTCCTGCCGATCAGCCGCACCGATGAGGAGCGGGTGGCCGTGCTCGAAGCCTGCCGGACGATCGAGCGGGAACTCGCCTCGCTCTCGTATGGCGGCGAGCCGATCCGCGCGAAGATCGACGCCCGCGACATCCGTGGTGGTGACAAGGTGTGGCAGCACGTGAAGCAGGGGGTGCCGGTGCGGGTCGAGATCGGCCCGCGGGATCTCGCCGCCGGCACGGTGAGCGTGTCGCGGCGCGACCGCGGCCCGAAGGAGCGGGAGTCCGTACCGCTCGGCGAGTTCGCGAAGCGGGTGCCGGCGCTGCTCGAGGAGATCCAGCGCGGGCTCTTCGAACGGGCCAAGGCCTACCGGGCGGAGCGGTCGGTGACGCTCGCGAGCCAGGCGGAACTGCTCGACTTCTTCGGTTCCGGTGAGGCCGATGGCAAGGGGAAGGGGCAGCGGCCAGCGGGGTTCGCCCACGTGCATGTGGCCGACGATCCGGCCGTCACCGCCCTGCTCGATCCGCTCAAGGTGACGGTGCGGTGCATTCCGATGGAGGGTCCAGACGAGCCGGGCACATGCGTCGTGACCGGCCAGCCGGTGGCCCGCCGCAGCGTGCTGGCGAGGGCGTACTGACGGTAGGCCAAACAGTGAAGACGCCGTGAGGGGCTGCTCGTGCCCCGGGAGCCGGCGTCGCTGACAAAGCGCAGTCAGGATGCCGAAGCGCAGTCAGCATCGAGCGAGCGAAGGCATGGATGCCGTAGCGAGCGTCCGGCGACGGGGCATGGGCAGCCCCGAACTCCCGCCACAGGAGGTCGCCCCGCGGAGGAATAGACGGGTCTGCGGTGTTCTGACCGTGGGCCGCACACGGAGTGTGCGGACTACGGCGCAGGCGGCGTTCAAGAGCCGCTCCAAATCCCTATGATGGAGACAGTCGGTTCCGCGCGCCACCCAGCCCACTGCCGTGCCCATGACTCCCGTAAGCATTCCCAACCCCTGGGCCGTGGCCGCGGTGGCCGTCGTCTGCGGCGCCGTGGTCGGGGCTGGCGGAGCGGTGCTGCAGTCGGTCTCGCGGCCGTGGCAGGTGGGTGATTTCCGTCCCGGCGTCGCGACGCGAGCCGGTGGGCCGGCGGGAGCCGTCGAGGTCGGTGAAACCACATATGCCTTCGGTATGGTCGGCACCGGTGGCTCGGGCACGCACGACTTCGTGATCCGGAACGTTGGCAGCGGGCCACTCACGCTCCGCCGCGGCGCGACGAGCTGCACCTGCACGATTTCCGACTTCGATGCTGCCGACGGTGAGGAGTCGGCTGCGGAGAAGGTGGTGCCGCCGGGTGACAGCACGAAGGTGACGCTCCTGTGGAAGGGGAAGGGGCCCGGGGGGCCGTTCCGGCAGCAGGCCACGATCCTCACGGATGATCCACGGCGGCCCGAGGTCGTGTTCGTGGTGGAGGGCACGATCGTGCCGACGTGGAAGGCGGTGCCGGAGGCGGTGCTGCTGCCCCGCGTGTCGTCAGCCACGGGGGAGCAGGCGGAGGTCAGGCTGTTCACGTTCGGACCGCAGCCACCGCAGGTCGAGCGGCTGTTCGTCGAGCATGCCCAGGCTGATCAGTTTTTCTCGCTTGCCTCGTCGCCCCTCCCTGCCGCCGACGTGGCGGCGGAGCCCGGAGCCACGGGAGGCCTGCTGCTCACGATCGTCATCCGCCCGGGACTGCCGCTTGGCCCGCTCCGAACATCGATCGAAGCGGTCCTCCGCCTTCCTGAAGAAGTGGCCGTTTCGGTGCCAGTGGAGGCCACCGTGGGAGGCGATCTTGTGCTCGCCGGAGCGGAATGGGATTCCTCCCGACAGGCGCTCCTGCTGGGGACAGTCTCCAGCCGGAAGGGCCTACGCACCCAGATCTTCATCACCGCCCGCGGCCCCCACCGCGACCGCGTGAAGCCGGTGGTGCGCGAGGTCGTTCCCGACTCGCTAGACGTCGCGATTGGTGAGCCCATGCCGATCGGCGAAGGTGGTGCCGTGCGGATTCCGGTGTCGGTGGTGATCCCGGCCGGCAGCCGTGCCGCGAATCACCTCTGTTCGGAGCAGGGACCGGCCGGCAGGATCGTGCTCGATACAGGCCATCCCGACTCACCGACGCTCACCATCCCCGTGTGTGTGGCCATCGGCCCCTGACGCTATGCCAATCCCCGTGAACTGTCGCGCCCGCCTGCATGTCCACGTCATGGCCTTGGCCGCCATGGCTGCGGCGGCGCTGCCCGTCGTCTGCAACGCCGCGGCCCCTGAACGTGGCGCCGGCGTGGACAATGCGGTCGTGGCGAAGTTTCAGGAGCGCAACGGTCGGATCTTCGCCGACTGGGAGTCGCCGCGTGCTGTGCTCGTGATCACGGGCGAACTCGACGGCTACATCGAGCCCTGCGGCTGCACGGGCAAGGAAAACCAAAAGGGCGGCTTGAGCCGTCGGCAGAACTTCCTGCGGGCGATCTCGGCCGCCGGCTGGCCCCTGCTGGCGGTGGATCTCGGAGGCCAGGTGAAGCGGTTCGGCCGCCAGACCGAGGCGAAGTTCCAGTCGATCGTCGACGGCCTGCGGGCCATGAAGTATGCCGCGGTCGGCTTCGGCCCCGGTGATCTGCGGCTGCCGGCCGAGGAACTCGTCGCCGCCGTGGCCCAGGTGGGAGACGAACCGACGCCGTTCGTCGGCGGCAACGTCGGGCTGCTCGGCATCGACGCTGGCATCACACCGCGATTTCGGGTGACCGAGGTTGGCGGCCTGAAGATCGGTGTGACGAGCATCCTGGGTGATAAGGAGGCCTCCCAGTTCCGCAATCCCGACATCGAAGTGGTGCCCGCCGCCAAGGCGCTGGCAGAGCTCGCGCCGAAGCTCGCAGCGGAAAAGTGTGACCACCAGATCCTGCTCGCCTGGAGCTCTCCCGAGGAGTCGGCCGCCCTCGCCGCGAACCATCCACAATTCGACATCGTGGTAACGCACGGCGGGGCCGACGAGCCGCCGCTCGAGCCACGCCGCCTGCCTGGCGGCAGCCTGCTCGTCGAGCTCGGCCACAAGGGGATGTTCGCCGTGGCCGTCGGCTTCTTCGCCGACACGAAGCGACCCGTGCGGACGCAGCGGGTGCCGCTCGATGCCCGCTGGGGCGAGTCGGAAGACATGATCGCGCTTCTGGCCACCTACCAGACGAAGCTTGAGACGCTCGGCTTTGAGGGACTCGGGCTGACGCCGATTCGCCACCCCTCGGGCCGCCGGTTCGCCGGCAGCGCCGCCTGTGCCGACTGCCACAAGCACGCCTTCGAGGTCTGGGAAAACACCCCGCACGCGAAGGCACTCACGACGCTCGAGGAGCAGAAGCCCCGTCGCGATGGCGACCCGGAGTGTCTCTCCTGCCACGTGGTGGGCTGGGCACCGCAGCGGTTCGAGCCATTCGAGGGCGGATTCGCGGGCATGGCCACCACGCCCCACCTCGCCCATCAGGGCTGCGAAAACTGCCACGGCCCGGCGGCGGCCCACACCGCCGTCGAGCGGGGCGACGTGCGGGCCAGCACCGTCGAACGCGACCGCCTCCGCCAGGAACTTGTCCTCACGCTGGCCACCCCCGAAGGGAAGCAGAAGGCGATCAACAACTGCCTCGAGTGTCATGATCTCGATAACAGCCCGCAGTTCGACTTCGACGAATACTGGCCTCAGGTCGAACACAACGACCCCGAGAAGCCCGCCGCTGTCACGGATGCGAAGGCAGCGGTGACGACGCCGTAAGGCATACTTCCCCCGTTGGACATGTGAGGGGCTGCCCATCCCCCGGAGTCGGCGTTGGCGGCAAGCGAAGGCAGGATGCCGAGAGCGCAGCCGCCATCGAGCGAGCGAAGAGCAGGATGTTCGTAGCGAGCGTCCGGCGACGGGGTGTGGGCAGCCCCGAACCCCGCGCCACAGGAGGTCGGACCGCGGAGAGAGAGAAGGGCCTGCGGTGTTCGAGCCGTGGGCCGCACACGGAGTGTGCGGACTACGGGGTGAGTGTGCGGACCACGGGCGTCAGCCCAGCTGGGCCATTGCCGCTTCTGGGATGTTGAAGTTCGCGGCCACCGACTGGACGTCGTCGTGGTCGTCGAGCCGCTCCATCAGGTCGAGCACCTTGCGGGCGGCGTCGACGTCTTCGACGTCCACCGAGTTGGTCGGGATCCGCACGATTTCGTTCGACTCGACCGCGACCCCGGCTTGGCCGAGGGCATCGAGCACGGCCGCCATCACGGTCGGCTCACAGGTAATTTCCCAGCGGTCGCCGGCGAGCTTCACGTCGTCGGCGCCGGCCTCCAGTGCGAGTTCCATGAGCCGATCCTCGTCGCAGGCCGGCTGCGGGACGCGGACGAGGCCCTTCCGCAGGAAGAGATAGGCCACGCAGCCGGTGCCGCCAAGCTTGCCGCCGCACATCTCGAAGATCTTGCGGATCTCGGGGGCGGTGCGGTTCTTGTTGTCGGTGAGGATCTCGCAGAGCACGGCGACGCCGCCCGCGCCGTAGCCCTCGTAGAGCGACTCCTCGAGATCGCCCCCCTTGAATTCACCGGTGCCCGTCTTGATCGCCCGCTGGATGTTGTCCTTGGGCATGCTCACGGCCTTGGCCGCGTCGATGGCGTAGCGGAGCCGCAGGTTGGCGTCGGGGTCTGCGCCGCCGTGCTTTGCGGCCACGATGATCGCCTTGGCGAGCTTGCTCCAGAGCTTGCCACGCTTGG
The DNA here is from genome assembly GCA_049695995.1 of Pirellulales bacterium. Classification (GTDB taxonomy): domain Bacteria; phylum Planctomycetota; class Planctomycetia; order Pirellulales; family UBA1268; genus QWPN01. The sequence continues at coordinate 10,254 of JBAVTF010000127.1, read as the reverse complement.
CGTCGATAAGGGATTTCTTGCGGGCGATGTTCGCCCAATGGGAATGTCCGGCCATGGGTGTGGAATCAGCGGGGCTTCTTCTTGGTCAGTTCCTGCGAGTGCCGCTTGGCATCGGCTGCCTTGGCGGGCGGAGCAGGCCGCTTGGGGCTTGCCGCCGTCGCCGGCTTCGCGGGGGGCTGCGGCGGGGCCGCCGACGCGGGGGGCTTGCCCATGTTGGGCTTCACGACGAATGGCTTGGGGCCCGGCTTGCCGCTGGCCGTTTTCCCATCGGCGGTTCGCTTCGGGCCCGAGCCCGGAGGAGGCAGCGGTGTCTTGCCAGCGGGCCGCGCGGCGGCCTGCGGTCCCGCAGGCCGGTGCGCCTCGGCGGAGACCCGGGCAGCTTCGGCGGCCTTCTGGCCCTCCTTGGTCGCAGTAGGTGCGGGAGGATTCGGAGCCGGGAGCGGCTCGCCCCGCTTCGGGAAGCGATCCTTGGCCACGGGGTTGACCGCCTGGAGGATCTTCTTGACGGTGGCGCCGTGAAGGTTTGTCAGGCACTCGATGCCGAACTGGTGAAGCAGTGAGTTGAACTCGGCCGCCGCTTTCTTCGGGATCAGCTTCTCCAGGCCCGTGACCTTGCCGGAGTCATATTCCTCTTGGCTGATGATCCCGCAGAGATAGAGCGCCGCCAGCGCGCCGTGATCGAGCGGGATCATGTGAGCGCCGAGCGAGGTCGAGGCCACGTAATGGATCACGAACGGCGAAACCCCGTGCAGTGACTCGAGCGTCTTGAGACCGTGGGCCAGGGAGTGCTTCTTGGCTTGGTCGAGGGAGAACGTGTACGACGACTCGAACACGCTCTGGAGCGCCCGTCGCAGAGCGAGTGCAGCTCGCGCCGGATCCGGGAGGTCGTGGAGCACTTCGGCCAGCTCGGCGACGGTGGTTACCCGGATCTCATTGAGATCGAAGGCCCCCTCGACCAGTCGTGCGAGGGCCTTCTCCGCGACGTCGGCCGGTGCGTTCTCCAGGCAGCAGGCAAAGAGTACCTGGTCGAGCACCGGCCGGGTGGTCACCGGAGCCACGGGCTTGTACTGCGCCTTGAGCGCCTTGACGAGCTTTGGCACGAGCACCGAGCGGGCCGGCTGTTTCACGGGCGGCGGCGCCGGGGGCTCGGGCTTCGTCGGGGCAGGCTTGGCGCTCGCCGCAGGCTTGGCGGACTTGGGCGCAGGCTTCGCCGCGGGCTTGCCCGCCGGCTTGGCGGCGGATGCCTTCGGGTGAGGAGACTTGCCCGAACCTGATTTGCCCGCATGCGGGCGCTTCGCTGCGCTCATGAGTCTTTCCGATCGTCTTCCTGGTCGGAGGGGAGGTCTGTCTCGGCAGGCGCCGGCAGCACGCTGCCGAGCACCCGGGCGATTTCCAACGAGTGCTTCACGCCGCCGTCGAGTTCGAATCGCAGGCGGGGCGTGTAGCGGGTTTCGATTTTGTCGGCGATCTGCGACTGGAGGAATCCGGCACTGTTGGCCAGGCCGCGGAGGGCCAACTGCTGCTGGGCGGGCGTGCCCATCACCGACACGTGCACGGTGGCGTTCCGCATGTCGGGAGCCATCTCGACGCGGGTCACCGTCACGCCACGGACCCGCGGATCACGCACCTGGGCCAGGATTGCCATGCTGACAACCTCACGCACCGCGGCGGCAGCCTTGAGCAGTCGGCGTGAGCTCACGAGAGCGTGCGTGCGACTTCCTCGATCCGATAGCACTCGAGGATGTCGCCCTCCTTGATATCGTTGAATCCCGCCAACTTGATGCCGCACTCCAGGCCGTCACGAACCTCGCGGGCGTCGTCCTTCTCCCGCTTGAGTGACTCGATGCCATATTCGCCGATCACGCGGCTGTCGCGGATCACCCTCATCCGACCGTTGCGGGCGATAATGCCGGCGATCACGCGGCAGCCGGCAATGACGCCGAGTCGGCTGATGCTGAAGGTCCTCTGCACGACCGCCCGGCCGAGGTCGGTCTCACGCTTCTCGGGGGCCAGCATGCCCTCCAACGCCTTCTTCAGGTCGTCGGTCACCTGATAGATGATGTCATAGCGGCGGACCTGCACGCCTCGATCCTCGGCCAGCGACCGGGCCCGCTCGTCGGGCACGACGTTGAAGCCGATGATCACGGCGTCGGAGGCATCTGCCAATTGCACGTCGGCCTCGGTGATGCCGCCCACCGTGGCCTGCAGCACCCGGATCTTGACCTCGGGATGCTCGAGCTTCTGCAGCTCCTTGAGGATGGCCTCGATCGATCCGCGGACGTCGGCCCGGAGGATCAGGTTGAGCGTGGGGGCCTTCTGCGTGCCAAGTCGATCGGCGAGGTTCTCGAGCGTGACGTGCACTGGGGCGCTCGAGAGCGTGCTGTGGCGACTGATGTCCATCCGCTTGGCCGCGACTTCGCGGGCTTTGGCGATCGAGTCGACCTCCTGGAAACGGGCGCCCGCACCGGGAGGCACGTCGAGGCCGGTGACAAACACGGGTGTGCCCGGACCGGCCTCGGTGACCTTGCGACGCGTGAGCGTGTTCATCATCGCCTTCACGTGACCGGTGGCCTCACCGCAGACCAATGCGTCGCCAACGTTAAGGGTGCCTTTCTGCACCAGCAGCGTGGCCACGACGCCGCGGCCCTCGTGAATCGACGCATCGAGGCAGACGCCGGCCGCGTCACGATCCGGATTGGCCCGCAGGTCGTGGAGTTCCGCGATCGTGAGCAACGTGTCGAGCAGTTGATCCATGCCTTCGCCGGTGACCGCACTGGTCTTCACGACCTCGGTTTCACCGCCCCACTCGGTGGGCAGGAGTTCGTTGGCCGCGAGCTGCTGATACACCCGCTGGATGTCAGCTCCCGGCAGGTCGATCTTGTTGATGCAGGCCACGATCGGCACGCCGGCAGCTCGGGCGTGGCTGATCGCCTCTTCCGTCTGCGGCATGATGCCGTCGTCTGCGGCGACCACGATCACGGCGCAGTCGGTGACGTTGGCGCCGCGGGCCCGCATCTGCGTAAACGCCTCGTGGCCCGGCGTGTCGACGAACGTGATCGACTTGCCGTTGCGATCGACCGAGTAGGCCCGGATGTGCTGTGTGATGCCGCCGCTTTCGCGGGCGGCCACGTCGATGCCGAGAAGGCGATCGAGGAGCGACGTCTTTCCATGGTCGACGTGGCCCAGGAACGTGACGACCGGCGGACGGGGGAGCCGCAGCGAAGGATCCTCGTCGATCGCGTCGAAGCCCGCGAGCAACTCCTTCTCAAGATCCTCGGCCGTCTTGATGTCGAGCTGTACGCCGAACTCGGCGGCCAGGAGCTCCACGGTATCGCGGTCGAGCATCGTGGCCATGCTCGGCATCGACTCCATGCCGAAGGTGAGCAGCTTCTTGAGGACGTCGCTTGCCGAGAGGCCGATCGCCTCCGAGAACGCCCGCACGTTGCACGGTACCTGGATCGAGGCACTCGTCTTCCGCGGGGCCGCCGTCGAGACGCCGCTTCCCTTGCGCGGCCGGGCGCCGCGGCGCCGTCGCAGGCTGCCGTCGTCATCACCCATCCCGCGGCCGTCGGTCACCCGCTTGCGAGTCAGCTGCCGCAGCTCACGGCCGCCGAGCACATCGTCCTTGCCAGTGCCCCCCTTCGAAGGCGTGCGGCGGGGCCGAACGCCGGGCTCCATCGGGGGCGGAACCGGAGTGGCCCCTGCGCCGCCACGCAGCAGACCACCAGTGCGGGCCCGCAGGCCTTCCTGCTGCCGCTGCTGCTCGTGCTTCCGCATGTGGTCGGCGAGCGGTTTGGCGCCACCGGCCTTGGCACTGCGGATCGCGTCGAGAGGGAGCTTGACGTCGGGCTTCTGAGCAACGGGCTCCTGTGGGCCGCGGGCCACAGGAGGCCGCGATGAAACCGGCATCGGCGCCAGCTTGAATGCAGGCCGCGGTACGGGCTTCGGGCCGTCGCCACCACCGGGCCGCACGGCAGGCCGCGACCGAGGTTCGGCCGGCTTTGGAGGTGCGAGTTCGGGAGGCTTGGGCCTTCCGCTCACACCACCCGGCGCGATGTAGTCTTCCTTGCGGAGTGTGGCTGGCGCGGTGGGAATAGCCGGCGCAGCGGGCTTCGACGGGGGCGTCGGGGCAGCGGGCCGCACCGGTGCGGGGGCGGGGCGTTCAGCAGGCCGCGAGCGATTGGCGAGGAATTCCCGCAGTTTCGCGACTTCCTCGTCGGTCATGCTGGCGAGCGCAGAGCCTTTGTCCTGGATGCCGGCACGAGTGCACAGATCGACCAGCTCTTTGCTGTCGATCTTCAGCTCTTTCGCCAACGTGTAAATCCGAACCGCCACGCAACCCTCTCTTTACTGCCAGCCGCGACCGGCTGCACCGAATCGCCGGCCCGCGCCGGCTTGTGTCACCCGTTTCGGAAGGTGTTCGCACCCACCTCATGCCTCGTTGACCGGCCATCACGATTCGCCAGCCGATGCGCTATCCGCAGCTTCGACTTCGGCGGTCGCCGCCTGGCTCGCAGCCAGCGCGTCGGCGGCGTCGGCATCGGCCGTCGCCTTCGCGATCCGCTCCTGCTCACGCTGCTTCCGACGCTCGTCGGCAGCGGCGACTTCCGCCATGGCCGCCCGCTTCTCCGCCTCGGCTACGATCGCATCGACTGCCTCGGCGGACAAGCCGCCCATCTCCATCAAATCCTCGGGCTCGATCACCGAGAGGTCGTCGTAGGAGAGGAAGCCCTCGCCCACCAGCCGTTCGGCGACGGACTCGTCGAGGCCCTCGATCGATGAATAGCCCGTGATTGCCCGCTCGATCTGCTGGTCGAGCTCCTCGCGGGTCATGATCTCGATGTCCCAGCCGCAGAGTTTGCTCGCCAGACGCACGTTTTGGCCGCGGCGGCCGATCGCAAGCGACAGTTGGTCCTCTCGCACCAGCACGATGCCGCGGCCGAGCATCTGGCAGAGGATCACCTCGTCGACCTCCGCCGGCTGCAGGGCGTTGGGCACGAGCACTTGAAGGTCGTCGCTCCAGCGGACGATGTCGATCCGCTCGCCACCGAGCTCTTCGACGATGTTCTTGATGCGGTTCCCACGTACGCCAACGCAGGCCCCGACGCAATCGATCCGGTTGTCGGAACTGATCACCGCGACCTTGCTGCGATAGCCTGGCTCCCGGGCGATCGCACGAATTTCGATGACGCCGTCGGCGATTTCGGGAATCTCCTGCTCGAAGAGCCGCTGCACGAGCTGCGGACGGATGCGGGAGAGAATGATCTTCACCCGGCTACCGACCTTGCGCACCTCGAAGATGGTGGCGCGGATCCGCTCGTTGGGATGGTAGCTCTCGCCCGGAATCTGCTCGCTGCGAGGCAAGATCGCCTCGGTCGCGCCGAGCGTGACCGTGGCCGTCGCCCCTTCGAACCGGCTGACAACGCCCGACACCATCTGGCCGATCTGCTCTTCGAACTCGTCGTGGATCGCGTCCCGCTCGGCTTCGCGGATCTTCTGGATGATGACCTGCTTGGCCGTCTGGGCGCCGATGCGGCCTGAAAGCTCCGCGGTGTCGATCGTCTGCCCGTCGTGCTGACCGGTAACGCGGCCGTTGTCGCGATCGATCTCGATCCGGATGTCGGCTTCCTCGCCGTACTGCCGGGCCAACGCCGTGACGAGCGCCGACTCGATCGCCTGGAACACGATCTCTTTGTCGATGTTCTTGTCGCGGTGGATCGCGTCGACGATGCGAAGGATTTCTTCGGGCTTCATGGTGTTCTCGGCGAGTCGCCTCGAGATGGTGCTGCCGGCACAGCCGACGCCACATCACGAAATGGACGCCGAAACACCCCGGGCGAGCACCCGAGCCGAGGGGCTCGGATCCGCACGACGCATTTGGAACAGACTCCGCAAACCAGCAGCCGGGAATCCCGATGCAATCCGCAAAACTACGGGCGTCAGGCCGGATTGTCAAGGAGCCCGGGCCGCAGCCGTCACCGCCACGCCCGGATGGCCACCGCGCTCGACTGGCCCTGGGGCGTGACCGACGCCGACACGAACAGGTCACCCGCCGGGTCGCCAGCGCGAGCCGGCCGAATTTGGCACTCGCTGTCGGGCGTCTCGTAGTTCAGAAGCGGGAACAGTTGGTCGCGGCCCAGGGCCAGCAGGCTGGCAATGCACTCCGTGAGGCCGCTGCCGGCGCCGAGATTGCCGAAGTGGCTCTTGGCGGCGATCGTCGGCACCCGGCCGGCAGCATCTCCGAGCACGTCTCGCCAGGCGGCAGCCTCTTCCCGGTCGCCGACCCGAGTGCTCACTCCATGTGCGTGCACGTGGCCAATGTCTCCAGCCGGCTTTCCCGCCATCTCAACGGCGTGGCCGATCGCATGGGCGAGCGCCTGTCGCCGTCGCCCAGCGCCGCCGGGCTCGGTCGCACAGCGGGCGGCATGCCCGACCACCTCGCCGTAGATCCGTGCGCCCCGTCGCTCGGCATGCGACAGTTCTTCGAGGATCAGCACGGCAGCCCCTTCCCCGAGCACCATGCCCGACCGCCGGGCATCGAACGGCCGACTCCAGTGGGCGGGATCGCCGTCACCGTATGCCACCTGCTCGGTCTGCAGGGCATGGACGGTCTTCATGGGGTGCACACGGGTGCCAGTGGCCCCGGCCACCATGATGTCGGCCGCGCCACGCTGGATAGTGACCGTGGCCTCACCCACGGCGAGATGGCCGCTCGCCTCGCGGACGGTGAGCGAGTTACTCGGCCCGCGGAGATCGTTGTAGATCGCGATGTGGCTGGCGGGCATGTTGGGGAGATACTTGAGCAGCCAGAGCGGTGTGAGCTGCGGCATGCCATCGCTCGCCCAGCGGTCGAACTCGAACCGGCCGTCGGCGCCACGGCAGCGGGCGACGCTCGACGTGAAATCGTCAGGGAGCGTGAGCATGTAATCGGAGCCGAATACGCAGCCGAACCGCTCGGGGGCATGGTGTTCGCGGGCGGCTGCGTCGTGCAGGGCTCGCTGGGCGGCCGCCACTGCCATCTGGCTCTCGCGACACATCACCTTGAGTCCCTTGCGAATCGCCTTCTTCTGCTCGCTCTCCAGCGGCCCGAAGTTGTCGATCTCGCCGGTGAAACAGCGGGCTTCTGCCGCGTGATGCAACGGCAGGCCGGCCGAAGAAAACGACTCGATCCGTTGCACCGCACTGACCCCCCCAGCGAGGCCGGTCCAGACATCCTCGGTCGTCAGCCCGAGCGGGCAGACGACGCCCATGCCCGTGATCACCACCCGCCGTTGTGCAGCACCACGCATCAGTCACCACATTCCTGTCAGCCTGTCGTACCCGATCGACGCCATGCCCGCGACCCTCCTCAGGGACCGCCGCGCAACCGTGGCTCCACGATGATCGCGACATCCCGCCGCCGGGCGTCGGGCACCAGGGCCGCCACGGGCGTATTCTGCGCGGGCACCGGCCAGGGAACCAACCCGATTCCTACGAGCAGCGCCTGCGCCGCCGGCCAGCGAAACCGTTCGCCGATGCGGACGGCCGCCACCTGCGGCACCTCCACCTGCACGCGGCCCGCCCCCGCCGCCGGCGCCGGGAGTGGCACGGAGGCCATTTTCTCGACGAGATCGATCCTGCAGCGGAGCACGGCATCGACGAGACTGCCGTCACGCGAGAGGAGGGGATGTACGTCGAGAAGAAATCCTTCGTCGCAGGCCGCATTCTGCATCTGCCACCCCGGCCAGGCATCGGGCCGCATCGCGATGTCTTGCACGTATGGGAGCTTACGGCCTCCGGCGAGCACGGCGGGCAGTCCGTTGCCGGCGAGCACGGCCCCGGTGGGCAGTTCCTGGCAATCGCTCCGTGCCCGCAGCCGGCCCAGGAGCACCGCCGCATCTTCACGGGAAAGGATCCACGCCTGCACGCCGGGCGTCGCGGCTGGAATCGGCTGCAGCACGGGGCGTGCATCGGCCCGCCAGGCTGGGCTGGCGAAGCTCAGCACCCGCACGCTGAATCGGTGCGGTGTCTCGGCGTCGGCCACGAAGCGGCCCACGATCTCCTCGACCTGCGCCTGCATCTCCGGCGTGTGGAAGCAGGAGAGTTTCTCTGCCGTCGCCGAGAGCGACGCCGGGCTCGCCCCGTGCCACGCCGCGTAGCCTGTTTCCTGGAGCACCCAGTCCACGACGTGCTTCTCGCTTCCCGCCCCCGCCTGCTTCACGAACGGGCCGATGTCGTACGTCTTCCACACCTGCCCCACATCCGCCGGCACTTGGGCGAAGCATGTGAGGGCGGATGCCCACGCGCCGAGCCCCATCACCACAATGCGAAGCGAATGGAAGGCGGAAACCATCACATGAACCTCCATGCGGGAGGCGGCGGGATCTGCGGAAGCTCGAGGAGCATTTGGGCCGCCGCGGCCCACGGCGACGAGACTTCTGCCGGCCTGCCGCCGGCACCCTCCGCAGGCGTTCACACGCGGGCCAGCACGAGCGAGGCGTTGTGGCCGCCGAACCCGAAGCTATTGCTCATTGCCACGTCGACCTTCGCGTCGCGGGCCACCTTGGGCACGTAGTCGAGATCGCACTCGGGGTCGGGATTGTCGAGGTTGATCGTCGGGGAGATCGTGCCCCGCGACATGATCAGCGCGCAGACGGCCAACTCGATGCCGCCGCTGGCGCCGAGCGTGTGGCCCAGTTGGCTTTTCGTGCTCGACACCGCCAGCTGCTTCGCGTGGTCGCCGAATACCCGCTTGATCGCCTTCGTCTCGGCCTTGTCGCCGAGGGGCGTGCTCGTGCCGTGCGCATTGATGTACTGCACGGCGTCGGGGTTGAGGCCCGCGTCCTTGAGGGCCATGGCCATCGCATGGGCCGCGCCGCGGCCCTCGTCATCGGGCTGCGTGATGTGACCCGCGTCACCGCTGGCGCCGTAGCCCTTGAGCTCGCCATAGATCCGGGCGCCCCGCTTGCGGGCGTGCTCCAGTTCTTCGATGACGACCACGCCGGCGCCCTCGGCGAGCACGAAGCCGTCGCGATCGACGTCGAACGGGCGGCTCGCCTGCTGCGGCGCGTCGCTGCGGAACGAGAGGGCTCGCATATTCTGGAAGCCGGCCAGGCCGATCGGCGTGAGCGCCGCCTCGCTGCCCCCCGTCACCATGACGTCGGCGTCGCCGTATTGGATCGCCCGCAGGGCGTCACCGATCGAGTTGGCGGCGCTCGCACAGGCCGTGGCGACAGCGAAATTCGGCCCCTTGATCCCGTAGATGCTCGACACATGGCCGCTGGCCGAGTTGACCATCAGCTTCGGAATCGTGAATGGCGAGACCTTGTCGATGCCCTTGTGGAGCAGCCGCTCCTCCTGGACCTCGAACTCCCAGAGGCCGCCGATGCCGGAGCCGATGACGACACCGCAGCGGTAGGGGTCTTCGTGCGAAAAGTCGATTCCCGAGTCGGCGACGGCGTCCTTGGCCGACGCGATCGCGAACTGCGTGAAGCGGTCGAGCCGCTTCAGTTCCTTCGGATTGGCGATGTCTTCCTTTTCCGGCTCCCAGGGAACCTGGCCGCCGAATTGGACGCGATACCCCGCCACGTCGAACAGCGTGATGGGGCCCACGCCGCTCTCGCTGCGGACAATCCTGTCCCAGAAGCCGTCGATCGCCCGGCCCAGCGGCGTGACGACACCGAGTCCCGTCACGACAACCCGTCGCTTCATCCCTGACGTCATCCGCGGGCTCAGGCCTGGTGCTTCTCGATGAATTCGACCGCCTGGCCGACGGTCTGGATCTTCTCGGCGGCGTCGTCCGGAATATTGATCTCGAACTCTTCCTCGAGTTCCATGACCAGCTCGACCGTATCGAGCGAGTCGGCGCCCAGATCGTTGATGAACGACGTCTCGGGAGTGATCTGATCCTTGCTCACCCCCAGTTGGGAGGCGACGATGTCGATCACCCGGTCTTGAACTGAAGCCACCGTAAAAATCCTCCTGAAGTCATCGCAGCGACCGCGAGCCTGCCGCAGCCGTCCGAGGCCGCGCATTTTGCCCGCGTTCCCGCGAAGGTATACCGGCTCCCGACCAAACGTGTCCAGCCCAGGGCTTTTCCGCAAATTCTCGCCCGTGTGCCGCGGGCCCACGCTATTCCTGCGAGGGTCGACCTCCCGTGGTGTGGGTTCGGGGCTGCCCATGCCCCGTCGCCGGACGCTCGCTACGAACATCCTGTTCTTCGCTCGCTCGGATGCCGCCTTCGCTCCGGCATCCTGCCTGCGCTCGGCGGCATAC
>JBAVTF010000126.1:0-104938 GCA_049695995.1 Pirellulales bacterium | reverse complement strand
GCCGGGCCGGGAGCATCGCGGGCCGGGCATCGCCCCGCGCGTCGATCCCCGCGCGGCCCGGCGCGTCGATCCCTGCGCGGTGGGCGCATGAAGAAACCCCCTGCCCCGTCGCCGGGGCAGGGGGCAGGATCGACCGTCGGGCAGGATCGCGGGCCGGGGTTCACTCCCCCTTCGCGGCCCGCGCTTCGGCACCCTTCGCGGTGGCGAACTCCGCCCATTTCGTAACGGCTTCGGGGTTCTCCAGCATCCACGCGAGGAAGAATGCGCACTCCGCGGGATCGCCGCTGATGCCCCGGGTCGGATGATGCCGGCCCGACGAATCCTTCCAGAAGCGCTTGTTGTAGGTGAACTCCGCGTACCCCTCCCGGTTCACGACGATTTCGAGCGTCTTCCCGTTGGGAAGCATCTCGATACCCTTCGCGAACTCGTACCGGGGATTCGGCTTCAACTCCGTGAACCCCGTCTTCGGCTTCGGCTTCGCGGCTTCGGCTTCCGCGGCGCGCTTCTCCGCGGCCGTGGCCCGCGCTTCCGCCGCCGCCGCCCGCGCTTCGGCTTCCGCCGCCTTGCGCTCGATTTCCGCGATGCGGGACGCGATATCGAGCATCTTCTGATTACTCATCGTCTTCTCTCCGTTGGGAAACACTTCGCCGGCCGCACGGCCGACCCGAAGCATCCATCCCGGCACCCCCCTGCGCACCGTCGGCGCTTTCTCTCGCCGGGAGCCCCTCGAAGATGCGCCGTGTCGGGTCAGTGATGGCGTGTTGGCACAGAGAGCCTCTCACTGGGGTGCCGGGATGGGTCGTGTGGCGGGTCGGCACGGTGCCGCACCGTCATTCCTCCCGGAGATTCCTCCATGCGTCTGCCTGTTTTCATCAAGGCGATCATCGGCTGCACAGACACCGAGTCGAGTCGCTATTCCCTCGGCGGTGTGAAGTGCGAGAGCGCCGACAACGTCTCTCTCATCACCGTCACCGACGGCCGGAAGTTGCTCAACGTCTCCTACGGCGACGAGTGCGATCCGGTCGACTGCATCATCGAGGCCAAGCCGCTGACCAAGGCGTATGCCGCCGCCAGCGTGAAGGGTCGCAACACGGTGTTCGAGGTGGTCGACGGCAAGGCGATGGTCGTCGGCGGTGCCGGTGCCGCGACGGCGCCGCTGCTCGAAGGCAAGTTCCCCCGGTGGCGTGACGTCTTCGGCGATACGTCGGGCCACAAGCAGATCGGTGTGCGAGCCGACCTGCTCATCGACGTCCTGTCCGTCTTCAAGGCGGCGGGCGTCGAGGGTGTGCGCGTCTACGTCGCCGACGGCGATAAGCCGTACTACTTCGCCGGCACCGCCCCCACCGGGGAAGTGATCCGGGCCGTGCTCATGCCGGTGACGCTCGACGTCACGGCGTTTCCCGGTGAGTTCGGCACCGACTCGGCCGACGAGCCGGTGCCCGAGACGGACGCCGACGCCGAGCCGGACTACGAGACGGCCGACGACGACGAGCCCGCCGCTGTCTGACCCAACCGGGCCGTCGGACGTTCCGCGGCCCGTTCCCCATTTCTCACTGACAGGAGTTTCGTTCCATGAAGTTGCTCACCAAGGACATCCGCAAGACGCTCCCGCCCCTCTTTTCCCAAGAGGGAGCGGGAGACGACGCCACCGTGTTCGTGAAGTTCTTCGATCCGCTGTCGAACTGGACGTGGTACGCCACCGAGTTCGACGGCAAGGACGAGTTCTTCGGCGTCGTCGTAGGCCACGAGCGGGAGTACGGCTCGTTCTTCCTCTCGGAGTTGGAGTCGATCCGCTACCAGAGCGGCTCGCCCCGCATCGAGCGCGACCTCTACTTCAGTCCTTGCAGGGTGGGGGACTGCAAGTGAGCCGCCACACCGCAGAGAACGACAAGGGACACAAGTTCGTCTACGGATTCGACGGGCCGCTGTCCTACTACTTCCTCGACCGGGTGTATCCCGACGGCAGGTTCCGGCACATCGTCGGCCTCTGCTCGTTTCCCCCGGTCTACGGCTCGGCGCTCAACCTGCTGGAGTACCTCGACAAGTTCCGGGTCGAGATTCCAGACGAGCACCGCGACCTGCTGCTCAGTGACCTCCCGATCTAGTCGGGAGTCTCGGCCCCGGGGCAACGGATTGCCCCCGGGGTTTCTCATTCCTCCCGGTGGGGTGCCGGGATGGATTTCATGCGGGCCGGGCGTTCCGGCCCGTTGTCTCTCACACGAAAGGGTTTCTTCGATGACCGATGCACCGTCCTACGACGACTGCCCCGACCGCGGCAACGTCGAGAGTTTCAACTGGCCGAGTTGGTTCGACGACTACCAGAAGCGCCGCGAGTTGGAGCAGCAGAAGCACGCCGACGAGTTCCGGCAGCAGACGCTCCCCCGGCTCAAGTCCCTCGGGATCGAGAAGGTGATCGGCGGCTACTCCGGCTACGGCGATTCCGGCGACCTCCACGACCTCAAGTGCGTCGGGCCGGAGGACAGGCCGGTGGAGATCGACGATGCGCTGCGGGCCACGCTCATCGACTTCCTCTACGAGTACCTGCCCGACGGGTACGAGAACAACGATGGCGGGCAGGGGGACGTCACGCTCGACGTCGCCGCGATGCGTGTCGATGTCGACCACGAGGAGAACTACACCGAGACGCGGAGTTTCCACGAGGAGTACGACGTCTGATGCACCCGCTCCACCATGCCGAGAGTTCGGTGCGCAAGTGGGGTGGCGAGGTAAAGGACTACCTCGCCATCCACGAGTGGTTCGACGGCTCGAAAGCGCACCTGGCCGACTTCCGCCACCGGGCGTTGCGTCACCACTCGGAGGGCATCTTCATGGCCGAGACGATCTTCGGCCGCTCCATCACCACGAGTACGGGCCGGGAAGTTCCGGTGCGTTTCGTCGGTGAGCAGCACGTGATGGAGGACTTGGGCCGGATCCCGACGGTCGCCGACTGGCTCGGGAACATCAAGCCCGAGACGTGGATGGTCGGCGTCCACCGGAAGTGAGCAGTGGGGTGCCGGGAGGGTCTTCATGCGGGCCGGGTCGGCCCGTGTCCCCCGGAGTTTTCCCATGCGTGACATCCCCAAGTGGGACGAGGCTCTCTCGCCCCACGAAATGCGGTCGGAGTGGCGCAAGCCCGTCGACCAGTGGTCAAAGAAGTTTCTCGTCGTGGTCGGTCGGCTGCTCGCCCAAGAGCTGCTCGACGCGTTCCTCGAGCACCACGACGACGAGCAGGTTCGGGAGCGGTTCCGGCTCGTGATCGAGCGCGCCACGGAGGGGCAGTTGGACGGAGCAGGCCGGAAGTACGGCCCGCTCCAGTGAGTGTAAGCCCGTATAGTACCCCTTACTCGTGGAGGTTTTCCCCATGATTCGCAAGTTCGATTCGTCCGGCGCCGTCGTGTGCTGGGATTCCCAACGGGTGCTCCGGCAGAACGCCGAGAGCGCCTTCGGTGCGGTCGGCAAGGACAAGTTCGTGCCGGCCGTCAATCACCTGGCGGCGCTCACCGATGCCGCCAAGGCGGTGGCCGCTGACGGCGGGCTCAACCTGCCCGGGCTCCCGCTCAAGTACTTCACGCTCGACCGCAGCAGTACGGGCATCGGCGTGTACCGGGAGATTCGTGGGACGCAGGAGAACGAGTACCAGTTCATGTTCTCCGTCGGCGTCTCCGAGTCCGGCCGGGCCGTGTTCTTGAAGCAGTCGCCACAGTGCCCGCTCTACCTCGGGCCCGACGCGATCAACAAGTTGCACGACGTCTACCGGGAGTCGACCCGCTACCTCACCGCCAGCGATCTCACCAAGGCGGTCAACGGGTTCCTCGCAGCGTCTCACGGCGTCCTGCTGCGGGACAACGGCTCCGTCTACTTCCTGCCCGGTGAGTTCATCGAGCAGTACGAGACGCTCGCCCGGGAGTTGGTCGGCCCGAAGCTCCACTGTTGGCAGGTCGACTTGTCTGCCAACGACAAGCTCCTCGCCACGCTCCACGACAACGTGCAGGAGTCGCTCATTTCCCGCATGGAGCAGCGGGCCGGTGAGTGGGAGGAACTGACCGCCCGTGGCGGCAAGGCTCGCTCCGACGGACTCCAGTCGCGCTTCGATGCGATGGTCGAGGACGCTCGGCAGATCGAGTACTACGAGGAGTTCTTGCAGGTGCGCTTGGATGCGCTTCGCGGTGCGCTCGAACGGCAGCAGGCCATGATCGGCATGGCGCACATGGAACTGTGGCAGGCACAGACCGTCTAGCGATGGGGTGCCGGGAGGGGTTTCGTGCCGGGTCGGCGTTCGGCCCGGCGGTTCGTTCACGTTTCTTTCGGAGGATCTTTCCGTGGTCTGTCCCAACGTCTCGTACTTCATCGCCTGTCAGGCCGGCGTCTCGTCGATCGCCTGGGGCGGCGTCGGTGTCGCCAAGAACGCGCTCATCGAAGCCGTGGCGGCGCACATCGGCTACGTCGCCCACATCTTCATCCCGTCGCAACACGCCCCCGAGGACATCGGCGGCATCCCCTATCACGACACCACGACCGGCTTCTGCCGGATGGTGCCGATGGAGTGGATGCACGACCTGCAAAACCCCCTGCGGTGGCTGTTCATCGACGAGTTGACCAGCGCCCAGACGCAGATGCGTCCGCCGCTGCTCTCCTGCTTCAACGAGCGTCGGGTGGGGAGCCTCAAGTTCCACCGCTCCACGATCGTCTCGGCTGCTGCCAATCCTCCGGAGTTGGCACCCAACGGCTCGCCGCTCGAGCCGTCGATCTGCAACCGGCTCTACCACCACGAGTGGCAGTTCCCGTCCGGCTTGTGGCACGAAGGGCTCCGCACCGGCGGCAACTTCCCTGTGCCGGCCGACTTCCCGGTGGTCGGTGACTTCTCGTTCCTGCTTCCCAAGTGGGGCTCGCTGATCTCCGGCCTCGTCCGCAACAAGCCGACGCTCGCCAACACCGAGAAGGTGCATGAGGGGACGCTCGCGTTCCCCACTCCCCGGAGTTGGTGGAACCTCGCCAAGTGCCTCGCCGCCGCCGAGAGTGTCGGGCTGCTCGACGAGTGCCGCGCCGAGTTGGGGGCCGGCATCGTCGGGACGGGGGCGTCGGCGGAACTCATGGCCCGGGTCGATGCCATCGCCATGCACGACGTCGAGGCGATCCTCTCCGGCACCGAGAAGGTGGTCGTCACCGATTCGTCGGTCGACCGGCTGATCTCCCTACCCAGTGCGATCGTCATGCACCTCGACGAACTGCGCAAGGACACCAACGTCGATACGGCTGTGCTCGATCGGGCCGTCGAAGTGATGGTGCATCTGGCGGAGAACGACCTGCCCGATGCCGCCGTGCCGAGTCTCTCGGCGCTCAAGCCCATGTTCCCGCACTACCGGCCGTCGGAGAAGCTCGCCGCCCGGTACGGCAAGGTCGTCTCGTCAGTGATGGGGGCGTAGATGAACAAGCACACCAAGCGGATCTTCAAGGCCAAAGACCTCTGCCGGCGGAAGTTCCCGTACCTCTCGGCGCTCGTGTTCTCCATGCCCTGCCGGGCGTCGGAGAAGTGCGAGACGCTCGCCGTCGACCAGTGCGGGCGGTGCTACTTCAATCCGGCGTACCTCGACACGCTCTCGACCGAGCAGCTCGCCTATGCGTTGCTCCACGAGTGCTTCCACCTGGCCCTGTCCCACCACCGGCGTCGGGCGGTGTGGTGCCCCGAGCCGTCGGATCACGACCTCCGCACCTGGAACGTCGCGGCCGACCTCTGCATCCAGCAGGCGCTCTCCCGTGACGCCGGGAGTTGGGAGCCCGAGGGGATCCTCAACTGGCGGCAGTTCAAGCACATCCCCGGCATGAGCCACGGGCTCACGACCGAGGGGTATGCCGACGTCCTGCGGCACAACGTCGACGACCCCGAGCCGCCGCCCTTCGGTGGTTCGTGTGCCGATGGTGTGCCCCGGGAAGGTGAGCGGCCGGGGAATCCCATGTCGCTCGACGCCAAGTTGGCCCAGGTCGCCGAGGCCATCGAGCAGCAGGAGTCCACGAGTCCCGGCTCAACGCCGGGGATTCTCAAGCGGGCCATCGACAAGCGGCTCGGCCGTCAGCCCGATCCGTTCGAGATCCTCAAGTCACTTGTGGCCCGGTCTGTCTCGAGTCCCATCGGCACCGACGACTTCACCTACCGCCGCATGTCCCGCCGTCAGCCGGCCAACTGTGCCCGGATGCGGGGCGTGGTGCGTCTGGCACCGGAGTGTGCGGTTGTCGTGGATACGTCGGGCTCGATGTCCCCGTACACCGACCGGGCGGCGAGTGCCGTGGCCCAAGGTCTGCGGCGGGTGCATCGGCCCCGGGTGATCTGCTTCGACACGCAGGCCCAGTCCGACCGCCGGCTCTCGTCGCTCTCCCAGTTCTCGTGGGACGGCGGCGGTGGGACACGGATGGATCAAGCCATCGAGTACGCCGACGCGCTCAAGACCGACTGCATCGTGTGCATCACCGACGGTGAGACGTCATGGCCCCGCAACAAGACGCGGGCCCGGCTCGTGATCGCGATGGTCGCTGACAACCTCTCGAGTTACCCGCCGCCGGAGTGGGCCCGTGTCGTGAAGTGCTGGGAGGGCTCTGAGTATGCGGGCTAGTCACATCGTTCTCGTCGTCGCGCTCTTCATCATCTGTGCCTTGCTCACCGTAGGGGAGGACTGACCATGCCCGTGTATCAACCAAAGTTCTCGCGTCTCACTTCGCAGTACGTTCGCCGGGAGTTGCTCAGGCTCTTGCGCCGCAAGTACCTGCCGATCTTGGCCCGGCACATTCACCGGCAGCCGGCCGACGCTTCAACGTGGCCAACGCTCGCCCTTGCGATCGACGTCGAGCCGCTGCGAACGGGGGTCGAGGCGATGGCCGCGCTGCCGGCCGCCCGTCGGGAGCCGAAGGCGGGGCAACTGGCGGGGTACGAGCGGCAACTCAAGGCGTGGAAACGCCGGCGAACCATCGCCCGGAACAAGGTCGCCAAGTACGCACGGTTGGTCCGCTACCACCGCAAACCCCCCATCGCTCAGTGATAGGTGGGGTGCCGGGAGGGATGTGGTGTCGGGACAGGGTCCGGACAGCGTGTCCGGACGGGTCACTCACAGAAAGGAACAGACATGAACAACGACAGCCGCAACATGGCGGCCCGGTGCGCGATGCTCCTGGCCGAACGGATCGAGGAGATTCGCAACGAACTGCGGGACGATCCCGCCTACCAGCGGTGCGGGGCCGACCCGATGATCGTCGGAATCCTCCTCGTGCTGTGCAACTCGATCATGCACGATGGCAACTGGCAGCAGCGGGACGAGTTATTCGAGGCGTACTCGGGGTGCAAGTGGCCGGAGTGCGCCAAGGTGCGCAAGCGCATCGAGGAAGTTCTCGACGGGCTGAATCTGCGGAATGACTTCTGGAGGTTCAACTGATGAGTACGGACACGCGACCCGTCTGCTACGGGTACGGCCGGCACTCGACCGCCAAGCAGGAGTTCACCCGGGCGGCGCAGCGGGCCAAGGTGAAGGCGTACTGGCGGCAGCACTTGAAGCCGAAGGGCGTCCGCTGGGGCGGGTTCTTCTACGACAAGGCAGTGCAGGGGGCCGTCGAGTTCTCTGAGCGGGAGCAGGGGCGGCAGGTCTACACGCTCGCCCGGCCCGGGGATCATGTCGTGGTCAGCCGGCTCGACCGTCCGTTCCGATCGGTCTACGACGGGGTGAAGGTGATCCAGACCCTCGCCGAGCGGAAGGTGCGGTTCCACTCCCTCGACCTGCTTGTGGACTCGGGCACCCCGATGGGGAAGTTCTTCGTCACCATCCTCCTGGCGGTGGCGGAACTCGAGCGGGCGTTTGCCAGTGAGCGGACGAGCGAGATCATCGCCTATCGCAAGAAGCACGGGCTCCCCGTCGGGCACCGACCGCCCTTGGGCTGGAAGATCGTCGGCACCCGGGCGAAGGACAGCGGGATGAAGCGATCCACCCGGCGGTTCGTGGTGGATGAGCAGGAGAGGGAACTCGTCGAGATGATCTACGAGTTGCGGCAGCAGGGCATGGCCATCGAGCAGATCGTGCTCTGGCTCATGCGGCAGGACGAGTACCCGTGCAAGCGGCGGCTTGACAACTACAAGGCTGTCGAGTGGGCCATCGCCGCCAAGGAACTGGGGTTCCCGAAGCAGACCGACGGGAAGCGGATGGTGAAGGAGTGGCGGGCGTCTCGTCCGCCCAATGCCCCCGGTGTGTCGGCATTCACGACGCGCGTTATCAAGCGATAATCGCAGGATAAGACGCAGCCGCAACCGCCGGCGACTTGATGGAAGTTCTGAACGGGGCGAAACTTGGCGTTCGTGTTGCGGAGTTTCGCTCGGGCGTTATCACGACGGGCTTACGTGTTACGCGGTTCCGCAGAAATACAAGTTAGCCGATGAGGAGAAGTGCTTAGATGAGTTATTCCCGACCCTCGGATCAGCCAAAAACTACCGCCACTCCATCTCCGACCGCCAACATTGTTTCCTGGTGTGCTTCAATCGCTGTCATGGCGCTGGCCCTCACCTTCTGCCTGTTTATTCCCCGAGGCGACGTGGTGTCTGGAATGGCTGCCGGAATCGCGCTACTGAGCCGATCGGTGCTTGTTCTCGGCATAGTTGTCGTGGCATGCGTTATTTGCGGCTTCACTTCCGCGAAACGAATCCACTATGCACGTGTACTTATTAGCGGCGCAGTGAGCCTGCTGGTGATGTGGGCCTATTGCACCCTGACGTATGGCTAACCAAGCAATGCAGCGGACTCGCGAGAAAATCTGGCGGTGTGGCTCGCCAAAAGGTCGCGAGCCGCTGATTGCGGTCGTTAGAGGAATGAACGGACTCGCCGCGCGATGATGCTGTTGCCGAACTGCGGAGCCGTTGCGACCGTGGTGCTCGGCTGCCTCGGCCTGCTCTTCCCAAGAGCGGTCGGCCGCATCCTCGGCATCGAGCCGGCTAGGCCGTTGGGCATCTCCGAGTTCCGTGCGACCTATGGTGGCTTCTTTCTGTGCCTTGGAATCGGATGCCTGGTCGCCCAGTCCGTGCAAGTCTTTGCCGTTGTTGGAGCCGCTTGGTGTGCCGCCGCTTTCGCCCGCATGATGTCGTATGTAGTCGATAACAGCCGGACCGGTCATAACCTGGCCGGAGTCGGAGTCGAAGCAAGCATTGGCCTGGCCATGTTGGCGGGGCAGCTCTAACCAGTCGCTGGATCAGACGGCGGATAGACTCCAGCGGAATGGACGATCGATGGTCCGCCGCTGATCAGCTCGGTCGTTCGGCTAGTCATGCTCCGCGACAAAAAGCCCAGTACGTCGTGGCGTTCTGATGACACCCCACTTCCGTCCACCGCTCTTTCGATTCCAAGCCGCTTCATGAGATTCCTTCTTTCAGTCGCGGTTGGTTGTGGTGTGGTTTTGTCGTCTGGTTTCCTGACGGTTCGGGCCGACGAATGGCCCGAGGACACCAACCAGCTAGAGAGCTTGACGCCGCAGCAGGCCCGGAAGCTTGCGAAAGAGTCTGCGGGGGTGGCCTTTTTTGAGATTGAGATCAAGGGCGTGTTGAAATGGCAAACGAACAGATGTTTGCCCTTGAACCGCCTTAGGTCGCTGGATCCGGGAACAGCCGAGGCGCTGGCGGGTTATGCCAAAGGGCCGCTCGTGCTCTCCGGCCTGACCGCGCTCGACGCCGAAACCGCAAAGGCGCTGGCCGAGTACAGGGGCGACGTACTGCTTCTGAACGGCCTGACAAAGATCGACTCAGATACCGCCAAGGCACTCGCAGAGTGCCAGTGCCGAATGCTGGTCCTCGATGGGCTGACCACACTCGACGCCGACGCAGCCAAGGCAATCGCTGTGTTTAAGGGTGAGCATCTGTTGCTGCGAGGCCTTACCACACTCAACGTCGAAACTGCCACGGCGCTCGCTAATGCCAAGGCTTACCATCCTCACCTGGACAGGCTGGCGGCGCTTGACGCCGACACCGCCAAGGCCCTTGCGGTCGGGGTGCGGGCGGGCAGATCGCTGTCCCTCAACGGGCCGACTACGCTCGACACTGACACCGCCAGGGCGCTCGCGGAGTACAAGGGCCACGTACTGTCTCTCGACGGCCTCGGCGCGATTGACACCGACACCGCCAAGGCGCTCGTGGAGTGCAAGTGCCGAATGCTGTCCCTCGACGGCCTGACCACGCTTGACACCACCACTGCCAAGACACTCGCAGAGTTCAAGGGCTCCTCGCTGTCTCTTGAGGGCCTGACTACCCTCGACACCGACACCGCCAAGGCGCTTGCAAACTTCAAGGGCTGGCTGTTCCTCGAAGGCCTGACCGCGCTCACTACCGAGACTGCCAACTCGCTCGCGGAGTTCAAGGGCAGCATGCTGCAGCTCACGGGCCTCACCGCGCTCGACGTCGACACCGCCAAAGCACTCGCGAAGTTTACGGGCAACCGGCTGTTTCTCGGCGGCCTCACCGCGCTCGACGCTGACACCGCCATAGCACTCGCGGAGTTCAAGGGCGGTTGCCTCCACCTTGACGGCCTGACCACGCTCGACGCCGACGCCGCCAAGGCGCTCGCAGAGTGCCAGTGCCGAATGCTGTCCCTCGACGGCCTCACTATGCTCCACGCTGAAACCGCCAAGGCGCTCGCTGAGTTCGAGGGCGGGTGCCTGTCCCTCGACAGGCTGACCAGGCTCGACGTCGCTACTGCTAAGGCACTTGTGGAGTTCACGGGCGAGCTACGCCTGCAGGAACGTGTAACAGACTCGTTTCTGACCGAGAACCCGCTCACTCCTGATACCGCACTGTCTTGGGCGGCAATGGCGAAGGGCGACTTCTCCCATGTCACCACCCTCGACTCGCCCGACTCCGTCGCCATCGCCCACGCCCTTGCCACACGAAAAGGCCCGCTCTCACTTCCGAAACTCAAGAAAATCTCCCCCAAGGCTCTCACGGCTCTGCTGAAGAAAAAAGACGTCGACATTCCGCTCATCGAGACGCTGGAACTGATTCAGGAGCCGGATGGAAGCGCTACGGAGGACTTCATCGTGCCTGAGTGGGTAGTTGAGCGCGAGAG
The DNA here is from genome assembly GCA_049695995.1 of Pirellulales bacterium. GTDB lineage: Bacteria > Planctomycetota > Planctomycetia > Pirellulales > UBA1268 > QWPN01. The sequence continues at coordinate 93,863 of JBAVTF010000126.1, read as the reverse complement.
GCGGATAAAAGACGAGCAAAAGGCCGAACAAAGCAATGCAGCGGACTCGCGATAAAATCGGTCGGTGTGGTTCGCGTAAGGTCGCGAGCCGCTGATTGCAACCGTTAGGCGAACAAAACGCGTTTATTGCCCGCAGAAACCGAAGGTGATGGCCGCATGAGAACGCTTTACGTTCCCCTTGGCCTTGCGGGTTGGCTGTTATTGGCGGCAGCCAGCCTGCGTTTCGATGTGATCTACGTCGAGCCAAAGAATGGGCTGCCCTACACCGAGAGAAGGATCGCCTGGCCTTGGGAGGGCGACGCCGCTGAATTTGCGTTAACAATCGAAGGCAAGTACCAACTGGATCGGTATGGCTTTTTTGGTCTGTATGGTCAAGGGTGTCAGCGCTTCGGCTGGAGGGTGGGCGAGAAAAGCTATAGCAGCGAAGTGCACTGAAGCCGTGACTTCTGGCTTGGAGCGATTCGCCTAACCACGCAATGCAGCGGACTCGCGATAAAATCGGTCCCGATGGAAAGTCCAAGGTCGCGAGCCGCTGATCGCGATCGTTAGCCGGGTGGCTCGTCCGTCCATCCAAGCGAACGAGCCCGCTGCTCCCATCGGGCTGCCTGTTCCCGGGTGCGATCCAGCTCGTCGAGGATTGCCTGCATCGCCTCGGGATTAGTTGCGGCGATGTATCGGGCATTGGCGACGTTGTGCGGCAAGCAATCGATCCTCTTGTCGGGCTGGTAATACCCGTCTTCGTCCGTCTCCGGGAAGCAACCTGGCGCGTAGTAATCCTCCGCAGCCACGCAAATGGAAGGACGGCAGTGAGTCAAGACTCGAAACCCGGTTTCCCCCCATTTGTTGTGGCCCATCCTGACTTGCCACGGCCCCATAAGCGGCTTGCCGTCGAGTGCCTCGCGTATTTGTTGTTCATGCTGAGTCATGCGATGTCCTCATGGTAAGTCCTTCTCCGCCTCCCGCAGCCTATCGATCGCCCGCTTGATCCGCTTGCGGATTGTCCGCCGGTCGAGCCGCTGCTCCCGGCTCAGCCGCTCGAGCGTGACGCCCTCGATCAGATGGTCCTCGAGGAGCTGCTTCTCGTAAGGCGAGAGCATCTGCAGCGCCTTCACCGCCCGGTGTTTCATCCGCTCGATGTGCGGATTCAAGTGTGGCTTGCAGATTTCCCAGGCCGTTTTCATCCGGCGTTCGTGGTTCCGCCGGGCCTGGATTTCCTTGGACAGAGCCCGGTGGATGGCGACCGTGAAGTAGGCGCTGATGCCCGCCTTGTCGGGGTTGTAGGTGAGCGCGGCTTGGCACACCGCCTGCTCCGCAGTACCGGCGAGGTCGCAGCGGTTGGCGACGTCCATCAAGTCGGGGTTCCGCTTGAGGTACGAGCCGATCACGATGCGCACCAGCGGCATCGGTCGAGAGAGCTGTTGCCACCAAGGAACTGGGGTTTCCGAACCAGACCGCTGGGAAGCCGGATGGTGAAGGAGTGGTGGGTGTCTCGTTCGCCAAAGGCCCCTAGTGTGTCGGCATCCACGACGCGCGTTATCAAGCGATGATCGCCGGATAAGCCGCAGCCGCCGGCGACTTGATGGAAGTTGGGAACGGGGCGAGACTCGGCGTTCGTGCTGCGGGTTTTTGCTCGGGCGTTATCACGACGGGCTTGGGTGTTACACGGTTCCGCAGAAATACAAATTCGCCGGATAACTCCATGATCGTCCGTATTTTCCGTGTTGAGATTGATCCTGCGACCCGCTCGGCTTTCGAGGCTGGGTTTCAATCGCTCTCGGTCGATGCCGTCACGCGGTCGCCCGGGAACTTGTCGTGCGAGATCGGGATGCCGACCCGCTGGTCGCCAAATACATACGCGATGATCAGCCGATGGCGTGACGAGGATGCTCTGGTCGCGTTTGCTGGTCAGGAGTGGAACACGGCTGTGATACCCGCTGGAATGGAGCGGTTTGGGAAGACCTACTCAGTCGAGCATTACGTGATCAGCGATGACCCCGCTGCCGAACCACGCAATGCAGCGGACTCGCGATAGAATTCGGTGGATTGGTTCGCCCAAGGTCGCGAGCCGCTGACTACTGCCGATCGGCGAAGGAGAGCGCTCGTGGCAGAGGTGGTCTACTACGTTGCCGCAAGTTTGGATGGCTATATCGCTACCCCGGACGGGGCAGTGGACTGGCTTGCCCCGTTCCACACGGCCGGAGACGATCACGGATACGCCGCCTTCCTTGCGACACTCGGCGGGATCGTCATGGGCCGCCGCACCTACGACCAAGTGACGGGGTTCGGGCCGTGGCCATACGCCGAGCTTGACTGCCGGGTTGTCACCTCCCGCCCGCTGTCGGGCACGCCTGATCGGTTAACGCCGGTGGCCAGCCCGGCCGAGGCGGTGGCAGGGTGGGCCGACCGTCGAGTGTGGCTTGTGGGTGGCACCACATTGCTGGACGGGTTCCGTGCGGCGAGGCTGGTGAGGGAATATCACGTATTCGTCATGCCGGTACTCCTCGGGGCCGGTGTGCCGCTCTTCCGCGAGGGTCCGTCGGCCAGCCTGAGGCTCATGAGCGCGGAATGCCTCCCGTCGGGTGTCGTCGAGTTGCTATACCGGGTTGCAGACGCCGAGACTCCCAATGCAATGGACTCGCGGGCATCGCCGTGAGTGATAGAGAGTCCGCGGTTGCGAGCCGCTGCTCCCGGCCGGGCCGCCATCATCGCGTTCTTTCGGTCGCACTTCGACGCGCAGGCTCGCGGCGGGCAATAATCCCGCCCATATGAGCCGTGTCACGATCCACCCGCTTCGTCTCCGCTACTCCAACGCCTACCTGCTGCTGGGCGACCGGCCGATCCTCGTCGATACGGGTTCGCGGGGCGACGCTCCGAGGATCGAGGCGGCGTTGGCCGCGGTAGGCGTGGCGATTCGCGACCTCTCGCTCATCCTGCACACGCACGTCCATTCCGATCACTTTGGAAACACCGCGGAATTTGCCGCGAAGGCAGGCTGCCCGGTGTCGTACCACCCGGCGGACCAACCGCTCGCAGCCCAAGGGCACAACGGCAGTCTGCAAGGCATCGGATTGCGAGGCCGTGTGTTGGCTCGGCTATGTGAAAACCTGCCGTTCAAGTCGGTCGACGCCGGCATCCCGGCGGAGGAGGGCATGCGGCTGGATCACTTCGGCCTCCCCGCGAGCATCATCCACACTCCCGGTCACACGGCCGGGTCGATCACGGTGCTTCTCGATTCGGGTGAAGCGATCGCCGGCGACACGATCATGGGCGGCTGGGCCGGCGGGGCGATCCGACGCGGGAAGCCAAACTTCCACTACTTCGCCGACGATCTGCCAATGGCGATGGCCAGCCTCGACCGCATCCTTGCCGCATCCGCGGGTCATTTGTACGTCGGCCACGGCGGCCCGCTGCGTCGGAACGATGTGGCGCGGTGGCGTGCTTCGCACCGTCGCGGCGAGTCTGGAGGCGGCTTGCCATGAGTGCTGACCCCGAGCCTCGACTCGCTCCGCCGGGGGCCGGCCTCCCGGCGGTGGAGCGGCAGGCGGCCCGACTCTGGCTCACCATACAACGCCGGCTTGGCACCAGGCGGGCATGGGACGCTCGCTTCGCTCGGGAGCGACGAGCCATTCTTGGCCAGGTGAACGGCTGCTCTGCGGCGACAGGCGCACGGCGTGTGCTGATTGGCCGAGTGCCCGGGCTCGAAGACAGCAGTCGTTTCTGGTCGGTGTGGATGACGCTCGAACACCTGCAGGTCGTGAACGCCGCGCTCGCGGACGTGATCGACAGCCTCACACGGGGCGTGGTGCCGGACGTCGTGATCAGCACCGCCGCCGTCAAGCCTCGGCCGGATGTCGAGCAGGAAACCATCGCCGCCTTCGAGGCCTCGTGTACGCGGCTGTCGGCGGTCGTGGGTGACGTGCCAGACTTGAGCACCCGCGCTCGCCTGGCCCACCCATGGTTCGGTCCGCTCGATGCTGCAAGCTGGTATGTGCTCGCGGGCGTCCACATGGGCGTTCACGAGGTCCAGATCCGCCGGATTCTCGCTGGCACGGCGTCTGGCTGATCTGTCGATTCCTCCTCGATCGGCTGGCGGAACGTCCGATTCGGCCGGAAGTCGCCCATAAGTGAAAGGAGGACGATCGCCCTACACCGGAGAACTGCCGTGACGAGCTTCAAAAAGCCGCAGGGTCCCTTGTGCTTTGGCTATGGCCGCCTTTCGACCGGGCTATCGAACCTGACTCAGGCCGTCCAAGAGGGCCTGCTTCGTGACTACTGGCGGGAGCATCTCGAGCCGGCAGGGGTCGAGTGGGGTGGGTTTCTCTTTGACGAGCCCCGCCAGGGAAACACCGCGTTCGCGGAGCGTAATCAGGGCCGGAAGGTCTTCGCCCGTGCCCGTCCCGGCGACCACGTCGTCGTGTGCCGGCTCGACCGGTCCTTTCGGTCTGCGGCCGACGGTGCCATGGTGATCCAGGCCTTGGCAGCCCGCGATGTGCAGTTTCATTCGCTCGACCTGCCAACAACGCTGAGCGACGCAAAGGGCTTGGGTGTCGCCCTCGTCATGCGGGCGGTTGCCGAGTTGGAGCGGGCGTTTGTGAGCGAACGGACGCGGGAAGTGATCGCTGACCGGCAGAGTCGTGGACTGCCCATTACCTATCGAGCTCCCATCGGGTGGCAGATCGTCGGTCTACGCGCCAAGGAAACTGGAACGAAGAAGTCCAGCCGGGCGTACACCGTGGACGAACAGGAGCGACGACTCGTCGAGGCGATCTACGCGATGCGGAAGGCGGGCTCCAGCATCGAGCGGATCGCCATCTGGCTCATGACCCAGCGGGACTATCCCAACAAACGCAAGCTCGACAACTACAAGGCCGTCGAATGGGCCATCGCCGCCAAGGAATTGGGATACCCCCGGGAGACCAATGGCAAGCAGCTCGTGAAGCAATGGCGCAGCGGCCAGCGGCCGAAGGTCGGCGTCTGACGAATGAGACTCAATCCGGGCCGCGATATCGGCCCAGTCGCTTGTTCTCCTCGACCCACGCCCGCCTGTCCGCGGCAAGCCGCTCGATCGCTTTTGCCTGTCTCGCGCCTGCATCGCGGGCCCAGACGGCCTGAGCCAGGGCGTCCTTGTGCCGCTTGAGGCGGTCGAGGAGGTCAGGGGGCGGCTTCGGCCGTATCGAGACTTCGCCGCGTTCCTCCTTGATGGCGATCCCCAAGGCGTCGAGGTCGGCCAGCAGGCCGGTCACAGTTTCGTCCATGGGGCCTCCTCGGTGGGCTCCGTGGTGTGCACGGGGGTTGCGGCGGCCTTTGGCAGCGGCGGTTGCGCTGTCTGCGGGCTCGAGTCCGCAGTGAGTTCGTCGGCCAACCTGTACACATGCGTGCTTGGGCCGCCCTCCCGACTGGGAGGACGGTGCTCCTCGTCGAGCTGACCGCTCTGCACAAGCCGTCGCAAGACGTCAGCGGCCCGGCCACCTCCGCGGAGGCATCGCACTCCGCGTTCGATGTCCCTTTGTGTCACCCAGTCCCTACTGGCCATCCAAGCGAGCAGTGCATCCTCTTCGTCACGGTCGGCTTGGCGGCCAGGGGCTGCTGAAAGGACCGAATAAATCCGCTTGGTCTCCTGTTTGAACCATTCGCCGAGCACAATCGCTCTCTTCATTGTTTCAGCAGAAAGCGCACCTTCGTTGGCCTCCGCAAGGTGGAAAATGAGGCCGATCCGTAAGGGCGTTTCGCGTAACTTGTGCCAGGCTGCTGCGAGATCGTGCGACAGCCGCAAACTTTCCTCGATCGTGCGGTCGTGGTAGACCCGCCAGAGTTCTTTCGCTTCAGGAGAGATCGGCACGACCTCCTCGCCGTTGAGCGCAAAAAGGCTCTGTATGATGGCTTCGAATCGGTTCTGCGTAGCCTCGGTGATTTCGTCGTCGGTGTACTTCTGGGGTGTCGAAGGCGGGCACGCCATGAGGAATCGTGCCAGTAGCCCAGCCTCACGCTGCGATGCGCCCATCGCGCCGGCCAGAACTCCGGGCTGTATTCCTCCGGTCAGCCAGAGACAGGTCCGGACAACGTAGAAATGGCGGTGATCGCCGGTACGTCTGTCGACGATGTGAGGCGTTCCGCTATACGTCGAGAGCAGAAAAGACTGATCGGCCGAGCAGTTACCCCGTCGTTTGTTGTAGCGATCGATCGACCCAAAGGCGGCCGCCAACTCATCCGGCGTGCAGAACAAACCCCTTGGGTTTGCGAGCATCACAGGTACGAGCGATTCCTTGGTGAAATCGTCGACGAGAAATCGGCGGGGCTTGTCCTGCTGGCACAGCCGGGCTTCGTGTTCGTGTGCTGAGGCCAGTGCCGCTTTCAGGGCCGGAGTTTTTCCGGTGCCTGACGCTCCGACGATGGCTGTCCACAAAACCGTTGAAACCTCGTAGGAGCGTTTCACCCGGAGCCTCCTGCTATTCCCGATAGCGGCGCCCATGAACGCGAGGACCGGCAGTGCCAGGAATGATGTATCGCACTGGATGGCGGCCGCGCCCTCGGACACGAATGCGGCCACTGCGTCGGGCAGTGTGTCCACAGGAAAAGGGCGATACTCGAGGCGCGAGCGCCTGCTGAACACGGGTTGCACTTTTGGTTTCTCTGGCTGGGGTGCCAGAGACTCGATCCATCCCCGAAGCGACTGCCGTTCGGCATCGCTGCTGCATCGCTCGCACAGGTCGGCCACGTCTCCCCCGGCGGGGAGGGTTGTGAGATCGAGCACCGTGACGGCGGCCCCGAACCCTTCGAGCATGCTGCGGACCGTACTGGCGTACTTCCGCCCGGCATCGTCGTTGTCGGGCAGCACGACCACCCGTCGGCCGGCCAGGGGCGTCCAGTCGGTGAGCCGCGCCGCCTGTGAGCCGCCCGCACTCGTCGTTGCCAGCAGGCCGAGGGCGGTGAGCGCATCGACGCACTTCTCGCCTTCGACCACGTAGACGACCGAATCGCAGTCGGCCGTCAGGGCCGGCAGGTTTAAGAGTGGCCGGGGTTCCGGCATGGCCGCGTGCCGCCATCCGTCGGGGAACTTCGCGACCGGCCGGATTTCCTTGCCGGCGGCCGTGTCCCAGCGGGCGATGCGGCCCACCTCAACCCCGTCAGCGTCGATGTAGCTCCACTGCCGATCCGGGGCCCCGCGACCGTAGGCTTTGATGGCATCGTCTGCCGACGCGAAGTTCCTCGGCTGAGAGTGAGGTTTCGGGCTCGTTTTCGCGGGCCACGAGGGCTCGTACGGGGGCGGAAACAGCTCGGCCATGTTGAGCCCCAGGTCGGAGACGACCTGCGGCGTCGGGCAGCCGCCGAAGCACTTCACGAGCACGGTGCCGTCGTCGGCCTCCCTGATGGAGAGGCTGGGGTTCCGGTCTTCGTGGGAAGGGCAGCAGGCCTTGAATCCGTCGCCTGCCGTCCGGTGGCCGGGGAGCCGGGAGAGAACCTTCTCAATGGGTGTCATTGCTTTCTCCTTGTTGGGTTTCGATCCAGAGTTCGACGGCCTGCCGACGCCAGCGGCGCAGGCGGCCAACCTTCACGGGCTTGGGGAACTGGCCCAGTTCGGCCAGGCGGCGGACGTGTTTCACGGAACACCCGAGAAACGCCGCGATTTGCTCGGCATCGACCAACGGGGCCGAGCCGAACGGGGAGGGGGGCTTGGGCATGGCGAGACCCTCGAGGGACCGGCGGTGAGATGCTCACCGCGGAAGGCCCTGTAGGGGCCTCCTGTCCTACTTATGGGGACCATCCCGCCCGAATGAGCATGGCCCCCCAAAAAAATTTTTTTGGGCCCGGGGGCCGGGTGGGGCAGGGAGCCGGGCTGGGCGGCGGCCGAGTCTGCCGCCTCGTGGAGGGTGTCCAGCCGTCGGCAGCCGTCCGGCCGGGGGCGGATTTTGCTGCCAGCGGCTCAGCTACTTGGGTTTTTGCCTAGCCTTGCGACGGTCGGAGTCGCGTTTCATCTGCTCGATCGGGTCGGCCAAGTTGGCTGCTTTTTGGGCCCAATCGAGCCAGCGCATCGTGTCAGGATGCAATTTGGTGCCCCCGGCCCGCTCGATAGCTGTTGCACGGACGGCTTCGATGAATTCCCGCAGAGTCTGGACCCGTCGCCACTGCTCAGCAGTCTGAAGAAGTGCTTCCCGCCGCTCACGTCTCTTTTGGAGCTGTGCCTCCCGACGAGCCTTGCGGTCGGCCTCCTCCCTCTGGCGTTGCCGAATCTCGTCTTCCCGCCGTTTGACCTCCGCCCGCTCCGCCTCTTTGCGCCGGTACTCGTCGATGACTTGGAGCATCTTCAGCGGCAGTTCCCGGACGTAATCCTCGACCTTCTTATGAACACCGTCTCGAAAGACGCGGTTGGATCGGTACGTCATGTAGTCGATTTCCAACTGCAGTTCCCCGGTGAGCACGTAGGCATACTGTGAGTCCCACGAGTTCTTTTTTGGCCGTAGTTGACGTTTCGTGGGCTCCCTCATTCGGAACACGAACTCGTATCCGTGCCCGGTGGCCGCCGTGCCGTGGTGCCAGGAGTGTTTGGGCTCGCCGAATGAGAACCCCCGTCGCTCGAGGCCCTTGAGCAGGGCGTCCATTACTCGCAGCGCGCGGGGCAGCGTGGCTTTGCTGCACGCGATGTCGAGCAGATGCACCCCCTCCTGCCTGTCGGGGTAGAGCAGTCCCTCGTCCCGGCTCCAAGTGCTGGGTTTCACCCTGGCCAAAGCGTCGCGAGTGCGAGCCACCAGAGAATGTGGGGAGCGGAGTGACTCCGACACCTCGATCGGGTCGGCCTGACTCTCCTGCTCATAGAGAGCACGCATCTCTGCGTCGAAAAATCCGTCGTCTTCCTCCGTCTTCAGTTCGCCAGGGGTGAAAGCGACCCTCTGCAGCTGCTGGTCGTCGCACTGCGGCAGCGGCGTTCGCTTCACTTGGCCGCCGGCAGCCTTCTTTGCCCAGTAGCCGTACGAGGGCCTGGGTATCTCGAGCCGCTTGCACACCTTGGCGAGCCCAACGTCGGATAGCCCAAATCGCTTGCAGAGGTGGCGAGTCGGGGTCTCCCAAACGAGGTCATAGAGTTCCTGGCGGGTGAGTTCCACCGTGTTCATCAGCGTCTCGCTCCAGGATATGCAAATGAAAGATTATTCCCCGGTCACCATGATAGAGGCCTCCCGAACGGTCGGCATGGCATGGCCGATCAGCTGGAACTTCCAGCGAAGTTGGCTGAAGAGAACCATCGTCGGGCCGCTTGGAGGGGGGCGCGGAAGGGGGCAGCCTTTCATGTGGAGAGCCCGCGGTTCCATGTTAAAGGCTGGGTTTCACATGGGGGCCCGTGAGCGGCGGGATCGCGGAACCTGTTTATTCAAGGATTGACTGAAAGATCGAATGCAAGTGATTCGACCAACGCCTTTGGCAGCGGCGAAGCCAGGTCGACGGTCTCCGCGGTGATCAGGTCCGCCACCGCTTCCTGCCCCATCACGACCTGGAACCACTGTTCGCGGTCTCGCATCACCCTGAATTGCCGCTCATCTGCCGCCCCGCTGAGATAGGGCAGGAACGACAGTATCGGGTGCCGGTTGGTCGCCTTGCAGCCGATCCGGTCGATTCGTCCGGTCCGCTGCTCGATGGTGCTGGGGTTCCAGGCCAGATCATGGTGGATCATGTGGCGACAGAAACGCTGGAGATCCACCCCTTCAGCCATTACTTCGCTGCATACGAGGATGTCCGGGAAAAACGGTGTGTTGAAGGTTCGCATCCGACGCGTGCGTACTTCGGATCGCGTTTCGCCACTGCAAAGAGCCACGTTGGCGAGCGTCGTGGCCTCAGCCTCGTCGAGAGCGACGCCCTTCGCGGAATCCTCTTCGCCCGTCTTGTGGGCTCCGGTGCTGATGCGTTGAAGCTCTTCCAGGTAACGAGTGCGCTCCTCCAGTGAACACCGGGAAAGCACGAACTCAACGAAGCCGTCAAATTTTTGCCGCCATGACATCCCAGACGCATCGGCATGGTCCAAAAACTCTGCGACGAGTTCCGCCGGGTCTGCTGAATCCACCTTCTCGAGCGGAAAGCATCGCACGAGCGTCGTGTGTACTCGCAGAAATCGCCGCATCACCGTGATGAGGGTGGAGCGCAGCCCGTCGGCATCCTCTGTGCCAAGCAGGCTCGCATGGCGGTCCACAATGGATTCAAGCATTCCATCCATCGCCCGATGCCCAGCCGACCCTGGCTTGTCAAAGAATCGGTCCTGAATCAAGGCGAGCCGAGTTTCTACGGCCCGCTGGTCGTGCTCAGACTCGGGAACACCTAGGCGCTCTCGCGCCCGGGCGAGTACCCGTCGCTCGATTTCCGTGCTGATGTGGTTTCGGATCGCCCGGCAGGTGTGTCGGTAGAAGGCAAAGACGACGACCTTTTCACCCTGCTCCCAGAGGTCTACCGTTCGCCGGACAGTGGCGGCGATCTTTGGATGAAGCGCCCCCGACGCTGCCTGAAGCGACGCGTCGAATTCCGCGAGATACCACCGGTCATTCAGCAAAGAATCGATTTCCTCCTGGCGGCGCTTTCGTTCGAGGTCGTGTTGCGACGTTTCGTTGTCCACGTCCTCCGGATGTTCTCGGTCGGCACGCGTGTGCCGAAAGGCCTCGTATGACGAGCAGAGTGCGTCGCCGAGCAAGTCCTTGTGGGGATTCACTGCCGCGCGGGCTGCCAGGAAAAACGGTAGCAACTGGTCCGGGGGCACATCGATGCCGGCTCCGGAATGGCCCGTCTGCGATTCAATTTCCGCTCCTTCGATCCGTTGCCGGCGACGAACATCGCAGCCTGGCCAAAACTCTCCCTTGTTGTGTCGCACGACCCAGGGGCGTAGTTTCGCAGCCGCCTCGCGGCGTGCGGCGAACGCGGCGTCATACGCATCGCGAAAAGCACGTTGGTGAACCGTCAGAGCGTCGGCGTCCTTGGCTTGGACCCTGCGCCACCAGTCGTCGAGTGCACCTGCATCCCCGGGCAGGTCTTCGGGACGCATCCGGCTCCAGGCACGTTGCAGGGCGATGGAGGTTCGCTGGCTGTCGTCGAGTGACCGGTTGAGATCGCGGAGTGCCTCCTGGAACGCAGTTTTTTCACCGAACGCAACGGGATCCCAACGGACGTCACCGAAGCGCTCGAGTACGTGCACGAGCTCCTTGTGGCCGAGTTGGAAGGGGGTGGCGGTCAGGAACAGCATTCGGTCGAACGATTGGGACATTGCGCCTTCGCCGGTCCGTAGATCGTCTGCCGATTCCGGCGACTGCAGTTGCCTCGCAAGCTGTGTCTCAGCGTTCTTGAGGTGGTGCGCCTCATCCATCACGAGCAGCGGGGAACGCCAGCGTGATTTCGCGAGTACCTCACCCCAGAGCCTGCGGTCGACCTTGCGCAGCTCCTCGCGTACGGCAGCGATCCGCTCGGCCACCCGTTCCACGCCGCCGCGGGCACGTATCGGCATGTGCCGCAAGGCTTCGGCAAGTTCGCGAAGATCGAGCTTGTCGAGTGAACGAAGCACGGCTTTGGGCACGGGGTCATCAACGAGTTTTCGTTCGTCCTTGCGGATTCCGGCGTTGTAGATCTCCTTCCAGTCAGCGGGCGACGACCGCAGAAGCCGCTGCCACAGTTCCTCGCCAAGGTCGTGGCGACTCTCCCGACCTGTCATCCAGAGCAGTTGAGCAAGAAAGCGGTGGATGACCTTCTTCACTTGGATGAGGCCGTGGTTTCCACCGCGGGCGTGGCGCCGCAAGGCCTCCGCGATCAGGCAAAGATTCACCCACTTGTCCATCCGCTGACGGGACATCGCCCCGTGGCTCACGAAGATCAAGTGCGCACGGACTGGGCGAGGATCGTCGAGTAGTCGCAGAAACGCTGCTCCGTCCTTCACCGCGGCAAAGCGAATCGCGTCATGGGCCACGAGTTCGTCGTGCGTGGCGACGCCGACCGGAACAGGACGGCGTCCCGCCGTGTAGAGTTCACAGAACGTCTTGAGGTCCTGTTGCCATTTGGCGACAAGATTCGATGGCACCATCACGATCACTGGCCCGGCTGGGTTTTTCAGGGCCACAGTCGTGGCGATCGCCAGTGCCACGAACGTCTTTCCCATGCCGACTTCGTCGGCCAGGATCACCCCGGGCTGTCGCTCGAATCGGCGAAGGATTTCCTCGACCTCTCGTCGCTGTCGCCGCTGGTCGGCTTCGGGTACGTTGCCATTGATCCGGCTGCCGAGGACGAGGTCGTCGGATACGAGTTGGGGTGTGGTCATAAGCGGCACCGTTCCACGACCCGATCCCAGAACGCCGACACATCGGCCGACACGGTAGCAATGCGAGGCCGGATCGTTTGATCCAAGTGGCTTGCCAATTCGCTGATGAACGGGCGGTACGTCTTTTCAAACTGCGTCTTGGAAAGCGAGCCTTCCCCCGGCTCGTACCGGGCTTCGCGGAGCACGATAAGCAGGTCGGAGAGTGTGAGAAGAGCCTCACGCGAGTCGCCCCCAGGCTCCGCGATTGCACTCGCGGTATCGAATTCAGCAGCAAACTTTTGGGCCAATGCTTCGATTCCGATGAGACCGCGTAGCCGCCACTCCAGACTCTGCACGCTGATGGCCGGCTTTTCGATGAACAGGCGAAGCTGGGCCATGACGCGGGCTCGGCGACGCACGCGGTGAAGAAAAGTGCTCGAGAGCCTGTATCTGGTGAGCGGATCGAGATCGACAGGCGTGGCCGAGTCGAGGTCGGCGTCATAGATGCCTTGGAGCCCCCGGCGTCGATTGCGTTCCCAGATTCGTAGAGCCGCACCCGGGTCGCTGGCCGCCAGAATCGCGAGCATTTCATCTGCTGTCATGTCGCGGAGAACGGACGGGGCGGGGAGCGTACGGGCATCATCCACGTTGAGCGGCAGGAATGCCCTCTGACCCTCCCACTGCACGAGCAGCTTTTCCGGAGGGTCAGTGAACAGCCATGGCACTTCCACACGCGCAGGCGTGCCATGGTCGCGCCACTGCCCGTCGCTCAACACCAGCCCGCCGCTGTCAGTGCGGACGTCTGTGCTCCGGCTGACCGCGTGGATTGTCCAAGCTGCTGGCAAGGAATCGGGGTCAAGCCGGAGGACGATCCTCCGGGGTTCACCGGCACAGTACGCGGCTGCGAGGAATCCCGCAGGCAGGGGCAAGCCCGGGTCGTCCGTCTCCTCGTCATTCTGTGGACCGAGCCACTCCGCGCCGGCCGCGTCGGTGATTGGCTCCATGCCATTCCAGACGCTTTCCAGAAGCCCTTCTTCCCTCGAGTGCTGCTCGTAGTCGACGAGCGTGACGAGGTTGGCCTCGATATTCCGGAACGGCGTCAACCCGAGCCCGGCACACGTGAAGTTCGAGGAGCCGATCATCAAAGCCGAATACTGCTCGGCCACGAAGTGAATCATTTTCGCGTGCCATGGTCGCCGTTCCTTTCCGTCGACCGAGGGCACCATCTCGATTGTGACGCGGGCGCCTGCCTTTTCGGCGGTGTCGAGCAGTGATCGTGGCGCCAGCAGTCGCGGAATACTCTTGCGATCGCCGCTGCGGCTTCCAGGAACGCAGAACCAGATCCGGTGCTGTCGCCCGCGTGCCATCTGGCTGCACAACCCCTGGACAGCGCGGTTGTCTTTCTGGTCGACGTCGAAGAATGGAGACGCTACCCAGGCTTCGTGCGGTGAACTTCCCCGTGTGCGGCATGCGGCGATCAGTTCGGCAAGGGCGCCGCGGGCGGAGTTGCCGCGACCGGGCAGAGTACACGCGAGGATCTGCCGCAATGTTCGGCTTCGTGGCAGGCCTTTCCAGCCTTGGGTGAGCGCGGCGACCTGCTTGAAGAAGCCTTTGGCTCGCTTGACTTCTGGGCTGTCTCCGCCGGCCGGTACAAAGCCAAGCAAGCTTTCGACAAACTCCATCACCGAGCCGAGCAACGGTGTGTCGCACTCGTCAGTGCGGAAGTCGACCGCAGAAGCGACCTCGAAGTTGCTGCGGTAGCCGGGTTGGGTGAGGTTTGCGGATGAGACGATGACTCTCACGCAGTTGGCCCACGCCAGCAGGCTGACCTTGGCATGCTGCTTGCCGCCGGGCACGCGCGCTGGGAGCACGTCCCACCGAAGCGAGTGCTCGACGCCGGCCTGCGTGTAGTCGACGAGCACGCCGGCATAGATCCCGCCCAGGCGAGTCTCTCGCTCGAGCAGGAACGCCAGATCTTCCCGGTCCGGCTCCGACTCGATGCTGAGGAACCGCGCCAGGCTCTGCTCGTCAAAGAGCGCTGCGTCGAAGGTGTAGGTCGTAGCAAAACAGCCCAGTGGATCGCCCGCCGACCGTGGTGGTCGCCAAAGGTCCAGCATGGTGCTGCGGTTGTCGCGCTTCGATCGCCGGCTCATCGACTCTGTAGATCCTTGTAGAAGCGGCGGATCGGCTGCCCGCGATACCCGTGAACGTACTTGGCTGGCTGGATGCTTGGCTGTTCGATGCGGTAGTTGTGGCGGACGTAGATGCGGTTGCCGCCCAGGTTGTCGAACCAAGGGCGCTTGCCGTCGGCGGACTTGTCGCGTTGGACGGCTTCATGGAGCGTGCACAAGGCAAGCGCCGTCTGCCCCGGATCCATCGGTGCCTCAAATGCTGTGAAGCGTCTGACGAACAAGGGTTGCACCGCTGTGGAACCAACCGACACGGTTCCAAGGGCTGCTCGGGCGGCCGTGAACTTGCGGTCGAGTCCCGAGACGCACGTGCGGAAGTCAGGATCAGAGGCGATCGAGGGAACCGAGAAACCTCGCGAGTCGTCCCCGCCGGCACGGTGACGCAGCACGTCGAATGCGTCCTGCATCGAGCGACTGAAACTCTCGTAAGCGCGGATTGCGGCAAGCAGGGACGCATACCCGGGCTCATGCCGTTCTAAGTGGTCGTGAAGAGACTCCTCCGCAAACGCATCATCCTTTACGCCCTGTTGGAGTCGCCATAAATCGGGAAGCGCTCCCAGGCGGCGATCGCTGCTCGAGAGGAGTAACTCTCGAAGCAGGTGCTTCTCGTGTTTGCCGGCCGCGTCAGGCAGAAAAGCCTGCGCAAGTTCGGCCCAGTCAGCGATTGCCCAGCGGGGGTGTGTCTTGAACGGCTTGGAGGCCCGGGCCTGCTCGATGGCATCCCGCCACTTGGCCAGGAGCGGTTCCGCGGCACGAAATCCCGCCAGCCCACGATCTCGGGCCCAGGCGTCGACCAATCTTTCCGCCGCGGGGCCGGGCCCGAGATGCACGTTCGTGATGCCAAGGCGGTGGGCCAGACGCTTATAGACCCCGTGAAACCCGAAGACGCGAGGTGTCGAGAGATAACTACGGGCGTCGAGATACCCGTGTTGCGAGATGGCGCGACGTGCGACGACCGTGCCAGGCACGCCCCACGTGGCATCGTCGGCGCCCGCCTCCTGCCGATTGCGGACGATGGCCTCGACCAGATGCCATTCCCAAATCAGGTAGGGCGCGCCTTCTCGCTCGCTCGCCTCGTCTGGGATGCCCTCGGTGACGAACGTGCCCACCGCGATCGCCGTGAGAAACCGAATCCGAATCATTCGTTCCCGCACGGCGGGCACGAGTTCCGACGCGAGTTGGTCGGCAATTTGGTAGAGGCCCAGCGGGTCGAGCGTGCCTTCGCTCGTTCCCGGAGGGTCGGCGGCGGTCAGGAATGGGAAAGTAACGGCCATAAGTGACGCTCTGCGGCCATTTCATCAGCCCGTAGCTGCCGCATCTTGGATGTCCTTGAGCGTTCGCCCGTCGGCGGCCTTCCACTCAACCCGGCCGTTGGCGGGCCGGCCGAGCATCACTCCGGCGGCAAGCGATGGGGAGGCAAAGAGGTAGTCCTGGACGAGTCGGAGGCAATCGCCATCGGCAACAAGCACATTCTGGCGGACGAGCTCCTCTCGCATCTCCCGCATGTTGGCATGGGTCGAGGGGGCCATTTTGTCATCGGCGACCGCCTTCGAGCCGGCTCGCACCACGAAGCCGGCGGCGGTGTCGGCACCGATGGCTTCGATGCCCTTTGCCCGGAGGTAGAGCGTGACGCCGCCCGAATCCGAGGGCGCAGATCCGGAGGTAGCGGTTTCCGCGGTCTCAAAAAGCGAGTAGCCAAGAATCGGCAGACACAGCAACACGTCGTCGAGAAAACCTTCGGCGAAAGCTTCTTCAGCCTCCGACAGCGATGGCGGGGAGGGCATGTTGCCGTTTTCCAGGGCAGATCGCTTGGCTGCGCTGGCGAGTTCGACGAGTCGCGACTCGAGCCGCTGGACGTGAGCTTTATTGAGGTTCGAGTCCTTACTCGTGAAGACGATCGCGTGGGTCCAAAAGTCCTTGGTGCGGGCATGCTGGTCGAGGCGGGGCTTCACGGGGTCACCCTCGCCAACGTAAATCGCTGGCAGAGACGAGGTATCGCTGGGACCAACCAGCAGATAGACGCCAGTGCGGTCCAGTTCGGCCCGTGCCCGACTTTCGGCGAACATTGGCCGGGGAATCACGAGACCACGGCCGGTCCAGTTTGACTTCTCGACGACCTTCAGGCCGTCAGGGTCGCCGGATGGCAGGAACACATTGACGGAGAAGCCACGTCGGCGGATTGCGGGAGATGTCATAAGTTTTGGATTCGGCGGTGACCGGTGGACCCCGGTCGGCTGCGTTCCGTGTGTTGCGGGCTTGCCAGCCTGCGAACCCTCTGTTCGCCGGCGTTTCGTGGGACGTTCCCAATCAAGTTTTCCTGCGTAGTTGCCGAATAATTTGACGGCCTCCGGCGGGGCCCCTATATTTCGATTGCTTCATCCACCATGTGTGGAAGGAAATCTTTCGCCGTCCGCAAGGGCGGCGATTGCATTTTCAGGCCAGGCGATTCTGGAATTTCTTCTCCATCGCCCTCCGTCTTGAAGGGCCGTCGAGGCTGAAAGCGGTCGTCAGGAAATAGATGTCGCGTTGGCTGCGACTCTTTTTTTCGAGAATGACGACGTAGTCGCCGCTCTTGACCCAGAGGTAGGTGCGGACTCGGCCCCGGCTTTCCTCATATTCAAAAGCGGCGACGTCGTCGGTGTGGGCGTTATCGATGACGGCCCGTGCCCATGCCAATCGCCTCGCCCTCGGGGCGTCGAGGATTCGCCCACCAGAGGCTTCGTCATCTTTGGTGATGATGTGCCAGAAACCTTCCTCGCGGGGGTCGCCGTCAAGGCAGCGACGATCCCACCACACGGGAAAACCCCGGAACATTGGCCGCCCGTACTTGAAGTCTCTTTTGAACACGTCATAGAGGCGCTCGAAGATCTCGGGCACGCTCCCGCTGAGCGACACGAGTTCCGGCAGCCATTCCGGGACATCGTCGCTCATGGTGCTGCCTGCGGACTCCACCGAAACAGGTTGAGCTTGTCCTCTCGAAGCAGTGTCGTCTTCGTGAGGCAATAGCCGCTCAACGCCCGCAGGCGATTCACGAGTGCGACCTTGGCCGCGTTGGATGCCAAGCCGCGGTTCGCATAGCTCACGATACCGATCAGGAGATCGGCGAGCTGGAGCAGCTCGACTTCGTGCGATCGTACGAGCTGGACTCGTTCAATGATGGTGCGAGTGAAGTCGTACTGCGCGTTGCTGAGCACCTGATGGAGTTTGGCGATTTTGGCCCGGCCACGCGTGTCTTTGATGTCGATGTAGACGCGATATTGGTGCTTTGGGGCAATGATCGTGTTGAGGAGGCCAAAGTAGGTCTTGTAGTACCAGTCGTCGTGCGTTTGGTCGAAGCGGGCATGGTCAAGTTGTTGTTTGTCGGGCACGACCAGCGCCCGGAAGTGCAAGTTCGGCTCAGCCCAGAACCACTCGAGGACGGCCTGGTAGTAGTCAAGACGACCGGCCGACACCTTCGTCGACTTGAGCTCGAAATCGTGTGCGAGTCCGTGGGCTTGCTTGATCGCCCGGGCCTTCTTGGCGAGGTCGGCAACAGCGTCCAGTGGTGCCCACACGGCTCCGAGTACCATGACCTGTTGATGGTCATTCTCCAGGTGGCAGCTCTCGTCGCAGTAGATGTTGAACGTAGATGTCATGTGAGCGTTGCAGTGCGGGATCAAGTCGGGGGCGGGTTCTCTTCGACTGGCGAATCCAACTCCCGGGGAACGGCTTTCTTTGTGGCGTGATCACCGCCACGCATTCTGTTGAGGAACTTGCGGCTTGCCTTGCTTTCGATTTGGCTGATTCGCCCTTGTGAGACGCCGAAGATCTGGGCTACTTCGTCTTGTGTATACCGGTAGCCGTCTCCAATCCCGAATCGTAGTTTCAAGATTTCCCTTTCCCGATAGGACAGCGGTCTGAGTGCCCGCACGACGTCGCGCCACGATGCTTCCGGAGAGACGCTTGATAGTCCCGTGAGAAAGCGCCGCATGGAGTTGGCCTCGTGCTCGGGGACGAAGCGAGTGGCCTCCTTGAGCAACCGGAAGTGCGTGCCGGATTCGTGCCCGACGTTTTCTCTCTCGCGAAACAGCCTGACGATCCCACCCATCGCCTTCACTTCCCGCTGCAGGGCCGGATGGAGGACAGTTTTGTCTGTTGACGAAAAATCCCTATCCGTCGTGGCGAACCATACGGACCCCTCCCGCCGTACCGCCAAACGAAGAACGGTCTCCCAAATGACACAATCGCCCCAGTGCCGCTTTTTCTTGTCTGAACACGGCGGATTGTGAAGTTGGATACGGCGGGCACTGGCCTGTTCGACGTCTTGAACGTCTATCAAGCCGGCAGGCACTGCTCGACGAAGTTCGGCGATCGCCTTCTCAGCAAAGGACTCAAAGCTCTCCCACGTGTAATCCAGGGGGCGGACTTGCTCGACAATCGTTTTGAGAGGTCCAAGCTCGTCGGCAGCGGCGAGCTGCTTGGCCGTCAGTAGCGACAGTTTGCGAGCAGACGCCAAGCCATTAACAAGTTGCGTGATGGCTTGCTTGATGTCAGCGGGCACTCGCCGCCACTTCTTCACGTGCTCGGCCCACAACTTTGGGGCGTTTCGCCAAAACTCGTCTTCCTGACAATGGGCCAGGACCAACGTAGCGCCGGCTTTCGACAGGAAGTAAGAGAGGTCGACTTTTTCCTTCACGCCGAAATCGAGGATGAGAAGCCGAACGAGCACATTCGTATCCAGCACGACGTACCGAGGCGGTTGGCCCGAAGAGTCGTGGGCTGTGGCGGCGACAGGCTGTGAGTCGTTCATGGCGCAATCAGGCTACAAGCGGGATAAAGGAGAGACGGCTACTCAGCAGTGTCGCTTTCGAACAGAACGGGCCCGCTCGGAGGGGGCTTGCGGCGGCCACGAGCGGACGGCTTCTTCGTGGAGGGGGGCGTTTGGGCTTGGGTGGCCGATTCGGCGTCGGCGCGGCGGTGGTTTTCGGCGAGGAGACGCTTGAGGAGCTCCTTGCGGGCGGCGGGCGAGATTGTGTAGCGGACGCGGTCGTTCTCGGGGAGCGTCTCGACCTCGTAGAAGTCGTGCTCCAGAGGCAGATCCTGCCAGCCGTAGGCGTCGCGGACGGCCGTGTCGAGTTCCACGTGCAGGCGGCGAAGCTCGACGATCCCGGCCCGGGCCGCGTCGAGCGTGAACGCGACCGCCCCCGCCCGGTGCTCCTCCGGGATGCTTGCCCCCGCCGGATCCTTCTTCGCCCGACTCGCGAAATGCTTCGCGAGATCTGCGTCCAACTCCCGCGAGTGGAAAAGGTTGTAGACGTCCGTCAACCCCAGCCACAGCGACAGCATCAGTTGACGACGATGCTCGTGGTAGCGGGAGCCGATGTCGGCCAGCCCCGCACTCGGCGTCTGCCACAGGCCGTCGGGGAAGGCGTAGGTTTCAAAGCACTTGGACGGCGAATACCGGAGGTCCTGCTTCAGTGCGCCGCTGTACTTGCGGGCCCAAGACTCGTGCAGGCACGAATGCAGAACGGCGAAGACATCCCACCGTTCAGTGGTGCAGACATACAGGGCGTCGCTAAATACTCTGTCGACGGTAGACGCAGAAAAACTCAGGTGCTTAGTAGTGCGGGCCGCAATGAAGCATCGCTGCACACCTTTTAGTGCGGCAGTCAGTCCAGGCCGGCTTTCCGCGTAGAGCCACCATCTGTCGCGATAAAGAGCGCGGTTGTCGTTTTCTCGCACCGGCTTTACTAGAGCCAGCACTCGCGCAAAAGGGGCTGCGTATGTGCTAGCCGTGGATACCGACATATCGCCGAAATCAATAATTTGGCGAGCGGGCTGTTGATTTGGTCGGTTGTTGAGCTCCTGCCCGTTGAGGATTGGGCGGATGACCGCCTTGTTTTGAGGATCAGCCTCGAGCATCGCACCGGCTTCATGCGAGCTCAACACAAACCCATCACCTAGAAAAATACAGCCCTGGAACACGCGGGACTCGTTCGCGGCGAGCGGCAACGGCTCCCGAGATACTGCACTGTCCTCAAGGTGAGCATTAATGGCCGCAACGGCCTGCGAGTCCAGTATGCGAACACCACGCCACGGACCCTTGTGAATACTGACCAGTGAGACGATGAGTTTTGCCTCGCCTGGCCACTTAATCCCTCTGACTGCAAAGTTGATGCTGCCCCCCTGAGCGACAGCCTGTTCAAGGCCATCCTTGCGAATGTCGCCGTCCTTGATCGAGTTGGTCGTGATGAACGCCGTGAAGCCGCCGGGCCGTAGTAGGGTGAAGATACGCCTCAGGAAGAAGACCACCAAATCGCTCAATCCCGTTGGGGCATAAGCCTGCTTCACGTAGTTGCAGAACTCGTGGCCGTATGTGCCGCTCAAGGCTTGGCCCCCGAGGTAGGGCGGATTCCCCAAGATGCAGTCGAACCCGCCCCGCTGAACGATCTCGGGAAACTCCAGGAACCAGTGGAAGAACCGTTTCTTCGTGGCGACGCCGACGGCTGCTGCCGGGGCCTGCCCCTGCGGCGAGAGGTTGCCTGACCAGTACTCTCTAAAAGCCTCGTCGGTGATGAGCTTGGGTTCGTTTTCCTCGGTCCGCGGCAAATAAAACTGCGCGATCGGGATCGAGGCGATCTGCTTGAGCACGAACGCCGCGCCACTCGACATGAACGCATTGAACGCGTCCTTCTTGGCATCGATCTCGGCCGGCACACGTTCTGGCATGGCGGCGATCGTCTTCCATTTGTCGAGTACAGCGTCGATCTGTCCCTGCCGGTCCTTCGTGAACGCAAACTTCTTCTGATCGCGGCTCTTGCGCTCGCTCTTGTTCCGGGCCCGGATCTCCTTGGCGACGTCGGGATCGTCGGCAGGCAGTTTGGCAAACGCCTCGTCGGGCACGCCGGCGTCAACTTCCTCACGGCGGACGTAGCCGACGATCGCGTTGCCGCACTTGATACGGTGGTCGAGGAAGTTGAGCGGCTCGCCGGGGTTGTGGGCCTCGAGCCACAGGGCCACCTTGCAGAGCTCCACCGCGAGAGGATTGAGGTCTACGCCGTAGATGCAAGTTCGGATCGTGTCGCGGAGGGCCGTGCGGTAGGCCGTGGGTGACGGCTGTTCTTCGCCCGTGCGGACGATGGCGAGCTCCGTGGCGATCCGCCGGGCGGCGGCAAGCAGGATGTGACCTGAGCCGCAGGCGATGTCGGCCACGCGGAGGTCCAGAAGCTCTTTCTCAGGATCGGGCTTCGTGAGCCGGTCGGCGATGAGGTGGTCGAGAGAATGCTTGATGAGCGGCTGGACGAGGTCGTCGGGCGTGTAGTGAGAGCCGGTAGCGCTGCGTTCGTCGCCCCGCTTGAAGGAGAACGACGGCGGCACGGAGGCGGTGTCTACCGCGGGCTCGTATTCCAGTAGCCCTTCGTAGACAGAGCCGAATTCCTCGACGTTGAGGGCGGCGTAGTTGACGCGGATGAGCTGCTTGGAGGTGGGGTGCTGGTAGAGGCCGAGCGAGCGGAGGCAGGCGAGGAGGGCGTCGTTGGAGAGGTGGCACCGCTCCAGTTCCCCGAGTGCTTCGGAATCAAAAAGGTCGCCGGCGAGCGGTTTGAGGCCGAGCTTCTCGCCGGGGCCACCGGCTTCGAAGAGGCGGAAGGTGGAGAGGAGGGCCAGCCAGAGGTCGTTTTGGCGTTTGTCGGCGAGGTAGCGCTTTTCGGCGAGGCCGCGGAGGCGGGCGACGGAGTAGGAGCGGGCGTAGATGTCGCGCTGCTTCTGCGTGGCCTTGGAGGGGAAGACGAGGCCGCGTTCCTCGATCACCATCAGGAAAAGGAGGCGGTAGATGAGGCGGAGGAGTGATTTGTAGTAGTCGTCGGCGGTGAGCTGGCCTGAGGCCAGGAGTTGGCGGAGGTTTTCGTTGTCGGGGTGAGCAATAAAGCCGTTGCCGAAGGTGAGGATGGCGTTTTCGACGGCCGCCGAAAGTCCTTCGCGGATCCGGGCGCCTGAGTCGAGGGAGTCTTGGTGGTAGCGCTCAATGAGGCTCTCGGCAGCGGATTCGGCCGAGAGCGGCAGGCGGGTGGCGTGGAGGAGCCGGTAGAGGATGGCGAAGTCGGCGAACAGGCCGTCGGTAAAGATCCGCTCCAGGTCGAACTCCAGGTAGCTCTGCTTGATGAGCCGGGAGGAGTCGCGGAGGAGGCGGAGCATCCGGCCATTCGTCACGAGGCCGTAGAGCTGCTCATCAAGATTCAAAAACTCTTGCACGACGGCGTGGGCCGACATGCGGAGCGTGGCGTTGGCGGGCTTGCGGTCGAGGCCGGCGGGGTCGCGGATGCCGACGATGTGGAGGGGCGTCTGGCCGCGGTTGGTGACGCGGTGAGAGATGGCGTAGTTCTTGCCGTTGATCTCGGTGCCGGCCTTCTGGAACTCCAGGTCGAATTTAAGGAGGCCGAGGAGCGGGACGATCCAGAGGTTGCGGGTTTCGGTGGTGCCGGTGGCATCGGGCTTCAGCGTGTCGAGCTTCCGCTGGAAGATCCGCCAGTAGTCCTGGGCGTCGGCCCAGGCGCGGGCAATCTCGTCCTTGACCTTGGTGCCGGAGTCGAGGCCGAAGTCAGCGGGCTTTTGGCCCGGCAGCTCTTCGAGCCGGTCGATGATGTCGGGCGACAGGATCGCGCCCTCGATGCGGATGCTCGGGTAGTTCACGGCTTTCCTCCCGCCGGGGCAACTTCGGGGAGAAGGACGTAGATGCCGAGCAGGTCCATCGGAAGGACCGGGTAGACGACCTGGTAGCGCTGCTTGTCCATGAGGGCGCTGAACCGCTCATGGGCGGCGACGAGTCGTTTTGATTGCTCCTCGGCGATGGCGGTGAACTCATGGTCGAGCCCGGCGACGGCGTCGAGGTCGGCAGAAAGAAAACCGGCGCGGGCCTGGGGCGTGAGGTCGCTCGAGGCCCGGGCGGAGGCGAGGATTTTTTTGGACTCGTCGTGGGTGAGGAAGTCACGGTCGTCGAGCGTGCCCCGCCAGCCCCAGAGAAGCATCTCCTCGGCGACGATCTGGTGGGGATTGGCTTGGCGGTCGCGGGCCTGCTCGATCACGTTGCGGCAGCGGAAGAGGAGGAGCGTGGTTTTCCTGGCGACGTCCCGTGTGCGGATGACGGCGGCGCGGGCGGCGCGTCGATCCTGCCGGGCTAGCGTGTTGGCCATCACGATCTGGCAGAGCTGCTCGACGAACTTGTTGTTGCGACCGAGGTAGTAAAAACCCTTGGGGGCAGGGGAGGTGAACGAGATGGCGACGGTATTGCCCGCAGGGAGAATGTTTTGGAGCTGGGGTGGGAAGTTGGCCGTCACGACATGGAAGCCGTCTTCCTTCTTGTCACGGGTGACCTGGGCACCGAAGAGGTTTTGAAGAACGCCCGTCACGAACTCCTCGACGGCCCGCGGGTCGCCGATGGCTTCGTCCACGGTCTTGAGATCCTGCTCGATCTCGGCGGCCTGGATGGCGTTTTGGGCGAAGATGCTGCGGGAGGTTTTCTCGCGTTCGGCGGCCTCCTTGATCTTCTCGGTGACCAGCCGCTCGGCGGTCTTGGCCTCGTCGCACTCGCTGAAGTCGAACTCCGCTTGCTTCGGCCCCTTGCGGACACCGATCTTGCGGTCGGGATTCAGAAGAAGGGCCTGCGTGATCGTGTCGATGATCGACTGCGAATCCTCCGGAAACGGCACATTGATCCCGGTGGCTTTCTTGATCTCGCGGACCTTGCGAAGGAGGACGTCGAGCACGATGCCGTCGATCGGGTTGTCGGCCCCATAGAGCAGGCAAGCCTTGACGGTTTTGGCGGTCTGGCCGAAGCGGTCCACACGACCTTCCCGCTGTTCGAGCCGGTTGGGGTTCCACGGGAGGTCGTAGTGGATGACGCCGGTGAACAGTTCCTGGAGGTTGATGCCCTCGGAGAGGCAGTCGGTGGCGACGAGCACCCGCTGCTTGGCCGACTCCATGCCCTTGATCCGCTCCTTGCGGATCTCATCGGGGTCTTCGCTGGTGACGACCTGCAACTCCACGTGCTTGTGGGTCTTGGCGAGCAGGGGCTTGAGTTGATCGCCGAGGTAGTTGGCCGTGGGGATGAATCGGCAGAAGATGACGGGGTTGATGCCCTGCTTCAGCCACTCGTCCACGAGATCCGCCAGGTTTTTCAGTTTCGCGTCGTGGGCGGGGCCGGTCAGGGCTTCGAGCCGGCGAGCGAGGTCGCGGAGCTGCCGCTTCTGGGCGTCGGACCAATCGCCCTTCTCCACAAGCTGCGTGGGGGCCGTGTCGGCGAGGGCGAGTTCTTCCGTGTCGGCGACCGGGTTTTCATCGCCGCCGGCGTCCTCGGCGTCGGCGGAATCGCGGGCGAGGTTGTCGAGCCGGGTGTTAAGCATCGTGACGCCGGCGGCCGGGCTCGACATCACGCCGCGGAGCAGGGCAAGGGCGGTCCAGTAGTGGGCTCGCTTGCGGCGGTCGCCCGCGGCCGCGTCGCCCGCAACCAGCTTGCGGGCGAATTGCAAAATGTCGTCGTAGAAGGAGGCGTAGCTTGGCGTGAGGGCGTAGGCGACTTCAAACGCTTCGCGGGTCGGAAACGGGGTGTCTTCGCCGAGCCACTTCTCGACGTCGGCACGTTTCCTCTGCACGAAGTGCTTGGCAAGCTCGCGGCGCTGGGCCTGCGACGACGTGGGGAGGTCGAGTTCCGCGAACTCCGGCTTGAGCAGCCCAAGGAGCGAATGAAACTCCTCCTGCTTCCCGCTATGGGGCGTAGCCGTGAGCATCACGAGGTTTTGGTCGGGCTTGGCGGCCAGCCGGCTCAAAAGGTGATACCGCTGCTGCTGCTTCTCGGAGGCTCCTTCGGGGCGGGCGCAGGCGTGCGCCTCGTCGATGATCACGAGTTCGGGGCATTGCTCCACGAACACGTCACGGCGGCTAGCGGCCTTGATGTAGTCGATGCTGATGATCTGGTAGGGGTAGTAGTCGTAGACGCTCGTGTCGCCCTGAATCTGGCGGTCGAGCCGAGCCTGCGTGCTCGAGCGGATAATCACAGCGTCGATGTCGAGCTTGTCGTGGATTTCCTGCTGCCATTGGTCGCAGAGGTGTGGCAGGCAGATGACGGCGAACCGGCGGACGCGCCGCCGCTCCATGAGTTCGCGGGTGAGCAGAAGGGCCTCGACCGTCTTGCCCACACCCACGTCGTCGGCGATCAAAAGCCGCACGATCTCCTGCCGCAGGGCCATGACGAGGGGCACGATCTGGTAGGCCCGCGGGCGGAAGGAGAGTTTGGCCAGGGCCCGGAAGGGGCCGGCGCCGTTTCGGAAGGCGAGCCGGGCCGACTCGTGGAGAAGCCGGGCGGTGGTGATGTCACCGAGGTCGGCGGCGTCGGGGGGCGGGAAGCGGGCGTCGCGGGGGGTGTCGTGGTCGATGGCGAAGGGCAGATAGATGCCCGTCGTCTCGTCGTCGGAGCCGCCAAGGGGTTTGACGACGAGCAGATCCGTGTCGTCGGATGGCAACACGACCCAGTCGCGGCCGCGGAGGCTGACGAGTTTGCCGGGTTGGAGATGGGCAGCCATGCGATTTGCGTCCGTGCGAGCCGTCAGCGCACCTTGGAAAAGATGTCGGGGCGGGAGGCGACGAACGAGGCAAGATCGTCGTCATACCGATAGACCAGCACCTCCATGCCCTGGGCGCGAAGCTCGCCACGCTTCTTCGCGTCGTCAGCCTTCACCTCGGGTTTGTCATGGACAGAGCCGTCGATGAACACCCAGGTGTCGGGCCTGAAGAAGAAGTCGGGCTGGCTGTAGACCCCCGGCGTCTGCTTCTGGGCTGAGTCGGGGAGTCGCAGGCCGTGGTCGTGGAGGTAGTTGAGGAACGTCCGTTCGAGCGTGGAGTTGGGGTCGAGGGCCGGCAGCAGTGTGTGGTAGTGGTCGTCGTAGCTCTTGTAGTCGGTGTTCGTCTGCACCTCGACCGTGCAGGTCAGCAGCTTTTCGAGGGCATTCTTGATCTCGAAGCGGTCGAGCGTCTTGTGATCTCGCTGGTTCTGGTAGCTCAACAGGTCGTCGTAGGAAGCCTTGGCCTTGTAGTCGAGATCGTCGAACCGGCAAATCTTCTGGGCCTGCTTCACGATTCGATGCAGCACGCCCGGATCGTCCGCGAACCGCGACAGAATCCCCAGGCTTCCTTCCGCAGCCTCATAGATGAGGATGTTTGGGGCGGCCATGTTTCCGACGGCTACGACGCCGATTTCGGCCGGCTCCACCTGAAACTCCGCCTCGATCGCCCGCTTCAAGGCGTGTTGAAGTGAGATCACGCCAGCCGCGGTGAGGCCGAGCGGCTGGATCGGCTCGATGTAGAGGGCATCGGCCGTGTTGGACGTCATCAGGGAGACGAGCCTATACAGCTCGGGTTGCTGGGCGGCGTCTTTCGGCGGATCCGGGATCTTTGGCTTCCAGAAGCCGTTGACCATGCCCAGCGGGAACCCGATGTGCGGCGACGTCCGCCACTTGCGGTTCACGTAGACGAGCCGCGCGGCGGGCAGGTAGCGAAGGTTCAGCAGCTGGTCGTCACCGGCACGGGCGACGGCCTTGCGCACCCGGTCAAGATTTTCAACGGTGAAAAACGTGTCGATCTCGAAGCCGCGGGAGATACGTTCCTCCTCCTCGCACGAGATTCGGTCGATCTCCTCCGCCCTCGACTCCTGCATCTCGATCAGGTCAGTCAGGAACTCCTTGTTGGCATTGTCGGCCAGGCTCACGCCGGAGAAGGGGCAGTTCTCCAGCAGCTTCTGCTCGCCGGTGAGGAAGTAGCCCACCTTCGTGCTTACCTTGGCGTCGGTGATGGCGTCTTCTGGCGACTGGAGCACGAGCTGATTGACTTTGAACTTGCGGCCGTTGTGGTAGATGACGTTGAGCGGGCCAAACTCCCGTAGGGCGATGGCCCGGGGACGCGAAATGAAATCGCCCGAGGACTGGCCCGACGGAATGAAGATTCGCAGGGGCAGGCGGGTGAAGTTGTAGCCCGGCAGGAAGCCTTCCGCGGCCAGATAGCGGTACGGGTAGAACTCGGAGAGGTTCGACGACCTAGGCCCGAGTTCGTTGACGAGAAGATTGAGCTGCCTCGTCGTCTGGTTCTGCTGGCGGACGAGACGCTTGTATTCGTCGCTCGTCGCGACCATCGTACCGCTCTCGATGCGGGCGAGGGTCTTGGTGAGCGTGGCCTTCGCCGTCTGGTGGAGCTTTCGCCAGCGGCCGAGCGACTCATCGAGGTGATCGGCGAGCTTCGAGAGCGAGGTGTCGATCCACGAGTCGGCGAACCACGGGCCTTTTTCGGCCAGCTCGCCCGCGAAGTCACTGATCACCCGGCGGAAGCAGGCTTTGATCTCCCCGAACTTCTTCTCAGGAATCTTCAGCCCCTCGCGAACGGCAAAGGCCAGGGGCATGCTCGGGGCGTCCATGTCCACGAGGCTTTTCAGAGTCGCCTGCTTGCCGGATTCACCGTCGAGGCTGGGCAGGCCCACTTCGGAGACGGCGAGGGCATTGAGGTGGGTGAGCAGGAGCTCGCGGTTCAAGAGGTCGAGCCGGGGCGGTTGCACGGCTCCCGCCACGAGCCCGGCCTGCTCGTGGAAAAAGTGGCGGTCGTGCGCTGAAAAGCCGGAGCAGTAGGTGAAGACGAGTGCGCCCTGCCCGCTGCGGCCGGCGCGGCCTGACCGCTGGGCGTAGCTCGCGGAGTTGGGCGGCGCGTTGCGGAGGTGAACGACCGAGAGCCCGCCAATGTCGACGCCGAGCTCCATCGTGGGGGAGCAAAACAGGCAGCTGATCGCCTGCGTACGGATCTTTTCCTCGTCCCGCTTCTTTTTCGTGTCGGGATCGAGCCACCAGTCACACTTGAAGCGATCTTCCCGATCGAGGCGGTCGTCCTTGTCGAGCTGGCCAGTATGGTCCTCGGCCCGCAGCCGCTTCGTAGTGACGAACTCACGGCGGTACATGTCGCGGAAGAAGATGTTGGGAGGCAGCGTCGCGGTCTTGTAGCTGCGCCGTTTGATGACGTCGTTTTTCACCGTCTCGCCATCGCCGAGCTTCCAGATCAGGCGGTCGATCTTCAGTCGGTAGACCGGCACCTTGCCGCCGCCGTCGGCCTTGGCCTCGTCTTCGTGGAGGTAGCCGGCATCGACCAGTTTCCGGCAGAGCCCGAGGATGAATTCGTGGTAGTGGTCACCCTGCACGACGCTGGCATCGAGCTCGGCGTCGGCGACGAACTTCTTGATGTACTTCCCGAGGCTGCTGGTGGGGCCAAGGCTCGCCGAGGCGAGGTTAGAACGGCGGTCGAGTGGCTCGTAGCGGAGCACGCGAGGGTTGGAGAGCCGCTCGTTTTCGTCGAGCGTCCAGGGCGCACGGAGCTGCTCACGAAACTCCTTTTCCGCCTGCCGCATCTTGTCGTATTCGAGAAAGTTGGCACTGTGGATCGCGTATTCGAGGCGGAAGTAGTCGAGAATCGTCGCCAGAAACTCGCACCGCTTGTCCGGTGACAGGCTGCGGAGAATGGGCGTGTTCTCCCAGTAGGAACCCGTGCCCGCTATCTCTGGCAGGTCTGCGTATTCAATCTCGAGCAGTCCGCACTGCTCCAGATTGGGCAGCACGATCCGCCAGCTCCGCTCCAGGTCGGCGAGCGCCCGGTACACGATGAGCCGCTGGAAGGTCTCTTCAAACCTTCGGCGGACAGGGGCGAGCTCCGGCTCACGTTCCTGGTTGGCGAAGTGCGTGAACGGCAGGCCGAGGGCTTTGAAGACGGCCGGCCCGAGGTCCGAGAAGGTAAGCCGCTGGTCCGGTGCAGCTTCCAGGGCCTTCCGAATCGCCGATCGCAGGTGGATGACCTGTACAAAGTCGTTGAAGTGGCCTGCCTGCAGCGCTGCGTCCTGCCGATTGTCGGTGAAGGAAAGCAGCTTCTGGTCGACGAGCGAGTAGCCCGCCTCCCGGAGCCGGTCGAGGATCGAGAAGGCGGTGATCGTCGTGGAGGTGCTGCGGCCCTCACTTCCGAGCGTGGCGAGCTTCGTGGACTCGCGGGTCTTCGTGTCGAAGAAGGTGCCGCTCGTCGGGTCGAAGAGGAGCGGAGCCGGCATGAACCAGCCCTCGTATTCGAGGGGTGTGGTTTCAGAGCAGTTTCCGTCTGCGTCGTACCAGAGTCGCTTGGGAAGGCGGTGGGCGATCTCCTTCGTGGGTACACGGCCGGCCCTCGTGAACCGGAACCAGGAGTCGGGCAACTCCTCGATGTCGTTGTCGGCGTCCCAGACGTCGTCGCCGACGATCAGGTAGCCGTCGGTCGTTTCTTCATCCTCGACGTACTCCGTGAGCTCCCGCGGCATCAGCCGCGAGCCCGACCGACTCACGCAGATGAATGCCTTTCCGCTGCCACGACTGAAGACATTGGGAAAGATCGGCTTGTTGTCGGAGTCCTTCTTGTAAATGCCCGGTTCCAGCGTGATGAAACGGTCCGGGCCGCGATCGAGCGTCGTGTAGACCGAGCCCGTCTGCGAGATGAACTGGTGAAGCCGGTACGGCAGCACCGTGTCTCGGCTGCCTCGCTTTTGGATTGCCTCATTGACCGTGCTGATCCAGAGCAGCACGCCGGTGAGAGCCTGAAGGCACTTCTCATGCGGCTGGCCGGAATCCTCGGCAAGCGATTGGGCGAGCACGCCAACCGGGCGAGGCTTGCGACGCAGGAGCTCGCCCGACGATTCCTCGAGCGCGGCCCGTGATTCGAGCCACAGCGCGACCGGATGGACGCGAAGGACGGCGAGATCGGTCGAGGGCGTCACGCCGGCGGCGATCGCGGAGGCGAGTTTGTCCTTCGTGGGCGGTCCGCCGGACGTATCCAGCGATGGTGCGAGTGTCTCTCCGACAACTTGCGATGGCTCGAATGGTTTGCCGAATAGCGTCGAGGCGACTTCAGCCACTTTCCTTCGGCGGTCGTCTGCCGTGCCGCCCGATACCATCGTGGCGGATGTGCCGATGCAGACCACGTCATGGCGGCACTGGGCGCGGATTCTGCGAATCAGCATGGCGACGTCGGCCCCTTGTCGCCCGCGGTAGGTGTGGAGCTCGTCGAAGACGAGGTATCGCAGGTTCTCGTAGATGGCGTCGCGTATCGACCGCTCCTGCACGCGAGTGAGGAGCAGTTCCAACATCATGTAGTTGGTGAGCAGAATCTGGGGCGGGCTCTGTCGCATCCGCTCGCGGGGGCCCTCTTCCTCCTGGCCCGTGTACTGGCCGTAGGAGATGGGGAACTCGAATCCCTTGGCTCGCTTGAAGTTGTCCGCGTAGCGCTGCAGCTCGTCGGTCTGGCTGTTGATTAGGGCGTTGAGCGGGTACACGATGACCGCAACGACGCCTTTGCTACCGGGGTTCGCCAGGAGCTGGCTGAAGATCGTGCCGATGTAGGTCAGCGATTTGCCAGAGCCAGTGCCCGAAGTGACGACGAAGTCCTTGCCGGCAGCCCCGAGCTGGATTGCGTCGAGCTGGTGCTGCCAGAGCGAATAGCCCGTGAAGATGTCGCCAACGTCGCGGTGCAGCACACCCGACTGAGCGAGATCCGCCACCTTGCCAGCCGACTTGAAGGCAGGATTGAACTGGAGCAGCGGCTCGGGCCACAGTTTCCCTTTGGCAAGCTCATCATTGACGGTCTTCCGGATCTCATCGTCTTCGATGCGAATGAAGGACCGGATGTACCGGGAGTAGTCGTCGATGATGCTGCGGTGGACTTCGAAGACGTTCATGTTGTGAGTTGTTGCGTAAAGATGGTGCAGCGTATGTCAGGACCGCGTGCCTTGTGCAGCGCCGGGTGGCACCGGAGGCGGACTTGCGGCTTGCCGACGAGGCTGCCGTGATGTCGCGGACGGTTCAGCGGGTGCGACGGCCCATTGCCGGAATTCGTCGCCGAGCAGATTGAGAAGCTGCTCGGCAGTCAGATTCGTCAGGTCGTGGGTGACTTCGAGTTGGCGGATGCGGGCGGGGAGACGGTGATAGAGATCACCCGGCCGGGGAGCGCCTACGTCCGTAATTCCGCTTTTGGGCCGTCTTTGGTTGCGGTCCCAGTACAAGAGGTCGAGGAGCGCGGGCAGGCCTCTGATTCGCATAAGACCCAGACGGGCTACAAAAACCTCAACGCTCTTGGAAAGGCTGTAGACCGGTGACTGCCCGAGAATTGAGCAATTCGGCTCGCATTCAAAGACTCTGACGGCGGTTGCGATCAGATGCTTTCTCTTGTCATGTACGTTGCCATGTCCATAGCTGTAGTGGTACGGCGCGAGAATTTTGCGTCGCCCTGTCTCCCTCACCGGGCAAATAGCATCCCAATGCCACGCAGAAAGCCACGTCCACAGACCACGGTCGTCGTCGCCCAAGACCACACGAGCGACGCGAGTTTTCTCGCTTAAATACGCCCCGGCATCTCGCTTGGTCTTGAACGCTGGCCGATCCAGTTGCACTTCTGGCACGATCGGCTCAGTGAGTTTCCCGTCGGTCACGAAGCCGTCATCAATCACGGCGATACCACCGTCGCGCAGCAGCTCCATCCGCCGACCGAATTCGGCGATCCCGGCATCATTGAACCGCCGCAAGATTCCTTGACCGGTGCTCACGAGAAGGCCTCCGGTCCGGCGGCCGCCAGGGCTGAGCAGAGTTTGTGGCGCCGGCAGAGGCAGGCCACCACGTCGTCGATCCAGTCGTCGAGGTCGCTGCGGTTGTCCGGCGCCCACCCTCCAACTGGCGTGACCGGGCATTGGGCGTCTGGGGCGACTTCGGCGGCGAATCGCACCCAAAGCGCTGCCGGGTTTGTGTCGTCTGGAGTGAGATCGCCCGGGGCGACGCCCTCGGTGACGACGGCCCAGTCGAGCGCGCGGCGGCAGATCTCTGGGAACACGAGCGATGCAAATGCCTGATTGCCAAGGAACTGCTCATCGCTCACGGCCAAGGCGTCGTTCAGCACGAGCGTGACGGACTCCCCGAACCGCAGGGCCCACACCTGCTCTCCCAGCGGTTCGCGAATGGTGGCGAGCAGTTGGTGGCTCGCCCCGTCATCAGGATTGCCGCCGGCACCGACGGCCTTGATGCGAGAGGCGCGACGAAGAATGCGGCCCGGATCATCTCCCGACGTCTCGACGACCTTCACATCGAAAATCGCCTTCTTCCAGGAGATCCGTCCGAGCGGATACGGGCCGCGGGAAAAGCCATTGCCGTTCCAGGGAATCGTGTGCCGCAGCACTTCCGAACTGCCGGCCGAAGTGACGTCGATGTAGGCAACCTCGGCGTCGGGGTTCGATACGAGGTCGGCCGGCAGATCGATCGTGAATGAGGCGGGATCGGTCGGATCAACCTTCACCGCGACCTGGCTACGCGGGATTCGACGGCGGTCGGTGTAGTTGATCCGTTTGAGCACTTCTACGCCTCCACAGCCTCGGGCTCATCAACTGGCGCATCAACGTCAGCCCGCACAACCACATCTCGTGCAGCATCGAAGCCCTCGACGCTGAAGGAGAACGTCTCTTCTAGATCTGTCAGCAGTACCGCGTTTCCTGTAAGGAGCTTCGCCTTCAGGCCCGTGCCCTTGATCTTCAGGGTGCTTGCCTGACCGAGTCGCAGTTCGAAGTCGTACGGGCTCCAGATACGGAAGGGATCTCCACTGCTTACGTCATAGGCAAATGTGACGCGGAGGTTGTGGACCGGAGGACGAGGAGCATTGGGCACGCTGCGTATCGAGAAGCCGTGACCCTTGGGGCCGATCGTGTACCAGTCTTGCCGGCTTGGGATCTCCTCCGGTCTATCGATCGTCGGGCTTGCTGGGCCTTCTGGTTTGGCAGGCAAGCGGACGGAAAACACCTTCGCAAGCGCGAGCGGGGCCGTCTTGGGCTGATTCTCGCGGAGCATGTCGGCGAGGTAGACGATTCCGTTCGTGACAAAGCCGATGCGACGCGTAAACGTCCGCCAGTTTCGAGCCAGCCGCTTCTCCTCCTTGCTCCACTCGACGTGCGCGGGCCCTTCGGCGTCACCTAGGAAGCCGGAGATCACGGGGTCGCTGGCCAGGAGCAGGCCCTCGTAGTCGCCGCTCGACGGCCGCTTGCGGTTGACGGCCGTAATCGTCATGCCGTCGCGCACGTACCAGCCTTCGCCTTTGCCGTCCGGGCGGCGCCGAAGCGCGACGTGAAAGTGCGTCTCCACGCGTTCGCCCGATGCGCGTTCCAAAACCAGCGGCACCTTGACGAGGACGTGGCCGCTGTCAGCAGAGAGCGCCTTGGCAAGCGGCTCCGCAATCGCTTTCGGAAGGACGTCCCGTGTCCACGCTGCCGTGCCCGAGGCACCAGCGGGCGGCAGGGTCGCATCCACGGCTCCTGACGCAAGTCGCTCGAGGGCCAGGCGGGCCAGATCCAAGGGCGGCGGACTCACTCGTCGCTGGCCGTCGGGAAGTTCCCATCGCAACTGCCGGACCACATCGTCGATCGTGGCTGCCGTGATCTCGTACCTGCCGCCGCGCTCGTCCATCGTTTCGACGACGAGTTCCCCACGCAGGATGCGCACGAAAAAGTGAATGCACACGCTGCGGGCGATTGCGTCGGCGGTGATGCCGTCGCGAACAAAGGGAACAACAAGCGACAGACCGGTTTCGCCGTTTCGCCGCAGACGGAACGCGCGGACCACCTCGGCGGCGGCCTCGTCGCCCTCGAAAGGCATTGGTGTCTTCCCATCGGCGTCGGGGTCGCTCAGGAGACCGTAGGGGAGATATCGCTTGCCGCGGATTGTGTGGTTGCGGAGGACCGCCTGGCCCATGATCAGCAAGCGATTGTCATCCGATCGCCGCGTCAGGCCGATGATGCAGTTGATGTTGCTCGAGGAGGGAAAGACCGTCTTTCCAAGCCCCCACCTTCCGAGCTTTTCACCAGTCTTTGCGCTGCGCCCAACGTTTCGCCAGAACCAGTAGAAATCCTCGCGGCGTTCGTGGCCCGCGGGAGGGTCGTCGACAATGGATGGATCCCCGCACAGGCCGGTCGTGTGGAAGTCCTCGTAGACGAGCCACCGAATCGTGTCGTTGGCACCATCCAACGGCCATGCAACCGGGGGCGTGAGGGCTGCCAGATGCGGCTCCAGGCCTGCGAGGTAGCGCAGGACGCCAGCCTGGCGCACGCGTGATTCGTGCAGTGCGAAGGTCACTCGTACCGGGTCGGCCCCGACGCGGGCATCGAGGGCATTCTGGACAGACTCGCGGACGAGTGAAGCGACATGCCCGTCGTCCAACTCGCTGTCGCTCGGCCCAATAAAAAACTCTTCCTCGAACGGATCGGTTTGGACCGCCGCTTCCGAGCGAATCGCGAAATTCCAGGGAACGTAACCCATGACCGTGCACCGGTTTGCTTCCGGATGAATCAGCGTTAGTGGAATCCCTACCGACCCCCCATTCAAGGAGGAGGGGAATGCCACTGCAAAAGAGCGGGGTCGGCCCCGGCGCATCCGCTGCCCGGGAGCAGGTGACACGATCCGGCGGTCACGTCGTGGCCTCGCCGAACCGTCGAAGGTATGCCGTCGCTCGGCGCACCAGAGACTCTGGGAACACCGCTTTCTCGACGCAGACGTTGCCGTTCATGTCACCGCTGATACGCACTGGCTCGACGCCCAGTCGCTCGCCGTCCAGCCAGATGCCGATGCCGAAAAAGCCAGTCTCGTCGGGGAACGCCGGGGCTTCTTCCATGTTGTCTTCATCCTGGAGGATCTCGGCCTCGGTGGCCACATAAGACTTCCCGTCGATGAAGTCGCACTCCTGCTGAATCGTGCCGAGGTGCAGTTGGATTGCCAGTCGCTCACCCGCCTGCATCCGCTTCATAGGATCCGTTTCATCGCTCTCTGGATTTTCAAATGGCATTCCACCGTACTCCCCACCGGCAAAGTAGCCCGTGAGCATTTCGAGCGGCGTATAGTCCTCGCTCTCGCTGGCGGTGAGCGTCGAATGGTCGCGAATGAGTGATTCCAAGGCTTTCAGTGGAAGATGCGTTGGCAGCATCGCGGGGATCCTCGTGGATAGGGAACTTGGAGTCGCAGCAAACGGCTACTGCCTCACAACCGTCGTCGTCCCTTCGGTCCACGGGTTGCCACTCAAGGCCCCAAGGACGCAGAAGAAGTGCAGCACCAGCCCGGGCAGAACAAGGGCCACGTACCCCATGCTCACGAACAGGAACCAGATGATCCCGTTGATGATCTGGCCCTTGTAAAGCTGTCCGAGCCCCGGCACGAAGAAACTGAGTACGGCAGCCAACCCCGGGCTCCAGCGTTTCACTGGGGCTTGGTTGATGACGAGCACTTGCCCCATGCCACCGGAGGCCTGTCGTACGGATTCCAGTTGCTGGTTGGCCACGACGGCAGCTGCTGCAACAGGTGCCTCACGGGCCGTCCTCTCTTGTGCAAGCCTGGCCGCCTCGAGATCCAGGCGTTGTTTCTCAATCGCAAGTTCTTTTGCCCGGAGTCTGCGGTCCGCGGCTTCCTTGGATGCCTTTCCGATGTTCTCGGTGGCTTGGTGAAGCAGCTTGCCGATCTCGACATAGAGGCCGACTGCCGCGATGAAGAGGCCACCCAGTGTGAAGGCGAGCGCAACGCTCGACTGGGCGATTGCTGTGAAGGCGATACCAAGCGCTGCTAGAAAACCACCGCAGGCCGCGATGATGTGCCTCGGGGATAACTCGTCCCACTCGATACCCGGGGTTGCGAGCGGGGTTTTTCGACGCTCTGGCTTTGGCTGCTTGGCGGGAATTCCGGGTGGCGCGGCGTCGGCAGGAGAAGTTGCAGCACTTTGTTCGCCCGCGGGCCGTAGTCCCGCGATAGTCCTCTGGAGCACTTGGCCCAAGGGGTTGGCGAATAAGCCCTCGGCATCTTTGGCCGGAACCCAGTTCGCCAGACCCTCGCGCCACACCAGGTCACCCGGGGCCAGCCAGCCGCTTGTGGCCAAAGCCTTAAGTCGATCGAACGTGACGGGGCCTTGGCGTTTGTCGTTTTGGACGTAGTACCAGTTGCCAGCCATGCTTCAGCTCAGGAAGAGGAATGCATGGCTTAACAAGCTCGAGGGACAACCTTGGTCCGCGACGACGAAAACCCCAGAAAATCGCCATGGAATTTGCGATCCGGGAGAGACAACGTTGGTCAGCGATCGGTGGACGACCGCCTGGCAGGAGCGTCTATTGGAGAGAGACGAGGCGACGAATCTGCCAACGCTCGACAGGGTGACTCATGGTCCGCTTCGGCTTCCGTGTCCCATCGCTTAGCAAACGCATCGCAGCTCGGTCGAGCCTGAGGCGGTACGTCCGAAATAGCCTGGGCTTTAAGGCGCCGCGTGGCTGGGGCTGGATCACGAACCCCCGCAAAGCTGCATACAACCGCGTCTACAACAGGACGACCCGCGGGTGCCTGGTGATGCTGATTGTTCTCGGTTCCACGCTATCGGCCGGCATGATGGCCCTGCTCGCCGCTTGGCCCGAATAATGCCGTGTCGTGAGCAACCCGATGAAAAGCATTCCAAAGACCGGCAAGCGATACCGGCCCAAGACGGCAGTGAAGGGCAAGAGATACCTCTGTGCCAAATGCCGGAAACGCAGCCCGAGGCCCGTGAAGACGCCGGCACCGTGGTACTGTCCGCGGTGCTTGGCCGAGAAGGAAGCAGCGTTCGAGTGAAAATTCTCTACCTACACGGCTGGAACTCGGTGGTCGGGGGCGTGAAGCCGACCTACCTGAAGAGCCACGGCCACGAAGTCATCGAGCCCGCGCTGGACCACGAGGACTTCCAAGTAGCCCTCCGGACGGCCCAAGCAGCCTTCGACCTGCACCAGCCTGACGTCGTGGTGGGGTCGAGCCGGGGTGGAGCTGTCGCGGTGAACCTAAAATCTGGCTCGGCGCGGCTCGTCCTGCTCTGCCCGGCCTGGAAGAAGTGGGGCACTGCCAAAACCGTGAAGCCCGGAACCCAGATCTTGCACTCCCAGGCCGACGATGTGGTGCCCTTCGATGACTCTGTTGAATTGACGACAACAAGCGGCCTGCCCGAGTCAGCCCTCATCGAGGTCGGTCAAGACCACCGGCTAGCTGACCCGGAGCCGCTGGAAGCCCTTCTGCGGGCGGTCGAGGGGCGGTGATGCGACCTGGGCCTATTGCGCAGCCCGCTCGACCTTCACCCACTCGACCTGCATCTGGAACTTGCCCGGCTTCTTGTCGCTGAGCATGAAGCCCAGGCCATTGATCTGATCCGGCTCGACAGGGCCCATGCCCTGAACCCGCCTGCCGAACGCTGTGGGAATGAAGTCTTCGAGCGGGATCCGTACCTCCGTCCACTTGTCTTTCGTGGTCGGCAGCGGCGCCCGGTACGAGAACGCCATCCGGCGGCTCTTGGTGTAGAGATTGAGCACGTACTCCCGGCCGTCACCCTTCACGCGCAGGACGATCGTGTCTCCGGCTTTGATGCCCAGCTCGGTTGGCTTGGTCCGGACTGACGCAAAGCCGCCATTGTTTTCGAGCGAGAGCGTTCCGGAGAACTCCAGAGTTTTCTCGTCCGTGATCCTGTACCGCCCGTCCGAAACGCCGCCCATGACGCCATCGTTCACGGCCTGCCACTTCTGGGCTGTGTCCGGACCAGCAAAGTCCAAGACCGGCTCGAGAGCCTCTTGGGTCGCCACCTGGGCTGATACCGACAACAAAAAAGCCGCCAAGACCGCTCGCATGCAAGTCCTCCTGCCGGAATGCCACAGCCAACACCGGAATAATAGGTGACCAGGACCACACGCAGGCAGGGCAGGCTTCCCATGTGCGGCCGATACACGCTCAAGTCCCGGGCGGAGGTCATTGCCGAAAAGTTCGGAGTCCAGGAACCGCTGACGCTGCCAGAGCGTTTCAACATCGCCCCGTCGCAACTGGTGCTGGCCGTCCGCGAGCGGCCGGGGACGCACGAGCGCGAACTCGTCGCGCTGCAATGGGGGCTGATTCCGTTCTGGGCTGACGATCCTAAGATCGGCAACCAAATGGCGAACGCCCGGTCGGAGAGCGCGGCGACCAAGCCGGCCTTTCGATCCAGCTTCCGGGCTCGGCGATGCCTCATCGTGGCGGACGGCTTCTACGAGTGGCAGGCCCGCGACGGTAGAAAGCAGCCGTACTACGTTCGGCTCAAGACAGGCGAGCCGTTTGGGATCGCGGGCCTCTGGGATCGCTGGGACAAGCAGGGCGAGCCAATCGAGTCATGCACGATCCTCACCTGCGATGCCAACGAACCGATGATGGCCATCCACGAGCGGATGCCCGTCGTGATCCCGCGCGAGCAGTTCGCCCGCTGGCTCGATCCAGCCGTGCACAATGTGGATAAGTTGTCGAACCTGCTACGCCCGTTTCATCCCGAGGAGATGACGGCCTATCCGGTGAGCATGCTCGTCAACAACGTGAAGGTCGACGCAGTCGAGTGCGTGAAGCCAATCGAACAACCGGCACGAGACAGCCGAAAGCTGCCGTGAACGCCAGGCACCGCCGATCAGGCGATTTCTTGCACGCGCTTTGGTTTGCGTGCTAGAAATATACCGTGGGTATATCCAGCGACTCCAAAATAAAGTCTCTCGTCCATGCCCTGCCGCAGCACGGGGTGGTGACGCGGTCTGCGCTGGCCGCCCTTGGAATCACGCCGCAGCACACGCAGAAGTACGTTGCCGGCGGGTGGCTCGAGTCGGTCGGGTCGGGGGCCTTCAAGCGGGCCGGTGACACGCCGACGTGGCAGGGTGCCCTCCATGCGCTCCAGACGCAGGACGGCGTGGCCGTGCACGTCGGTGGACTCACGGCACTCGCGGCCGAAGGAGCAGGGCAGTTCGCCCGCCTGGGCCGCGAGCCGCTCTGGCTGTTCTCCGCGCCCGGCGTCCGGCCGCCGCTCTGGTTTCGGAAGCATCGCTGGCCGGCGGAGGTGACGCACGTGACGTCGAAGTGTCTGCCGGCGGGCGTGGCCGTGCGGGCGCGAGATTTCGGCGGATTCTCCCTGCTCGCGTCCGCGCCGGAGCGGGCGATCCTCGAGTGCCTCTTGCTGGCACCGGATCGCATGGACCTCGTCGAAACCTACGGATTGCTCGAGAACCTGCGGACGCTGCGGCCGAAAGTGATGCAGACGCTGCTCGAGGCGTGCTCGTCGGTGAAGGTGAAGCGGCTGTTCATGTTCATGGCCGAACGTGCGGCGCTGCCCCTGTTCGCCAGGCTCGACCACGGCCGGATCGATCTTGGCCGGGGCGCCCGGAGCCTCGTTCCCAAAGGTGCCTACGTGGCAAAGTACGAACTCGTCGTGCCCCGGGCCCTGGTGCGCGAATGAACGAAGCCTATCGCGAGCAGGTGCGGCTGATGCTGGACCTGCTGCCGTTCATCGCGGAGGAGTCGATCTTCGCCCTCAAGGGTGGCACCGCGATCAATTTCTTCGTCCGCGACATGCCCCGGCTGTCGGTCGATATCGATCTGACATACTTGCCGCTGGAGGAGCGCGTGGCATCGCTGGCGGGCATCTCGGCAGGGCTGGCCCGAATCAAAGCCCAGGCCGAACGCCGGTTGTCGGGCGCCCGGCTCACGCTCGTCCCTCAAGGCGACGACATGGAGGTCAAGGTGCACTGCCAGCGAGGGGGCAGGGCACGGGTGAAGGTCGAAGTCAATCCGCTGCAACGCGGAGCCCTGTGGCCCGTTCGGAAACTCGCCTGTACGGACGCCGTCCAGGAGGCGTTCGAGTCATTCGTCGAACTGCCAGTCGTTTCGCATGCGGAACTCTTCGGTGGCAAGGTGTCGGCTGCCCTCGACCGCCAGCATCCTCGGGACCTGTTCGATGTCCGGCAGTTGCTCGACGTGGAGGGATTCGGGGATGACGTGCGGGCGGGGCTCCTGATGAACCTAATCGGTCACCGCCGGCCGATCGCGGAACTGCTGAATCCGGAGGCCAAGGACCAGAGGCAGACATTCGCTGGCGAGTTCGCGGGCATGACACTGCTACCGTTTGATTACGCCGCCCACGAGGCGACGTTTGCCGAACTGACTGCCAAGGTGAAGGCGACCCTCACCCCGACGGAGCGAGCATTCCTGCTGAGCTTCGAGGAAGGCAGCCCCGACTGGTCGCTGTTTCCCGCGGCGGGCGCTGAAAGGCTTCCTGCCCCGCGCTGGAAGCTGCTCAACATCCAGAAACTTCGCTCCGACAATCCGGCAAAGCACGCGGCCGGGCTGAAGACCCTGAGGGGCATCCTCGAAGTGGACGGGACGTGACGCTCTTCACGGGAAGAGCCTCGGGACAGCCTCGCTGCCGCACCGATCGGAACGAGCTGGAAAACAGGTTCCACGAAAGCAGCCGGCCCGCTTAGGATGCCCAGGAGAGAGAACCAATGGCGAAGCCA
The DNA here is from genome assembly GCA_049695995.1 of Pirellulales bacterium. GTDB lineage: Bacteria > Planctomycetota > Planctomycetia > Pirellulales > UBA1268 > QWPN01. The sequence continues at coordinate 53,038 of JBAVTF010000126.1, read as the reverse complement.
GCACGCGGAGCGATCGATTTCACGGTTGGCTCCGGCAACGTTTTTCGAGATCTAAGGCTCGATTCCCCGGAGGGAGAGCTGTCTAAGGCCGAGCTTGCGCTGCAGATTCACGAGCGGGTGAAGGCGTTAGGGATCACCGTGACGCAGGCCGCGCTGCGGCTCGGGATTCCGCAGCCCAAGGCATCACGACTGCTCCGTGGCTACGCGGACGGATTTTCCACGGAAAAACTTCTTACGTTCCTGACGAAGCTCGGCCAGGACGTTCGGATCGTCGTCTCGGACACACCTGGCAAAGCCGCAAAGGGCCGGTTTGTCATCACGAGGGTTCGGACGGTTGGAGCAGGGGCCGGTCGCGGACGTCGCGCGGCCGTGGCGGCCAGACGGCGCGGGTGACGCCGCCTCAGGTAGTCGTCCGTCTCAAGCTTGAGTCATCGACCGCTCATCGTGGAGCGCATTCGCGCGATCATCAGCACGCGAAGTGGCTCATTGCGGTGACCGAATGTTGACCCAATAACAGTGCAAACGACGCACGAAAACGGTCAAAGGATCGCCAGTTTGCACATTCGCGCGAGAAGCGTTACGATGCTGAAAAGTAGGGGTTCCAGGCTCTCGAATCAGACCCCGCCGGAAGCGGCTGGGGGTCAAGAGGTCGCAGGTTCAAGTCCTGTCGCCCCGACTTGCCTTGTATAACCGTCCGGTCTCGGATGGTTGGCGAGGTGTTTGACGATCGGCCGGTGAGGGTCGCACGCCGCCCCGCGACGTGCGTCTCGATCCGGTCGATCCGCCCTTCCGATCGGAAGGGGCTTTCGTGCTGCCCGCGGCGGAGCGGTCTGCTTCGCCGGGGTGTTCATGGTGGTGGTCGTCCTGGACGCCGTGATCGTCGTCCTGATGCCCGTCGCCCGCCGGCTCCGGCAGGCCGCCGGCCAGCGGACGGCCGCTGCTGTTGCGGAGCGTGCAGGGCAGGGGCTTGTTGCCGAAGGCGACGATGCCGCCCTGGAGTACGCGGACGGGGCGGTTGTTCCGCCGGCCGTCGCGGAAGGTGAGGCCGATGCGGATGCCGAGATCCTGGACAAGCCGGTTCAGTTCCTCGCGGGCCGCCGGATTGGCACAGACCGTCTCGATCCGGTCCATGAGCGCCATCGCCTTCTGGACCTCCACCTCGACGCTCGCGGGCGGCTCGCGGTGCGGCATCCGCTTCTCGACTTCGGCGAGCGCCTTCTCGGCTTCAGCCAGTTCGGCCTGCAGATCGCGGAACCCTTTCCGTAGCGCGGCCCGGAGTTCGTCATCATCCTCTTCGAGAATGCGCTTCGGAGCCTGGTCTACCTTCAACCGCAGCCGCTCGACCCTTGCGAAGACCTCCTGGCGAATCGCCTCGTCAGGAGAAGGCGGAGCCTTTTGCATATCCCGGATGCGGGCCTCGACAGCCGCCCGCAATTTGTCCTTGCCCGCAGCTCGCCGCATCAGTGTCATGAGAGTCCGTGCCGTGAACTGCAGCAGGGCTTCGCCATCGATGTTGTTATGGTTGCACTTCTTTCCGGCCGTCTTCGTGTAGATGCTGCAGCGATACATCGGGCGGCCGACCCCGCGGTCCTTTCGCACGACGCCGTGCATGATGCCACCGCACTTGCACGTTAGGTCGAACACGCACGGCGTCAGTGGGTAGGCGGCCGGGTCGTGTGCTTTGCGCTTACCGCGTTGGGAGCCGCCCCGGGCCTTCAGATTGGCCTGGAGGCGATGCCAACGCTCCGGGTCAAACCGCGCAGCAAAGCCGGCCGCTGCGCGGATCCGGTCCGCCACGTCGTTCTCGATCGTCTTGCCCGAACCATCCGTAAGCAGCTCTTCTTCGGTGACGGGGCGAAACCCCGTCGCCTTGGCGCGGTGATGCACACCCTCCGAATAGCGGCCGTACTCTTTGACACCGATGATGATCGGATTGGTGGCAAGCGCGAGGACGGTGCTCTCGTGCCATTTGCCAGACACCTCGTGCTCGACACCGTTGTCGTGCCGCGTGCGGCCGGCGTCCCGCGTGGGGATGCCAAGCGAGTTGAGACGCTGCGCAACCCGCTTCGCGCTCCAGCCGGCCTCCAGCCGCTCTAGAATCCAGACCCAGGTCTTGATCCGCTGCTCATTATTCGGCCGGAAGCGGATGTGGCAGTTCCGCTCCGTATGACGCTGGTGCAAGGCGATCTCAACGAGCGTGCCGTCCGGTCTCTCGAGGAAGCGGCCGTGACCGTACGGGGGAACGCCACCCGTGCTGTAGCCCTGACTCGCGAGTTCGATGTGCTTGGTGATGATGCGTTCCGAGAGCTTTCGGCTGAACTCGCCGCTCTCGTGATAGCCAACGAACGAGACGAGCGACTGCCCAAGAGCCTCGGACCCGCGGGCGCCCGCCGCGATCACACCTTCCGACGTCACGATTGTCACGCCGGCCGACTTGAGTTCCTCCTCCACCATCATCATCGAGAGCGGCGTGCGCGGCCGGCCGAGCCGGTCCCGCTTGTGGACGAAGAGATGGGAGATCGACGGGTCAGCTTTCAGTTCCGCGATCATCGCATCGAATGCGGGCCGCTTTGTCCGAGTGCCGCTGACCGCGTCGTCGAGGTAGATGTCTTTGTACTTGGTCAGCCGATTGGCCAGCATGTATGCAAGGTCTGCCTGCGAGGCATTCAGCGGAATGCCAAGCTGCCTGGCGGCTGATATCGCATAGTCGAGTTGCATCTCCAGCGACGATTCCTGTTTCGCGGAACTGCGGCGGAGGTAGCAGCGGGCTTGGCCGAAGAGCCGAACTGGCATCAGAAAATCTCCTTGGCTTCGCCAGCATCGCGATGCCGGCAGAGGAATGTGGCGAACGCATCGACCGCAGCATCGATATCGAGCGAGTTGTCCCAGCGGATCGCAACGTCGGCGTCGAGGCGGCCGCGGGCGTCTGGTGCGCATCTCTCGGTCCAGATCCGCAGCACGTCCGTCATGGCGTCGGTGCCAGCGCGGCCGGCGGCTACTGCTAGAGGGTCGTCCTTGAGCCGCTCCATCGCCTGGCTGATCATGTCGTCGATGGACAGACCCTCCGGGTCGAACCAGTCGATCAGGCCTGCAGCGTGCCACTCCCGTAGTTGGAGCAGGGCTGCCAACTCGAGCAGGAACTCGCGGGGCAGGCCCGCGAGCGATATCTCGGTTGGCCCGAGCGCGCCGACGCTGCGGAAGAATGCGGCAACGAGGTTGGCCGCATGATCCATCTGCCGCAGGACGGCTGCGATGAATGCCACGACTTCCGGGTCGCGGGCAGGCGGGGAAGTGACTGGTTGTTCGCGGGCTGGAGTGGTGCGGGGTCGGCGTTTCATGTCTCCTCCTGTGAGACAACGGGCGATCCGTCGAATCGTTCAGCAAGCCCCCATTTTCGCCGTCTCGCCCTCAGAAAGCAAGCAATTCCGCGATATTGGATTCGAGGGGGTTGACGCAGTGACGCGCGGTTTGCTTTCCGGGAGGCCCTCACGGCTTGTCGTCGCCGCCTGCTGACGGGTTCTTTGATCGCTCGGCGGCAATCTGACGAGCGATAAGTTCCGCGAGCAGTTCACGGAAACGCTGCACTGTTGCCGGGAAAGCCGGTCCGTAGGGTGGATCCGCGTCGATTCGATGCTTTTTGTTTGGGCCAATGTCATCAGGGTGTTCGGGATGGTTTGGGTGTTGACTCATGGGGTCTTGGAAAGAAAGAGGGAAAACCGGCGGCGTGCCCGGGAGCCACGTGAGCCCCAGTCGGCACGCCGCCGGTCGTGTTGGCCGGAGTGGCCGCTACGCCACCCTGCGACGGAGACGCCTGCCACTCAGCCGCCGCGCACGGCGGCAAAGCCGAGAGTCATCGCCGGCGTCCCAGTCGATGCCGTAGGCCGCGAAGTCGAGGGCATCGTCGCCGGCACCGACTTCTCGTTGGTAACGCGAACCAGCCGGCGTCGGCTCGTAGCCGGCGGAACGACTGTCGATGTGAAAACCACGGTTACGCACGAGGGCGATCGTCTCGCCTAGTGCAGCCGCGATATCGGCGAGAAGACATTCGTCATCATGGACTGACATCTGCGCATTCCTTCCCCGTTCGGGGATCAAGGGAAACACCGGCGACGAGCGTCGCCACCGGCGAGAAAACCATGCCCGGCACGGCAACGTGCCTGCCGGGCAGATAGAGGCTTGGCCGCTACGACTCGGCTCGGCCATACGTCGGCTGGTCCGGCATCACTGGGCCAGCACGTTGAAGCTCGAGAGCAACTCGGCAATCAGCTTGGGGGCAACGCCGGGAATCATCGCCCGCACGATTGGCGGTAGCTTGTCGTACGCGACGAATCGCTCCCGAAGGGCGGGCGGTTCATGGTGCGAGTCACCGTACCGAATTGCGTATTCATCGGCACTCCAGGTCGTGCAGCCGAGGCCGCCGGGCATCGTAAGCGCCGCTGCGTAGACGATCTGCGCGTCATCGAACGCGGGCGACCAGCCCGCCGTCCGGGAATAGATTCGGGGACCTTCGAGTTCGAGGTTGTCGATCCCCATTTCAGCGAGCCCGTTCAACTGTTCGTTTATGAGTGGGATCGCCGCGTCGGCCAGCGACAGGCTGGTCCGAATCAGGTCTGTGAGATGGGCGAGCTCCGCCGCTCGCCCTGAGAGACTGTCATGCATGGGCATATCCTTGGTGAGACAGAGCGGCCGATACCAGTAGGCCGCTCAAGGAATATGCCGCGTTTTTTTCGGATATTTAGCTTGGTTGCCGCGGCGGACGGACGGCATCGACGCAGCAGCCTCACCTTCTCAACAACGCACCACCTCCACTGGTGGCTCTGTGCGACATCCCTTACTTTGGTGGGGTCTCGCACCCTCGGCTACCGCCATGCCCACGCCCGAACAACTCGCCCGCCAAGAGATTGACCGCCAGCTCGCGGCCTGCGGCTGGATCGTGCAGGACCGCGCGAGCGTGAACCTATCGGCGGGCCGCGGGGTCGCGGTTCGCGAGGCGCCGACGGAGACCGGCCCCTGCGACTATCTCCTGATGGTTGACCACCGGCCCGTTGGCGTCGTCGAAGCCAAGCGGCTCGGCCGCACGCTCTCCACCGTCGCCGACCAGTCGGATCGCTACGCCGACGGAGTGCCCGCCCACGAGGGCCTCCCGTTCGTGTACGAGTCCACGGGCGTCGAGACGTTCTTCCGCGACCGCCGTGATCCCGAGCCTCTGTCGCGCCGCGTGTTCGCCTTCCACCGCCCGGAAACGCTCGCCGCCTGGTTCGCCGAGCCCGACACGTTCCGCGGGCGGCTCGCGCGGCTACCCGCTGATCACCCCCTCGCCACCGCCGGCCTGCGGGCCTGCCAGATCGAGGCCGTCACCAACCTCGAACGCTCCCTGGCGGCCGGGCGGCCCAGGGCCCTCGTGCAGATGGCCACCGGCTCCGGCAAAACATTCACCGCCTGCGCCATCGCCTACCGGCTCATCCGCTACGCCAATGCCAGTCGGATCCTGTTCCTCGTCGACCGAGCCAACCTCGGCAAGCAGACGAAGGACGAATTCGAAGGCTTCACCGTGCCCGACACCAACCGCACGTTCACCGAGCTCTACAACGTGCAGCACCTCAAGTCGCGGGCGCTCGACGACGTCTCCCGCGTCACGATCTGCACGATCCAGCGACTCTATTCGCTCCTCCGCGGCGAAGACCTGCCCGAGGAGGCCGACGACATCTCCTCCTACGAGGTCTCCGCCGACGGCCGCACCCGCGAGGTGGCCTACAATCCCGCAATCCCGATCGAGACGTTCGACGTCATCATCACCGACGAATGCCACCGCTCGATCTACAACCTCTGGCGGCAGGTGCTCGAGTACTTCGACGCCTTCCTGATCGGGCTCACCGCCACGCCCTCGCAGCAGACGATCGCCTTCTTCAACCAGAACCTCGTCATGGAATACGGCCACGAGCGGGCCGTCGCCGACGGGGTGAACGTGGGCTACGACGTCTACCGCATCCGCACCGAGGTCACGGAGAAAGGCGGCACCGTCGAGAAGGGTTTCTACGTCGACAAGCGGAGCAAGGAGACCCGCCGCACGCGGCAGCAGCTCCTCGATGAAGACCTCGTCTACGAAGGCAAGGATCTCGACCGCTCGGTCGTCGTGCCTTCGCAGATCCGCACCGTGCTCACAGCCTTCAAGGAGGCGCTCGGCACCGACCTCTTTCCGAACCGCACGATGGTGCCCAAGACACTCATCTTCGCGAAAGACGACGCCCACGCCGAAGACATCGTCCACATCTGCCGCGACGTCTTCGGCCGCGGCAACGCCTTCTGCAAGAAGATCACCTACAAGGCAGCAGGCCAGCCCGGCGAACGGGCGAAGAATGCCGAGGAGATGGTCAAGGAACTGCGGACGAGCCCTACGCTGCGGATCGCTGTCACGGTGGACATGATCGCCACTGGCACCGACGTGAAGCCGCTCGAGTGCCTGATCTTCCTGAGGGACGTCCGCAGCAAGCTCTACTTCGAGCAGATGAAGGGCCGCGGCACGCGGGTCGTTTCGGCCACTGAGCTCCAGTCGGTCAGCGGCGCCGACGCCACGGGCAAGGACCACTTCGTGATCGTCGATGCCGTGGGCGTGTGCGAGAGCGACAAGACCGATTCCCGCCCACTCGAACGCAAGCCGTCGGTGCCGCTCGCCGCCCTGCTCGACAGTGTGGCCCTGGGCACCCGCGACGACGACACGCTCTCCTCGCTCGCCTCCCGGCTGGCCCGGCTCGACCGCGTGCTCGACGACCGCCGCCGCAACGCCGTCGAAGCTTGCTCGGGCGGACGCACGCTCGGCTCGATCGCTGGCGACCTGCTCGCGGTGATCGACACCGATCGCGTTGCCGAGCACGCCGCCGCCCGCACGGGCACTGCTATCGACGCGCTCACGCCGGCCCAACTCGACGCCGCCCGCCACGACCTTGCCGTCGCGGCCTGCCGCCCGATCGACGACGTGACATTTCGCGAGGCGCTCGTCGAGGCCAAGCGGCTTACGGAGCAGACGATCGATACGGTCACGATCGACCGCGTGATCTCGGCTGGCTTTGATGCGGCTGCCAAGGAGAAATCCGAGAGCCTCATCAAGAGCTTCCGCGATTACATCGAGACGCACCACGAGAAGATCGAGGCCCTGCAGATCATCTACTCGCGGCCTTATAAGCAGCGGCTCACCGAATCCACGCTCAAGGATCTCGAAACGAAGCTCATGCGGGAGCGGGCCGATTGGACCGAGGACCGGCTCTGGGCGGCGTTCCAGGCGACGATGCCCGAGAAGGTCCGCGGCAAGTCGCAGGTGGGCCGGTTCGCCGACCTCGTCTCGCTCGTGCGGTTTTCCCTCGAGCAGCAGCCCATCCTTAAGCCGTTCGCCGAGAGCGTCCGCGAACGCTTCGACGAGTGGCTCACCACAAAGGCCGCCAGCGGCACGGTTTTCGGCGCGGACCAACTGGCGTGGTTGAACCTGATCCGCGATCACATCGCCACCAGTCTTTCCATTGAGCCCGACGATTTTGAGTACGCGCCGTTCAGCCAACAGGGCGGCCTCGGCCGGGCGCACCAGCTCTTCGGTGGGGGCTTGCCTGCGATCCTCGATGAACTCAACGAGGTGCTTGCGGCATGAGCGTGGCGTGCATCACTACAACAGGCCCGCGGTGGCCCACCGTGGCGATCGGTGACTGCCTGACGCTGATCAATGGGCGTGCCTTCAAGCCCGCGGAGTGGACGACGTCCGGCAAACCGATCATCCGAATCCAGAATCTGAACAACCCGGAAGCGTCCTACAATTACTACGAGGGAGAGCTGCCGGAGAAGTTTGCCGTTCGGAATGGCGACCTTTTGTTCGCATGGTCTGGAACGCCCGGCACGTCATTTGGTGCCCATGTGTGGCACGGCGAAGACGCCTGGTTGAATCAACACATCTTCAAGGTGCTGTTCTCGGCGGCACAGTTCGACAAACAGTTCCTGCGATACGCGATCAATCAGAATCTCGATGAATACATCCGTGCGGCTCATGGCGGTGCAGGTCTCGCACACATCACGAAAGGGCGGTTCGAAGCCTCGGTGCTTCTCGTTCCGTCGCTTGCCGAACAGCGTCAGCTTGTCGACGAGATCGAACGGCAGTTCACCCGGCTCGACGCGGGCGTAGCGGGGCTCGAACGCGTGCGAGCCAATCTCAAGCGGTACCGCGCCGCGGTCCTCAAGGCCGCCTGCGAGGGGACGCTCGTGCCGACCGAAGCCGACCTCGCCCGTGCCGAAGGCCGCGACTACGAAACCGGCGACCAACTTCTCGAACGCATCCTCACCACACGCCGCGAAAACTGGACCGGCAAGGGCAAGCACAAGACCCCCACGCCGCCCGACGCCGCCGGCCTGCCACAACTCCCCGAAGGGTGGATATGGGCAACAACTGAGCAACTCACTTCGGCAGATAGGACGATCACGTACGGCGTCGTGAAACTGGGGCCACCCGTCGATGGGGGCGTGCCCGTGCTGAGATCGAGCGATGTCCGCCATCTACGACTCGATCTCGAAGGCGTGAAAACCATTTCCCCCGGCATCGCCAATACCTACGCCCGAACGTTCTTGAAGGGCGGCGAGATCGTTATCACCGTCCGTGGAACTCTGGGCGGCGTGACGGTGGTGCCACCGGAATGCAGTGGTTTCAACATCTCACGCGAAGTGGCGATGCTCGCGCCCGTGCTTTGCGATTTCATTGCTGCGAAAGCCACGGCTATCTTCATCGGTGCACACACTGCGCAACAGTGGTTGCTGCGACGCGCCAAGGGTATTGCATACACGGGCATCAACATTGAGACGCTGAAGGAGCTGCCCCTGCCACTCCCGCCGCTGGCCGAACAGCATCGCATCGTTGCGGAAGTCGAGCGGCGGCTGTCCATCATCGACGAACTCGACACCCTCGTCGAAACCAACCTCGCCCGCGCCAGCCGCCTCCGCCAGTCGATCCTCGCCAAGGCCTTCTCCGGCGAGCTCGTTCCGGCATCCGGCAACGGCGCCGCGTCGCCACCGCCCGCACCGCGCAAAAAGAAAGGGCCGCCAAGTGGCGGCCCCGAGGGAAGACCTACGGCGGGCAAGGGCCCGGTTCAGTCCTCTTCGTCACGATAGCCGCAGCCACGCCACCCGAGCAACCTCGATACCACCACGACCATGTCCGACGCCAAACAGCTCGTCTCGAAGCTCTGGAACTACTGCTCGATCCTCCGCGACGACGGTCTGTCGTACGGCGACTACGTCGAGCAGCTCACGTTCCTGCTCTTCCTCAAGATGGCCGACGAACAGACGAAGCTTCCCTTCTCCCGGCCGGCGATCACGCCCAAGGGCTTCGACTGGGCCACGCTGCTCACGAAGGATGGCGACGAACTCGAAACCCACTACCGCCACACGCTCGAAACCCTCGGCACGAAGCCGGGGATGCTCGGCCTGATCTTCAAAAAGGCACAGAACAAGATCCAAGACCCGGCCAAGCTCCGCCGGCTGATCGTCGAACTCATCGACAAGGAGCAGTGGACGAGCCTCTCGGCCGACGTGAAGGGCGACGCCTACGAAGGGCTCCTCCAGAAGAACGCCGAAGACGTGAAGGGGGGCGCGGGCCAATACTTCACACCCCGGGCCCTGATCGCCGCGATGGTGGACTGCGTCGCCCCCGTCCCGGGCGAGACGATCTGCGACCCCGCCGCCGGCACCGGCGGGTTTCTGCTGGCCGCCCACGACTATCTCGCCAAGCACCACGCTCTCGACAAGGCCCAGAAGAAGAAGCTCAAGAGCGGCACGCTTTTTGGCGTCGAACTGGTGGACAGCGTCTCACGGCTCTGCGCGATGAACCTGCTGCTCCACGGCATCGGCGGCGAGGGCGAATCGGAGCCCCCGATCGTCACGAAGGACGCGCTTGGTGGGAAGCACGGCGAATACGGCGTGGTTCTCGCCAATCCGCCGTTCGGCAAGAAGAGCAGCGTGCGGATCGTGAACGAGGCGGGCGAGGAGGACCGCGAAACGCTCGTCATCAACCGCGATGACTTTTGGGCCACGACGAGCAACAAGCAGCTCAACTTTCTCCAGCACATCTTCACGATCCTGAAGCAGCATGGCCGGGCCGCGGTGGTGCTGCCCGACAACGTGCTCTTCGAGGGCGGGGCCGGCGAGACGATCCGCCGCGAACTGCTCCAGCAGGCCGACGTCCACACGCTCCTGCGGCTGCCGACCGGCATCTTTTATGCCCAAGGCGTGAAGGCGAACGTGGTGTTCTTCGACCGCAAACCAGCCCGCGAGCAGCCGTGGACTGAAAAACTCTGGATCTACGACCTGCGGACGAACATGCACTTCACGCTCAAGGAAAACCCGCTCACGCGCGGCGACCTCGATGACTTCGTGACGTGCTACCACGCGGCGGATCGCACGGCCCGCAAGGAGACCGAGCGATTCAAGGCCTTCTCCTTCGACGAACTCGCGAAGCGTGACAAGGCAAACCTCGACATGTTCTGGCTCAAGGACGAGAGCCTCGAGGAGTCGGCCAATCTCCCGCCGCCCGGCGTGATCGCCAGGGAGATCGCCGAAGACCTCGCCGCTGCCCTCGACCAGTTCGCGGAGATTTCCGCAAGCCTTGCGCCGAAGTCTTGACGGTCGGCGGCTTTGCGCGATCGGTGCCCGTGCGGGCATTCGGCGCCCAGTGCGCCCAATCAGCCCCGCCTTCCTCAAGTCCTTATATGCGACTTGACGAATATAGCGGGTAGGTGTTGAGATCGCGGCCGTCAGCGACTCGCACCAAGGAACCCCGCCATGCTCCAACGACTTCCGGCTCTCACCGTCGTGCCGTGGATGATCTGCCTTGCCCTTGCCCTTGGCCAGCCCGTGCCGGCCGCCGAGGCCCGCCCGAATCCGTGGCCGACCGACAAGAGCCCCGGGCTCACGGCACTGGCCAAGGCGGCTGAGCAGAATCGCTACGCCTACGTGTTTTTTTGGAAGACCGAAGGCGAAGCCACGCAACGCAAGCGTGAGGTGTTCGATGCGGCGCTGGCGACGCTCGGCGACCGGGCGGACGCCATCGGCGTGTGCGTCGCCGCCCCCGAAGAAAAGCCCACCGTCGATGCCTTCAAAGTCTCGCGCGCGCCCATGCCGTTGGTGCTCGCCATTGCCCCCAACGGCGCTGTCACCAAGGCATGGCCGCTTGATTTCCAGGCCGCAACCGCCGGCGAGGGCATCGTGAGCAACGGCGCGGCGTCGTGCATGAAGGCTCTCCAGGGCAACAAGATGGTGCTCGTGAGCGTGCAAAACTCCACCACGTCCCACGCCGGCGAGGCTCTCGAGGCCGCCGCCGGATTCCTCGCCGATGAGCGGTTCGCGCAGGCGGCCGAGGGCGTCATGCTCGACCCCGCCGATCCCGCGGAGGCCTCGTTCCTGACGAGCCTCAAGGTGTCGCCGACGACCGACAAGGCGATCACCGTGCTGCTCGCGCCGCCGGGCAATCCGGTGGCCACGTTCGTCGGCGCCGTGTCGACGGCTGCCATCGTGGCCAAGGTGACCGACGCCAAGAGCGGCTGCTGCCCCGACGGAAAGTGCGGCCCCGGCCAGTGCTGTCCGGGCGGGAAATGTGGCCCCACTCAGAACTCGTCCGCGAAGGGAGTCTCCAAATGAATCTCGGTTCCCTGGTCTGGAGAGAGTTGCTCGAGCGGAAGGCCCAGATGCTGACGGTGGCCTTCGGGATCATCCTCGGCATCACCACGCTGATCGCGATCCGCACCATCTTCTTCTTTTCGGAGAAGGCGGTGGCCCGTGAACTCGACAGCCTCGGAGCCAACGTGCTCGTGCTGCCGAAGTCGGTGTCGCTCCAGGACTACTACGCCGCCGACATGCACGACGAGGTGATTCCGGAAGAGTACGTGATGCGGCTGACCATGTCGGACCTGCAGGGCGTGGACAACCTGTCGCCGAAGCTCTGCGTGCCGGTCACGATCGCTGATCGGAAGTATTCGCTGACCGGCATCCTGCCCAAGAGCGAGTTTCAGGCGAAGGCGGCCTGGGCTGGGGCGGGGATCTTTTCGCGGCCGATCGGCTGCGGCGCCATCGACATGGGTGACGCGCCGCCGGAGGAAGACAAGAAGACGCTCGCACGGAAGCGAGTCATCAAGGACCTCGCGGCCGACGAGATCCTCGTCGGTGCGGACGTGGCGGCCAGGCAGAAGATCACCGAGGGAGACTCACTCACGCTGCTCGGGCAGGCGTTCAATGTCGTCGCGGTGCTCCCCGAGACGGGCACCGTCGACGATTCCCGGATCTTCGCCCATCTCCATACCGTCCAGGACCTCTCCAAGTCGGGCGAGGTGGTGAACTGCATCGAGATCGTCGGCTGTTGCAAGGAGATCGCGGCGGGCCTCGTGGAGGGCGTGAACACGCTCCTTCCCGATGCCAAGGTCGTGACGGTCAAGCAGGTGGTCGACACGCAGATCACGCTCAACCGGATGATGGAGCGGCTGTCGCAGATCTTTCTGGCGATCATCGTGCTGGTAGGCGGTGCGGGGATCGCCAATGCGATCTCAGCCAACGTCTCCGAACGCCGCCGCGAGATCGGCACGCTCATGGCGCTGGGCGCCGAATCGTGGCTGATCCAGCGGATCTTCCTGTCCAAGGCGCTCCTGCTCGGGCTCATCGGCGGGGTGGGCGGCTACGTAATCGGCACCATCCTCGCGGTGACGCTCGGGCCCAGGCTGGCGGGTGTTCCCGTCCTGCCGATGCCGGGGCTGGCACTGTGGGCCCTCGTGATCTCGGTGGGCGTCGCCCTGGCGGCGAGTTTCATTCCGGCCTGGCGAGCGTCACAGCTCGATCCGGTTGCCACCTTTCGGGAGACCTGAACCATGCTTTGCATGGAGAACGTGACCAAGACGTATCAGCTGCGGCGGCAGCCCGTGACAGGGCTCGACCAGGCCACGATGAAGATCGAAAAGGGCGACTTCGTGTCGCTCGTGGGGCCCAGCGGCAGCGGAAAGAGCACGCTCCTGTTGATGCTCGGCGGCATGCTGTCGCCCACGTCGGGACGCGTGCTGCTCGACGGCCACTCGCTCTACGAGCGGTCGGCCAATGAGCGGGCCCGGCTGCGGAAGCGCTATATCGGCTTCGTGTTCCAGACCTTCAACCTCGTGCCCTACCTGACAGCGATCGAAAACGTGCAGGTGCCGCTGTACCTGGGTGGCGTTCCCCGCGGGGAGCAACGGGACCGTGCCGCGGCCATGCTCGAGCGGGTCGGCCTGGGAAACAGGCTCGACCACAAGCCCACGGAACTGAGCGTGGGCCAGCAGCAGCGGGTGGCGCTCGCCCGGATGCTGGCCAACGACCCGGCGGTGATTCTCGCCGACGAGCCGACCGGCAACCTCGACCCCGAGACGGCCGCGCAGGTGATCGGCTTTCTCGAGGAATTCAATGCAGAAGGTCGCACGATCGTCATGGTCACCCACGACCCCCGGGCTGCCCAGCGGGCCAAGCGGGTCATCCGCCTGGTCGAAGGCAGGCTGGTTGGTGAAGCCGGGCTGACCGTCCATGCGGAAGCCGTGGAACGTGTCGTTGCCTGATGTGGCGTCTTCGGGAAGGATACGCACTCGGATGGCGATTCCCCCGACTCCCAGGGACGAGGCTGGCGATGCCAAGGAAGCGAAGCGAGTGCTGCGACGGCGACTGCGGAACTGCGACGCTGCGACAGGCGACCTGTCCGCCGGGCGACGCGGGCGTCGACGCGATGTTCAAGGCGTTCTCCGATGTGACCCGCCTGCGGATCCTCCATCTTTTGCTCGCAGGCGAGATGTGCGTCGGCGACCTGGCGACGATCGTGGAGGCGACTCAACCACGGGCATCGCAGCATCTGGCGTGCCTGCGGGCGGCGGGTCTCGTGACGTGCCGGCGCGAGGGGCTGTGGAGCTATTACTCGCTCGCCCGCCCCACGACGACCTTCCACAGAAAGCTGCTCGAATGCCTGCGGCACTGCTTCTCGGAAGTGCCGGAGCTTCAAGCCGACGACCGCCGCGCCGCAAAACTGGCGAAGGCGGCGCCCTGTTGCCCGCCCGCCTCGCCGCGTCGGCGCACGCCCAAAGCCAGTCGCTAGCGGCGAGCAGTCGCGGCCACGTTGTTGGCTCCGCCGCGGACGAGCTCGGTGAGCCGTTCGCTCCCGACTGGCTCGCGGGCGACCCACGGGATGATCGCGGCCCGGGGAACACTGCGGACGACCCGCTCGATGTGAGGCAACTCCTGTCGGGCTCTGGCCACGAGCAGTGGATCGCGGGGCGACGCCGCGGCAAGCGACGAGTTCACCACCCACGCCCACGGCTCGATGCCCGCCCGACGCAGATCGGCCTCGAGCGCCTCCGCCTCGAGCACCGGTGTCGTCTCCGGCAGCGTGACGATCACCATCTTCGTCTGCGCTGGGTCCTGCAGACGCATCATGGGCGTCACCACACGCACATCGGGGCTCGTGTGCCGGACGACGTCGCGGTGGTAGGCCCCCGTGGCATCGATCAAGAGCAGCGTGTGGCCGGTCGGCGCCGTATCGACGACGACGAACTTCCGTCGCGATTCCTGCATGACGCGGGAGAGCGCCTGGAAGACGGCGATCTCCTCCGTGCAGGGCGAGCGGAGATCTTCTTCCAAGAGGGCGCGGGCATGCTCGTCGAGCCCGGCGCCCTTGGTCGCCAGCACGTGCTCGCGATACCGGTTTCGCTCGGCCTCCGGATCGATCCGATCCACGATGAGGTGCGAGGCGAGGCTTGCCGGCAGGGCAGCCTCGAGGGTCATCGACAGGTGCGCTGCCGGATCGGTGGTGGTGAGATGCACGTCGTGGCCGCGGGATGCGAGTTCCACGGCGATAGCTGCTGCGACCGTCGTCTTGCCGACGCCACCCTTGCCGAGCACCATCACCAGGCCGTGGACCTCCTGCTCAATCTGATCGACGAGCGTCGCCAGCGGTGGCAGCGAGGGCAGTTCGCCCGGCTCATCGGCTGGAGGAGTCGCGAGCAACTCACCGGGGGGAGCCACCAGGGCCCGCAAGGCCGCGACGCCGACCATATTTCGCGGCTGCAGCGACACCCGCTCCTGTGGCAACAGCCGCAAGGCCTCGGGCATGCCCTCCAGGGCCTGTGCCTCACGAGCGCGGAGCGCTGCGGCGAGCGGATCCTCCGCTTTCGAGTCGGGCAGGATGCCGTTGATCACGAGCCGCTGGTTCGCGATGCCGAGGGCCGCGAGCTCGCGGCTGGTCCTGTCTGCTTCGGCCAAGGCGGCCCGCTGCGGACGGGCCACGAGCACCATCGTCGTCGTTGCCCCGTTGGCGAGTTCGGCCACGGCGCGGGCGTATTGCTGCCGTTGCTTGTCGAGCCCCGACAGCGGCCCGAGGCACGACGCCCCGGACTGGCTCGATTCGAGAAAGTTCGACCACGCCGTTGGCAGCTGCAGCAGCCGCAACGTATGCCCGGTGGGGGCCGTGTCGAAAATGACATGGTCATACCTGCCCGTCGCCAGGCCGTCGGTGAGCAGGCCGGTGAACTCGTCGAAGGCGGCGATTTCGGTGGTGCAGGCGCCGGAGAGCTGTTCCTCCATGCCCTTCAAAGCGTCTGGAGGCAGAATGCCCCTCACCGGTCCGATGACGCGATCGCGATAGGTCTGGGCAGCGGTTTCCGGATTGATGTTGAGGGCGTCGAGCCCCGGCACGCCGTCGATGGGCGTCGGCACCTTTTCGCCGATCGACATCCCGAAGACCTGGCCGAGATTGGAGGCCGGATCGGTGCTCACGAGAAGCACCTTGCGGCCACGATCGGCGAGCGTGACCGCCGTGGCGCAGGCGAGCGAGGTTTTGCCCACGCCACCCTTGCCCGTGAAGAACAGCAAGCGCGTGGGATGATCGACGAGTTCCATAGATGCTCTCCAGTGATTCCTGCCGGCACGATCGTGCGTCAGCAGCACGATGATCCAGAGGTGTCGCCGGTTGCGGGGCCTTCACAGCAGCCGGTCTTCATCACCGCCAGTTCCGGCAGCGTCGTGCATGGCACGCCCGCCCAGCCTGCCAGTTCAGTCCGCGTGGGATACGTGCCTCGGCTGACAACGTTTCCGTCGACGGCCACCACGGGCAGGCAGGCCGCGCCGTGGGCGTCGAGTTCACGCCGCACGAGTTCACTTCCGGCGAACGCCTCCGGCTGCTGGGCCGGATTGAGCCGCTCCACTTTGACGCCCTGCCGCGAGAGCCAAAGGAGATCCGCTGAAAACCGCACGAGCACCGGATCGACCTCCGGCCCACACACGCCGCTGGAGCAGCACATCGGCTTGTCAAACACGCTCACCTTCGACATCGCACACCTCCTTTTCGATACCGCCATCATACCCCCCGCCACGCTCCCTCGCACTGTTCGTACCCCTCTCCGCAGGATGTTTCCATGACACATGACACGCCCGCCGCAGCGCCTCCAGGCGGCATCGGCTTCTTCGAGCGCTACCTCACCCTATGGGTATTTCTGTGCATCGTGGCCGGGATCGCACTTGGCCGGGTCGCGCCGGACCTCGCCACGTCGCTCGACCGGATGTCCATAACCGTCGATGGAGCGCCGGTCATCTCGATCCCGATCGCCATCTGCCTGTTCTTCATGATGTATCCCATCATGGTGAAGATTGACTTCGCGGAAGTCCTGCAGGCAGGGCAGTCGCTGCGGCCAGTCATCCTCACGCTGGTCGTGAACTGGGCGATCAAGCCGTTCACGATGTACGCGATCGCCAGCTTCTTCCTCGGCACGCTGTTTCTGCCGTTCATCGGCCCGGCAGCGGTGGACCACGTCTCCATGCCTCTGGGTGTCAGCCTCGACGTCGGGGAGGCCTATGGGGCAGGCACGGTGGTGCTTCACGAGGGCGTCAAGATGCTCGAGGTGCCGCTGTGGCGGAGTTACCTGGCCGGCTGCATCCTGCTGGGAGTCGCCCCCTGCACGGCGATGGTGCTTGTCTGGGGCCACCTCGCCCGGGGCAATGCCGGCCACACTCTGGTGATGGTCGCCATCAACTCGCTCACGATGCTCGTGTTCTACGGCGCCTTGGGGGGCCTGCTCCTGGGCATGGGCAGGCTCCCGGTGCCCTGGCGGTCGCTGCTGCTTTCGATCCTCGTTTACGTAGCGCTCCCGCTCGTGGCGGGAATCGTGTCCCAGCGCTGGATCGTGCGATCCTTCGGCCGCGCGTGGTTCGAGGAGCGGTTCCTACGCTGGCTACAGCCGATCACGATCACGGCTTTGCTCGCGACGCTCGTCCTGCTCTTCTCCTTCAAGGGCGACACGATCGTCGCCAACCCGCTCACGATCCTGTGGATCGCGATCCCGCTGTTGATTCAGACTGTGCTGATCTTCGCGGTGACCTATGGACTGGCCAAAGTGCTCGGCTTCACCTACGAGAATGCCGCTCCGTCAGCCATGATCGGGGCCTCGAACCATTTCGAGGTCGCGATCGCGACCGCGGCGATGCTCTACGGCCTCGCGTCGGGGGCGGCACTCGCGACTGTCGTCGGTGTGCTCATCGAGGTGCCGGTGATGCTGATGTTGGTCCGGTTCTGCCTGCGGACGCAGGACTGGTTTCCCCGCGACGCACCAGCTCATCCCACCGTCCACTGACGACCGCCAAGAACCTATGGAGATTCAGAGCATGAAAAAGGTCCTTTTCGTCTGCATTCACAACAGCGCCCGCAGCCAGATGGCGGAGGCTTTTCTCAACGCCTTCGGCGCGGGCCGCTATCAGGCCGAGAGCGCCGGCCTCGAACCGGGCACGCTCAATCCACTGGTCGTCGAGGCGATGCGGGAGGTGGGCATCGACATCTCGAAGGCCAAGACGAAGAGCGTCGCTGAGATGCTCGCCCGTGGGCCGGTGTTCGACACCGTAGTCACGGTGTGCGACGAGGCAAGCGCCGAGCGGTGCCCGGTGTTTCCAGGGCCCGCCACTCGGCTCCACTGGGGGTTTCCCGATCCCTCCGCGCTGACGGGCTCGAATGATGAGCGGATGGCCAATGTCCGCACGATCCGCGATCAGATTCGGGCGAAGGTCGCAGCCTGGTGCAGCGAGATGCGGGCGTCATGACCGCCCCGCACGCTGGCACCGCTACACGCGGCCCAGAACGAGCGACACATTGTGGCCGCCGAAACCGAAGTTGTTCGACATGATGACGTTCGCCTTCATATCGCGAGCCACCCGCGGCGTGTAGTCGAGATCGCATTCCGGATCCGGGGTATCCAGGTTGATGGTCGGGGCGATGGTGCCGGTGGCAAGTGTCAGCGCACACACCGCAAGCTCGATGCCGCCGCTGGCGCCGAGGGAGTGTCCCAACTGGCTTTTGGTGCTGGAGACTGCAAGCCGTTTTGCATGACCACCGAAGACACGCTTGATCGCGATGGTTTCAGCCCTGTCGCCGAGCGGCGTGCTCGTGCCGTGGGCATTGATGTAGTCCACGGCGCCGGGTGAGATCTCGGCATCCTCGAGGGCCGCCACCATCGCTCGTGAGGCGCCAGCGCCTGCGTCATCAGGTTGGGTGATGTGACCGGCATCACCGGTTGCGCCGTAGCCTTTGAGCTCACCGTAGATTCGTGCGCCTCGCTTGCGGGCATGCTCCCACTCTTCGAGAACCGCGACACCCGCGCCCTCCGCAAGCACAAAACCGTCGCGGTCATTGTCGAAGGGACGGCTGGCCCGTGTCGGAGCGTCATTGCGAAACGATAGTGCCCGCATGTTCTGAAAGCCGGCGAGCGCGATCGGGGTGAGCGCGGCCTCACTGCCGCCGGTCACCATGACGTCGGCGTCGCCGTACTGAATCATTCGCAGGGCGCTGCCAATCGAGTTGGCAGCGCTCGCGCACGCTGTCGCGATCGCGATGTTTGGGCCCTTGATGCCGAACCTCGTGGAGACGTGCCCGCTCGCCGAGTTGAGGAGCAGCTTGGGAATGAAGAAGGGGGAGACTTTGTCGACTCCCCGGGTGAGCATTCGTTCGAACTGGGTTTCGAACTCCTGAAGGCCACCGATGCCCGATCCAATGGCCACGCCGCAGCGAAATGGATCCTCGGTGTTGAAGTCGATGCCCGAGTCGGCCACAGCATCAAGAGCCGATGCGATCGCGAACTGCGAATACCGATCAAGGCGGCGAACCTCCTTCAGGTCGGCGATGTTCTCCCGCTCGGGGTCCCACGGAACCTCGCCGCCGAACTGGACGCGATAGCCTGCGACATCGAACAACGTCACCGGGCCCACGCCACTGTCCCCGCGCACGAGCCGGGTCCAGAACGTGCCAACGTCCCTGCCCAACGGCGTGACCACGCCGATTCCCGTGATTGCGACTCTCCTCTTCATGACGACACCATAGCGGATGTTGCCTACCTGATTCTGTCTGGCCAGCGAGTGAACATATTCAGGCCACCGAGGACTGAGCAACCGCGATGCTGTTGCCGGAAGAGGAATACAGGTGGGGAAGTGACTCGCTTTCGTGGAATAGGGGATGTGTGTGCCTGCGGGGGTGTCCCGTGGGTGGTCTGGGGAAGCAGTTGCAATAAGTGCTGTATGGCGGCACAAGGCAGGCCAGGCCGTTGGCCGCCGAAATCAAGGCACGTCCATAATTCGTTGTCATAACGCCGATGACGCGATCATCGGCTGTCGCACTTGGCCACCGAAAGGCACAACATGAAACAGGCGTACGTTGTGATCGCGCTCGTTGCCGCAGACGTGGGTTTGATGGTGCAAGCCGCGGATCCGCCTGCTGCCGTGAAGCAGGAGGATGCCGCCCCCGCTCAGCAAGTCCCCGGGCGAGGAGGCGGTCGGGGGCAGTGGGGCGACCCGAAGTTCATCGAGGACAGGAAATGGTTCCACTTCCTGCTCGACAACCGCGACAAGATCAAGCGGACGATTACGCGAACCGACAACGGCGTGGATACCGTCACGGAGTCCGACGATCCCGAGGTCGCGGCCGGCATCCAAACGCACGTCGCCGCCATGCACGCCAGAGTGAAGGAGGGCCGCGGAATCCACTTGCGTGACCCCTTGTTTCGTGAGGTGTTTCGCCACGCTGACAAGATCAGCATGGAGATCACCGACACGGACAAGGGCGTTCGCGTGGTCGAGACATCCGATGATCCGTATGTGGCATCGCTCATACAGGCCCATGCCGACGTCGTAAGCCAGTTCATTGAGAACGGCCACGCCGAGGTGCGGAAGGATCATGCCGTGCCGCCTCGCTCGGAGAGCCCTGCGGGATGAAGCCGACATCGCCCGTTTCGAGCGTCGCCTTGCGGTAACGGCCACGGTAGCCGAAGAGCGTGGCCCGGGTGGTTCCCGCGAGCAGGTAGTGCCACTCGTCGGCATTCGGATGCCAGTGAAGCTCGAGGAGCGCTGGGCTTGAGTTCCCGGATGACTCTAGTCATGTTCGCCGAGAACGGAGAATCCTTTACCTCGACCTGCCACTCGCAGCCTCCATGAAGGTCTCGTGCGGTTCATGCGAAAGCAGCGAGTGCCGATGGGACAGAGGCGGCGGGTTCACGCCGACGAGCGGCGCGGCCTGTGGCGCACGCTTCCGCGCGCCACAGGCTCCAACTGCAGTTACGCATCCCGTGGCCTGCGTTTTGCGGCCCGGGATTCCTCGCTCCACGTGTAGGGTGGACGGGTCGGCTTTCGGCCCTCGCGGGCCGCGGCGGCGGCCTCGCCGCGGTTGGCATAGTCGTACGCCCGCACGATCGTGGGGCGGCTGACTTTCAGTTCTCTGGCCAGCCGGCCGAAGCCCTCGCCGGCCTTCCGGCGGCGATCGACCTCCGCCGCGATCTGCTTGTACTTGGGCACGAACGGCTGGCCGGGCTGCCGTCGTTGACGGCGGCGGCCGTCGACGCGGCCCGGAGGCCGCTGGCCCGTTCGGTGGAGGTGGAGGGCGTCGCGGACGACCTCCGCCCCGATGCCAAGCGCGCGGGAGATCAGATCGACGCCCGATCCCGCTTCGGTCATCTCGACGATCTGCGGCAGCATGACCTCGTATTTCGGGGGCTTGCGGAGGGGAACGGTGACCGCGAGGCCGCGAAATCCTCCATCGTTGGGCATTGTCCAACGGTCACCATGCAGGAACTCCCACATGGTGACGGTTGGATCATCGCTTTTCGCCGCGAGGCCGCGGGCCAGCAAGGCCATGGCCGGGATGGCGTTGATCGTGAACCGGGCCACCATCTCCGGCTTCGCCTTGCCCTCGGCCTTGCGGGCCTCCACCACGACGTCGCCCACGAGGGCCTTGAGCACCTGAGCGGCAACGCCGACCTCGGCCTGAAGCAGCTCCCGGAGATTGCCCAGGGCCGCCCTGACGTCGGCCTCCCGAACGCTCTTCACCCGGGGCCGCCGGCCGGCCCGCTGGAGCTCCTTGAGCCGCTCCCGCTTGGCCGCTAGTTGCCGGCCCATCTCCTCGGCCTTGGTGATGAGCACGTCGAGGTGCGTGTGGTCCACCTTGTCGAGCCGATCGGTGAGCCGCTTGAGCTGGCGGTCCTCATTGGCGATCTCCTGCTCGAGTTTCTTGGTCGAGGGAATCGGCTGCCGGGCGATCCAGGCCAGCCGGGCGTTCACCTCGGCCGTCAGGTCGGTGACGAAGCCATCGGTGAACAGGCTGGCCATCACGGCCCCGAGCACGGCCTCGTCGATGATCCGGGCTGACTTGTAGCCTTTGTTGGTGCAGCCCCGGATGCCGTTGTTCGCATTGAAGCAGAAGAAACTCTGGTACTTGCCAACTGACCGGCCGAGGATCATTGGGTTGCCGCAGCATCCGCAGACCGGCCGGATGAGCACCTTCGGATAGAGTTCCGCGCGATAAGCCTTCTTCCGGCGGTCCTTGGCCTTGCGGCCGAAGGACTCGGCACCGAGGCCGAGCTTCCGGTGGACGGCGTCGGCCAGATCGTCCGACAGAATCCGCAGGTGCGGCACGTCCCGCCAGATCCATTCGGACGCGGGCAGATGGACGACCTTCTTCTTGCCGGTCTGCCGGTCGATCACCTGCTTCGTCTTGCGGAACACGTCCTTTCCGACCAGCTTCTCGCGGCCGAAGTGCTGGCGGACGCGGCCGTCGGACCAGGTCTGCTTGCCGCCGACCTTGTGCTCGTTGAAGAGCCTCGCGACGTCGACCGCGCTCTTGCCCTCGTAGGCGATCATCTCGGCGCCCCGCCGCGTCCACTCGGCCGCCTCGGGGTCGATCTCCACGACCTTCTCGATCGTGTTCTTGTGGGTGATCACGAGGTTGCCGTCGGCGTCCTTGAGCTCCACAAGTCGGTAGCCCACGCCGGGCGGCTGGATGTTGTCGCCACGGCGGAAGGCGTCGTCCATTCCCCGCTTCACCTTGGACCGCAGCTGCGTGATGAACGCCTCGTTCATCGAGCCGAGGACGGGCAGGAGCAGGGACGACTGCGGGTTGGCACTGTCGAAGCCGTCACTGGCCCCGATGACACGGACCCCGGTCTCGGCGGCCAGTTCCCCGAGCCGCAGCGACTCGATCGTGTTGCGGCTCATCCGGGAGAGGTCGTCGATCAGGAACCACGACACCCCGAACTCCTCACGCCGCTCGACGATCGTCTTGGCGAGCGTGTAGCCGGTGCGGCAGGCGAGGGTGCCGCTGACGGCGGCGTCAGCCAGCACGTAGCGCCAGGGCACGAAGACGCCGTCCCGCCGGGCGCGGTTCAGCACGTTCAAGAGCTGCTGGTCGAGCGACCGCGGGTTGGAGTTCTCGTCGCTGAACCGGAGGTAGGCCACGCCAAGGTCGGTCCAGACGCAGGGGCTGGCTTCCGGCTGAAAGGGCTCGGCGTGCTGTTGCCGGAACCGCCGTTCGAACTCGTCGGCCATGGCCGCCACCGTGGCGGCGTCGGCCGCCGGCACCGCGGGGGTGCCGGCCAGGTCCGGCCATAGCCTCGCCTGGGTCTCGAGGTAGGTGCGGGCCAGGTCCATGAGCCCGGACCGCTCAGGCAGGCCGAAGTCAACGCTGCGAACCCGGCCGCGGCCGGTCGAGGGGAGGGTAGGGGAGGAGGAATCGTCAAACGAAAAGGAGCCGGCTCCGCCGGCATTGGAAGTGATGTCCACGATGGTAGTGTCCCGCGGGGCGAACTGTCGGTTCGCCAACCGTGGGAGACACGGGCCGGGAGGCGGTCGCGTGAGGGCCCTTGCGGGCCGTCATGTGGCCGTCCTCCCGGCGGCACCCTCGACCACCAACTGCAGCACTTCCTGCCCCTCGAATTCGAGGTATTCAGGGAAGATCGCGAGCGTGGCGATGTCGAAGGGGCCCCGGTTATAAATGGCTCGTCGGGTGTCGCCCCGACTGTTTAAGACGAGGCCCGTCATTCTTTAAGAATGCCGGGCCTTTTCTTTTGCCTACGTGCTGGATGAATGGCGGTTTGGCAATCGCCGCTCCTTTACACAAAGTCGTGTAATCGTGTAGTGTTTGGGCATGGCCAAGAAACGCTCCGCTGATGTCGCCGGGTGCTGCAAGCCTCGGTCGCTCAAGGCCAGACCGCTGATGTCGCCCATTCAGGCGGGCGGATTGGCGGCAGTTTTCAAGGTATTGGCGAACGACACTCGGCTCCGGATTCTGCACGCCCTCGTGCGAGCCGACGAGTTGTGTGTCACGGAGCTAGCGGATGAAGTCGGCATGAAGCCGCAGGCGGTTTCCAACCAACTTCAACGGCTGTGCAGTCTCGGGATCATCCAGTCACGCCGGGCTGGCGTGAACGTCCATTACCGGGTCGTGGACTTGTGCGTCCGATCGCTGCTCGATCAGGGGTTGTGCCTGACCGAAGAGGCTACGAGACGGAGTCTCGGTGGATGATGGACCAGCCCGCCCTGTCCCGCCGTCTCTGTGCAGAAGCGTTCGGCACGTTCTGCCTCGTGTTTGCTGGAACCGGGGCGGTGATCGTCAATGAGGTGACGGGCGGCGGTGTCACGCATGTGGGCGTGGCGCTCACGTTCGGATTGGTGGTGATGGCGTTGGTGTATGCCCTTGGGAGAGTCTCTGGATGCCATATCAATCCGGCGGTGACTCTCGGGCTTTGTGCTGCGGGTCGATGTGAGCGGACTCTGGTACTGCCCTACATCGTCAGCCAGTGTGCCGGGGCTTTTCTGGCAAGTGGCACGCTCCGCATGCTTTTCCCGGAGAGCAGGACGCTGGAAGGCACGATTCCGGCCGGTAGCGGTCTGCAGTCCCTCGTTCTCGAATTCGTGCTGACCCTGATCCTCATGTTCGTGATCCTCAGGATGTCCTTTGGGGGCAGCGAGGAAAAACTGCTGGCTGGCGTCGCCATCGGGGGAGTCATTGGCTTCGAAGCCCTCTTCGCCGGACCGATCAGCGGGGCGTCGATGAACCCGGCTCGTTCCTTGGCTCCTGCGGTCATGGCGATGCAACTCGACCACGTGTGGGTCTATGTCGTCGCTCCAATCGCCGGGGCGTTGGCGAGCGTGCCGCTGTGTCGCTGTATTCATTCGTCGCCGTGCTGTGGCTCGGGCGACATCGGGGGATGCTCATGAAGACCGTTCTGTTCATCTGCGTCGAAAATTCGAATCGCAGTCAAATGGCCGAGGCCTTCGCCCGGATGCACGGCGGAGACCGGGTGCAGGCAGCGAGCGCCGGTTCACGGCCATCGGGTCGTATCAACCCCAAGGCAATCGAGGCCATGAAGGAGTTGGGCTATGACCTGACGGCCCACTCATCCAAGGGCTTGGAGGCCTTCAACGGTAAGGCCGTGGACGTGGCCGTCACGATGGGGTGCGGTGATGAATGTCCGCTCGTGGTCGCCGGGCGGCGGGAGGGCTGGCAGATTCCCGATCCACGGGAGATGCCGCCTGAGGAATTCCGGGGCGTTCGAGATTTGATTGAGACAAAGGTGCTGGCCTTGCTCTCATCCCTTGATGGCTCTCACTGAAAGGTTATCGATGACGGTTGCAGAGTTTCGGGCGGTTCTTGCTGCCCATCCTGAGGCAAAGATGCACTGGATGCTGCCGGACAGGGGATTCGTTCCGGAGCACTACCACATCACCGAAGTCGGGCGTCTTCAGAAGGACTTCATCGACTGTGGTGGCACGATCCGCTCCCTGTCGTCCTGCCTGCTCCAGATCTGGGTTGCTGACGACAAAGACCATCGGCTCCACACAACCAAACTGGCAAAGATCATCGACATCGCCGGCCCCGTGCTGAAGAGCGACGATCTGTCGGTCGAGGTCGAGTACGAAGAGGGAACGATCTCGCAGTATCCGGTTGCCGGTGTGGAGGTCACGCCCGCCGGGCTGCTTTTCCACCTCGGCACCAAGCACACCGCCTGCCTTGCCCCGGAAAAGTGCGGGGTGGACGGTGGCGGCTGCTGTTGAGGCTGGGTCGCTGGTATTGATTGAGTTTTTGGGTCGAAAGGCACAGCCAATCAGAGAGCCAGCAGATGCGCTGTTTCCGGACCCCAATCCGCCACCCCGGATCGGAAAAGTCCTAACCAGCTTCTGTAGACTCGACTTTGTCGGGTAAGGCCAGGCGTTCCTGAAAAACGCAGGGCCTTGCCTCGCCGCGTCGTTCAAAGCCCGTGCCCTCCCTTGGTTTACCCCATCAGAGATTCTCTCTCTGAACGTGACGACGCGTAAGGGGGGCAGGTCAGGTGAGGGAGGTGCGGTTGCGCCGGGAATCACGGTTTTTCGGCCGTTTTGTCCGGCGGCGGGTGGGCTCCAACCCAATCTTCGACGCGTTCGCCGCAACGACGTAGGATTGCGGAATTCGTCGCGGAATCCAAGGCCCACCATGCCCCCGTGCCCGAGCATCCTGAGCCGTTCGGCTGCCACCCGCGGTCAGATCGTGGTCGGCACCATGCTCGGCGGAGCCACGGCGTTAGCCGAGTCGCCTCCGGTGGTGGCCTGACCCGGAAGGATTCCGTTCGTGGCCAAGCATCGTCGCCGTCGTGCGGAGGAGAGCCGCAGGCTCGCGCGGCGGGCCTTCGCGCGCCGCGCCCGGCGGGCCGCGGCGGATGTCCCGGGCTTCGCTCTCGAGCAGCTCGAGGCCCGGCAGCTACTGGCCATCACGGTCACCGAGCGGAACCTCGCCGACTACAAGGTCGGGGCGGACTACGTCTTCACCGACCCCACGAGCATCGAGGTCTCGCCGCATCTCGTGATCGACGCCGCCGGCGGAAAGATCTCGCTCACGGCGCCCATCATCAGGATCGGGAACGCGGCGCAGCTGCTCTCGAAGGGCACCGGCGGCGCGGCCGACGGGGCGATCACGCTCACCGCTCGCGATGCCTCGGCGCGGACCGGCATCAACGCGGCGGACTTCCTCTTCGAGGTGCTCGGCGGATTCGCCCGCGAGACTGCCACGATCTCGATCGGCGCGGGTGCGACGATCGACGGCGGCACGATCACGATCGACGCCTTTGCCGGCAACGACAAGGCGACCCTCTCGAGCGACCCTCTCGCGGCGCTGGCGAGCATGGTGCCCGGCACGCTCCTCACCGCGTTCAACGACATCGTGAACCTGCCGGTCTCGGTGTCGGTGAAACAGCCCACGGCGACCATCGACGTGAAGGCAGACGCCCGGATCGCCGGTTCTGGCGACGTGACGATCCAGGGCACCGCGAGCGCGCGGGCCCAGGGGCGGGCGGTGTGGTCGGTGCTCGCGGAGGGGCTGAAGACGGCCGAGGAAAAGTACCTCGGCGTCGGGCTCTACGAGGGGCGGGAGCAGCCCGCTGAAGAGAGCTTCTTCAAGAAGCTCAGCTTTGCGGTCGGCGTCGGATTCGGGAAGGCCAACGCCACTTCCACCGTCGGAGCTGGGGCGGAAATCGTCTCCAGCGGCGGCGCGGTCACGATCCGCACCGACGTCACCAACACCGTGAAGCTGGATGCCCGCACCTACCTCAACCAGGGCATCGGCCCGACGAACCGCGACAACTATTCGTTTGCCTTCGCGTTCTCGTGGCAGGACACGGCCTCCAGGATCACCGTGGCCCGAGGCGCCACCGTCGACGCCAACAAGAACGTCGACATCCGGGCCAAGGCGATCGATTCGAGCTTCAGCCGGGCCTCCACGGCGTCGTACTATGACGGCCGTGTCGGGGCCGTGGCGGCGCTCGCCTTCGGCCGCTCGGACGTACTCGTGACGATCGACGGCACGATCCGTGCTGGACGGGTCGAGCTCGCGCCCTCGCTCACGTTCAACCCCTCGCTGGCCGTCGACCACGCCACCTCGTCGCTCGTGTTCGCCGCGCCGCACGGCCACGCGACGGGCGACGAGGTCCGCTACTCGAGCGGCGGGGGCGCCGCGATCCCTGGGCTCGCCTCCGACGTCGACTACTACTGCATCGTCGATCCCACTGCGCCGACCCGCCTCCGGCTCGCGGAAACCCGCGCTGACGCCGCCGCCGGCAGGGCGATCACGCTCGGCGCCGGGTTCCCGCAGCTCCTCGGGGCCGGGAGCCGCGGCAGCCTGCCGATCGTGGCCGTGACCGCCGGGCCGACCGGCCTCCTCGATCTGAACGGTCGCACGTGGGCCGACGGGTCGGCCTTCGTCGACGGCGAGACCGTCACGTTCGTTCCCGGGACCGGCCAGTTCCTCGGAGCCATCGACGGCGGAACGGGCGCGATCTCGGGGCCGCTCGCCGGGCAGTACAGGATTCGGCTGGCGACGGCCACCGACGGCGGAACCGAGCGGCGGGTGTGGCTCGAGTCGCTCGCGGGCGCGCGGGTGCACCTGTCCGACGCCGCTCGGTTCGTGACCGCGTCGGGCATCGCCCTGAACGTGGCGATGTTCGACGAGGAGGCGTCGGAGATCGACTTCAACGTGAAGGCCGGACTCATCGGCGTGCCGCAGAACGCCGCGAGCGACCTGGCGGCGCTCACGACCGGCATGCCGCTGCGGTACGAAGCGGGCTATGGCGTCGACGTGCCGGGACTCGTCGATGGCACGACGTACTACGCCGTCGTTGATCCCGCGTCTCCGGGCAGCGTGCGGCTGGCGCTCTCCGAGTCGCAGGCGCTCGCCGCCGTCCGCGGCCGCCCCGCGCTCGCATACACCGTCACCGACGACCAGGGGAACGAGACCGCAAAGACGCTCGAGATCGCCGACGTGCTCGGCGACCGCACGATCGTGACACTCACCGACCCGGCGCTGACGGCCGGAGCGACGGTCGAGTACCGGCAGGCGCCGCGGCTGCCGATCGCCGGACTCGTCGACGGCCAGACGTACTATCTCCGGCCGGTCGCGAACCCCGAGTTTGATCCGGCGACGCCGCAGTATTTCTTCACGCTGCACGGCTCCGCGGCCGCCGATGCCGTCGCGATCACCCTGGGCACCGAGCAGGCCTTCGAGTTGGCCGGCGGCGTCCGGCTGCCGCTTACGGCGCTCGATGCCGACAACGGCTACGCGGCGCTTTCGCTCACCACGGCACTCGCCATCCGGGCAGGTGCCTCGCAACTCGCCGGCGGCACGCTCTCGATCACCGAGGTTCCCGCCGGCTCGCTTCAGCTCTGGAACGTGACGAACGCGGATCTCTCGACCGCCGCCCCGTTCCGCCTGCTCGTGCCCACCGGCTCAGGCGACGTGGCGACGGCGACGATCCCCCGCTCGGCGACGGCGGCGCAGGTGGCGGCCGCCATCAACGCCGTCGGCGGCGTGGGTGTGCGGGTGACGCGGGCCTTCGGCACCGGCACCGAGGCTTCGCCCTGGACGCTCGTCGGCGAGGGTCTCGATGGCATTGGCCTCGATCCCGGCACCGGCCTCGAATGGTCGCTGGCCGCGGCCCTCACGCAGTCGGGCCTCACGGCGATCTCGCGCACGGCTACGGCCGGCACGTTCTCGCTCGCCCTCGACGTGGCCGGCTCGCCGGCGACGACGGGCGCGATCCCCTGGAATGCCTCCGCGGCGACGGTGGCAGCGGCGCTCTCGGCGGTTGAGGGCGCGCTTGCCTTCGGCGGGCAGGGCACCGGTGCGGCGAACGATCCCTGGCTCGTCGCTGCCTGGCGACAGCCGCTCACGAGCGGCGATGCCGTCGCCTTCCGCGACGCCTTCGGCAACGGCAGCCGTGGCCTGCTCGACGGGCAGACCTACTATCTCGCCGTCCTGTCCGCCAGCCTGCAGACGCGGCCCGGCGAGGTCGTCGTGGGTATCGCGGCGACGGCGGCAGATGCCCTGGCCGCCACGCCGAAGACCCTCGCGCTCGCGCCGGTCGTCGAGTTCGAGGCCCCGGCTGAGGTGACGATGACGGGCACCGCCCACTCGCTCACCTCCACCGTGGGCGCCAGCGGCATCAGCATTCGGGCGGAGCTGCGGTCGGCAGACACGGGCCGTGCGGGCACCACCAACGGCGGCGAGCCCAAGCTCTGGGACCTCAAGCGCGTCGACCTGATCGCAGCCCAGCGGAAAAACGGCACGTCGATCATCGACGTGCTCAAGAAAAAGAAAAATCCCTTCAAAGACGAGGGGACGAGCGCGCTCTGGGACCAGATCAAGAGCAAGCTTTCGGGTCAGCAGGCGGGCGCCGCCGATGACCCCTTCGGCCTCTCCTTCTCTATCTCCTACGTTTCGGGCGACCGGAACGCGCGGGTCGTCATCAGCGAGACGGCCGAGATCGTCACGACCGGCGAGGTTTCGATCACGAGTTCGCTCGCCCAGGGGTTCAACACGCAGGTCTCGGCGAGCGTTGCCAAGCCGGGCAAGAGCAGCGCCGCCATCGCGATCGGGGTCGACCTGGCGTTCGTGACCACGGTGTCCCGCACGCTCGTGCAGTCGAATGCCCGGATCACCGGCGGTCAGGGAGTGACGATCGACTCGCAGGTCGTCTATGTCGAGCCCTGGACCGACTTTCTCTATAACGCCGAGCGGCAGCAGGCGAAGGTCGACGAGAAGGGGCTGAACACGGCCGGCGGCATCCAGAGCCTCATCACGGGCTGGCTGCAGGTGCCGGTGAAGACGCTCAAGAACCGCTACGGCCTGCACCAGATCTCGGCAACCGCGAGCACCGACAAGACGGCCCTCGAGCCTGGTGCCGACGGGTCGAGCAACGCCGACAACCTCGTCACCCTCGCCCTGTCGGGCGCCGTCTCGCTGATCTCGATCGACAACACGAGCGAGGCGCTCGTCGAAGACGGCGTGCAGATCAACCAGTCGGCGGCCGATCTCGATCCCGATGGGGTCTTTCCGGTGGCGGTCTCCGCCGATTCTCGGATCATCCAGGTCGGCCAGGCCGGCTCGATTAATCCCACCTCGCTCGGGGCGGTGAAGCGGGCGAAGGTCGGGCTGGGTTTCACGGTCGGGTTGTTCCAACTCGGCAGCACGACCCGCGCCCTCGTGGGCGGGTCGTTCCCCGACGCCGGGCCGACGCCGCGGGTGCCGACCGGCCCCACGCGGATCACGATCGGCAACAACCGCACCCGCGAGGAGGAGGGCAAGACCATCGTCGATGCCGGCCTCGCCGTGACGGCGACCGGCTCGACGTGGGTGTTCCAACTGGCCGTCGGCGGCTCCAAGGACACGAACTGGGGCTTCACGGGCTCGGGCGCCGTGATCGACGGCGAGACCCGCCCGCAGCGTGTCGAGGCGGCGATCCAGCCGCACGCCACCCACGGCCTCGAGATCATGGCCCGCACCGGCACCAGCGGCGACGTGGCCGTCACGGCCGACGACGTCACCACGTTCGCGCCGATCGCGGGCAATCTCGACGTGCAGGGGGAGTCGACGGTGGTCACCGTCGGCGTGAGCACGGCGCTGGCGCTCGTGAACCGCGACGTGGCCGCCCGGCTCGGCGGGCCGGCCGGCGCCGCCACCCCCGGCTCCGCCACCATCGACGTTGGCGGCGGCGTATCGATCGACGCCCGCGGCGCCGGGGCCATCGTGCCGACGGCGATCGCGGGCAATACCAAGTCCTCGAAGGTCGGCAGCAGCCCGACCGACTCGCTGGACAGCTTCTTCAACAGCGAGTTCGTCACCATCGACCGGATCGGTGTGGGCGCATCCGGCGCCGTCGCGCTCGCGTTCGTGGTCGACTCCGTGAAGGCGACGGTCGACCACGCGGGCACGATGACGGCCGCCTCGACGGCGACGCTCACGACAGCCGCCGCGAACACCTCGTGGCTCCTGGCCAACGCAGGTGCATCGACGGTGCGGCAGGTGGGCGGCGAGGACAAGGCCTCGGTCGGCCTGTCGGGGGCCGTAGCGTTGGTCTCGGCCACGTCGCGGGTCGAGGCGGCGGTGCGCCGCGCGAAGATCGACGGCTTCACGCTCGACGTCTCGGCCCGACACGCGCGGGTCATCGCCGGGATCGCCCTGAGCGGCGCCGGTGGCACGGTGGGCGACCGGGATTCGATCACGGTGAACTTCGCCGGCTCCGCCGCGGCGCACCGCCTCACGACGACGCTGGCCTCGATCGATGGGGTCACCGGCACGCAGCTGGGCGGGGTCGTACGCGATGGCGCGACCCTGGGGGCCACGATCACCGCCACGACGGACGACGTCGTGGCCACGATCGCCGGCTCGGCCGCGTGGAACCTGAAGTCCATCTTCTCCGGAGATG
Source organism: Pirellulales bacterium (assembly GCA_049695995.1). Classification (GTDB taxonomy): domain Bacteria; phylum Planctomycetota; class Planctomycetia; order Pirellulales; family UBA1268; genus QWPN01. The sequence goes on along the minus strand of JBAVTF010000126.1, from coordinate 21,494 downwards.
CGTCGAAGCAGGTCATCTCCGGATCCGAGGGGGGCAGCAGCGTCGGCGTCGGTGCCTCGGTGGCAGTCGTCAGCGCCGCAGCGACGACGAAGGCGGAGGTGAAGACCGGCGAACTGGAGTTCGCCGCGGGCAGCCTGGATGTGAAGGCGACCGACTCCTCGGCGGTGATCACCGTCTCGGGGGGCGGCACATTGGTTGCGACGGGCGGCTCCGCCTCGGCGAAGTATCGCGGCGGGGGCGGCGCCGGCTCGGCCGTGGCCGGGATGGTGGCGGTCGTCTCCTTCGACGCGACGGTCGAGGCGACGATCACCGACAGCGATGTGACCATGGGCGCCACCGGTGACGTCACCGTGCTGGCGACGACGGCGCTCCTTCTGGCGACGGCGTCGGGGGCGATCGTGGTCAACACGAGCGGCGGCGGTGGCAGCGCGAGCATCGGCGCCGCGGTGACCGTCGTGAACTCGACCACCCGCGGCACGTCCACCATCGCCCGGTCGCGGGTCACCGCGCCCAAGGGCAGGGTCCGCGTCCGCAGCGTCAACGGCAATCCGGCGACGGCCGACTGGGGCCTCCTCGCTCCCGCGATCGACAGGCTCAACATGCCCAATGCGGGCGGCAGCTCGGTCTGGTCGTTCGCCATCGGGGCCGTGGTCGCCGACTCGACCGTCACCGGCGCCGCGTCGGTGAACGTCACGGACCTCGACGTGTTCCTGACGGCGACGATCGCCGACGGCTCCGAGATCGTCGCCCTCGCAGGCGCGGTGGACGTGGCGGCCTCCAACGAGGCCGCCGTCGGGACCGTGGCCGGCTCGATCGCGGGCACTGCGTTCACGTCCGACACCTCCACGCTCTCGGCCGGTGCCGCGATCCTCGTCACGAGCCTCGGAGGAGCGACGACGGCGTCGATCGCATCCTCGAGCGTCACGGCCAACGCCGACGATGCCGTCGATACGACGGGCCGCGTCACGGTCACCGCCACCGACAAGGCCGACGTGCTCGCGGTCGCGGCGGCCGGCGTGCTCTCGGGCAAGAACGCCCTCGCGACGGCCCTCGTCTTCACCGACCTCACCGGCCGCTCGATCTCGGCCACGATCACGGGCACGGCGGACGACCGGTCGACCGTGGCGGCGGGCCGGGGCGTGGCGGTGACGGCCCGCGACGAGACGACACTCACGACGGTCGCCGGCCAGGTGGCGATGCCCACCACGACGCGGGCCGGAATCGCGGCCGGCGCCGCCGGCACGATCAATTCGGTCGACGTCGACGTCACGGCGGTGATCGAGCACGCCACCGTGTCGAGCCCCGGCGGCGACGTCACTGTCGCGACCGTGACGGCGGGCACGCTCCGGTCGTGGGCCGTGGGCGTGAGCGGGGCCCTCTCCGTCGGCTCAGGCGGTGGCGTGGCCGGCAGCGGATTTTCGTTCGCCGGCGCGGGGTCGTTCGCCACGAATCGCGTCGCCCGGCGCAGCACCGCGGCCGTGCGCGGCAAGGCGACGGCGATCGCCCGGTCGCTCGCCGTGACGGCCGAGGACTCCGCCGAGATCTTCGCCGTGGCCGGGGCGCTAGCGGCCCAGGTCGGCGGCAAGGTTTCGACAGCGGCCGGGATCTCCGTGGCCATCAACGAGGTCGGCACGTCGGCGACGCACGGGTTCGTGAAGGCGCTGGTCGACGACGCTACCATCACGCTCACCGGCGGCGACCTGACCGTGAAAGCCGAATCGAAGGGGTGGATCGAGTCGTCTACGATCGCCGGGGCTGGCGCCGAGGCGGCGTCGGGCGGCGTCGGGGTGGGCGTTGCCGGTGCCGGCGCGGTGAACCTCAATTCGATCCACGTCGACACGCAGGCGCTCGTCATGAACGGGGCGGCGGTCACCACCACCGGCACCGTCGCCGTGCGGGCCACCGACACCGCCAAGATCACGTCGCTGGCGGGCGGCGTGGCCGGTGCCGTGGCCCTGAGCTCTGCCGCCGCCACGACGGTGACGCTGGGCGCGGCCTGGGGCACGAACGACGTTGGCAACCGGGTGCGGGCCGCGGTCGATTCGGCCACCGTCTCCGCAGGGGGCAGCGTGTCGATCGAGGCCACCTCGAAGCAGGCGATCGAGTCGCATGCCTTCGGCGTCGCAATCGCGGTATCGGGCTCGGGCGAGGTGAGCGTCTCCGTCGCCGGTTCGGGGGCGATGGCGTTCAACGACATCCAGACCACGACCGCGGCGGAGATCCTGTCGGCCACGGTGACGGCGGGCACGGCAGGATCCGGCGCCGTGACGCTCGCCGCGGTCGACGAGCCCACGATCAACGCTACGGCGGGCGCCGGTAGCCTGGCGGTCGGCTTCAGCTACACGGCGAGCGTCGGCGTGGCCGCGGGCCTTGTGATCGCCCAGAACACGATCGCCAACACCGTGACGGCCCGGATCGGCACGGCGACGCTGCCAGACCAGACAACCAGCACGCGACTGCCGGCCGTCACGGCGTCGGGTGCCGTCGCAGTCGCTGCCACCTCCTCCGCCACGATCACGTCCTTCGCGGCCACCGTTTCCGTGTCGGCCTCCGTCTCGCTGGCCCCCGTCGCGGTCGCCGGCGCCGCCACGATCGTCAGTGACACCATCACCAACACCGTCACCGCCGAGATCGCCTCGGGGAGCGTGGCCGGCACCTCGGTCGACGTTTCGGCGGGTGCGAACCATGCGCTCACGTCGAAGGTCGGAACGGGCGCCGTGTCGGTGAGCCTCGCCACCGTGTCGGTGGGCGTGTCGCACGCCACGGCCACGGTGAACGACACAGTGCTCGCGAGGATCGGCGCGGCGAGCGTGACCGCGACTGCCGGCGACATCACGGTCGCTGCCGGTTCCGCGAACACCATCGACGTCCACTCGCGGGCGCTGGCGTTTGCGATCGGCCTCGGCGCCGCGGGCACCGGAAGCCCCGCGACCGCGAGAGACACGTCGAGCGTGACGGCCACGGTCGGCAGCAGCGTCGTGCTTTCGGCCGCAGCGGGTTCGCTGGCCGTGCTCGTCGGAGGCTCGGCCGACGGCGGCAGCGGCCGGCTCACGGCCCTGGCCGACGGCGTGAGCGGAGGCGTGCTGGCTGTGGGCGCTGTGCTGGCGATGGCCGAGCACGCCCAGGCGAGGCTGGCGAGCGTGGGGAATGGCGTCGCCCTCGGCGGCGTCGCCGGGCTGCGGCTCGACGCCCAGGCCGCGCCGAGCGTGAAGGCCCATTCCTACGCCGTCGACGCCGGCGGCATCGCGGTGAGCGTCAATCACAGCACGGCTACCGTCGCCGGCAGCGTGAAGGCGACGACCGGCACCGACGTCGCCCTGCCGACGAGCGTCGTGATCCGAGCCGATGGCGATTCAACGTTCGACGCCAACCAGTCGGGAGGCCAGGGCTCGCTCTTCGGCTTTGGCGACAACCTCGCCGAGGCCTTTTCGAAGCTCACGGTCGAGGCGGCGCTGGGCGGCCGCGCCACTGCGGCCGGCGACCGCGTCGAGTCCCTGGCGATCACGGCAACCCACGCCGACACCGTGACCGTGAGGGCGAAGGGAGGCATGGGCGCCGTCGCTGGCATCGCCGTCGTGGCCGCCGAAATCACCGACACGACGAAGACGCTGGTCACGATCGGCGCGGCAGCCACGGGCGCTCCCCTCCAGGTCGGCTCGCTCGTCACGGCCGCCGACCGCAGCCTGCGATACGACGTCACCGCCGACTCCTCGTTCGGCGGCGGCCTAGTCGGCGGCGTTCCGGCGACGACCGTCGAGACGAGCGGCTCGGCGATCGTGGACGTCGCGGCGGCCGCGAACATCGTCGCGAGTGGTGCGGTCTCCCTGCGCACCACCAACGCGGTGACGCGCACCACCGACGGCATGTCGGCCCGGGTGACCGGCGGAGGGGTCATCGCTGGCGCGGGCGATTGGAAGACCGGCAGCCAGACCACCGTCACCACGGAGTCGCTGATCAGGTTCGGCTCCGGCTCGTCGCTCGTGTCCGGCACGAGCCTCGGGTCGCCCGGCGGCATCTCGATCCTGCCGACCACCGCGCTCGACATCGAAGACAGTGCCGGCACGTGGAGCGGCGGCGTGGCGGCCTTCGGCGGGCAATCGTCGCGGACGACGGCCACCGTGACGACCGCCGTGGAGGCTGCGAGCGACGTCGTGCTGTCCGCCTTCGGCACGCTCGACATCGGCACGGGCACCACCATCACCGCCACCAACTCGGTCGATGGCAGCGCCAAGGGCCTCACGAGCAGCGTCACGTTCCAGGCCACCACCACCGTGACCGCCACCCAGAGGGTGCGGTTCGGCACGGGCGCCAGGCTCACGGCCGGTGGCGAGATGCGGATCACGCCCGGCGGTGATCCCGCCGGCGTGGCACCGACGAGGATCACGCTTGATGCCGCGGTGAGCGGGTACGTCGGGGGGGCGGCGACGTGGATCGAGGTGTTCGCCGATGCAACACTCGTGGCCGCGAGCGATCTGTCCTTCGGGAGCGGTTCCGTGGTCGGCAGCGGCGGCGCCATGCGGCTCGTCGCCGAGAAGGTGAAGCCGTCGGTCAGGAACTACGGTGTCGTCCGTTACAACGACGCCTCGAACCTGTTCGGCCTGTGGGAAGGGAAGAAGGAGGACAAGGACGACCCGTCGACGACCGTCACGTCGACGGTCGATCTCGCCGGCACGTTCACCGCTGGCAACCAGGCCCGCGTCGAACTCGCGATCCCCGCCGGCTTCGCGTCGGGCACGCTCTCCGGCACGCCCGCCGCGAACTTCGGCCTGCCGGTCACCGCGACGTTCGTCGGCGACTTCAAGCCGCACTCGTTCATCGACACAGCATTCGCCGACGCCCCCGACGCCGCCGCACTCCTCAAGTCGCAGGTTCCGAGCGAGGGTCGGGCCGTGCAGATCTCGCCGCTCGTCGCCGCCGGCGGTTCGATGGTGATCTGGGGCGATTCGCTCCGCGGCACGGCCGCGCTCGTCGCCAATGTCGCCCGGATCACCGTCACCAACGAGAGCGAGAACCACCTCGTCTTCGACACGCTCGCCATCCCGAACCGTTCGGCCGGTACGATCACGATCCGGAGTGCGGACGGCGGTGCGCTGGCCGCCCCCGCGGGCTGGAGCCGCTCCGAAGACTCGGCCGGCAACTCGATCACGATCGAGCAGAAGGCCGGGCCGATCGGCCTGTCGAGCTTCGGCCCCGCCGTGTTTCTCGGGAAGAAGGTCACCAACGCCGCCGGCACGGTCACGATCGCAAGCACGAGCGGGTCGCTCGGCGTGCGCGACACGATCAACGCCAAGAACCTCGACGTGAACGTCCACGGCGTGGCGGTGTTCTCCGTGAAGGGGGCGACCCACGCGGGCGGGCCGCCGCCGGAGCAGGTCACCGTGGGAGGCCTGACGCCGCTGGAGGCGTGGCAGCTGTGGCAGGACAACGGTTCTCCGGCCGATGGCTTCACACGCACCTATCCGACCACGCTCACGCCCTCCATGGTCACGGCGATCGACGCCCGTCAGGTCGCGATCGTCGCCGACACGATCAACGTCAACGGCGAGATGCGGCTGGGCACCGAGGCCACGCCGAACCAGTCGGTCGTGGTGCCGGCGCCGCTGCAGGCCGAGCTCGAGGCCTACCAGGCCGACGTCCGCGCCGGTCGCCAGGCGAATCCGCTCTACCACATCCCGACCGCAAAGCTCGAGACGAAGGCCGCCGGTGACAGGCCGATCGGCGTGACGTTCAACGCCTGGACTGGGCAGCTCGTTGCCGATGCCACCGACCTCGGCGCCGGCACTCGGCTCACGCTCGTCGGCAAGATCATCAACACGAGTGCGAACGCCGGCGTGATCAAGGTCAACACCGACGGCGGCGGCGTGACGATCGATAACCGCACGTCGTTCCCCATCGGCACGCAGGCGATCTCCACGCCTGGCACGGGTAACTCCACGACCGTGCGGATCGTCGACACGCTCAAGCCCGAGGCGACGCGGCAGACGATCTACCGCGCGATCGGCGGCGAGCTGCTCGTCTACGAGGGAGCGGCGACGGCCGACCTGCTCGCGGGCGAGCCGACCCAGCGGCTTCCGGGCGTCACGACGAGCATCTATCGGCCCACGGCCGCCGCCCGCTGGGAGTGGACCCGCTCCGCCCTGGTGCAGGCCGGCTCTCAGAGCCAGTGGTTCTACGGCACCGGCGACGAGAGCGACACGACGGCGGGCCGCGTGGTGACCCGCGTCGACGCCCCCTTCGTGCAGACGATCCGCGTGGGCCCCGGCGAGTTCCTCAATACCACGGCCGTGACGCTGAATGAGTCGGTGAAGGCGGATTTCCCGATCGGTTTGTCGTTCACCGGCGCGGCGTCAGCCGGCGTGAGGATCGACTCGCGGGGAGCGGTGCTGCTCCAGGATTCCATTTATTCGACGGGGGTGACGATCACGAGCACGCTGGGCACGATCGAGATGGCCTCCGGCATCGCGGGGATCGTGGCCGACGGCGTCGAGCTGACCGCGGAACTCGGCATCGGCCGGCCAGAGCATCCCCTGGCTATCGCCGCGGCTGTGCTCACGGCCCGCACCACGACGGGCGACGTGTTTCTGGACGTGAACCGCGACCAGCCCGCGAACGCCGTCACGATCGGCACGGTCGGCGGGTATGCGGGCGGCACCGTCTCGCTCACCGCCGGCGGCGACATCTTGGCGGGCACGACCACCGAGCTGCGGCCGATGCACGTCGTCGGGGGCCGGGTGAACCTCGTCTCCAAGCAGGGGAGCATCGGCACCGCGGCGGCGCCGCTGCGGACGCGGGTCTCGGCCGCAACCGGTGCGGCCGTGTCGCCCTTGCGACTCGATGCGGCAGCAGCGGCGAACGTGCATGTGTCGCACCTCGACGACACGGCGACTGCCGCGATCGACGACCTGCTCGTCGGCACGGTGACGGCGACGGCCGGCGACGTGTCCGTCATCGCCGTGGGCAGCCTCTACGACGCCCACACCTGGACGGTGAGCCCTGACCGCAATGCCGAGATCGACAAGAGGCTCGCGGAACTGGACCTGCTCGATGCGGATGCGGCGATTGCCAGGGCGGTGGTGGCCTTCCAGGCGTCCGTGAGGTCGCAGTACCTGCGGTATTGGACTCTGAAGACCGACGGCGGGGTCTTCGACGGCAGGCTCCAGCTGCGGGCAACGACGGTCGAGAAGTGGTCGCCCGCCACGGCGGCTGCGCTGCGGCTGCCCGCAGGCGTGAAGCCGACGACGCAGCAGGTGCTCGACCACGCGGCGAAGCTCTTCCGGGCGGCGGAGGACTTCTTCGCCCGCACGGTCGGGGCCGACTGGGCCACACGCGCGCCGTTCATGACGTTCGACGGCGACTGGAACTACACGCCGACGACGGTGCAGGTCGACCAGCTGAAGAAGGATCTCGGCCTCGATTCCCTCACGCTCCTGCGGCAGCTGGGCGTGGACATGGCCGAGGCGATCCGACCCTGGGATCCAGCCGTTCGCGTTGGCGGCACGGTGAACGTGACGGGAGCGAGCGTCACGCTCGTGTCGATCGTGGGCACGGTCGGCCGGATCACCGAGCCGGTCACGATCCGCTCCGACGACGTGCTGAATGACAGCCTTACCCCAGCACAGACACTCGAGCTCGAACTCGCCGGTCGCCGCGGCGACGCCACGAAGGTGACCGGCGGCTATCGCTTCGGGGTGCTGCGGCCGCTGGTGATCGCCGTGGGCTCTGGCAGCCTCGTGGCCGAGGGCTCGCAGGGCGTGGCCCTGGCCCAGCCGTCGGGCACGCTCACGATCGGCCGAATCGCGGCAATGCGGGGGAAGGTCGATCTTGCCGCCACCGCCGACATCGTGAATGCCGCGGGTGGCACCGGCATCTCGACGAAGACGCCGTCTCCGGTCGCCGTCACGACCACGCTCTTCTCCCGGACGGGTTCGATCGGCGTGGCCGATTCGCCGCTCGCCGTGGCCGGCGGCGCCGTGACGGCGGGCGTGCTCGATCCTGCCGCCACCGTCCACGTCTCGTCGCCGTATCCGGTCGTCACAGAAGCTCCGCCGAAGCCGCAACCGGGCGCGCCGGGCGAGCCGCCGGTGCCCACGCAGCAGGAGGTCGATCGCGTCGACCTGCGATCCGACGACGTCACCACCTTCGCCCTCGGTGGCACGACGGCCGGCGCCTTCGACACGATCGAGGTCGACGGGCAGGCCGTGCTCGACGGCACGATCGCCCTGCAGCTCGTCGCAGGCTACGTGCCTGCGGTGGGCGACCGGCTCACGATCATGACCTACGCAAGCGTCGTGGGCCAGTTCTCCGCCGGCACCGGCCTCTTCGGCCTCGCCGGCAACGTCTGGTTCCGCATCGAGCAGACCGGCGATGCTGCGACGGCCGGGGCGATCACGCTCGTCGTCGAGAAGGTGTTCGGCCTCGACTTCGCCATCGACGTCGCCGACACGGTGGGCGTCGACACTGCGGCGATCAAGAACGACATCGGCGAGTTCCTCAACCGCGGCTACTTTGGGATCGCGATCCAGGTGTCGTTCACCGGCGGCTTCAGCTACGGCGACGTCGCGGTCGAGGGCACGGTCACGCTGCGACACGCCCCGCGGTTCAACGCCGCCGACCGCTACGAGGCCTCCGTCGTGGGCACCGCCCGCGTCGGCGACACGTTCGACCTCGCGGGCGAGTTTCTCGTGTCGGTCGGCGTGCACGACACCCGTGCCCCGGCCGTCACGAGCGTGGCCGTGCTCGCCGACGACATCGATCTCGACGTGGCCGTCGGCGGGGCGAGGCTCGGCGCCACGAGAGGCCGAATCGGGCTCCTCGTCAGCGACGCGGGCGTGGCCTTCGAGGCGTCGGCCGGCATCTCTGCCAGCCTCTCGAGCGACCTCTCGCTCTACGCCGACGAGATCTTCGTCTCCTATAACGATACGAGCGTCGACTACACGGGCGTCGTGTTCGCCCTCGGCATCGTTGAATACACGTTCGGCGATCTCGACCAGAATACGTTCGGCATCGGTGTGACCGGCGGCGAACTCATCGCCGGTGGCTTCCTCCGGGCTGCGGGCAGCTTCGCCATCGAGGGCCGCTCGCAGGAGGTCACGCTGGCCGGCGGATCGAAGGTAACGGCCGACGTGCTCACGATCGGCGGCGCGAATCTCGGCGGGTTCGCGGGCACCGGCGCCGGCACGGCCGCGGCCACGGGCGTGACGATCGTGGACATCGACTTCGCGGTGGCGCTCGTCACCGAGAAGACCACATCCGCCACGGCCCGCCGCTGGCTGACGGTCGAAGGTGCCGGCACATCCGCAGGCGTCGTGGGCGTCACGGGCGTCACCGGCAGCCTGTCCAACGTCGTCGTCTCGCTGAATCTCGACGCTGCCGATGGCAGCCTCATCGATTATCGCACCGGCAAGACGGCGCTCACGGTCGCCACGGGAGAGCCCGGGGGCGTGACGCTCGCCGCCGACGGTACCAAGGGCCGGATCGTGCGGGCCTCCGGCACCGCCACGCTGGCCATCGAAGGCCATCTCTCTGTGAGTGGCACCGTCGGCATCAGCCTCGAGGGCTCGAACGTCGTCGCCGTGGGCAGCGGGATCAACGCCACGCTCGGTGCCGCCGATGCCGAGACGTTCCTCAAGGTGAAGGACGGGGCGTTCGGCCTGGTGGCCACGACGAATGAGACCGCCTTCGAACTCAGCGGTGGCTTCTCGGCGGCGATCGCCGGCTTCGCGACCGTGGCAGCCGACAAGGTGATCGCGCAGTACACGTCGGCCGGGGCGGCGATCGCCGCCGGCCGGAAGCTCGACACCGGCACGGCGTCCTATGAGTTCGCAAACGCGATCGCCAAGGGCACCATCTCGTTCGCCGTCGAAGGCTTCCAGGCAACGGTCCGGGACTTCGTGTCGCTGTCGGGCAACGTCGCGTTCCGCAGCGACGGCAGCGGCTTCACCGCTGTCGGATCGAAGATGGCGGCCATGCTCGCCGGCGGCGATCTGGCGAGCCTCTCGGTCACTGACGGCGCGCTCGGCCTGAGCGTGGCCGGCGGCGCGACGGCCTTCGAGCTGGCCGCGAATGACTTTGCCTTCACAATTGGTGGTCTGCCGGAGGCGAAGGCCGACACCGTCTTCCTTCGCTACACGTCGGCTGACAAGGCCGTTGCGAAGGGCGACGTGCTCACCGTCAGCGGCCTCTCCTACACGTTCGCCGAAGCCATCGCGAAGGACACCGTCGCCTTCTCGTTCACCGGCTTCGACGCCACGATCTCCGACGTGCTCTCCCTCTCGGGCAGCCTCGGCTTCGCCAAGGTCGGCAGCGACCTCGTCGCGCTCGGCAGCGACATCGACGCCTCGCTGCGGGCCGGCGGCGTGGCGAGCGTGACCGCCACCGACGGCTCCTTCGGCCTCGTCGTCAGCGCCGCGGGCGTCGCGTTCGAACTTCAGGGCGGATTCGCGGCCACGATCGGCGGGCTGGCGAGCATATCGGCGACGCGCACCGTCGTGCAGTACGCCTCGAGCGGCGTCTCGATCGCCACCGGCCGCCGCCTCGCGATCGGGGCCGCCGCCTACACCTTCACGACAGGGATCGCCGCGAGCACCGTGGCCTTCGCGGTGGAGGGCTTCCAGGCGACCGTGTCGGGCTTCACGCCGATCTCAGGGAGCCTCGGCTTCGCGGTGGTGGGAGGCGAACTGGTGGCCGTCGGCAGCTCGATGGCGGCGGGCGTGATCGGCGCACGCGGCGGCATCCGCGCTGAGAACGGCCGCTTCGGCCTCGTCGCCGGCGCCGCCGGCACGGCCTTTGAACTCGGCGACGGGAGCCTCCGGGTGCAGGTCACCGACCTGGCCGACGTGAAGAGCGGCGCCACGTTCGTCCAGTTCTCCACCGCCGGCATCACGCTTGCGGCGAATCGGAAGGTCACGGCCGGCGGGCTCGACTACACCTTCACGAAGAGTTTGGCCGCGGGCACGAGCGGCTTTGCCGTCAGCGGCTTCTCGGCCAAGGTCAAGGATTTCGTGTCGCTCGCCGGCGACGTCGGCTTCACCGTGTCCGACGGCACGGTCGTGGCCGTGGGCGACAACGTGATCGCCACGCTCGCCGCTGGCGGCGCGGCGAGCCTTTCCGTCGGCGGCCGGCTCGGCCTCAGGGCCAAGGACGACACGCTCGCGCTGGAGCTGACCGGCACGAATCTGTCGGCCACGGTCGCGAACCTCGAGCTCGCCAGGGCCGACCGCGTGTTCGTGCAGTACACCTCGCCCACCGCCTCCGTTGCGAAGAACGAAACGCTGCAGGTCGGCCCCGCGAGCTACACGTTTGCCGAGGCGATCACGCCCGGCACCGTGGCCTTCGACGTGAAGGGGCTGGAGGCCGATCTGTTCGGCGTGCTCACGGTGCGCGGCGACATCGGCTTCGCCTACCGGCCGACCGAGATGCTGATCGCGGCCTACGCGACCGGCTTCTCCGCCGCGTTCACGATCGGGCCCGACGTCGAGGCCAGCATCTCGAATGCCACGTTCGACGTCCGCATCGGCAGCCAGATCCTCTTCGACGTGCAGGGCGAGGCGCGGCTGAAGATCAGGAACCTCGTCGACGAGACCGTTCGCGTGCGGGTGCGGCCCGACTACACCACGCTCACGCTCGACGACGGCAGCCGGATCGACGCTGCCGTGCTCTCCTTCGCCGCGGCCCTGCCCGACCTGTTCTTCGGCGTGGGCGGCGGCGCGAACGGGACCGCGGCCGGACGCGTGGGCCTCACACTTGATGGGGCCACGATCGGTTTCGCCGTGGCCACGGAACTGGAGGCCAACCGGTTCTGGGTCGCAGCGCAGGCCAACGCTGACCTGGCCGGTTTCATCGGGATCGACGGCTTCACGGCATCGGTCGCCGACGCGGCCATGGTGTTCAACACCACCACCGTGATCGGCGGCGACGGCCGCTCGGTCGACTGGTCCAAGACTCCGGTCACGCTCACGCCGGTGCTCTTCGGCGACGCCACGGCGGCCGACCCCATCGTTCTCGACATGAAGGGGGCGACGCTCGCCGCCCGCGGCAACGCCACGATCGACCTGCTCGGGATCGCCGACATCACCGGCGGGTTCTCGTTCGAATCGGCGCAGCGCGACGTGGCGCTCGTGGGCGGCACGAAGGTCACGGTCGATGCGCTCACCGTCGGCATCCGCGACGCCGACGCCTTCCTCGGCACGACGAGCGGCACCGGCGGCCGCACGGGCCTCGAGGCCACCGACGTGAACCTCGCCTTCGGCGTGTTCCGCGAGCGGTCGCCGGCCCCGGGCTCCGTTCCCCGCCAGTGGTCGCTGCTCGACGCCTCCGTGGGCACCGCCAGCCTCGTGGGCGTGGAGGGGGTGACGCTCTCCGCGACGAACGTGGAGATGGGCTACATCCACCTGCCTGAGGACGGCTCGGCGATCGACACGACCCAGCCGATCGCCTACGACGCCGCGCTCGCCTTCACGACCACTCCCAACCGCCTCCGGCCCGGCGCACGCAGCCAGTTCACGTTCGCGGGCGACTTCACCATCGACATCAAGGGCCTCGCGCAGTTCCAGGATTCGATCGACATCCAGGTGGAGCTCGACACGCTCCAGGTCTACGACCCCGTGGCGATGACCCACTCGGCCGAAGAGGTGGCCACGATCACGTTCGCGGCCCTCGACCAGGATCTGTTCGCGGGCTCGCAGGCGGACGGGAAGCGGGTGGGCCTGGATCTCGCCGATGTGGATGTCGCGGCGGCCATCGCCTTCGGGCCGCAGACGGGCTCGGTGTGGGTCGCGGTGGATGCGTCGGCGGCCGGTGTGTCGGTCGTGGGCATCCCGGGCGTCTCGCTCACGACGCAGGACGTGCGCCTGCGGATCAACACGCCCGACTATCGCGGCCACACGCTCGACTTCAGGTCGCAGCCGCTCGAGGTGCCGACCGGTCTGGCGATACGCGCCGGCAGCCCGTCGGCCTCGATCTGGGGCACGGGCCAGAGCACGACGCTCGACCTCGACGGCGCGCTTGGCGCCGAGGCCGGCGTGATCGAGATCGCCGACGCCCTCTTCAAAGTCGGCTCGACGATCGGCGGCCAGCAGGTCGACGCCGTCTACGCCCGCGGCGACTATGCCTTCCGGATCGGCCAACACACGTCGGGGCTCGTTGTGAAGGGGCTCGACCCCGGACCGACCACGCTCACCGACCGCTTCGCCGTGCTCTCGCTTGCCGCGACCGACGTGAACGTTTTCGTCGGCTATCCCGGCAAAGACGGCGACGCCGTAGCGACGACGCCCTTCACGGCGACCGGCGACATCCGCCCGGGTGCGGTCGGACTGTTCGCCAAGGACGTCGACGTCGGCTACGCGGTGTTCACCAACCTGCAGTATGCCTTCGACTCGCTCGCGGTCACGGCGGCGACCGCCGGGCTCGCCGGCCTCGGCGACACGGTCGTCGCCACGCTCGAGGACGTCACGATCGGTCGCAACGGCGGAATCCGCTTCGTGGGCGCCCAGGTCGCCCCGACGCTCGCGTCGATCGACTTCCAGCAGTCCTTCCCAGGCGGTTCGGGCCAGCCAAGCGGCTATCGGCTCACCACGCCCGGCGGCACGGTCTTCCTCGACGCGACCGACGCGGTGCAGGCCGTCGCCGCGGAGGTTGGCAAGGCCGAACTAAAAGTGGATGGCTTCCTCGAACTCTCCGGGTCGCTCGCCTTCACGATCGGCGGCCAGATCCAGGGAGCCAAGGCCGACGCGGGCGTGCTCAAGGTGATCCCGGGCGTGGCGGTCACGGGCCTCACCCACGACCTCTATACGATCGAGGTCGGCGGCCGAAACCTGCGGGGCTTCGCCGGCGTCACGGTGCCGGCCGTCGCCGGCGTTCCCGGCTTCACGGAGCCGACGCGGATCGGCGTGGAGATCACGGACGTGACCTTCGGCCTGTCGATCATGGCTGCCACGAGCGTGTCGGGCATCACCGTGCCGGGCATCGCCGCCGTTCTGCCCACCTACGTCGCGGCGAAGGCGACCGTGGGCAAGGCGGCCGAGGTGGGCTTCGACAGCTTCATCACGAGGCTCGCGGCCATCGGCCGCCCGATCCCGACGATCGAGGATGTGACGGTCGAGATCAACACGAGCTTCCTGCCGTTCGCCGCGTCGTACGCACCGCTGCAGGCGGTGGCCAGTGCGGCCCTCCCGATGCCGGCGCTCGATCTCACGGGCACCGCGTTCGCCGCGGGCGGCCCGGGTCTCGAGATCGACACCGGCGATTCCACTCAGCCGGTCGTCCTCGACTTTACCGAGGAAGTGATCGCCATCGACGTCGGCTACTTCGACGTCGCGATGTTCAGCTTCTTCGATGCCGCCGCCGGCAGCGAACTGACTCCGAACTGGTCGGCCAAGGGCGTGGACCTCGTGAATCTCGGCATCGTTGCCGCCTCGGCCACGATGCCGTTTGCACCGCCGTCGCTCCAGGTGGCCGGCAATCTCTCGCTCGCGAAGCGGGGCGGCGAGCGCGTGACGCTGAGCGACGGTCGCGAGATCACGGTCAGCTCGCTCGGCTTCGCCATGACCGATGTGGTCGGATTCCAGGGGGCCGGCCAGTACTGGGGCCGCAATTCGACCACGGGCCGGATCGATCCCAGCCTGCCGGTCGACACGAGCGCCATCGGCTTCGCCATCGACGACCTCGACATCGGCGCCGTGTTCATGCTGCGGATGCCCGAGGGGCTCGACCCCGTCCCCGCCGTCTACGTCGGAGCGACAGCCTCGCTTGGCGAGGCCCGGCTCGTGGGTGCCGAGCAGCTGGCAAACGCCTCGCTCACGAACTTCAGGGCCGACGTCAATCTCGCCGCCAGCCTCGACTTCAAGGTGGTCGACTTCAGCAGATCCACCCACACCGTCGCCAACCCCGACGGCACCCTGACGACGGTGCCCGGCTACGCGATCGCCGGCTCGGCCGTCGTTCTCACCCACGATGTCGCCCGGATCGAGACCCAGGGCTCCATCGACGTGAACCTGCTCGACGTCGTCGTGCTCCAGGGCGACTTTCTGTTCGCCGGCGGCGGGTCGAGCATCCTGCTCTACGTCGACGGCACGAGCCGAATCGGCCCCGAGCAGACCCCGTGGATCACGAGCAGCGTCGAGGCCTTCCTGAGAATCGACTCCCGCGGCGTCGTGTCGCGGGTGGTGCTCGACACGGACCCGATCCGAATCGGCTCTGCCGTCGAGATCGTGCCCGCGAACCTCACTCTGCTCGCCAACACGACCGGCGATAGCACCTCCTTCACGATCCCCGAGCACCTGCGGCGGGTCGGCGGCCCCACGTCGATCACCGTCTCGGCAACCCCGCCCGGCGGCAATGCCCCGGCCGGCTACGTCGCTATCTCAGGCGGCGGACGTGTCAGGCTTGGCGACGCGATCGCCCTCGACGGCGGTTTCAGTGCCTTGCTCAAGAGTGATGTCTCGACGCTCTCATTTCAGTCGACGCTCGACGTGCCGCTGCTCGAGCCGCTCACGGTCGTTGGCGGGCTCGACTACGTGACTGGAACGGACGGCGGCATCTTCGGGAGCCTCGCGGTCGGCGGCGACAATGGAGGCAGCATCATCAACGTGCCCGGTGTACTGTCGCTCGCCGGGGTGATGCTCCTCGAGGTGAACACCAGCGGCATCGAGCGGCAGGTTCGGTCGGTGCGGCGGGTCGGGGAGACCGACACTGACGGCGACGGCTTCGTGCCCCGCACCGTCGCGGCCGACACGCTGCGGATCGCCGGCGATGGTCGCCTGGACGCGGGCGGTGTGACGTTCAACGGCAGCTCGAGCCTGACCTTCGACCCCGGCCGGATCCGGGCTGGCCTGGTGAGCACGGTGGACGTCGGGTTCGGGTCGCTCGGCGTCAGCGGCGAGGCCTGGATTCTCCACGGCGAGGGCCGGGAGACGGAGTTCGTGTTCGGCGGTCGGGCAAGCGGCCGGGTGGGAGACATCGCCGGCATCGATGGCGCTGTGTTCGTCAACACGAGCGATGCGGCCGTCACGCTCGACGATGGCAAAGTGGTGCCGGCCGACACCGACTTCGACGTCGGCCTGGCGGCCACGGTCGACATCGGCGTGTTCACGCTCGCCATTGCCGGCCGGCTGTTCAAGCAGGCCGATGTGTTCGAGGTCCGCGTCGATCGGGGCACGCTCAACTTCTTCAACGTGGCGACCGTGAGCGGCACCGGGTTCTACCGGTCGAACGGCGTCTTCCTGTTCGAGGTTCGCGGCGACCTCGATTTCACGCTCATGGGCGTGACGGTGGACAGTTCGCTGGCCTTGTCGCTCGCCCGCGACACGGCGGGCAACAAGACGTTCATGGGCAGCTTCGACGCCCAGACGACGTACGACTTCACGATCACGTCGGGCACCGGGCCGAGCTTCCGGGCCGACGTATCCTTCGGGCCCGACCGGGCGTCGTTCGAGTCGCGGCTTTCGATCGCGGGGCTGACGATCCCGCTGGCTTTCACCTGGACCTGGCCGGCGGGCACCGGCGTCAGCCGGCCGGAGCCGGTGATCGCCCGCCTCGAGGAAGGCGTGCTCACGCTCAGCGCCGGTGACGATCCCGAGCGCTACGGCGACGCCAATGGCGACTGGTACGGCTCCATTCTCAACGAGTCTTTCCGCCTCGACGCGGTTCGGGATGGCGACGGCAAACCGATTCCGGGGAGGGTCGTCGTCAGGTCGCGCGGTCGCTCGATGGAGTTCTCGGGGGTGACCGAGATCGTGGCCGACGGTGGTGAGGGCAACGACGTGTTCGACGTCGGGCCGGGCATCACCGCGGTGCTCCGCTTGTCCGGGGGCCCCGGCAGCGACACGTTCATCGTTCCCGGCCTCGTTGCCGGTAGCATCTTCAACGGTGGTGGCGACGTGGGCTTCGACATGCTCGCGGTGACGGGTGCGTTCGCCGACTACCTGCTCACGAACAGCCTGCTCGATGGCCCGGCCCTCGCCCCGGCCGCGACCCCGGGCGACACCGCCCCGCTCCCCGGCATCGAGAGCGTGCGGTTCGCCGATCGCAACGTAGCCGTGAATGGCGGCACCGACGTCGGCGGTGGGCTGAACCGGTCGCCCGTGGCGGTGACCTTCCCCGGGGCCGCCGCGAACCTCGCCGAAGATGCCTCGGTCGTGCAGCGGATCAAGGTGGCGGACATCGTCGTGGCCGACGACGATGTCGGCACCAACACCCTCTCGCTGTCGGGTCCGGATTCCGCCGCCTTCGAGATCGACGGGACCGTGCTCTACCTGCGGGCTGGAACCTCGCTTGATCACGAGACCCGGCCGTATCTGCGGGTGACGGTCACAGCCCAGGACGACAGCCTGCTGGGCAGCGTGCCTGTCGGCGTTGATTTCGTGCTCGCCATCGGCGACGCGAACGACGCACCAAGCAGCCTCGTACTCTCGGGCGATACCGTCGCCGAGAACGCGGTGGCCAGCACGGTGGTCGGAGACTTCGCGACCACCGACCCCGACGTGGGAGATACGTTCACCTACAGGCTGGTCGCCGGCACGGGCGACCAGGACAACGTGGCGTTCGAGATCGTGGGTGGCCGACTGCAGACGAAGGCGGTTCTGGACTTCGAGGCCGGCGGCAGCCGTTCGATTCGGGTGCGGTCGACCGACTCAAGGGGCCTCTCGACCGAGCGAGCCTTCACGATCACGGTCAGCGACGGCCCCGACGCCCCGACCAACATCGCCCTCTCGGACGCGGGTGTGGCTGAGAACCGGCCCGTTGGCACGACCGTGGGCCGGCTGTCAACCACCGATCAAGATGCGGGTGACGCCTTCACCTACACGCTCGTCGTCGGCTCCGGCGACGCCGACAACGCCGCCTTTGAGATCGTGGGTGGCGAACTGCGGACGAAGGTGACGTTCGATTTCGAGGCGCGGACCAGCTACTCCATCCGCGTCCGCTCGACCGACTCCGACGGCCTTTCCACGGAGCGGGTCTTTACGATCACGGTCAGCAACGGCCCCGACGCCCCGACCGACATCGCCCTCTCCAACGCGGGTGTGGCTGAGAACCTGCCCGTTGGCACGACCGTGGGCCGGCTGGCAACCACTGATCAGGACGCGGGTGACGCCTTTACCTACACGCTCGTCGCCGGCTCCGGAGACATCGACAACGCCGCATTCGACATCGTCGGCGGCGAGCTGCGGACGAAGGTGCCGTTCGATTTCGAGGCGCGGAACAGCTACTCGATCCGCGTCCGTGCGACCGACGCCGACGGCCTGTCCATCGAGCGATCGTTTCCGATCGTCGTCCGCAACGTGAAGGAGGCCCCCTCGCTGGTGATTCCCGCGGGCTTCGCCACCGCCGAGGACCAGCCGCTCGCGATCGTGTTCCCCGCGGCACCGTTCGGCACGTCCGACGCGCCGGCCACGAAGCGAGTGACGGTCACCGTGCAGGCCGATCACGGCGCTATCGTCGCCGCGTCGGGCGGGGGCGTGACCGTGGGAGGCACGGGACGGAGCCGCACGTTCACCGGCACGCTCGCCGCGGTCAACCGCTTCTTCACCGATCCGGTCGGCCGCATCGTCTACCGCCCCATGGCCGACGACCACGGCACGGCACTGCTCACCGTCACGGTCGCGGAGGCGACGCCGCAGGGCGTGCTGCAGCGGACCGCGACGTCGGCGGTGGCCATCGCGGCCGTGAACGACGCCCCGGTCGCACGGGTGCCGGCGGCGTTCCGGGTGACCGAGGACGTGCGGGGGGCGATCGCCTGGGCTGCGATCGGCCAGCCGTTCGCTGACGTCGATTCGACCGCCCTCACCGTGACGCTGGCCGTCGATGACGGCGTGATCGACGCCCAGTCCGGCGACGGGGTGACGGTGGGAGGCACGGCCACGGCACGGACGTTCGCGGGGTCGGTTACGGCCCTCAATGCCTTCTTCCGCGCCATCGGCCGGATCGGCTACACCACCGCCACTGACAACGAGGCCCCGCGGGTGCTGACGACGACCGTGTTCGACGGGCAGGCCTCCACGACGGCCACGAGCCGGATCCTCGTCAGGGCAGTGAATGACGCGCCCACTATCGCGGCCACGACGGTCCTCGCGGGCGGCCGCGTGGGCCGGCCGTTCGTGATCACGCACGCCATGCTGAGCGTTGCCTCCGGTGCCCGCGACATGGAGCAGGGGCCGCTGCGGTTCACGATCGAGTCGGTACAGGCCGGCCGTGTCGAGAAGTGGGTCGCCGGCCGCTGGGTCCCGGTCGTGTTCAACGGCTGGCCCGCGCCGGTCGTCGACCCGGGCCAGCGGATCCGCTGGATGCCGCCAGCGATGGCCCGTGGCACCGTGGCGGCCTTCACGATCCGCGTCTCCGATGGCGCCGCATCGTCAGCGGTCGCGTCGCGGGTGACGGTGGACGTGGCCGGGTGAGCTGCGGCCGTCCTCGAGGCCCACCGGACCGTCAGCTGCGGCGGCGCCGGAGGACCACGGCGGCCGCGGGGTGACTTTTCGGGCATTGTCCAACGGTCGGTATTTCGGATCTGGAAGGAAGAGCACATGCAGATGCCGCAGAAGCAGCGGAAACGCCGGAGATTACCGGGGGCGAGTGCCAATGCGTGCGTCCGTCACCGGGGGACCCATCGGAACCATGTGTGGAGCTACGACTTCCTCACGGAGCGGACGGAGAACGGCTATGTGGAAAGCTTCAACGGCAGGCTCCGCGATGAGCTGCTCGACCGGGAGCTGTTCCTGAACCTCCTCGAGGCTCAGGTCGTTCTCGACCAGTAGCTGATGGACTACACGCAGAGGCGGCCGCATGGCGGCCTCAAGTGGCTGACTCCGGCGGCCTTCGTTGCTGGGCTGGACGATACGGCCTCCGGGGTGGTCCCGACGGCGTCAACCCGCCCCAACTCTCTCATGAGCACTGGTACAAGAACTGGGGAGGGGTCAGGTGGCCCGGGCTCGCCTTTTTCGCCCCCGAAGCTGGGCAGCAGGAGCCCGCTTTAGCAACGCACCCGGTGTTCTCCCGCCGTCGTTGAATCAGCGAAATCGAAAGCGGTTTTAGCCAGCCAACGTGTATTCTTCCGCACATCCAAGCAGCCCTCCGGAGCCAGCCAAACCATGCCGAAACGAGCCGACCACCACCAGCAGCCCGACATCACCCGCCGCTCGGCCATAACCACGATGACGACGTTGGCCTCTGGGTTTGCTCTCGCCGCCAGGCCGGTTTCAGCCGAGACCATCACGACGGATTCAGACGGGCTTCTGGCCGGCGAGGTGAAGATCCCGACCCCGGACGGAGAGATCCCAGCCTATCGAGCGGCACCCAAAACACGCGGGCCGTTTCCCGTTGTCCTCGTCGTGCAGGAGATATTTGGCGTCCACGAGCACATCAAGGACATCTGCCGGCGGTTTGCCAAGCTCGGCTATCTAGCAGTAGCCCCCGAACTCTATGCCCGCCAGGGGGACGTCTCGCAGATCACCGACTTCAAGGAGATCATCGCCAAGGTGGTCTCAAAGGTCCCCGACAAGCAGGTTCTCAGTGACCTCGATGCTGCCGTCGCGTGGGCCAGGGTTTCAGGAGTTGGCGACACCACGAGGCTGGCCATCACTGGTTTTTGCTGGGGTGGCCGGATCGTTTGGCTCTATGCCGCCCACAATCCGAATCTCAAAGCCGGCGTCGCATGGTACGGCCGGCTGGATTCGCCCAAAGACGACCTGCACCCGGTAAATCCCATCGATGTCGCCGGCGACCTGAAAGCCCCCGTGCTGGGGCTGTACGGCGGCGATGACCCCGGCATCCCGAACGACCTTGTGGCCAAAATGCAGGAGAAGCTCAAATCTGCCGGGAAGCCCTCGGAGATTGTCCTGTACCCGGACACACCCCACGGGTTCTACGCCGACTACAGGCCCAGCTACAGGAAAGAGCGGGCCGAGGATGGCTGGCAGAAACTTCTCGACTGGTTCAGGAAGCACGGGGCGGGCTGAGAAACCGACTGTGCCGCTAGTTGTTTAATTGTTGGAAATAAAGCCGCCCACCAGTTCGTGAAGACGCTGCCGATGGCCCCGACAAAGCAACGCCGGAAGACGTTCTCTGGGCCGACGGGATCGCCGTTGGCAGCCCGACGAACATGGGCGTGATCTCGTGGAAGATGAAGAAGTTCTGGGATGAGGAGATGGCTCCGCACTGGATGCAGATCGACGGCAAGATCGGCTGTGCGTTCAGCTCTGCAGGTGGCTGGGGCGGCGGCATGGAACTCGCCTGCCAGAGCATCCTGACGGTGCTCATGAACTTCGGCTTTCTCGTCTTCGGCGTGACGGACTATGTGTCCCGCGACATGACGTTGCACTACGGGGCCGTGTCAGCGAAGGCCCCGAGTGACGAGCAGTGCCAAGCCGCATGCCGGCTTTTGGGCCGCAGGCTGGCCGAATGGACGGCCGCTTACGTCCACGGGATCAAGACGAAGCACCCAGGTCTGAAGCTCGCCCAGAGACGGCCGCCGCACGGGTGATAGAACAGGCTGACGTGCGAAGCGC
>JBAVTF010000125.1:0-30814 GCA_049695995.1 Pirellulales bacterium | reverse complement strand
GTGTAGGTCTGCTGGCGGGTCTCGTAGACGGGCTTGCACACCGTGTAGGGGATCTCCTTCGTGATGGTCTCGTACACGGGCTTGCAGACCGTGTGGCGGATCTCACGCGTCCGGGTCTCGTAGACCGGCTTGCAGACCGTGTAGGTCTCCTCGCGGGTCTCGTAAACCGGCTTGCACACCGTGTAGGGGATCTCCTTCGTGCAGGTCTCCCACACCGGCTTGCAGACGGTGTAGTTCACCGTCCGCGAACGGGTCTCCCACACCGGCTTGCAGACGGTGTATTCGACCTCTTTGAACGACTTCTCCGTCTCGTACCGGACGCAGTCGATCTCCTTCTGCTCGACGACCTTCTCGCAGACCGTCTTGTAGCAGGTGACCTCCTGCTTCTCGTACACGACGTCCTTGACCATCCGCGTCCGCGGGGCGGCGCAGCTTGGTTCGACCGACGCCTCACAACTCGGTTCACGCGCACAGCCGTGCGTGAAGCTGACCGGAGTCACCTTCACCACGCCGTGCTTGTGGCCGGCGAGGGCGCAGAACGAGGCGTCGGCCCGAGGGCCCGGCGCCACGAAACTGGCCACTGCCAGCAGGCAACACAACCACGTACTCTTCATGACAGCCGCCCCGTGCGGGGCGGGCTCCTGGAAATGGAAACGTTTCTGGGAACGAACACGCAGCGCGCAGGGATGGCGGACCATCCCCGCACTCTCAAAACATCGACCACAAATCCCCCGCAGGTTGACCACTCCACGCAACCTGCGGGGTTTTTCCAGAGCCCCAGGCGCGTTACAACCGGCGCAGGCGGAACGGCACGACCGGCTTTCTTGGTGATCGCCTCCCCTGTCGGTAGAGTCGGGCCGCCTTTCACCCGGTGCGATCGACAGGCTTTGCCATGGCGGAACTTCACCCCCACTCGGCTTCTCCCAGCGAGCTGCCGTCGGACTCGACGGTGCCGAAGGTGGTCGTCAGCCGCCTGAGCCTCTATCTCCGCGAGTTGCAGCGGCTCGAGTCCTCGGGCCAGCACACGATCTCGTCGGGCCAGCTCGGGCACCTGCTCGGGTTCAGTGACGCCCAGGTGCGAAAGGACCTCGGCTTCTTCGGCCAGTTCGGCTATCCGGGGGTGGGCTACCGGTGCGACGAATTGATCCGGGCGATGCGCGACATTCTCGGCACCAACCATCCTTGGAGCGTGGCGATGGTGGGCGTTGGCAACCTCGGCCAGGCCCTGCTCGGCTACCGCGGCTTCGGCAGGCAGAACTTCGCGATTGCTGCGGCCTTCGATGCCGACCCGGCGAAGGTCGGACAGGTGGTGCAGGGCCTTCGCATCCAGCACATCGACGAGTTGGCGGAGACCGTAAAGGCCAAGGGCATTCGCCTCGGCATGCTCGTGGTGCCGGCCGAGCGGGCCCAGGAAGCAGCCGATCGGCTCGTGGCGGCGGGTGTCGAGGGGATCGTCAACTTCGCCCCGGTCACGCTCACGCTCCCGGCACACGTGCAGAACGTGGGCGTGGACCTCGCGATCGAGCTCGAGCAGCTTTCTTTCGCCGTCACAAACAAGCTGGCGAAGCCGTCAGCCGAGCCGCCGCCAGCGTCGTAGTCCGCCCGCCCCGTAGTCCGCATGCTCCGCATGCGGCCCACAGTCCGAACACCGCAGGCCCTTCTATTCCGCAGGGGCGACCTCCTGTGGTGGGAGTTCGGGGCTGCCCACGCCCCGTCGCCGGACGCTCGCTACGAACATCCTGTTCTTCGCTCGCTCGGATGCCGCCTTCGCTCTCGGCATCCTGCCTTCGCTCGGCGGCATACGCCGGCTCCTGGGGCATGGGCAGCCCCTCACGGCGTGTTGGTTGGCGCCGTAGTCCCGAGCCATCCATCAGCGATTAAGATAGAATCCGGGCTGACCCCTGCCCGATGGTGTAACGGTAGCACAAGGGATTTTGGTTCCCTTTGTCTAGGTTCGAATCCTAGTCGGGCAATTTGGCCGGGATTTTGCGTGTTTTGGGATCGCTTGTGACCGCCTCGTCAGCGGCCTACAATCTGGGCCGCTGGACGATACTTTCCGCCATTCTCCGCAAGGAACCGCTCGTGAACTGCTGACCGTCGCGTGTCTTACCGACGGTTGCCCGATGCCGACGCGATCCGCCGCTCCCGCGGCAGATGTTGCTCTTTCTTTTGCATCTTCTTGAGTTCACCAGCCCTTTCCCACAGTCATCGCAGTATGCGACTTGACTGCTGTTTTTCGGAGCCCGCCATGCACCGCACCTTCGCCCGCCTTGTCGCCGTCGTCCTCGCCTGTGCCGCCCTCACGAATGCCGTTCGCGCCGATACGGTGTATGTGATAAGTCGCTCGACCGGGGGGCTATTCCGGTTTGATTCCGCCGATCCGAACGGGACCATGACCACAGTCGCTCCCTTGGGTACGTTCTCCACGCCGGAAGCCATGGCCCTCGGGCCCGATGGCCACCTCTACATCGGGGAGTCCGGCGTCAGCTTCGGATCGAATCGCATCGTTCGTTACGTGATCGCGACCGGCTCGGTATCGGAGGTCACAACGCTCGGCACAATCCCCGGGGCCATCGCTTTCAAGCCGGGGCCGGCCGGAGCGATGTTGATCGGTCGCAATCCATTTCCACAAGCTGTAGGCCAGGTGCTTCAGGTAACGGGTTGGAACGGCGGTTCACCGGTCGTATCGAACTTTACGAGCGGCACGAATCTCGACGCCACCAGCAGCCCGGGCCTTGCTGTCGCCCAAGATGGTGCGGTCTATGTCAGCAGTTCGGTCTACACCGGCTTAGGCGGCTCGTTAACAGGAACCGTCTTGAAGTTCGGCGCCGCGGGGAATTACCTGGGAACGGTCGCAAGTACGGGCACACCCGGGGACTATGGGCCAGCCGGACTCGTGCTCAATGGCTCGACGTTGTTTTCGGCCAGCGTGCAGGACGGCAAGATTTACACGACCGATTTGTCCGGACCGACGACGTCGGTGTTCGGGGCAGCGCCTTTTGGCTTCGAGGTCGGACCGCTTGCCCAACTCTCCGACGGTAATCTTTTGGCCGGCAGCGTCAGCGGTTTTACAGACAGTGTCTATCGCTTCGGCAATGGCGGCACTCTTCTTACGTCAATCACGAACTCAGGTTTCGGTCAGATTTCCGGCATCGTCGCCGTGCCCGAGCCTTCGTCTCTCGTGCTTGCCGGCCTTGGCTGTGCTCTCGCTGTCGGCGTGCGTAGATGGCAGCGTAGGCTGCAGCGATGATCCGCCAGCGGCGGGGCGTGACTCTGGTCGAGCTTCTGGTGGCCGCGGCCATCGTGGGCGTGCTCGTGGCCATGATCCTGCCAGCCCTCCAGGGAGCTCGTGAAGCCGCACGACGGACCAGCTGTACGAACAACCTTCGGCAACTCGTGCTGGCGGCCGCAAACCATGAGTCGGCACGAGGTCGTTTTCCGATCGGTGCCGAGTCGCGGCAATGGGCGCAACGTCCGAACTTTCCTCATCAGTATTTCCGCTGGTCAGTGCTTGCTCACCTGTCGCCTTTTTACGAGCAGGAACACCTTCTTCGCTCACTCGATCTGACGGTGCCGCTGTACATCGACCTTCGGCCGGATGCGATCGCCCCGCAGAACAAGCCGATCGTGGCGATCACCGTGCCGCTTTTTCTTTGTCCGAGCGACCGAGGGGCGCCTGTGTCGCCGCTTTTCGGCGCGACGAACTACACCGGCTGCACCGGTGCCGGCAGTGGCGGCGGTTCGCCATTCGATGGTGACGGCACCTTGTTTATCAACTCGCAGGTTCGGATCAAGGACGTTTCGGATGGACTTTCCAAGACTGTCCTCTTTTCCGAGAGCATCCTCGGAGACGGGCCGTTGGCGACGCGCGATGCCGCCCTGGTGGATGCCATGACTGGCTATGCCTTTGTGATGGCAGCGCCACTGACGGCCAGCCTATGTGAACGCCCCGTCTACTGGAACTTCACCGACTACCGAGGATTCTCTTGGGCGAATGGTGAGTATCGCACTACGCTCTACAACCACGAACGACTGCCGAACGATCCCACGATCGATTGCCTTGGCGTCATCATGAACACGCCCGACAAGGCCAAGATGTACGCCGGCTACGGCTGGCGGGCGGCGCGGAGTCGGCACCCCGGCGGCGTGAACGTGGCCATGGCCGATGGCTCGCTGCGGTTCGTGGCCGACGATGTCGATCCGGCCGTGTGGAAGGCCGCGGCGACGCGGGCTGGTGGTGAGGCGGTCACGCTGCCGTGAGGAGGATCCACCGTAGTCCGCACACTCCCCCGTAGTCCGCATGCTCCGCATGCGGTTTGAGGCAGGAGGGCCGAGGGGCCGGGCTATTTGAGCGGGGGTTCGCAGGCCTGCGGGGAGGTAGTTCGGGCCTGTGGTGTTTCGACCGTGGGCCACATGCGGAGCATGTGGACTACGGCTGTGGATAGGCCTTGCGCAGCGCGGCGAGCACTTTGCGGATGTCGGCGGGGAGCGGGCTCGTGAATCGCAGCTCCTCGCCGCTCACCGGGTGCACGAAGCCGAGTTCGGCCGCGTGGAGCATCACACGCGGGGCGCGTGACTCATCTTTCACCTCGAGCTTCCGCGGCGCGGAATACACCCGCTCGCCGCAGACGGGATGGCCGGTCTCGGCCATGTGGATCCGGATCTGATGCGTGCGGCCCGTCTCGAGCCGGCACTCCACGAGCGTGTAGGCGTCGCCGAAATGCTCCACCGGCGTTACGTGCGTGATCGCCAGCTTGCCGTCGTCGGAATCGGTCGAGCCACGCCGGCCGTCGCCGCGGTCGCGAAGGAGATGTGACCGGATCATGCCCGCGCCCATGCGGCCCACGACGAGGGCGAGGTAGCGGCGGTGCGTCGTGTGCAGCCGGAACTGCTCGGCGAGGATGCGGCTCGCCGGCACGTTGCGGGCGAAGACGACGAGGCCGCTCGTCTCGCGGTCGATGCGATGCACCGCCTTTACTGGTGGGATGCGGGTTTTCTTGGCAGGCCGCGGGCCATCGATGCCGCGTGATGCGAGGAACCGACCGATCGCGTCGGGCACCAGTTCCTCGAGCGTGGGCTGGAGCTGGCGGCGCTTCGCCGGCCACGAGGCCTCCTCATGGTGCCGGGTGGTCGTGAGGCCGGTGGGCTTGTCGACGACCACGACGTCGGCATCGACATGCACGACCCGCACGTCGTCGGCCTTCGGCAGCGGTGCCGCAGCCACGTCGAGCACCTTGACGACCTCGCCTTCCTTCAGCCGGCGGGCGATGTCGGTGCAGATGTTGCCGTGAATGAGCACATGCCGCGACCGCACGAGCTTCTGCACCCGCGACCAGCTCGCGTTGCCGAGCCGGGGTCGTAGGAACGCCGCAAGCGTCTGTCCGCGGTCGGCGGCGGTCACGTGGTGCACGGTGCCGGGATGCTGCTTCATGAGGGGCGGGGAATGTCGAGGCTCAGGGCGAAGGCGCGAAGCGGTCAGCGTCGCAGACAGGGCGGTGTCTGCACGAGGGGCGTGCGAAATCCCAGGGCTTTTGCCCGGAGTTTGACCGCCACCGCCGGTTCTCGAAGAGTGATTGGCAACGCCCACGGATGCAAATGCATACGAATGCGGGCGTGGGAGGGGCATGCACGACCCGCCGGTGTCTGGCTCGCGTCCGGATCGTCGAGGTCGTGATGAAGATCAGTGTCGTTGCCCCCGGGAGATCGGCCCGGCGAGCATGTCCGGTGGCGGGCGGCCGCGGGTTCAGTCTCGTGGAGCTGCTCGTGGTCATCGGGATTGTCGGCATGCTCATCGGCATGCTGCTCCCCGCCGTGCAACGGGTGCGTGAGTCCTCCCGCAAGACGGCCTGTGGCAACAATCTGCGGCAGACGGCCCTGGCGACCTCGGTCTATGAGTCCGGCCGGCGGCGGTTTCCCGCCGGGTGCGACCGAATGCCCGCGCCTCCCGAGTTGCCGGCAGGCACGCTCCATGCGTGGACGTCGTCGATCCTCCCGTTCCTCGAGGAAGCGGAACTGGCCGCCCGGATCGACTATGCGCGTGAATGGAACGATCCGGCCGGCAACCGCGTTGCGTCGAAACAGAAAATTGCTGCCTATGTCTGCCCGTCGGGCGTGTTGACGTACGTCGGCAAGGCCGACTACTCGGGGATTTCGGGCGCCTGGATGCTCGGCGTCGATCGCGTGCCGTTCCTTGGCGCCGCCGGCCTGACGAACGGCGTGCTCGTGCCGCGGGATCGTGAGACGGGCCACGTGCAGGCTGCCCACGTGACCGACGGCCTCAGCGCCACCCTGCTCGCCGCGGAGTCGACCGACCGCGGCCCGGCCCCGGGCGAGGACGCGGATCCGGAAGATCCCACGGGCCGCTGGGCGGTGCACAACTGTGGCCCGCAGTCGTCGGGCTTCATCAACACTGAAATGAGCGACATCCGCAGCCTGCATCCGGGGGGCGCCCAGGCGGCGTTCGCGGATAGTCGCGTGGTGTTTCTCAGCGAGTCCATGGACCCGGTCGTGTTGGCCGCGATTTGCACGCGAAACGGCGGCGAAGCTTCGGCTTCCGCCGCGAGCGTGCCGTGATGCGGCCGGCCCGAGCGGCAACGCCGGAACGCGATTCGCTGGAGGCTCGTTGCCTTCAGGCATGGCGTTGGGTGTGAACAGCTCGTTTTTCTGTGGAGGTTCCGATGAATCGTAGGGTTGCAATGGGTCTGCTGGCGATCGGCGCGGTCATGCTCATGGCGGCTCCGGCCCAGGCCGGTGCTGCGGGAGCACGGGGCGCAAAGCGGACGGTGTCGATCAAGGTGTTCAACGATACGACAGGCACCGATGTCTATGTCGTGGGCATCGGTGAGAAGCAGGCGCAGAGCCTGCCTCAGCCGGTGTCGGTGAAGCTCGCCAATCAGAACGGCGGCGTCTACATCGCTCCGGGCAAGTCGAAGACGATTCTCGTGCCGGGCGGCAAGGGTGCGCTCGTGGCGTTCTTCGCCGACGACGTCGTGAAGGGGGGCGTGCTCCCGCCCGAACCGGCAGCCGAGGCGCTCTACAACTTGAGCCCTGGCTCGAAGACCACGGCCGGCGTCTTTGAGATCGAGGACGGACCCATCGAGCTCGGGATCAGCATTCCCCGTGTGAACATCATGAAATGATCCTGCCAGGGGCCGTGCGACACGGGCTCGTGGCACCGCTCGTCGCAGTCACGGCTGCCGTCTTCATGGCGGCGCCGTGGCTCGACCAGCGGCTCGTCTGGTCCGCGTGGATCGGGCTGGCGATCCCGCTTGCGTGTATCGGGCGGATTCGCGGCTGGTGGGGTGAGTGCTGGACGCTGGCGGGGGCCACGGCTGCGATCGCGATCGCCTTTCACTGGACGCCCGAAGCGCTCGCCTACGCGATGGACACCGATCCGGCCACCGGCCTGGCGATCGCGGCCCCGATCGTGATGTGGGATGCCGTACGGCTGGCAGCGCCGCTGCTCTTCGCCGCGCGGGTGCAGTCCGATCCGCTCCGGGCCTGGCTGCCGGCCGGGTTGCTCGCCGTCGCGATCGAGGCGGTTGCGCCGGCCGTGTTTCCGTGGCGGCTCGGGTATGCCCAGGCGGCCTGGCCGGTGCTCGTGCAGTCGGTCGATCTCGCGGGACCGGAGCTCTCCACGTTCGTGCTCTACGCCCATGCCGGCCTGCTCGTCTGGCTCGCGCAGGCAGGCTGGCGAAGGCCGACCCCGCGAGCCGTCACCGTTGCCGCGGCGGTGTGCGCTGCCAACCTCGCCTACGGAAGCTGGGCGATCGCGCACTGGACGCTGGTCGCCGCGATGGCCCCGACGATCGACATCGTGCTCGTGCAGGCCAATCCCGAGGAGGACGGGGGCATCGATGCACTCCGCGAGTTCACGCGACAGGCCCACGCGGCCTCCTTCGGCGCGACGGGCCTCGTCTGTTGGCCCGAGTGCAGCGGCGGCTGCTACGCCGACACGCTCACCTCACTCGCCGATCCGGAGCAAGTGCTGGAACAGTCCCGGCCGCCTCGGGCCGGCATGCGTCCGCTCGACGACCCTTCCTGCCCGCTGCTCTTCGGCGGCAAGACCTACCGCGGCCATCCTGACAAGCCGCACGTGCTGCACCAGTCGGCGCTGCTCATCGACCGCGACCACGTGATCACCGGGCGGTATCACAAGCGGCACCTGATGCCGTTTGGCGAGTACGTGCCGGGCGAGGATCGCTATCCCGACATCAAGCGGTATTTTCCGATGCAGGAGGAACTCACCGCCGGCAGCGAGGCGAATGTGCTGGCCTCCGACCACGCACGGATCGGCGTGATGATGTGCTACGAAGACATGATCCCCGAGGCGGCTCGGTCGCTGGTGGCCAATGGGGCCAACCTGCTCGTGTCGCTGATCAACGGCTCGGCGTTCACCTCGCCGCTCACACTGGAGCAGCATCGGATGCTGGCTCGGCTCCGGGCCGTCGAAACGCGGCGGTGCCTGCTGCGGTGCGCCGCCACCGGCGAGACGTGCGTGATCTCGCCGCTGGGCACGATCACCGCAGCGCTGCCACTGCACGCTCGGGGCGCGCTGACCGCGCGGCCGCCGCTCATGGAGGGCCGCACGCTCGCCAGCCGGCTGGGCCGTCTCTTCCCCGCCTGCTGCTGGCTGGGGGTGGCGGCGGTCGCGTGGCGGCACCGCAGGGCCGCAGCCGGCTGATTCCCTTGACCGGGTTTCCAGCGGTTTTAGACTCTGTGGGGAGGTCTCACGTTTGCAGCCTCCGCGGTTTCACAGGCTCCGTGAGGATCTCCTTCCGTGCCCGGCACATGCGTCATCGGTCTGCAATGGGGCGACGAGGCTAAGGGCAAACTCGTCGACATCCTCACGGCCGACCACGAAATCGTCGTCCGCTACGCCGGCGGAGCCAACGCGGGTCACACGGTCGTCTCCGGCGGCCAGAAGTGGAAGCTCTCGCTCATCCCCAGCGGCATCCTCCGCGACGGCGTGGCCTGTGTGGTGACCGGCGGCGTCGTGCTCGACCCGGCGAGCGTGATCGCCGAGATCGACGGCCTCGAGTCGCGGGGCGTGCAGATCGAAGGCAAGCTGCGGATCAGTGACCGGGCCCACGTCGTCTTCCCGTGGCACGTCGCCGAGGATCGCATCCTCGACGGCAGCGTGTCAGGGGGTGAGGCCATCGGCACGACGGGCCGGGGCATCGGGCCATGCTACCGCGACAAGGTGGGCCGGGCGCTTGCCATCCGGCTCGGCGACCTCTACCGTGCCGACCTCCGCGACAAGATCGTGCATATCGCCGGACTCAAGAATCGGCTGCTCACCGCCTGGCAGGGAAGCGGTGCCGCCCCGGCGGCCCTCGATCCGGCTGCGATCTACGTGCAATACACGCGGTATGCCGAGCGGCTCCGGCCGTTCGTCTGCGACACGACCGCGTTTCTGCTCGACGCCGTCGAGGCGGGCAAGCCCGTGCTCTTCGAGGGCGCGCAGGGTGCGCTCCTCGACATCGATCACGGCACGTTCCCCTACGTGACGAGTTCCAACTCGTCGGGCCTCGGCGTCGCCAGCGGATCGGGTGTGCCTGGCCGCTGGGTCGATCGCGTGATCGGCGTCGTGAAGGCCTACTCGACACGGGTGGGGGGTGGCCCCTTGCCGACGGAGCAGGACAACGCAATCGGCCAGACCATCCGTGATCGCGGCAATGAATACGGCACCGTGACGCGTCGGCCGCGGCGGTGTGGCTGGTTCGACGCCGTCGCGGCCCGCTATACGGCGCGGCTCTCCGGCGTGGACGAGATCGCCGTGATGCTGCTCGACGTGCTTGCCGGGTTCGACGAGCTCAAGATCTGCTCGGCGTACGAGATCGACGGCGTGCGGACGACGCAATTCCCGGGCCATATCGACGACCTGCGGAAGGCCGTGCCGGTGTACGAGACCCTGCCTGGTTGGACCGAGGAACTCACCGAGGTGCGGTCATATGCAGCGCTGCCCGCCGCTGCCCGTCGGTATGTCGAGCGGATCGGCGAACTGCTCGGCCGGCCGGTGTCGTTCGTGTCGGTTGGCCCCGACCGCGACCAGACCATTTTCTGCGAGACCGCCGCGCGAGACTCACGCCCATGGCCACGCTCCCAGACCCGCACGCCGGCTCCTGCGTGACCACGCACGAGTCCCGCGGTGACGTGCCCGCGCCCGCAGCCGCCGACAGGCTCCCGCGGCATGTCGCGATCATCATGGACGGCAATGGCCGCTGGGCGCAGGCCCGTGGGCTGCCACGGATCGAGGGGCATCGGCGGGGCGTGGCCACCGTGCGGCGGATCACCGAGCACTGCGCCCGCCTGGGCATCGAGCAACTCACGCTCTACTGCCTGTCGAGCGAGAACTGGCGGCGGCCCGCCGCCGAGCTCTCGTTCCTCATGCACCTGCTCGAGCAATACATGATCGAAGAACGGGCGCTGCTCATGCGCGAGGGCATCCGCCTGGCCATGATCGGCCGTCGCGACGGACTGCCGGCGGCGACGCTCGAGGCGCTCGACACGACGGTGGCGATGTGCGCGAACAACCTGGGCATGCGGCTCTGCCTGGCGATCAACTACGGCTCGCGGGGTGAGATCGCCGATGCGGCACGAACGCTGGCCACCGAGGTGCGTGCCGGCCGGCTCGAGCCCGAGGCGATCGACGAAGAACTGTTCTCCAGCCGGCTTGACACGGCCGGCATGCCCGATCCCGACCTGCTCATTCGCACGGCAGGTGAGATGCGGATCAGCAACTTTTTGCTGTGGCAGATCAGCTACGCCGAGATCTGGGTCACCGACGTGGCCTGGCCCGACTTCATGGAGCGCCACCTCGACGAGGCGGTCGCGGCGTTCGCCGGCCGTGAGCGACGGTTTGGAGGGCTTTCGATCTCGTGACGACTCCCGCTTCAGCTGCCGCCCGTAGTTCGTTCGTCTCCCGGGCCGTCGTGTCGGCGATCGCGGTGGCGGTGATCGTGGCGCTCACCTGGGCCGATGCCATCGGTCTCGGCGGAGCACGGCCCGTGTGGTGGCTGCTGCCGCTGGCCGTGCTCGTCGTGCTCCGCGGCACGGCCGAGTGCGCGGGCTTGTTCGCCACGCGCGGTGTGCACCTGCGGACGGGCGTCGTGATGGCGGCCGCCGTGTCGATCGTGCTTTCAGCAGCAGCCGGCGGGGCGGCGTTCGCCGCCACGGCCACGCTCTCGCCCCTGGGCACACTCGGCTGGACGGCCCTGGCCTGCGCCGCTGCCTGCGGCCTCGTGATGGCCGCCGAGATTCCCGGCTATCGCGCCGGCGGCGGCGCACTCGACCGCGTGACGGCAGGCACCTTCACCGCGCTGGCGATCGGCCTGCCGCTCGCCTTCATGGTGGCGCTGCGGCTGCTCTGCGTGGAGAACCTCGGCCCCGAGCAGCGCGGCCCCGAGCATCTCGGCGTGCTGCCACTCGTGAGCCTGATCGCCGTCGTGAAGGCGGGCGACATCCTCGCGTATGTGGTCGGCTCACTCGTGGGTCGCACGAAGATGGCGCCGGTGCTCAGTCCGGGCAAAACCTGGGAAGGTGCCGTCGGCTCGCTCGCCGGCTCGCTGCTCGCGGCCTGGCTCGTATTCGAGCGGGCCGGCTTCGCCACACAGGCCCGGCCCTGGGGCGGCTGGCTCGTGTTCGGCCTTGTAGTCGGCGTGGCGGGCATGCTGGGTGATCTCGCCGAGTCGCTCGTGAAGCGTGAACTCGGCGCCAAGGATTCCGGCCGTCTGCTCGGCGGCCTCGGAGGCGTGCTCGACCTGATCGACTCCCTCTCCTTCGCCGCCCCCATCGCCTGGCTCCTCTGGGTCGCGTGAGTTGCGGCTCTCACGCAGGTCGGGGCTGCCTCTGCCGTCTCGCCGGACGCTCGCTGAGGTCGCACGCGTAAACGGTGTGTCACCGGCTCGGGGGCGGTACAAGTCTCGTCGCGGGGACCTCGAAGACTCGGTCCAATGCTCCTCGAGCTTGCACCGACCCCCTCGCCTTCCCATTTCTTCTCGTAGGCCCGTCACTCCGTGACGGGCTGCCCGTTGCGGAGCAACGGGCCTACCGTTCGCAACAGACGGCCCGTGAGGGGTTGCCCAATGCCCTGAGAGCCGGCGTTTGCCGCCAAGCGCAGGCAGGATGCCGAAGCGCAGGCGGCATCGAGCGAGCGAAGAACAGGATGTTCGTAGCGAGCGTCCGGCGACGGGGCATAGGCAACCCCGAACCCACTCCACAGGCGGTCGAAGGCTGAGAGCCCTGCGTTTTCGGCCTGAAAACCGGGGTCGGTTCGGCGGGGTATAGTAGAGGCGTGGTTGCACCCGCCCCTGACGACCGGCGGCGACTCCAGTCGCCCCGGGAATCGATGACGCGTACGACAATTGCGGTGGTCGACTCGAAACGGCTCGTCGCCGTGTTCGGTCCGCGCGACCAGCATCTGCGCCGTATCCGGGCCGCGCTCGACGTCGGCGTGTCGGCCTGCGACGACTCCATCCATATCGAGGGGGAGGAGTCGGCCGTTGCGCGGGCCGCCGAGATTTTTGAGGCCCTCGACCGGATGGCCCGCGACGAGGGGGCCGTCGATCCGGACCAGGTGACCAGGCTTCTGGCAGTGGCCACCGGCGAGAAGCCGCCGGAACGGCATGCCCCGATCGAGATCCAGCAGCCGGGCAAGCAGCTCGTGCCGCGGTCGGCCGGCCAGGCCGCCTACGTGCAGGCGATCCGGGATCACGACGTGGTGCTCTGCACCGGACCCGCAGGCTGCGGCAAGACGTTCCTCGCCGTGGCGATGGCCGTGTCGGATCTCCGCGCGGAGCGGGTGCGGAAGATCGTGCTCGTGCGGCCGGCGGTCGAGGCGGGCGAGAGCCTGGGGTATCTGCCCGGCGACCTCCAGGCCAAGATCAATCCCTACCTGCGGCCACTGATGGACGCGCTCCGCGAGATGATGGACTTCGAGGTGCTCAAGCGGCTCACCGAGCAGGATATCGTGGAGATGATCCCGCTGGCCTACATGCGCGGTCGCACGCTCAACAACGCCTTCATCATCCTCGACGAGGCCCAGAACACGACCGTGTCGCAGATGAAGATGTTTCTCACGCGGCTTGGCCACGGCTCGAAGATGGTGATTTCGGGCGATACCACGCAGATCGACCTGCCGCCGGATCGCACGAGCGGCCTCGTCGACGCCGCCCGCCGCCTGGAGCGGGTGGCAGGCTGCGTGCGCGTGCAGCTCGGCGGCGCCGACATCGTGCGGCATCCGCTCGTGCAGCGGATCGTCGATGCCTACGACGGGCGAACCTCCTGATGCCGACCTCGTCTCCAGCGCCGTTCCGTCGCCGCCGCCGCGCGGGCGCCGTCGATGCGCCGCCCGGCTTCTTCGGCACGCTCCTGGAGACCGCTTCGCGGGGCGACGTGCTGCTGCGGCTCGGCCTCTGCCTCGGAGCAGCCGCCGTGCTGCTCGTGCTGCTTCACGGCTGGCAGGAGCCGTTTCCGTTCCAGGACGGGTCGGTACCGCCGCGCGGTGTCGTGGCCCGCGTGCCTTTTGAGCGGCCGGATGCCGAAGGCACCCGCGAGGCACAGCAGCGGGCCGCCGCCCGCGTGCGGATTGTCTACGCCCAAGACAAGGCCCCAGTCGTGCGTCTGCGCGATGGCTTGAAAAACCGCGTGGCCGAGATCGCCGCCGCGGAGAGCCTGGGCCGGGTGTCGAAGGACGCCTGGCTCGAGTTCGCGCCGGAGGCTGCGGCGGCGATCGATCTGGCCGTCGCCGCCGAAGCGGCCAAGACCAAGGCGGAGCCGCCGGTGGCGCCCGAGCCTCCCGCTGCGGATGGCGAGAAGTCATCCGCTGAGGCTGAGCCCGCTGCGGCCGAGAAGGCTGGTGCCGCGCCGGCGGATGCAGAGAAGAAGGACGCCCAGAAGAAGGACGGCACCGCCGCGGACGAGAAGCCGAAAGATCCCAAGTCGGGCGACGGCAAGAAAGGCGAGAAGTCCGCACCCGCGAAGGCGGACGACGTGCCGGCACCGGAGCGGGCGGTGGTCGAGGCCGAGCAGGCGTTTCAGCGGTTCCGCGGCAAGGTCGACACGAAGGAGCGGCTGATCGAGTTCGAGAAGGCGGTCGACAATGCCTTCGCCGACGTCGAGAACCAGGGCGTGCTCGAGAAGATCCAGCACGGCATCGACGAGGGCAGCCAGACCGAGATCGACGTGCATCCGCTCGGCAACGCGACCGAGGTGACGCGGGTGCAGGTGGCCCACGTCCTGCTCGGTGAGGCAAAGGCGCGGCTCAAGTCGCGGATCCGCGAGGAGCTCGGCGAGGGGCCGTTTGCCGACCGCATCTTCACCTGGATCGAGTCGCGGCTGTCGGGCTCGCTCGAACTCGATCGTGAGGCGACCGATCGTGCCAAGAAGGAGGCCGTCGCCAAGACACCGCAGCAGTTCGTGAGGTACGCAGCCGGCGACGTGCTCGCCGAGGCGGGCGTGCCAATGGCTGCCGAGTCACTCGGCCTCCTGCGGCGGGAGCACGACGCCTTTGTGCGGCAGCAAGACACGCGGCAGCGGGTGGCCCGCACGCTCGCCCTGCTGGGGCTCTTCGTGGCGATGTTCGCCCTCTCAGGCTTCTACATTCACCGCCACCATCGCGAACTACTCGGCGACATCGGCAACGTCGTCGCGTTGCTCGGTTTGTCCGTCGTGGCGATCGTGCTCGCCCTCCTCTCGGCCGGGGAATCATGGCAGGCGGAGGTGGTGCCGCTGCTGATCTTCGCGATGACGGTGGCGCTCGCCTTCGACCAAGACGTGGCCCTCCTGCTCACCGCCCAGGCAGCGCTCGTCGTGGTGGTGGGCCTCGGCCACGGCCTCGCCTCCTACGTGACGCTCACGGCGGCCGCGGCGGCGATGATCTTCTGGACCGGCCGCATCCGCAGCCGCAGCAAGCTGATCTACGTGGGCCTCTGGGCCGGCGCCGTCGCCGCCCTCACGCAGCTCGGTTCGAGCCTGCTGGAAGAACGGCCCCTCGACACGCAGCTGCTCTACGAGGCTGGTCGCACGGGCGTCTGGACGCTGCTCGCCGGCTTCCTCATAACGGGCCTGCTCCCCTTCATCGAGCGGTCGTTCGGCGTGCTCACCGACTTGAGCCTGCTCGAAGTGGGCGACGCCGCCCATCCGCTGCTCCAAGAGCTCGTGCGCCGCGCTCCCGGCACCTACAACCACTCGATCAACGTGGCGAGCCTCGCGGAGGCGGCAGCTGAGGCGATCGGTGCGCGTGGCCTGCTCGTGCGCGTCGGGGCCTACTTCCACGACGTGGGCAAGATGCTCAAGCCAGCCTACTTCGTCGAGAACCAGGGCCGCGAAAACCGCCACGAGGCGCTCGTCCCAGCGATGAGCACGCTGATTATCATCGCCCACGTGAAGGAAGGCGTGGAGCTGGCCCGCCAGTACAACCTCCCCGCCCCACTCGTCGACCTGATCGCCGAGCATCACGGCACGACGCTCGTCGAATATTTCTATCGGCGGGCCACGGAGCGGTCGCAGGCCGATCCCAACGGCGGCGAGGTGGACGAGCAGACCTACCGCTATCCCGGACCGAAGCCGAGCACGCGGGAGTCGGCGGTGCTCATGCTCTCCGACGCGGTCGAGAGCGCGAGCCGCACGCTCACCGAGCCGACGCCCGCACGGATCGCGAGCCTCGTGCACGACCTCGCGATGAAGCGGCTGCTCGACGGCCAGTTCGACGAATGCGGGCTCACGCTCGAGGAGCTGGGCGTCGTGGAACAGAGCCTCGTGAAGAGCCTCACGGCGGTCTACCATGGCCGCGTGAAGTACCCCGATCAGCGGACGGCCTGATGACCTCGCCGCGCGCGTCGGGCATTCAGATCGACGTCCTCGATAAGCAGCGGGCCGTGCGGGTTGGGGCGGCGTGGCTCGAGCGGGTGGTGCGGCGGGCGCTGGCGCGCGAGGGGGTCGATCGGGCCGAGATCTCGATCCTGCTCGTGGGCGATCGGCGGATGGCGCGGCTGCACGAGGAGTGGATGGGCATTGCGGGGCCGACGGATGTGATCACGTTCGATCTGGCCGCGGACGGGCCTGCGGACAGCCTGCACGGGGATATCGCCGTGAGCGCCGAGACGGCCCGCCGGATGGCTCGGGAACTCGGCTGGGCGCCCCGGTATGAGGTCGCGTATTACGTGGTCCACGGCCTCTTGCACCTGGCGGGGTACGATGATCTCGTGCCGAATGCCCGCCGGGCGATGCGGGCCCGTGAGCGGGTGTTGATGGCGGCCGCGGGGCTGCCCCGCCCGCCCCGCGCACGCCCACGACAGGCCGGCCGATGAGCCCCCTCGACTCCGTTGGTTTCGAATCCGGACTCATGCTGCTTGCCGTGGCGAGTCTCGCCGCCGTGCAGGCGCGGGCCGTTCGCGGCGCACAGCGGCAGATCATCCAAGAGCTCTGTCAGGCGCGGCGGAAGCCGGAGCGGTACGACCAGATCGTCGCGGCGAGCGAAGCGATCGCCTTCATCGCCGCCACCGTGGTGGTGGCCGCGTCGGTCGTCGCCACGCTCCTCGCCTTTCGCGGCCCGCTCGGTGCGGAGCGGTCTCTGGCACTCGATCTCTCGGCGGTCGCCGGCTGGATCTCGCTGGTGTGGGTGCTGCTCGTGGTCGTGCCGATCCTGCTCGTGCGATTCGCCGGCCCGTGGATCGTGGTGGCGACGTGGGAGATCTGGCGGCCAATCGTCGCCGTGATCGGGCCCGGTGTCGGCCTCCTTGGCCGCTTTGCCGCTGCGCTTGGCGGGCTCGTCGGCCGCAAGGGCGCCGAGCCGGCGCGGCCTGGCGACGAGCTGCGGCTCGTGGTCGACGAGGCGCATCGCGAGGGGCGGCTGGAGGATGCGGCCCGCGACATGATCCGCGGCGTGATCGGCCTCGATGAGGTGCGGGTGGCCACGATCATGACGCCGCGGACGGCCATGATCTCGCTCTCGATCGCCACGCCCTGGGACGAGGCCGTGCGGCTCGCGGCCGACAGTGGCCATACGCGGCTGCCCGTCTGGGAGCGGTCGCCCGACGACGTCGTCGGCATCCTGCACACCCGCGATCTGCTCCGCCGCATCGCCGCCGGCGACACGGCCGGCTCCGAGCCGCTCGCCCTGCGGCCGCTGCTGCGGCCACCGTGGTTCGTGCCGGAGGCGATGAGCGTCCAGACGCTGCTGCGGGAGTTTCAGCGGGGCAACACGCACATGGCCGTGGTGACCGACGAGTTCGGCGGCGTGTCGGGCATCATCACGATCGAGGATGCCCTCGAGGAGATCGTGGGCGAGATCGCCGACGAGCATGACGAGGCGTTTGCCGACGGCATCCGCATGCTCACCGCCACGGCCTGCGAGGCCCTGGCCCACGTGCGGATCCGGCTGGTGAACGAGCGGCTCGGCGTGGCACTGCCCGAGGAGGAGGATTTCGAGACGATCGGCGGATTCGTGTTCCACGAGTTCGGCCGCATTCCGCAGGCTGGGGAGACGCTCGAGTCGCACGGCGTGCGGCTAGAGGTTTTGGCCGCCACCCGCCGCCGCATCGATCTCGTGCGGGTGGAGAGGCTCGGCGGCGACGTCGAGCAGGCGGGGAGTGGGCCGCGCGATGGCCGCTGAGAAGTCCCGCGCGATCGTGATCCGCGCCGTGCCATTTGGCGAGACAAGCAGCGTCGTCAGCCTCTATTGCCGCGAATTCGGCAAGGTGCGGGCTCTGGCCAAGGGGGCGTGGCGGCCGAAGAGCAGCTTCGACGGCGGCCTTGACCTGCTTTCGATCTGTCAGGTACTGCTCCTCCGGAAATCCTCCGGCGGCCTCGATCTCCTGACCGAGGCGTGCCTCGAGCACAGATTCCGCGTGGGCATGAGCCTCGCGGCGCTCGCCGGCGGCATGCACCTTGCCGAACTGCTCGAGGCCCTCACCGCCGATGCCGATCCCCAGCCGGAACTCTTCGATGCGGCACACGCCACGCTGCGGTCGCTCTCGGCATCGACCGCGTCCGACGCCGTGGTCGCCGCCCGCGTCGTGTGGATGGAGTTGGCGTTTCTCCGGCTCAGTGGCCTCGGCCCGGCGGTCACGGCCTGCGGCGCCTGCCACGCCCGCCTGCCCGCGACGGGCCGGATCGCCTTCGGCATGCTCGACGGCGGCGTGCTCTGCAGCCGCTGCCGCGCCGGCCGGCGGACGGTCATCTCCGTCTCGCAGGCAGCACTGGCCGCGCTGCGTTCCTGCGGGGATCCTGGCCTGCGGGTTGCCGACGCCGTTCTCGATCCGGCCGTCGCCGGGGAGGTGCGGGCCGTGATGAATTCCTACCTCGCCCACACGCTTGAGCGACCGCTCTCGGCAGCCCGCTGGCTGCCGTTTCAAGCGGCCCGTCGGCCGGTTCGCGCCGGCTCGCCCAAACGCCCCGCATCGTGAGCCGCATGCCCAGCATCTACAGGCCTCTCCCCGCTCGGTCGAGGTGGTGCGTGCTGCCGCTCATCGCGGTGGTCTGCGCCGCCGCGGCGTCGGGCTGCGCGACCTTCAAAACACCCACCTGGCCGTGGGCCAAGGACACGCCCGTGGCTGATGCCGATGACGAGTCGACGGTGCTCTCGTCGGAGTCGGCCGCCCCGGATGGTGAACTGGGCTGGGATTATTTCAAGGGCGACAACGTCAAGAAGCGCTGGAAGAAGATGGTGGGCCGCGGACCCAACGAGCCGGTCGCCCGCGCGGCGGTCGCCGAGGCCGACTCGCTCTTTCGCGAGGGGAAGTACAAGGAGGCGATCCCGAAGTACAAGCAGGCGATCGACCGCTGGCCCGACTCCGTGATCGAGGAGGACGCCATGTGGCAGCTGGCCGAGTGCCTGTTCTTCACCGACCAATACCCCAAGGCCGAGGACTGCTACGACGAGCTCGTCAAGAAATATGCGAATACCCGGTACCTCGACCGGATCGCCCAGCGGCAGTTCGTGATCGCCCAATACTGGATCGCGGTCGACCAGAAGAACCCGCTGCCGGTGATCGTGCCGAACCTGTTCGATCGCAGTCGGCCGCTCTTCGACACCCAGGGCCGGGCTCTCAAGGCCTACGACCACGTGCGGATCAACGATCCCCGTGGCCCGCTGGCCGACGACAGCATCATGGCCCAGGCCAACGCCCACTTCCTCGACCGGCAGTGGCTCGACGCCGACTACTTCTACGGCCTGCTGCGGAGCGAATACCCCGACAGCGACTTCCTCCTCCAGGCGCATATGCTCGGCCTGCAGGCCAAGCTTCGCGCCTACCAAGGGCCGGCCTACGAAGGGGGCATCCTCGAGGAGGCCGAGATCCTCGCCGACCAGACGCTCGTGCAGTTTCCGGACCAGCTCTCCCGTGAGGACGAGGTCCGCCTCGAGGAGACGCGGGGCCAGATCGCCGCCCAGCAGGCCCAGCGGCACTACAACCGGGCTGAGTTTTACGCCAAGGGCAAGCACTACAACTCCGCCCGCATCTACTACGCCCTCGTCGCCCGCGACTATCCGAAGACGATGCTCGCCGCCAAGGCCCGAGAGAAGTTCGACGGCATCAAGGATCTCAACGACGTCTCGGACGACCCGTTCCCGATGTTGACCCGCGTGTTGAATCCCGACTCCCTCAAGGAGGCGGAGCTCGACGCGATGGCCGAGGCCGAGACGGCGATCGCCCGCGGCGACAACTCGGGCGCTTCGCCCCCCGTCTACTGAACCCGGGAGTGATCTGGCGATGACCTCGCACGCACTCTCCCGCCGGCTCTCCTGTGCGGTGGCCGCTACCGGCCTGGTCGCTCTCGTGGCCGGCTGCGCGAACTACCGATTCGGCAACAACACGCTCTACGCGCCGAACGTGCGGACGGTCTACGTGCCCGTCTTTCAGTGCGACAGCTTCCGCACAACGCCGGCGATCGACATCGGAGAACGGCTCACGGAGGCCGTCTGCAAGGAGATCGAGAAGCGGACGCCGTTCAAAGTCGTGGGCTCCGAGGGGGGCGCCGACAGCGTGCTCACGGGCCGGATCGTCGCCGACACGAAGCGGATGGTCGTGGAGAGCCCGACCGACCAGTCGCGACAGGTGGAGCTGAACTACCAGGCGCTCATCACCTGGGCCGACCGCGGCGGCGCGGTGATCGCCGCGGGCGAGGTGCCGCTGCCCGCAGCGACCGTGGACGTGGGGCAGGCGGCCTCACTCGTGCCCGAATACGGCCGCTCGGTTGTGAGCACCCAGCAGGAGGCCATCGTGAAGATGGCCCAGCAGATCGTGGGGCTGATGGAAGAACCATGGTAGGGGAAGGGCGCGCGGCCGCGAGCCGGGATCGCGCTCGCGGGAGGTGGGCCGGCGAGGGGGCGGCAACTGTCTCGTCGCGGGACCTCGAAGACTCGGTCCAATGCTCCTCGAGCAGTCGCCGACCCCCTCGCCTTCCGTGGGGGTGAGCTGCGATCGGGCTCGCTCGTCCCTGAGGGAGAGGGTGTAGGATCGGTGTATGAGCACCGATTCACTTCCGACGTACTGGCAGTTGCGCACGCGGCGGATCGAGTTGTCGCGGCGGCGGCCGCTCGTGATGGGGATCGTGAACGTGACGCCCGATAGCTTCTCCGATGGTGGGCGGCATGTGGGGGTCGAGGCAGCCGTGGCACATGGGCTGCGGCTCGTGGCAGAGGGGGCCGATCTGCTCGATGTCGGTGGTGAGAGCACGCGGCCGTTTTCCCAGGTTGTGGCGGTCGAGGAGGAGTGGCGGCGGGTGGGCGAGGTGGTGCGGCGGCTCGCGGTGGAGGCGGGCGTGCCCGTATCGATCGACACGTCGAAGGCGATCGTGGCGGCCAAGGCCATCGAGGCCGGTGCTGAGATTATCAACGACGTGACGGGTCTTACGGGCGATCCCGAGATGCTCCGGGTGGCAGTGCAGTCGGCTGCCGGTGTCTGTGCGATGCACATGCAGGGCACGCCGCAGACGATGCAGATCGACCCGCGGTATGACGATGTCGTGGCCGAGATCCATGCCTATCTGGCCGAGCGGCGGGATGCACTCGTGGCTGCGGGCATCCCGCTCGCCCGCATCTGCCTCGATCCAGGCATCGGCTTCGGGAAGACCCACGCCCACAATCTCGAACTCATGGCCCACGCGGGGCGATTTCTGGATCTCGGTGCGCCCATCCTCGTGGGCCACTCACGGAAGGGCTTTCTCGGGAAGGTGCTCGAACGCTCGCTCGGACACCCCGCGACCGATGCTGAACGCGATGCTGCCACGGCCGGTGCGGCGTGCT
Organism: Pirellulales bacterium; assembly: GCA_049695995.1. Lineage (GTDB taxonomy): Bacteria > Planctomycetota > Planctomycetia > Pirellulales > UBA1268 > QWPN01. The sequence goes on along the minus strand of JBAVTF010000125.1, from coordinate 9,567 downwards.
GCCTGGCAGCCGCGGGCGTGCAGATCGTGCGGGTGCACGCCGTGGGGCTGGTGCGGGCCGCTCTCGAAGGGTTTCTTGCGCGGCCGTAGGCGCACACTCCCCCGTAGTCCGCACACTCCGTGTGCGGTTGAAGGTGAGAAGGCCGAGCGGCCGGGCTATTCGCGGGGTGGTTTGCGGAACTGAAGGGCAGTAGCTCGGGCCTGTGGTGTTTTGACCGTGGGCCACATGCGGAGCATGTGGACTACGGCGCCGACACAACGCACGGCCCTACGGCGTCCAGATGACCTTCTTCTCGCCGGCGGGGCCGGCCTGTTCGCCGCCGGGCGTCCAGAGCTTTCCGGCTTCCGGGGCGGCGGCAGCTGCTGCGGCGCCACCCGGCGCTCCACCCGGTATGCCCGCACCGGGCTGGCCAGCGAGTGCCGAGAGATCGATGCCCGCCTCGGAGAGCACCTGCGCCAGCGCCTGAATCACGCGGTGATCGCGGGAGTGCTCTCGTCGCAGCCGGTCGAGCAGCCGCACGATCTCGTTCTGGTCGCCGCGCTGCAGTCGCACGCGCAGCTCGGCGACGTCGAGCATCCCCTCGCTCACCTTGAGCTGCTTCGCAAGCGTGCGAAGTTCCGCGATCAGCTCGAGCTTGCGGACGCTCGTGCTCGCACGCTCCTCCAGCGCACCGATCGCCTCCCAGCGATCCTCCGGCGTGGCATCGCTGCGGGACGCGAGCGCCTCGGCGGCCCGTTCGGTGGCTCGATCAAATCCCGCATCCATCGCGAGCACGACGAGACCACGCAGCTGCTCGAGCGGCAGCTTCGCCATGTCGAGGCGGTGCCAGCGCAACGGCGCCACGTCTTCCAACGGCTGATCCGCGGCGATCGGTGCTGGCGCAGGCAGGCCGAGCCGTTCCCGCACCACGGTCCAGCCCGTGGCGAGATCCTGCCGACGGGCCGTCGCCTCGCCTTCGGTGATCAGGGCCTCCACGCGCCGCCGTCCCTCCGGCTCGGTGATCGCCTGTCGTGGCGACTTCCCGAGCAGCTCGGGGAGCGGCGTATCGGGCCAGGCTTCCACGAACCGATCGCGAACGGCCGTCGCCTGCTTCTGTACGAGCAGATCGAACGTCGAGAGTTCGCCGGCGGCGGCCGGGGCCGGCGGCGTGGTCGGCACCGGCAGCCGGAACTGGGCGCCCAGGAGCCACTGCGTGGGCGGGATGACCGGCATCCCTGGCACATCGGCGGCCTTCGCGAACTGGCAGCCAACGAGCGCCGCGACCACGGGCTGCGCCGCGGCGACGTCGGGGGCGAAACCCTGCAGCACGGCCTCCGGCTCCTTGTCGGTCTGGCGGCCGAAGAGCAGCAGGCTCGCGAGCAGTCGCGGCAGGGCATCCCCCACGGCGGCTTCGTAGACGCGCCATACCGAGCGGGGCGGAACCGCGTTTCGCGAGACCCAGGCGGAGCGGTCGAAACCGGTCGTCTCGCACCGCGGGTCGTGCCGCAGCTTGTCTTCGAGCAGTTCGAGCGCCCGCGTGCCTTCTTCGCCAGCCGGAACCGTGAGCGGCGCCGCCAGGCTGGTGAATGAAATCTGGGGCGAACGGTCGGGGTCGGCCTCCGTCTCGAGCGCGATGGCCCGCCCCACGGCCTCGATCGCATCGTCGGGGCTGACGTCGGCCAGCCGTGAGACCGCAAGCCAGGCTTCCGACGCCTCGACCGGCCGCGCGAGCATCTCGCAGAGGATGCCGATGTTGGCGAACAGCGGCCGACAGGTGCCGGCCTGCGGCTTGAGGCTGCGGAAACCCGTGAGTGCCTGCGACAGCCGCCACGAGCGGGCATGCGCCAGGGCGGCGTCGAACTCCGGCCGCCAGGCGGCGTCGCCAGTAAAGTCTTCGAGCGGCATCCGCGACCGCAGCGCCGCCGGCACGCCCGACGAGCCCACGATCGCTGCGAGCAGCCGCAGCTCGTCGGCCGAGCCCACGCCCGTATCGATGAGCCAGTCGACGATGCCTTGCGCGAAGCCGACGTGGCCGAGCTGAGCGGCCGCCTGCACGAGCGTCGCTGCGATGCGGGCGAGCTCCTGCACGGGAGGCGTGCCACCCTCGGGCGTTCGCGCCGCCGCCTCGCGGGCCTTGTCAAAGAGGGCCGCGGCCTCCTGGATTCGTCCCGCCACCGCCTCCGTCACCGCCGACTGGCCGAGAGCAAGCGGATTCTCGGGATGGGCTTCGAGGAACTGCCGCGCCGTCGTGGCCGCCTCGGTGAACTGCTTGGAGGCGAGCTCCAGCTTCGTCTGCGTAGCCAGCAGGCAGGCCCGGCCGGGATGCTTCGCGGCGAGCCGCTTCACCTGGTCGAGCGCGGCCGAGATCTGGTCGCCCTCCACGAGGCGGTCGAGCTGCTCGAGATCGCCGACCAACTCGGAGCAGCAGAACTTGATCTTCTTGCCGGTGCCGCCGGGGCAGGGCGCGTAGGTATCAATGGCCATCGGACGGAAGCTCCTGAAGAATGATCCTTGCGAAATGTACCAGTTCGCCAGGGCCGCGGAAGCGAGGCCGCGGGTTGCCCCCGAGCATCGGCGGCTGCATACTCTCGCGAGTCCAGCGTGGGTAGGCGGCCGGCGCGGAAACGATCCCCGGTCCCAGCAGCCAGCATGAGCCGCACGTGCAGCAGCCCCGCATCCTGATCATTGATTCCGAAGGCGCCACGGCGCTCCCGTATGCCCGCCTGAGCGCCCGGCTCCAACCGCTCGAGGTGCGGGTCGAGACGACGCTCGACAAGGCGATCGGCACGCTCTCCCGCGATGCCTGGGATCTGGGCGTCGTGACGGCGAGATCCGGTCCATCGGCCGACGTGCTCTTCGGCGCCATTCGCAATGCGGATCCGCAACTGGCGGTGGTTGTGATCGATCCGAAGCCGAGCGTCGACACGGCGCGGGCCTGCCTCCAGGCGGGGGCCGGCGACTACCTCGACATCGCGCGGGTCGAAACGGACCTGGAGGACGCGCTCGTCCGGCTGCTGACGACCTCGCGGCACAAGGCGGCGGAGGAGCTGCTGCGGCGGGCGGTGGAGCGTCCCTACACGTTCGACGACTTTCTGGGCGAGAGCCCGGCGATGCAGCAGGTCTATTCGGTCATCGATCGGATCGCCGTGAGCTCCGTCGACGTGCTCGTGACCGGCGAGACCGGCACGGGCAAGGAACTCGTCGCCCGCGCGATCCACAAGCGAAGCCGGCGGAGCACCGGACCATTCGTCCCGGTGGACTGCGGCGCGATCCCCGACGCGCTCATCGAGAGCGAACTCTTTGGCCACGAGCGCGGAGCCTTCACCGGTGCCGATGCCCGCCGCATGGGCCTCGTCGAGTTCGCCGACGGCGGCACGCTGTTTCTCGACGAAGTGGGCGAGTTGCCGCTGCCGCTGCAGGCGAAGCTGCTGCGGGTGCTGCAGGAGCGGCGGATCCGCCGCGTGGGCGCCCGCCAGGAAAACGCGGTGGACGTCCGCGTGGTGGCGGCTACGTCGCGAAACATCGACCAGATGGTGGAACGGGGCGAGTTTCGTCGCGACCTCTTCTATCGGATCAACGTGGTGCGGATCGACCTGCCGCCGCTCCGGCAGCGGGGCGACGACATCGGCCTCCTGGCGGAGTTCTTTGCCAACCGGGCCGCGGGTGAAATGGGCCGCGAGGTGGGTGGGCTCACCACCGACGTCTACCAGGTGCTCAAGGGCTACCACTGGCCGGGCAACGTCCGCGAACTGCAAAACGTGGTCCGCCGCGCCATCGCGATGACCCGGCATCCGATGGCCGGGATCGACGATCTGCCCGACGACGTGGTGGCTGCCGCCGGCCGCAACGCCGGCGCCGAGGCGGGGGCTGTGGGCTTCTTCGCCCAGCGGACGGAGCACGTGGCAAGGTTCGAGAAGCAGTACCTGACGGACCTGCTCGCGCGGCATCTGGGCGACGTGTCGGCCGCCGCCCGCGAGGCTCGGCTCCCCCGCGGCACGCTCTACCGGCTGATGAAGGGGCACGGCCTCGACGGCGCGACCTTCCGGAAGTGAGCGACGTCCCTTTGTGGCTGTGGCTGCCAGGTCGCGTTACGATGGGTTGATGCGTGTTTGGTCTTCACTGCTCGCTCTGCTTGTCCTGGTGACGGGGGGCATCGCGAGCGCCGACAGTCCCGTCTTCGACGACCTGCAGTTGCTTCGCGGGTTCGCCCGTGGGGCGGGTGCGCTTGCCGATGCAGAAACGACGCTCGACTCGGCGACGATCGATGGGCAGCTGAAGGAGGCGGCGGGCAAGACCGTGGTGTCACCGCAGGCGGCAACGCCCTGTGCGCTCGGCCCGGAACAGTCGCTCTACGATGCGGTCGTGCCGGCGGTCGTCGCGGTCGGGTCAGTGTTCAAGTGTGGCAAGTGCAACGACTGGCATGTGGGGCAGATGGCCAGCGGCTGGATCCTGTCGGCCGACGGCCTGGTCGTGACGAATCACCACGTCCTCGAGCGAGCCGAGGGCAATCGCTACGGTGTGATGACGAGCGATGGTGCGGTGTATGGGGTACAGAAAGTGGTGGCCGCCGACGTCGTGGGCGACGCCGCCGTGATACACATCGACACCAGGGGGCGGTCGCTGCCGTTCCTGCGGCTCGGCCCGCGTGCCGCCTGTGGATCGCCCGTCACGGTCATCAGCCACCCCAAGGGACGGTTTTACTCGCTCACCACCGGCATTGTGTCGCGGTATCACCGCATGTGGTACGACGAGCATCCGAACAGGGCGAAGTTCAATGTCGGCCAGACACCGGCGACCTGGATGACGGTCACGGCCGACTTCGCCATCGGCTCGAGCGGCGGCCCCGTGTTCAATGCGGTGGGCGAGGTGGTGGGCATGGTGTCGCGGACGTCACCGGGCAGAGCCGCGGCGCCGGGTAAGCCGCCCGAGCAGCCGCCCGCCGGCGGCGAGCAAATGATTTTCAAGGAGTGCGTTTCGGCCGACACTTTGAGGGCGCTCGTCGGTGGCGAACTGACTCCCTGAGGGGCCGCGCAGGGCGCGACAGGCGCCTCGCCGGCGCGACACCCGGCGAGGGGCTGAAAAACCGAGTGCTTTTCGCCCATTAGCGGCCAAGGCGGCGGTGAGGAGCGCGTCCTGCGAGACACAGGCGGCGTCGGACGAATCACGGTTTTCCGTGGTCATTCCATTTGGCACGCCGGGTGCATATGAGTTGTGTGTGGAGGTGCGATCGGTGCGATCGGCCCGGATATGAGCAGCGGCGCCCGGACAGACGGGATGCCACACCGAGGAGATGAGTCATGAAAAAGATTGAAGCGATCATCCGGCATTTCAAGCTGGAGGAAGTGAAAGACGCGCTCAACGCCCTGGGCGTGAAGGGCATGACGGTGACGGAGGTTCGCGGCTTCGGACGGCAGAAGGGCCACACCGAGACCTACCGCGGCGCCGAGTACTCCGTCGACTTCCTGCCGAAGGTGAAGATCGAGGTCGTGGTGAGCGACGACGAGGCCCAGGCCGTGATCAGCAAGATCATGACGACGGCCCGCACCGGCCAGGTGGGCGACGGCAAGATCTTCGTGACGCAGCTCGCAGAGGTCGTCCGCATCCGCACGGGCGAGACGGCCGCCGCCGCGATCTGAACAGCGAGTCCGCCGGGCCGTTCATGGCCCGGCGGGCCATTCAAGCCCTGAGCGGAAGCGAGGGGATCCCGTCATTCAAGCCCTGAGCGCGAGCGAGGGAATCCCGCGGCGGAAGCCGCGGACGCGTCGCCGCGGTGTCGACCCCACCGACGCGCCCGCATCGGAGATCCCCCGGCTTGCGCCTGGGGGCTTGGATTGGGTCATGCCACACTCGCCGCTCAGGTCGCCAACGGTCGCGTCATCTCCACTGGCACGACCCAGTGGTCGTACTGCTCGGGGGTGACGTAGCCGAGGGCGACTGCTGCGGCCTTCAGGCTCGTGCCTTCCACGTGTGCCTTTTTGGCGATCTTCGCCGCCTTCTCGTAGCCGATGTGGGTGTTGAGCGCCGTCACGAGCATCAGCGAGTCGTCGAGGTGATGCTGGATGCGGGCCAGGTTGGGCTCGATCCCCGTCGCGCAGTGGAGCCGCATCGAATCGCAGGCGTCGGCGATGAGGTCAGCGCTCTCGAGCACGTTGTGCACCATCAACGGCTTGAACACGTTGAGCTGGAAATGCCCTTGCGAGCCGGCGAAGGCCACGGCGGCGTCGTTGCCGAAGACCTGCACGCAGACCATCGTCATCGCCTCGCACTGCGTGGGATTCACCTTGCCCGGCATGATCGAGCTGCCCGGCTCGTTCTCGGGGATCGAGATCTCACCGATGCCGCAGCGGGGACCGCTCGCCAGCCAGCGGATGTCGTTGGCGATCTTGAAGAGCGCCATCGCCAGGCCTCGCTCCGCCGCACTCACATCCACCATCGCATCGTGCGCCGAGAGGGCCGCGAACTTGTTGGGGGCCGAGACGAACGGGTGGCCCGTCTCCTTCGCGATGAAGCCGGCCGCGACGTCGCCGAACCGCGGATGGGCGTTGAGCCCGGTGCCCACGGCCGTGCCGCCGATCGCGAGTTCGTAGAGCCCGTGCAGCGACCGCTCGACCACCGCGATCCGGTCGTCGATCTGGGCCCGCCAGGCGGAGATCTCCTGGCCGAGCGTGATCGGGGTGGCGTCTTGGAGGTGCGTGCGGCCGATCTTCACGAGGTCGGCATGTTTCTTTTCGAGCCCGAGGAACACGTCGCGGAGCGCCCGCACGGCCGGCAGGAGCCGGTCGTGGATCGTCTCGACGGCGGCGATGTGCATGGCCGTGGGAAACGTGTCGTTCGATGACTGGCCGCGGTTGACGTCGTCGTTGGGATGCACCGGCTTCTTCGAGCCCATCGTGCCGCCGGCGATCTCGATCGCGCGGTTGGAGATCACCTCGTTGGCGTTCATGTTCGACTGCGTGCCGCTGCCGGTTTGGAAGACGACGAGCGGAAAATGGTCGTCGAGCTTTCCGGCGATCACCTCGTCGGCCGCCTGCACGATGAGCTTGACCGTGGCGGCGGGCAGCTGGCCGAGTTCACCGTTGGCGAGGGCCGCCGACTTCTTGAGGATGCCAAGGGCCCGCGTGACGGCCCGGCCCCACTGGAAGCGATCGACGCCGATCTTGAAGTTGTCGCGAGACCGCTCCGTTTGGGCGCCCCAGTAGCGGTCGGCGGGCACCTGCACCTCCCCCATGCTGTCGGACTCGGTGCGGAAGGAGGGCGTAGCAGCGGACATCGGCAGGCCTCGTGGCGACAGGAAAGGGGTAGGAGAGAGACGCGGATTGTCCGACCGTCTCCGCCGCTTTTCAACGGCCTTGCTGCCGCTGCCGCTATCGCCGCAGGATGCGGAGCGGCTGGGAGGCAGCGCGGGCCGCCGGCGGCGCGGCCGGTGCCTCGGCCTGGGTCGTCGCGGCAAGAGCCAGGGCGAACCAGCCCTCCGCACACGTCGCCTGCACGGCTCGGGCATCGGCCAGGCGAGGGTGTGCGGCAATGGTGTCGGGCAGAATCTTCACGGGCCGCTCCTTCGCGAACACCTTGCCGAAGACCGTGCGAAGCGCGATCTCCATCCGGCCCTGGTGGCCCGGCCCGCCGAGCTGCACCGGGCCCTCGCGTTCCAGCACGACCTGTGCGCCGGAACCGGCCGGTCGGTAGGCCACGCGAGCCACGATGTCGTACCAGTTGCGGCGGCCGCTCTCGAGGGCGTCGAGTTTCACCCGCAGATGGACGAGGCCGTCGCGGCACTCCACCCGCAACGGCTCCTCGGCGGCGAACGTGATGCTCACGCCCTCGGGCAGGTCGTCGGGAATCCGGACTGGGATGCCGAGCCGTTCGCAGATCAGCGTGATGAGCGCCTCGAGGCTCATCGTGCGACCTGCGAGGCCGAGCCGCTCGGTGGCGTTGTTCACCGACGACTCGTGCACCTGCAGGCTCAGGAGCGCCTCGTCGGGCGCCCGCGGCCGGGGCGTATGCGCGCCGAGTTGTCCTTCGCCGGCGAGCCGCAGCCGCACGGTGGCCTGCGTCGGGGTCGTCTCGAGCGCCACCGGTGTCGGCTCGAGGCCCAGGCCCACGAGCGGCTGCCAGATCTTGTTCCGCACGCGGTCGGCCATCTCGGCGAACCGCGGTTCCACCTGGGCGTCCACCTCGCGGCAGGCGCGGGTGATGATCCGATCGTTCACCTCACGGGTGGCTTCGGCCCGGCTCTCGTCGTGCTGGCTGCGGGCGATGTTGCGGACGATCGAGCCCATGATCGGCACCGCATCGAAGCTCGTCTCGATGTCGGCCAGCTGCGACTGATTGGAGGCGGTGCCGACGGCCGCGTTGAAGGCGAGGCCCGAGGCTGAGAGCGTGATCGGCTTGCGGACGATGAACGTGGCCGCACCGCGGGAGTGGATCGCCACGGGCCCGGCCTCCGTGACCGTCCGCGAGGCCACCTCACCGTTGACGAGCAGCTCGAGGCGGATGCTCGACGTGTCGGGCACGAACCGCATGGCGGTCGACTGCTCGACGGTGCGGGTACCGCGCACCTTGCGGCCGAGTACGAAGTCCTGCAGCGGGCCGGTGTTGACGGTCGACTCCGGCAGGAGCCGCGTCACGAAGTCCTGGTGGACCGCGATGCGGACGTTCGGCGCGAGATAATGATCGTGCACAGCGCGGGCCACGCTCTGCGCCGGGGCGGTCGGTGTCGCGGCCACGGCGGCCTGGGCAACGCGGACGGCCATGGCATTCGCCGCCTGCGGGGCCGATTCGAAGGCCTCGAGTGCCGCCAGTAGCCTGAGTGTGTCGCGGGCGGCGGTCGGTCCGCCCAGCAGGTCGCTTCCATCGCTGCCAGCTGCGGGGCCGGCGTCGGCGGCCTCGATCGCCACGGCAGTGGCGGCTCGCCACACGGCCGCCCGCCGGGCGACGGCGAGTGCCGTCCGCCGCGTGTCGGTGGCGAGCAGCGGATCTGCGGAGCGGTCGGCGACGGCCATGCCGGCCGCCACCGCGTCGCTCAGAGCGAGCAGGGGAGTCGCGGCCTCCGGATCGTGTGGCCCGCCCGTTGTGAGCACGGCGTCGAGATGGCCGCGGCACATGCCGCACCAGGCCGCCACGTCGCCGGGCGTGCCGCGAGCCGCTGCCGCATCGAGCCGGTCGAGCTGCTCGAAGAGCGCCTCTGGCCGCGTCCACTGCCGCGCGTTGATCGATTGATCATCGAGCGGAGGAACGGCATCGGTGGCGGTCGCCCCCTCGTCTTTGGTGCGCACCGCGCGGCGTTCGCTCCGCAGCCGCTCGATGAGCCGGCCGTTGCCGAGCGGCCCCTCACGACTCGGCGGCTGGCCATTAAGACGATCGACGATCCGCTCGCGGAGCCGTCCGCCATCGGTCGCTCCCGGCTGGCGTTCGGGTGCGGTGGCCCAGTTCACGCTGTCGGGGTCGGTCCACTCGTCACCGGGCAACGGCGCTGCCGCCGCCTGCGGGGCTGCTACCGGCGGCTGCGGAGGAGCGGCGATGCGCGGCGCCACGGGCTGTGGCTCGGGAGCCCGCCGCTGCTGCACCCGCGCGACCAAAGCCCGCAGC
>JBAVTF010000124.1:0-28920 GCA_049695995.1 Pirellulales bacterium | reverse complement strand
CCGGCTCGGGGGCGGTACAAGTCTCGTCGCGGTGGACCTCGAAGACTCGGTCCAAATGCTCCTCGAGCTTGCACCCACCCCCTCGCCTCCCGGAGTGGGGACGCAGCGAGTGTGGCGTGTGACTTCGCATCAGGCGTGGTGCGGTATGATTGGGCCCCCATTGCCCCACGCTTTCTTCGCAGTTCTCTTGCTCCACGGAGTCGCGGATGACACGGATGGTTTCGTTCGGCGTGCTCCTCGGCCTCGTGGTCGTGTTCGGGCTGCTCTCGCTGCGGGTGATGCAGGGGTTCCTGCTGCCGCTGCTCCTCGCGGCGATGCTCGTGGTGATCTTCGGGCCGCTGCATCGCTGGCTGCGGGATCGATTTCAGCTGCCCGAGTGGGCCGCGGCGGGCGTCACGACGCTGTTCGTGCTGCTGATCGTGCTCGTGCCGCTGGCTCTGCTCGTGGCCCGTGCCGGCGGGGATGCCGTGGCGATGGTGAAGAGCGAGGAGGGGGTACGGCTCGACCCGAAGGTACTCGACGGGCTCGTGGCGAGCGTCAACGAGGCGGTGGGGCTGCACCTCACGGCTGACGACGTGAATGCCGAACTCAAGAAGCTGGCCGAGGATCTGATCGGCCCGATCGCGAAGCGGGCGCCCGTCGCCCTCGGCAAGATCCTGATCGGTCTGATCGTGATGACGGTCAGCCTGTTCTATTTCCTCGCCGACGGCCGGCGGATGCTGGAGGCGGTCACCCGCCTCATCCCGCTCGACGTGCGCTACCAGTGGCAATTGCTGCAGGAGTTCGAGGAGGTGAGCCGGGCCGTCGTCAGTTCCACGCTGTTGGCGGCGATCGTGCAGGCGATCCTCGCAGGCTTCGGGTTCTACGTGGCCGGGCTCGGGAACGTGTTCCTGCTCACGCTCCTGACGTTTTTCGGGGCGCTCGTGCCGTTCGTCGGCGCCGCTGCGGTCTGGGGCACGGCGAGCCTCTACCTGTTGTTCTTCGTGAAGGACACGTGGGCTGCCGCCGGCCTCGCCCTGTGGGGGGTGTCGGTCGTGTCCACGGTCGACAACATCATCAAGCCGATCGTGCTCCACGGGCAGTCGAAATTGCACCCGCTCCTGGCCCTCCTGAGCGTGCTCGGGGGCGTGGGCGCCCTCGGTCCGATCGGGATTTTCGTGGGGCCGATCGCGGTGGCCTTCCTCCAGGCGGCACTGACGATGCTCCAGGTGGAACTCGACAGTCTGGCCGATGAACAGCGGGTGGCGACGGTCGCCCACGGGAAAAATCCGCGGCCCGAGTTGCACGGCACCCGTCCCGGAGGTTGAAATTCCCGGTGGATTCACCCCCGGGAGGTTCGTGCCGATGGTTGTGGAATGCGTGATGGCGCTGGCGATGCTGCTGGCAATGGGCATCGAGGCAGCCTACGTGCCGACCGATGGTGGCGGTGGGGAGTATCTCGTGCGGGTCGAACCCGATCTCGTCCGCGGGAGCCGGGGCGACAGCCCCTACCAATTCACGAGTGACGTGCCAGAAGACGCCCGTGACGTGCGGCGGGTGCGGATCTACGTGGCCGACAATTGGCCACGCGACGTGGAGCGGTCTGTGATCGAGGCGGCCAAGCGGCCCCGGCAGGCATTGCCCGTGGCTGCGACGACCGCCCGGGCCGACATCGCCACGCCCGCCGTCACCACTTCGGATCGCCCGTGGGGCTGGCTGATCGGCAGCCTCATCGCGCTGTTTCTCTCGCTTGGTGCCAACGCCTACCTTGGCATGCTGCTCGGCGCGATGCGGCAGCGGTACCTCCGCGATATCCAGCAGGGCTACGTGAAGGTGTGAGGCCCGTAGGCCCGTCACTCCGTGACGGGCACAGCCCGTTGCGGAGCAACGGGCCTACGACGAGGTGAACGGCCTACGGCCGCGGGCCGAAGAAGAAGGCTTCGGCGGGCCACATGTCGCCGGTGTCGATAGCGACGTCCGGTTTTGCGACCGGCGGCGCGACGGCCACCGGCACAGGAGGCGGCGTGGGCTCGACGACCGCCGGCATCGGCTCTGGGGCCGGCTTCGGCTTGGGCACACGCTTCGGCGCCGCGAGCACGGGCTGCGGCTGGCTCCAGACGGGCGCCGCGTCGGTGAACGTGCGGACGTGGGCACCGGCATCGTGGAAGATCCTCGCCACGTGCTCGTGACAGGTGAGCACGAGCATCTGGCGGCCGGCGGCCTGTTCGGCGATGAACTCCACGAGCACGCGGGCCGCCGACCGGGCCCGCGAGTCGTCGAAGTTCACGAGCGCGTCGTCCATCACGATCGGCAGGCTCACGTCGTGGCGGCCGAGGTCGCGGATCAGCGCCAACCGCAGCGCGAGGAACACCTGCTCCCGCGTGCCGCGGCTGAGCCGCTCGGGATTCCAGATGGCGCCGTCGCCATCGTGCACCTCGAGCCGCGCCTCGTCGATCGCCGTGGTGATCGACGGATAACGGCCGTCAGTGAGCCGCGCGAGCCACCGCGAGGCCTCCCGCAGGACCGGCGGTTGGTGGTCGCGTGCCACGGCGGCCCGCGTCTCCTCGAGCAGGAGCCGCGCCCGCTCCAGCACCCGCCTCCGGTCGATCTGCTGGGCGAGCCGCTCCTCCACCTCGGCCAAGTCGGCCTGCAGGCTCTCGGTGCAGCGATCGTGGGCAGCCGCCTCGACCTTGGCCACGACGGCCTTGCGGCGGTCCACGGCCGCAGCGAGCGCCGCTCGCTGCCGACCCGTGGCCGCGGTCGCGTCGGCGAGTCGGCGGGCGAGCGGCACGATGTGGGCATCGGCCAGCCAGCGATCGACGTCAGTCGGCTCGGTTGTGCGGCGGCGAGCATCCCGCCAGGCGGTTTCGGCCGTCTCGGCGTCGAGCTTGGCCTGCTCGTACTCGGGCCGACGATCGACCTTGGCCAGGAACTCCTGCTCGGTCGTCACCTCCCAGCGGGCGTAGAACTCGCGCACGGCGCGGTCGGCGACGAGCACCTGCCGCTTCGCGTGGCGATGCTTCCGGCGGGCGAGGTCGAGCCGTCGCGTGAGCTGACCGCGGCGGCGGACGATCGCCTTGTCGGCATCGAGCCGCTCCTGGAGCAGCCGCAAATGATCGAGCGGCATCGATTCGGGCACGAGCTCACATTCGACGAGCAGCTCGTCGACCCGGCGGCCGAAGGCCGCAACCTCCTCCCGCTTGTGCCTCGCCTCTTCCGAGAGCCGACGCCGGTCGTCATCGAGCGTGAGGAGCGTGTGGCGATGCTCCGAGATCTGGCGGACCTCGCGCGGCGAGAGCGTTGGCGGCAGGCCCCGCTGCTGCAGTGCCCGCCGCCATCGGGCACGGGCCGCCTTGCGATCCTCGACCGCTCGGGCCAGCACCTGCTCCGCCGCGGTCACACGGTCGGTGAGCAGGTGCAGCGAGCCTTCGCGGGCGGCGAGCTCCTCCAAGCGATCGAGCTCCGCCTGGGCCTGGGCGAGCCGCCGATCGAGCGAGTGGGCCGCATCCGCCGTGAGCTTGGTGTCAAGCAGGCCGCATTGGGCCGACACGTCCTCTCGCTGCTTGCGGGCCATCTCCAGCTGCCGCCGGGCCGCGTCGAGCCGAGTCGACGCGGCCCGGTCGAGCGACCAGGTGGTGACCGATGCGACCCCCGTGCCGGCGAGGCCCAGCGCGGCCATCGCGTAGGCGAGAGAGCCGGTGACCGTGGCGGGAAGGAGCAGGCCGGAGAGCAGCATGCCGGCACCGATCACGAACAAGGCACCAAGCCCGACGAGCCACGGCACCGGGATGAGCTGGCCCTCGAGGCTCGCGGCGGTCTCCCGCTCCAGTCGGGCCAGCGTGCGGTCGAGGTCAGCCAGCTGCTCGCCAGCCGCGATCCGCCGGCGAAGCGCCGACGCCCGATCGCCAGCCAGCTCGATCGCTTCGGCGATCGAGAGCCCGCCGAGCGCCGCACCTGATCCCTTGATCGAGCCGCGTGACTCATCGAGCGATCGGCGGGCATCGGCCACCGCGTGCCGCGCTGCTGACACTCCCTTGGAGGCACGGCTGCACTCCCGGGCCCGCGCCCGCAGCGGCCCGAATGACTGGGCGAAGCCCTCGGGCAGAAGCACGTCGGGCAACGCGTCGTCGCTGCCGTCGAGCGTCGCCGCGACCGGCACCACCCGTGACAGCCCCGCGATGCCCACTTGCTCGCCGAACCGCCGCGCTGCCAGCCGGGCATGGGCCTCGGCCCGTGACACGTCGGCCTGCAGCCGCTCCAGCCGGGGCAGCTCCTCGCAGAGCGCAGCGACCGCCACCCGCTTCTTCCACACGGCCGACTCGGTCGGCAGATCCTTGAGCTGGCGGGCGAGCTTGGCCCGCCGCTTCTGCCGCACTGCCGCCAGTCGAGCCAGCTTCGACAGTCGGCGGCGGCTGCTGCGCCAGGCATCGCGGTCAGGGTGCACCAGCGGCGCCGACTCCAGGGCGGCGAGCCGCTCCGCGGTCTTCCGCCAGGAGGCGTGCAGAGCCTCGAGCGGCAGCACGCCGCGGACCACCTCCTCGGCATGCAACGCGTCGGCCACGCGGGCCTCGATGCCCTGAATCTCGGTGTCGAGATGGACGAGCTCGGCCCACAGCCCGCCGGCGGCCAGGGCCGGCGCGTCGAGCGTGGCGAGCCGGTCGAGCAGCTCGCGGCGGCGGCCCTCGAGCGCGGCGATCGGCGACGCGCCTGGATCGGTCGAGTCGAGTCGGGCGATCGCGTCGCGAAGGTGCGCGAGCACCCGTGACACCTTCGAGCGGTCGAGGCCACTGGCCAATTCATAGAGCCGGCTGCCGCAGCCCTCCGGCTCCAGCGTGCGGAGCTCGTGCAGTTCGTCGAGCCCAAACGCCATCACGCTCGTGAACGTGGTCTCGTCGATGCCCCCCACGAGATCCTGCAGGTAGACCCGGTGGCGGGGGCCGCGGGAGTCGGGGGTGATGTCGGCGATCTCGATGAGGTCACCGTGGTCACCACCGAGGCCCACGATGTCGTCCTCGTAGCTGGCCCGCGTGAGCGCCGCGATGTGCGGGCCCTCGTGCCGCCGCTCGAGCGAAAGCAGCGTGTGCTCGGGGCCGACACGGACGAGCAGCCGGCCGGCGCACGGCACCTGCGGATCGAGCACCCCGCGGCGAAACAGCCCCTCGAATCCGAAGAAGACCGCTCGCACGAACTCCAGGAGGGTGGTCTTGCCCGTCTCGTTGGTGCCATAGAGCACCTGCACTCCGGGCCCGAGCCGATCGATCGTGACATGTGACAGGGCGCCGAACCGCTCGGCTGCGATGCGTTCGATGTACATGGGGGCGTTCCGCAGGAGGAGGCCTTAGGTTGACTCGACCAGTTCCAACGCGAGCCAGCCGGCCTCGCGTGCCAGGTCGGCCGGGATGGGCGGGGCAGGAGACTGTTCCAGCCCCGCGACGATGTCGGCGAGCGCCGACGAGAACGACGTGGTCGTGCCGGGACGGCTGCCCGACCGGGTGTGCCCGAGCGGGGCCAGCGATTCGCCGGGGTCGGCCACGAGGTCGCGGCACCAGACGCGAAAGGTTTTGTCATCGTAGAGCTGCCGGACGCGGGCGAGCGTCTCGGCGGCGATCTCGGCCACCCGCACCCGCCGCGCGACGCTCGTGCCGCACGCGATCGAGCAACTGACGACCTCGAGCGGGGCGTGGGCCGCGGGCGTCAGCGACTCGAGGCCGCTCCAGATGGCGGTCGCCAGCTCCTCGTCACCTCCTGCGGGGGAATCGATCGAGAGCGTCCGCCAGGCGACACGGTGCGTGGGAATCTCCCGCCAGCTGCTCCGCCAGTCGGCGTGCGGGGCCGCCCTTGGCGCGGCGGAATCGGGGCCGGCCGAGGGAGCACTGCGGTCGAGGAGCGTGAGGCCATGACAGCTGCCCGCCGCCGCCTCGTGCTGGCCGCGGGCCTGGACCGCGTGCAGCATCCGCATGCCCGGTGGCAGCAACTGCCGGCCACGGGATGCCCAGACGAGCAGCGTGCCGGGGTGCGACCAGGCGGGAGATGCCGCGGCGGCCGCTGCGAACGCGGCCGGATCCAAGGACGCGGCTGTCCGCCCGTCGTCGTCCCAGCGGTCACGCTGCCAGAACGCATCATCCCAGCCGACAACGATCCGTCGGTGCAGCGGTGCGCCGCTCGTGGTCGTGAGGTCGCCGGCCACGCTCCTGCTGCTTGCCAGGGCGAGTTCCACGTCGATGCCGCCCACGTCGAGCACGAGCGGCGCGTGTGGCGTGACGAATCGCAGTCCGGCCGGCTCGCCCAGCATCCGCACGAGCTCGGCGCAGTCCGCCAGGTCGTCCGTCATGAACACGGTGGCACAGCCTTGGGAGGCGAGCGTTGTGATCTGCTTCCGCAGTTCGGCGGCCTGGGCGGGACTGGCACGCCTCGGATCGAGCACGCGGCCGCAGAGCACGACGGCCCTGCTGCCTGCGGAACGGGCGGCGGTCACCACGGCATCGAAGGCATCCACAGCGGCCCGCGCGACTGCCGCCGTGACATCGGCGGGCGCGGCCTCGGGAACCGGAACCGGACGATCGAGCGCGGGATCGAATGCGAACAGAATGTCTGCCATGCGGTGCTTTCCATCCTTGGTTGGCCAGCGCCGGGGACGGCGATCCGGACTGCCGGCTGGGTGTGGTTCCGCAGCCGCGCCGTAGCCCAGGCAAGATGGGGGCAATGTAACGCCCGGCGGGTGGTTTCTGCCACGGCAAAAACGCCGCGGCAGAGCCGGTTCACGTCGAGAGCGGCGGCGGTGACGCGGCGAAGTCAGCGAGGAGCCGTTCGGCCCAGGCCATGTCGGCCGCCGGCCCGCAGGCAGTGAGTACGCGGCTGCGGAGCAGCACGCCCTTCTCGAGTTGGTGGGTGAACAGACGGCAGCCGAGGCGGAGTCGCCCCTGCTCCCATACGGCATTGATCCGCGCCGCGTTGTCAGGGTGGGGAGCGATGAGCACGGCCGTGCGATGAGGGCGCACGGACATGATCACCGTGGCGTCGGCAGGCAGGATCGCGGTCGGGGTGAGTGCTGCCCAGCCACTCGCCGGGTTTCTGCCTCGCCAGCGAACCTCGCCCGCCCCGATGTCGGCAACCACCGCCACTGCCGGATCGCTGTCAAGCCGCGATGTCTGCGCCGACGCAATCAATTCCCATGCGGCGGTCGTCGCGTCGCAGGCGAGCTGCCGCCACATCGCAGTGGCACGGAGGTGCCGCGGATCGGCGGGCTCATAGACCGCCGTGATGTCACTGCCGCGCACCCAGTGATCGCTCGGCGGGCAGTTCGCGGAGAGGTCGAGGCCGAGCAGGTGATCGACGAACGCGGATTGCGCGCCGGCGGCGATGGTCAGTCCAGCGGCCGGTCGGGCGAGGTCGAGCGACACCTCGAAGCTCCCGCACCGGGTCTGGCTGCGAAGTCCGGCGAGCGTCCAAGCGGCGGTGGCGACGGCAGCAGTCATAAGTGGGCTTTCCGGGGCTGAAGGTCGCGCGGGCAGGCGCGTGCGCGGTACATTCATTAAAAAGGGCATCGCCCGGGTTGGATAGTCGTGGGCGACGCCCCCTGGCACCACCCGCGGAGACACGCATGACGCTGCCCCTCGATTCCTCGGCCGATCCGCTCGCGGTCTGTGTGGAGGCGGCCCTCGCCGGCGGTCGTGTGCTCCGCGACTGGCGCGGGCGGTTCGCCGTGTCGCGCAAGGGGCCGCGGGACTTCGTGACGGAGGCCGACTATGCCGCCCAGCGGGAGATTCGTCGGATCGTCGCCGCCGCATTTCCCGCGCACGGCTTCGTGGGGGAGGAGGCCGAGGCCGGTTTCGGCCAGCCGGCCTCGGGTGAGCCCGGCCATTCCGGGCGTGGCCTGCGCTGGATCGTCGATCCACTCGATGGCACGTCGAATTACGTCCACGACTTTCCTGCCTACTGCGTGTCGATCGCGCTCGCGGACGGTGACGACCTGCTCGTCGGCGCGATTTACGACCCGCTCCGCGACGAGTGCTTCACCGCGCGGAAGGGCGGCGGCGCGTTCCTCGACGAGCGGCCGCTCCGCGTGCCCGACGTGACCGACCCGGCCGAGGTCGTGGCGGCCGTGAGCTTTCCGCCACACGTGCAGGCTGATTCCCCCGCGGTGGCCGACTTCCTCGCCGTGCTGCCCCATGTTCATACCGTGCGCCGCACGGGATCGACGGCGCTCAATCTCGCCTACGTGGCCTGCGGCCGGCTCCATGCCTTCTGGGTGCGCCGCATCTCCTGCTGGGACGTGGCGGCCGGGCTGCTGATCGCCCGCGAGGCCGGAGCAGCGATTGGCCCGTGCACCGCCGTGGCCCGCCCCGGTGATCCCATTCCGCTCGACGCCCCAGGGCTGATCGCCGGCAGTTCGCCAGCCGTATTTCACGCCGTGCAGCGGATGCTGCACGGGGGGCTGCTCGCGCCACCGTAGCCCGGTCACACTGTGACCGGAAAAAGACAGCCCGTCACGGAGTGACGGGCCTACGGGTGGCTGCCGGTCGTGCCGGTTGTGCGGGCTACGAAACCGGCGCAGGACGGACGTTCTGGGAAGGATCTCCCGGGGGCGCGGTAGTCTTGCCCATCGGAGTGTGTGATGGCCCGCGCTGATCGTCTCGTCATTCGTCTCGTCGTGTTCCTGCTCGGCGTCGTTGCCTCCGGTCTGGCGGCGGCGCAAGAGTCGGCGGCTGCGCCCGTCGCGGCATCGCCCGCGCTGGCGGCGGCGGACGACGGCGTGACAGCCCCCGCTCCACGCCGCATCGACGAGGTCGGACCGGAGATCTTCTATCTCCAGGACGACGGTGGCCGGCTCGTGCCCGTGCCCGGCTTCAGCTACCGCGACTTCGTAGAACTCTTCCGCATGCAGGAAGGCCTGCCAGGCGCGCTCCAGCCACCGGCGGCAGTGCTCGAGCGGCTGCTCGTGCAGTTCGACCTCGGGCAGGCGGCCGGTGCAGCCGCACCGACCTGCCCGGCTGTCGTCGAGTGCACGGTACGGCAGACGCGCGGCGGCTGGGTGCATGTTCCCATCGAACTCCAGGGCCTGCTCCTGTCGGGCACTTCGCGGCACGAAGGACCCGGGCGGATGGTCATCGACTCCGACCCAGTCCGCGGAGGCTTTCGGCTGTGGTTCGATCACGTGCCGGAGAAGGGAGGCGACGCCAGCCATCAGGTCGTGCTTGAAGGCACCGTCGCCGTCGATGCCTCGGCCGACGCCGAAGCCGTGATGCTCCGGCTGCCTCCCGCCACGACGTCGACCGTGGAACTCGTCTCGGCGCGGAAAGCACCGGCCGTGAGTGTTCAGCCGGCGCCTCCGCCGCAGCGGATCGCGACCACCACGACCGACGACGGCAGCCGCACCACGGTCTCCGGGCTGGCCGGCGACGTGCGAATCCGGGTCGCCGATGCCATGGCTGGTACGCCGGCCTGGAACGGTGTGCCGGAGGCCGCCGTCGAGAGCCTCGTGCGGATCGACGGCCGGCATGCCTTCACCGATGCGACTGTGCGGCTCGCCAACCTCCCGCCAACGCTGCGCACGGTGCGGATCACCCTGCCACCGCGAACCGTGCCCCGCGGGGTGCGTCCGCCGGCGGCGATCGTGGCCCGCGGGGGCAGCGACGCGGCACCGACAGTCGACGTGGCGATCGACCCGTCCGGCGACGGCGAGGCCGTCATAGACCTGCAATGCGAGCGACCGCTCGATCCCTCGGAGTCGCTGCCGTTCGAGGCGGCCGGCTTCGCGGTCGAACAGGTGGAGCCGTGGCGCCAATGGGGCCGTGTGAGCCTCGCCGTCGAGGGCGAGTGGCGGGCCGAGTGGTCTCCCGGGCCAGGGGTCCGGCGGGTCGATCCTCCCGCGTCGGCGCGGCGACAGGGCTTCGTGGCGGCCTTCGCCTATGACACGCAACCGGCCTCGCTGCCCGTGCAGGTCCGGCCGCGGCAGAGCCGCGTCGTGATCGAGCCTGACTACCGCTACACGGTCGGCGCCACGCGGCTGGAATTGCTCGCGCGGCTTCGCGTCACCACCAGCGGCGGCCCGGCTACCTCCATCACGGTGGCGATCGATCCGGCGTGGACCATCGACGAGGCAGGCCCTGCGGGCGTCGTCGATGTCGGTGGCGTGACCGCGGACCGCGGTACCGTCACGGTACCGCTGACCCAGCCGATCACCGGCGATACGGTGGTTGAACTCCGAGCCAGCCGCGTCATCGATCGCGAAGCCACCCGCCTCGTCTGGAAGCTCCCCGTGCCGCAGGCGAATCTCGTGGCGCCGGCAGCGGTCGTCGTGGAGGCCGACAGCGACATCGAGGTTTTGCCTGACAGTGCGGCGAGCGTGGGGCTCGTACGGCAGTCGGCGGCGGTCGTGCCGCGGAGCGGCTCAGACTCGTCGGTGCTCGTCTACCGTCTCGATCTGCCTAAGGGCACGTTCACTGCCACGCGGCGGTTCCTCGAGCGCCGTGTGACGGCGGCCGTCTCCACGCGGGTGGATGTGGATGCAACCGACGTGGGCGTCGTGCAGACGATGCGACTCGATGTCGTGCACGTGCCGTTGCAATATGTCGAACTGTGGGTGCCCGAGGCCGTCAACGAATCGGGTACGCTCGAGGTGCGACAGGGGGAGACGCTGCTCGACCCGTTCGAGGTGCCCGAGCCGGCGACCGAGCCGCCGGTGAGTGGCGCGGCGGCCATCTGCCTGCGGGCCATCCTCTTCGAGCCCGTGCTCGGCTCCGGCGAGCTGAGCGTCTCGTACCGGCTGCCGACGCAGGCCGTGCCGGAAGAGGCGACCGTGGCGGTCGATCTGCCGCTCGTGCTGCCGGCGGTCGGGCGGATCGGCCGCCAGAGCGCTGTGGTGGAGGCGGCCGACACGTTGGCCGTCGACGTCCGCGGCGAAGCCTGGCGGCCCGAAGCCGGGCCGGCAGATCTGCCGCGGGCGTGGGCCGCGAGCAAACCCCAGGATCTGCTGCCTCTCGCGATCGCCGGTCGCCAGCGGACCGATGCGGTAGGCACCGTCGTCGAGGCTGCCTGGCTGCAGACACGGCTCCTCGCTGAGCGGCGCGAGGATGCCGCGACGTACGTGATCGGCGGCAACGGTGCCGCTACCAGCGTGTCGGTGCCGGTGAGCGTCGGCGTGGAAGCGGGAGCCTGCACGGCGAGGCTCGACGGCACGGTGATTCCGACGGTGGCTCGCAAAGACGGCACGCTCGTCGTCGACGTGCCGGCGGGCGTGGATGCTCGGCCGCGGCTGCTCGAGATTCGCTGGTCGTCGGTGCGGGCCGATGCGAGCGGCGGCTGGGCCCACGCCATCGGCATGCCCGCGCGAGTCGAACTTGCCGCACCTCTGTTCGCCGTCGGCATCACGCAGCGACGGTTCTACTGGGAGATTGCCGCCCGCCCCGACGAGCACCTGCTCGGGACGCCCGCGGCGTGGACGTCGCAGCAGCAGTGGCGCTGGCAGGGAGTGAGCTTTCAACGGCTGCCCGTCGTGTCGCACGCAGCGATTGCCGCCTGGATCGAGGCCAGCGTTGGCGGAGCAGGCCCGCAGCGGCCCGCGGTGCCCGTGCCTGAACCCACGGTCGTCGAGCGGCGGCTCGTCTACTCCGGCGTGGGACCGCCCGGAGCAGCGCGGGTGTGGGTCGTGCCGATCTGGTGCCTCGTCCTCGTCGCCTCCGGCGTGAGCCTGGCGGCCGGCCTCGCGGTCGCCTACCGGCCACGGTTGCGGCGGACCTCGGTCGTGCTCCCCTGTCTGGCAACGGTCGTGCTGGCCGCAGCCGTGCAGCCCGATCTGGCCGCGTTGTTCGGCCAGGCAGCCGTGCCCGGCATCGCGCTCTCGCTCGTCGCCTGGCTCCTGCGAGGCCTACTGGATCGGCCGGGCGGAGTGGGCGTTCGGCCGCTGCCTTCCGCCGTTTCGCCAAGCTCCATGACGCGGTCGCTTGGCGGTCCGCCTTCGCTCGTGGTCGCGGGCTCGTCGATCCGCCGCGAGGACAGTCTTACCGCGATCACGAAGCAAATGCCGTGAGCACCAGGATGCGAGAGACGACCCGGTCGCGGGCCACGCGCCTGCTGGTGGCGATGCTGGCCGTTATGGCTGGGGTCGGCGGCCAGGCTGCCGAGCCTCCGGCGGCGCCGACGCTCGAGTTTCACCGCGTGCACGTGCCCGCCGGCCGCCTGGGCGACGTGCGGCTCGGCGAGGAACGCTATGTGCCGATGTCGATCGCCGAGTTCGATGCCGCCGTAGCCCGGGCGACGGATGCGGGGCATGCGGAAACGGCCGTCATGCCGCGTGCGGTCGCCGAGGCGGCCACCTACTCCGCGCGGCTCGCCGCCGACGGCTCGCTCGTCGGCCTCCTGACGTACTCGATCTCGCCTGCCACAGCCGCCGTCGTGCGGGCACTGCCGCTCGGGCCGCTCGTGGCCCGACGGGGCACCTTCACGGGGGCCTCCGGGAGCCGTGATGCACTCATTTTCGGCACGCCGACCACAGGCAGCTTCGTGCAGACGCTCGAGAGCGGCACGTATGCATGCGAGTTCGCCTGCCCGCCGGTCGCGGCCGGCGAGACGACGTTCAGGCTTCCCCTCGCGGCCTCGTTGACGACGACGATCGAACTTCAGCTTCCCGAACAGGCCGTGCCCATCGTCGTCGGCAGCGCGGCGCGGCATGCGGTGATCATTCCGCCGGACGGTTCCGACGAGCCGTGGCGGATCGAGGTCGGTGCGGCGGACGAACTGGGACTGATCATCCAGACCCAGCCAACCAGTCCGGTCGGTGTCGCGGTGTGGTCGATGGTCGATATTCGGGGCCAGCAGGCCGAGTTCGCCGCGACCGTGCGGCCATCGAGTCCGTGGAGCCGCGACACCCTCGTGCTCGACAAGGATGCAGCGGTGCGAATCACGGCGCTCACGGCCGGGGCGGACGACGAGCCACTCGAGTGGACGGAGCCCGAGGATGGCAGGCAGATCGTCGTCGCTGTGCCCCCCTGGCTGGTTGGCACTTCGGGCGACATCAGCGTGCGCGGCGTCGTGCCTGCGGTGGGGCCGGCCTGGAGGCTACCGCTGCTCACGGCCACGCAGTCCCGCTGGTCGGGCGGCGGCAGTATCGTGCGGATCGACCCCGTCCTCGGCGTGGCAGCCGTTGAGATCGACGAGTGTCGGATTGTCACGGCGGCGGTCGCGGATCGCTGGCCGGCACCGCGAGGGCGTGGCGCCAGCGGACTGCGAGCCGCTGAGCCGCCCGCGCGGTCGGCCGTCTTCAATATCGAGGAGCAGGCGGCGGGGGCGACCTGCCGCATGACGCTCCGTCCCCGTGCGCCGACCTTCGACGTGGCTCGCGTGACCACGGTGGAGATTTCGCCGCGGGCTCTGCTCGGACGCAGCGTGTGCGACATTCGCGTCGTTGATGGCGAGGCCTTCGAACTCACCGCCCGGCTTGCGCCCGGCTGGATTCCCGACTCCGTGGAACTGCTCGACTGGGCCGACGAATCGGCCGGTGGTGATTCGCAGCCGTTCAGGCCGGTGGCCAATGCCCAGCCTGTCGAGTGGCGGTTCGTGCAGTCGCCAGGGGGCGACTCGCTCCGCATCGGGCTGCCCCTCGGCGCCACACCTACTCGTGGCATTGGCCTGCGGATCACGGGGCATCGCGCCGGCATCCTGCCCGGGGCGGCGTTCATGACGAGTGACATCGACATGGTGCGGTTCGATGGCGAATCTACCGGCACGGCCATGATCGACATCAAGACGGTCGCGGACTCCTTCATGGAAGTGGACGACGCGCCGGTGGGCATGGTGGCCGTCGAGGGGAGGCTGGCGCGGCTCGTGGAAGGGGGAACCATCCGCGGGCGGATTTCCGGAGGCGATCTCTCGCCAAACCGCCGTGCGCGACTCGTGACGAGGCGGCCTCCGTTCGACGCCGCCGTCGCCGTGCGACTGGAGGTCCGCGACGATCGGCTCAGCGAGGCGTTTCGGTTCGACTGTCGGCCCGAGGCCGGAGGCATCGAGACGCTCGTCGTCGACTTTTCCGAGGCGGTGGGTGAAGGTCTGGAGTGGCTGGTTACCAGCCCCGAGGGCGTGGCCGTGACGGCCCGGCTGCTGCCGCCCGGCGATGCGACCGCACGGACGGCGAAGCGTCCGGAGTCGATCGCCGAATCGTGGCTGCTTGAATTCCGCCCCGCCATCGATGAGCCGGTCTCGATTCGGGCGACGCGGACGGTTCCCTTCACGGCGTCCGTTCCCGTGCCGCAGGCCTGGGTGCGTGAGGCCCGCGCCGCAGAGGGCACCGTCACCATCCTGTCGGCTGGGCGACTGCTGCCCGATGTGCAGAATCATCGCCTGATGGAACTGCCCACCCGGCTGGACGGTCGGGCATCGGACGTACGGACCGTCGAGTTCACCTATGGGCCGCCGCCCCCGACCGCGGGCCCTGCGGCGGAGCTGCGGCCGGCAGACGGCAGTGTCGATGCTCGGGCCTGGGCCTGGCGGGAAGACGTGAGCTTCCGCTGCGAGGAATCGGGACTGGTCGAGTGCGAGTCGCGGTTCGAGATCGAGAACGAGGGGCGGGAGGCCGTCGTCGTCACCGTGCCGCCCGGGCTCCGGCTCCAGGGCGTTGCCGTCGATGGCCGGAACCTGCCCGGCGACGCGGTCACTGCCGCCGGGTCGCCCCTCCGCGTCCCGCTGCCGGTGGCGGCGCGGCGAGTGGAACTCGTCGTGCGGTCGCTGCTGACACCAGACCCGGCGGCCGGCTGGTGGCAGGTCAGCCCGCAGGGCTGTGGCATCGACCTGCCGATTCTCTCACGGTCCATTCGGCTGTTGCTCCCGCCGGAGCTCGTTGCGGTGATGGCCGACGGCGGGTATCGGCCGGCGCATCCAGTGGATGCCGGGTGGTTGCGCCGGCTGTGGGGCATCGCATCGACCACGCTCGTCGACCGTCGTGAATCGCGAGCGAACGAGGCGGGTTTTCGGGCCGAGTCCTTCGTGGCCCGCGGCAGTCGCGACGCGGGGGGCATCATCGTCATTCGGCGGCGGCTGATCTCGTCCGCATGCTTGCTTGCAACGCTGGCGGCAGGCGTGATCGCGTTCCTCCTGGTGCCGCGTGCCTGGTCGCGCGCGGTCGGCCTGTGCCTGGTCGCTGCGCTCGCAGCATTATGGGCGCCGGCTCCGCTTTACGAGATCGCCAGGGCGGCATGGTGGGCCGCGCTGGTGGGTAGTCTGTGCGGTGTCGTGCTGCGCCGCACGGCCGCGGTCGTACTCATCGGTGCGAGCCTTATCGCAGCGTCCGGCGGCGCCGCGGAGCCAGAGCCGGAATCATTTCGCGTGGTCGTCACACCGGGCAGCGGCGGTGAGATGGCCCTCGTGCCCGAGGCGTTGTTCCGCCAGCTCGCAGGGGCGGGGCAGGCGGCGGCCGACGTGCGGGTGGTGCGATGCACGGTGTTCGTCGGACAGCCGGCCGATGCCGCGGTCTGGCGTGTCGAACTCGACGTCGATGCCGATGCTGGCGGCACGCGCTTGATCGAGGATGGCGAGGGAGCGACATGGCGGCCGGCGGACGCCGCTGCCCCTGGAGTACTCGTGCGGCCGGCTGGCAACGGCGTGCGGCTGACAGCATCGACGGCGGGACGGCATCGGATCGAGTTGACCGTCGCGCCGCGGGTGGAGCGGGGCGGCGGCCTGGAGCGTGCGGAGCTTCGACTGCCCGGTGCGGCCGCGGCCGCGGTGCACTTCGTCGGCGATCCGCTGCCGGCCAACGCCGTCGTCTGCGAGCAGGCGTCTGCCGGACAGCCGTTCCTGCCCGCCCCGCTCGTCGACCCCTCGGCGGCAGTGCCGGTATTCGACGTGACGGGTGCGGGACGGGTGCGGCTCCTGAGGCCTCTCGATCCGCGCGACCGCCTGGCCACAGAACCGACGGCCGCCACGACTGTCAACCGCGTCTTCTGGGGCCTCGACACATGCACCGTGCAGACGACGATCAGCCTCGATGCAGTCGATCTGCTGCATGCGGTGCGACTCCGCGTGGACGAGCGGCTCGAACGGCTGGAGATCGTGGATCGCACGGCGGCCTCGCTCCAGGCGGTCGGGCCCGGACGGTGGTTCGTGGAGTTGCCGCGGGCGACGCGGGGCAAGGTGGAGGTGCGGCTCGAGTCGCGGATGCCACTTGCCGATCCAGTCGGCCGGTTTCGCGTGCCGGCGATCTGGGTCGACGGTCTGGCCGGCGAGATCCGCACCGTGCAGGTGGAGGCATCGCCCGATCTCGACGTCACGGTCGATCCTGCGACGAGCAGCGGCGTCACGGCGGCGGAATTCGAGGCTGACGCCGCGCCGCACGCGCGGGTCCGGCGCCGTCGGCAGCAGCCTCGCGGGGTGCAGAACCTCGCTGTGACGTTCGCCAACGATCGCGTCACACTGGCGCTCCGCGGCCAGATCGACGCGACCACGCTGGCGGTCACGGAGATTCCACTCCAGGTTCCGCCCGGATGCATCATCGACCGCGTAGCGTTGCTCGAGGATGACCTCGTGCCGGTCGATGGACGGCCGCAGCCGGCCGTCAACATCGTATGGACCCGCAAGGCCACGGATCGGGTCGTGATTGTCGTGCAACATCCCCGCGCGGGACGGTTTCGACTCGTGGCCGATGCGCGGCTTCGGATCCGCCCCCCGGCTCGTGGACGTGTGCCGCTGATGCGAGCCGAGATTGGTGGCGGCGCCCCGCTGATCGTGTCGTGTGTCGGCGAGGCCGCCGGTGGCCCGACGGTGCGGCTGGCCACCGCTGCGGCGCGGCAGCCAGGTGCTGCAGAGACGACTACGACGGGGCCGAAACCCGAGCTCGCGGAAGTCTTCGACGCAGAGCCGGGGCCCGAGTACGTGCTCGAGCCGGCGGACGTCGTGCCCGTCAACGCCACAGCCGCCGCATCCGCCACGCCGTCGACCGTCGCTGCACCGGGAGCGAGCCGCGTGGAGCTCACCGACGTGTTCATGGCGATCGATGGCCGGGGACGAGGCAGGGGGGCCGCGCGGTTCGATGTGGCGACGGCTGAACCCACGCTCCTGCTCCGCCTGCCCCGTGGCATGCGGCTGTATGACCTGCTCGTCGATGGCACGCAGGTGCCGACGGTGCCGCGGTCCGCCGACACGTGGGAACTCCGGCTGCATGGCATGGCGTGGCCCCGCACGATTCTCGCGATCTTCGCCGGCGACGTGGGGCCGGAATTCGTGGCGGGTCGGCCGATCAGCCTAACGCCGCCAGCGATCGTCGGTCTGCCCTCCGGCGACGTGCTCTGGACGATCGAGCCGCCCACGGGCTTCGAAATTCGGCTCGCTGAGCCAGCCCGGCTGCTGGCTGCGGCGGGCCATGCAGCGGCCCGCCGGGCGGGCCAGCGCCATGCCGCCGACCGCTTCGACGCGGCGTTGGAGACCGCTGATCCGCGGCAGCGGGACCGGCTGCGGCAGCTCATCGACATCCGCCGCGGCTCAGGAATCACGGGCCCGGAAGCCGCCTGGCAGCGGGCCATCGGCTGGCCGTCCGCAATGCACGCGAACTCAGGGGCGGCGTTCGCGAGCTCAGCTGCGGCGTCCGATCTCACGCTCCGCGCTGTGCGCGGCGCCGACCCCACCGTCCCGGGCCGCGCCCTGGCGACCTGCGGAATCGTGGTCGCCGCCGGGCTCGCCTGGAGGCTCGCGGCCTGGAAAGCGGGGCGACGCAGGCAAGCCGAAAGCGATCTGGCTCGCGCTGCCGACCACCGCTAGTGTCCGCCCCCTCACGGCTGGATTCCAGCGACGACAGGGATGTCGTCTGCCTCCGGCCGCCGGGCATGGAGGCAGGCACGCATGCGGATCGGGCGCACGTCGAGACGTGGTTGGGCGAGTGGTGCCGCGGTGGTGCTTGCCGTCGTCGGTGGATTGCTGTGGGCAACGCCATCCGTGCAGGCCGCCGGCTACCGGACGGCGAACTTTCTCGTCGATGCGCCGACCGAGGCCCTGGCCCGGAAGATCGGCGATGCTGCCGAGCAGTATCGCCATACGCTCGCGCTCGAATGGCTCGGCAGTCCGCTGCCGCGCTGGAGCCGCCCCTGTCCGATCAAGGCCGAGGTCGCGCCGCATCTCGGCGCTGGCGGCGCGACGAGCTTCGTGTTCGACCGCGGCGAGGTGTTCAATTGGACGATGACGATCCAGGGGAGCGAGGAGCGGATCCTCGATTCCGTGTTGCCGCACGAGGTGACGCACACGATCTTTGCCAGCCACTTCCGCCGGCCGCTGCCGCGGTGGGCCGACGAGGGAGCCTGTACCACCGTCGAACATCCCGTGGAGCGGGCCCGTCAGCACCGGCTCCTGATCGAGTTCCTCACGACCCAGCGCGGCATCGCCTTTCCCGAGATGTTCGCCATGCGGGAGTATCCGGCTGATGTCCTGCCGCTCTATGCCCAGGGCTATTCGCTGGCTCGCTACCTCATCGACCGCGGCGGTCGCCACAAGTACGTGGCGTTCCTCACGGAAGGCCTGGCCAGCGACGACTGGTCGACGGCGCTCCAGCGTCACTACGGCGTGCCGACGGTGGCACAGATGCAAAGCGTGTGGCTCGATTGGGTGAAGCAGGGCTGCCCGGCGCCGCCGGCCACGATCGCCGCCGTCGCACCGGTCACGCAAGCGGGCTGGGCGCCGACGAACCGCGGCCAGAGCCCCGACCCCGTCGCGGCCGCGCCGGCCCCGGCCGCAATGGCGTCCACTCCGCGCCGCACGTCGATCTACGCGATGCAGGCCCGCCGCACCGGCAGCGAACCGCAGCGGTAGCCGTAGGCACGTTGCTCCGCAACGGGCTGCCCGTCACTGAGTGACGGGCCTACACATGCGTGGCCCTACGGGCGGACGCCCGTCACGAGCAGCGTGATGTGGTAGAAGACCGGCGCGGCGAAGCACATTGAGTCGATGCGGTCGAGCACGCCGCCGTGACCCACCACGAGTGTGCCGTAGTCCTTCACGCCGCGGTCGCGCTTGATCGCCGACATCGTCATGCCGCCGGCGAAGCCCATGATCGCCACCACCAGGCCGGCGAGCGCCGCCTGCCAGGGCTGGAACGGCGGCGCCGCCCACCAGAGCACGGCCGCAAGCAGGGCCGTGCTGGCGGCGCTGCCAAGCAGGCCCTCCCAGGTGCGGCTCGAGCTCACGGCCGGGGCCACGAGCCGCTGGCCCAGCATGCGGCTCCAGACGTATTGCATGCAGTCGGCGAACTGCACGAGCAGGATGAGGAAGAAAAGGAGGCGGAAGTTCGCGCTGTGCCCGGCCCCGTCGGCGGAGCCGATCGGGATCTGCAGGAGCGCGGGGGCGAACGACAGACAGTAGACGCAGACGACGAGCCCGGCCTGGATCTTCGCCGTCCGCTCCAAGAACCGCTTGTAGTCGCCGGCGACGGCCACACGGGTGAGCACGAAGAGCGTCGCGTAGACGGGCAGGAACACGCTGAAGATGTCGTAGCGGTTGAGGCCCACGAGCACGTAGTGCAGTGGCGTGAACAAAAAGAACACCCAGAACAGGGCTCGATGATCGCCCTTGCGGGTGGGCGTGAGCGTGATGAATTCGCGCAGAGCCCAGAACGACACGAGCCCGAAGAGCACCACCGTGGCCGTCGTGCCCAGCCAGAAGGCGGCCGCGAGCACGGTGCACAGGATCCACCAGCCGCGGAGCCGGAGGTTGAACGTGCGGACGGCGGCGGCGTCGAGGCCGCGGTCGGGGTGTCGCTTGAGGAACTGGCCGACCCCGGTGGCCGCGGTGAGCAGCGCGAGCACGCTCGTGATCAGGGCGATGGTGCGCGGGTCGTTCACGGCCGGTTCATTCCTTGAGCGCCATCACGGCTCGCCGGGCTCGGGCGAGGAAGTCGAGCTTCGCCTCGCCCCGCTCGAGCCAGAGGGGCGGCCCGAAGCTGATGCACGAGAGCAGTGGCACGGGCAGGAACTCGCCGCGAGGCAGCACGCGGTTGAGGTTGTCGATGTGCACGGGTATGAGTTCGATGTCGGGCCGCTTCTTGGCCAGGTAGTAGAGACCGCTTTTGAACTCGCCGACCTCACCGCTCACGCTCCGGCTCCCCTCGGGAAACACGATCAGCGAATGCGTGGTGCCGGCCTCGCGCAGCATGAGGTCGACCGGGCTTTGGTGCACCTTGATGTCGGTGCGGTCGATGAGGATCGCGTCGAACACCTCCGTGGCGAGCCATCGCCGCACGAAGCCCCTCGACCAGTAGTCCTTGGCGGCCACGGGGCGTGTCACTTCGCGGACGGCCTGCGGCAGCGACGACCAGATCACGAGCGCGTCGAGGTGGCTGGTGTGGTTGGCGAAGTAGATCCGCTGGCAGGTGTCGGGCTGACTGGCGATCCAACGCACGCTGGCGCCGGCGAGCACGCGGGCCAGCGCCGCGAGCCCCAGCCCGGCGGCCCGGCAAAAGGGTGAGCGCGCCGAAGACGTGCCGGGGCGCGCCGGGGCCTGGGCCGCGGGGTCCGGAATGTCGGCAGGCGAAAGCATGGCGGTATCATCAAACGCTGCAAGCGCCACGGTCAATGACGCTCCGCAGGCAGGTCGCGAACGAAGGGATTGTGCCGCCGTTCCCGGCCGATCGTCGTCGTGTCGCCGTGACCCGGTAGCACGACCGTGTCGGCGGGAAGAGAGTAGAGCCGGCCGCGGATGCCGGCGGCGAGCGCGGCCGGGTCGCCATCGGCGAAGTCGGCCCGCCCGACCCCGTCGCGAAACAGCACGTCGCCACCGACGACGAGCGGCGGCGTGGAGGCATGCACGACGTAGACAACGTGGCCGCGGGAATGACCGGGAATCTCGCGGACCTCGAACGTGAGTCCGGCCACGGTAATGGTCTCGCCGTCATCGAGTAGCCGATCGGCCGGCGGACTCACCAGTTGCAGGCCGAAGGGGGCCGAGAGGTTCCCCTCGGGGTCGGTGAGCTTCGGGGCGTCGTGCCGCCCGATCCAGATCGGCAGGCCCGGCCAGCGAGCCAGCAGGGCGGCGTTGCCCGCGATGTGGTCGGAGTGGCCGTGCGTGAGCAGGATGGCCCGGGGAACGAGCCCCCGTTGATCTACGTCCGCAACGATCGCCTCGGGCTCGAAACCGGGGTCGACGATCACGCACTCCTGGTGCCCTGGGCGAAACAGCACGTAGCTGTTTTCGCCGAACGGCTGCGACTCGATCCGGGCGATGTGCGGGGTGTCGGAGGTGGCGCCGGGGATGGAGACGAGAGGCGGGGTGGGCATGACGACCGGCAGACGGCGGGGCGGAGGCGGCAATCGACCAGACACGAGCATGGTTGGCGGGGTTCCCGCGGGCAAGCCGCCCGATTCCTGTGCGGGCGGGAGCGGCAGCGGCGGGAAAAAGCGGCCGAAAAGTGGCATGGCAGGGGCTCGGGACCCCCCGCTATGCTCCGTCCGCTCGGTCCGGGTATGCCGTTCGTCCGGCCTGTGCATGCGGCCACTCATGCGAGGCGGTCCGCTGGGCGATACAGAGTCGAACGACGGTACGGTGCCGGGCGGGATGCCCGGCACCGTTTGGCCTGGCTGCGATCCATGGAGGGATGGCGATGCGTTTCGTGCGGATGACGGGAGTCGTGCTGGCGCTGGTGTGCATGGCGGGGTCGATGGTGGCCCGCGGTCAGCAGGCGGCTCCTGCGCAGCCGATCGCCGGAGGCCAGGGCCCCGGCCTGATTCCGAATGGCGACGTCGCTCAAGGCAACGCGAATGCCGGCGATGCCGGGGCCGCAGCCGTTGGCGTGCATCCGCTCCAGCCCGCCCTCGAGCTCGCCCAGAAGGGGCTCGGCGAACTGCGGTCGAAGATCAAAGACTATTCCTGCACGGTCGTGAAGCGGGAGCGGATCGACGGCAAGCTTGGCGAGCATGAGTACATGTTCGCGAAGGTCCGCCATGAGCCGTTCAGCGTTTATCTCTACTTCCTCGCGCCTGACACGGTGAAAGGGCAGGAGGTGATCTACGTCGAAGGGCAGAACGACGGCAACATGCTGGCCCACGCCGGCAGTGGCGTGCGGGCCATGGTGGGCACCGTGTCGCTCAAGCCCCAGAGCATGCTCGCGATGCAGGGCAATCGCTACGCGATCACAGAGATCGGCGTGGAGAACCTGGCCCGGCGGCTCGTCGAGGTGGCGGAGCACGACAAGCAGTTCGGCGAGTGCGACGTCAACTTCTTCCCCAACGCCAAGGTGAACGGTCGGATCTGCACCTGCATCCAGGTCACGCACCCCGTGCCGCGGCGGAACTTCCGCTTTCACCTCGCGCGCGTGTTCATCGACGACGAATACACGATCCCGATCCGCTACGAGGCCTACGACTGGCCGCAGGAAGCTGGCGGTCAGCCCGTGCTCATGGAGGAATACACCTACATGAACGTGAAGGTGAACAACGGCTTCACGGATGCGGACTTCGACCCGAAGAACACCGCCTACAAGTTCGGCGCGAAGTAAGCCGGGCACGGGGCCGCTCGGGTTCAGAACTTCTGGATCGCGTCGAAGCCCAGCAGGAGTTGGGCATCTCGAG
This sequence comes from Pirellulales bacterium, assembly GCA_049695995.1. Classification (GTDB taxonomy): domain Bacteria; phylum Planctomycetota; class Planctomycetia; order Pirellulales; family UBA1268; genus QWPN01. The sequence continues at coordinate 6,409 of JBAVTF010000124.1, read as the reverse complement.
TGCCGTCGCGATAGGGCTCGATGGAGCCGGAGGCGGGGCCGCCGAAGAAGTCCCAGCGGATCGCGGGCCGCACCAGCAGGTTGCCCGTTGGCACCCAGTTGGCCCCGACGGTGAGCGAATAGTAGTTGCCCGGCAGCGGTACGTGATTGGGATTGCTCGGGCGATTCAGGCCCACGCGGGTGCCGTCGGTGTCTTGAAACCACTCGAACCGTACGCCCCACTTCCACGTGTCGCTCGCGGACCAGTAGAGATACTGATCGATGCCCGTCCACAGGGCCGTAGCGCCGTCGGCGAGCCCCTTGGCCTGCGTGCCGAGCCACTGGTGAAACACGTATTCGACGCGTGATGTCGGCCTCGCCTCCAAGAGCAGACTGTAGCGGGTGCGGTTTGCGGATGTGAGGACCGGCGCCGGCTGGAAGAGCGGCGAGAAGTCGTTGCCCTCGTCGCCGGAAATGATTGCGAACGACGAGGCGAGGGAGTTGTCGTCGTTCCGCACGCGGGCGCGGCCGAGGAAGTTGGCACGCGAGTAGGGGGAGGCGAGGCCGTTCCAGCCGTTCACGAGGCCACCGTTCACCTCCACGAGGTCGCTCGGTCGCCAGGTGGCCAGGCCGCCCCAGTGAGTGAACGGCCCGGCGAACATGTAACTGTAGGACTTCATGTAGAAGAAGTTGCCGACGGCCGGCACGCCCTCGTAGCCCACGATCGTGTAGAAGTGGCCAAGCTTCATGGAGAGCGTGTCGTTGCCCACTTCGCCGTAGAGCTGCGGCATCGCCAAGCCGTAGAACTCGCCGCTGTTCCATTGGTTGCGGCCGGTGAATGTGTCTTCCCAGCCGAGCGACGTGGCGAGGATGTAGTCTTCGCCGTAGAGCAGGTCGGCCCGCGCGCCGATGCCGACGGAGCCGTCGGACGGGAGCAGCCGCTCGCCGACGAAGTAGACCTGGTTCGCCATCGGCTCGTTGGCCCGGTCCACGGCGTTGTAGGGACCGTTGAACTTGCTCGGCGGGTTGCCGAAGTTGCCGACGAAGCCGCCGTCGAGCCAACCATAGACCCCGCCGCGGTCGGACTCACCAAATACGAACCAATCCTGCCCCGACGGGATCACGCCGGTCATCACTTCGTCGGCGAGCACGGGGTCGAGCGACTCGAACGAGCCCACGGTGCCGGGCTGGCCCACGAACGGCTCCTGCTGTGCGGTCGCCGTCGCCGATCCGCAGGCCAATGCTGCCAGCACGACCGCCCGCCGTGCTCCGTCGCGTGCACGCATCCTGACTCACCCCCGTGTTTCGCCTGCCGTCCGTACCGGCAGGATCGGCCATGCGGACCGTCAACTTGGGCAGACTCTGGCGGCGGAGTCAGCCTCGCCGCGGCGTTTCCCGAGGTGCCAGACCCGCAACGTCGCCACGGCTTGCCGTCCCGGCGTGGTCTACGACGGCGCTGCCCCGAACACGGGAAGAGCTGCCGTATTCGGTCATCGACAATCGGGTGGGGCCGGAGGCCCATAGCGTGCCGGAGCTGCTCGCTCGCTTCGGCATGGGGGAGCGGATCGAGCTGCGGCTCGGCGCCAACTACGAGGCGGGGGGGGCGGGAGTCGTCTCAGGCACGGAAGTTGGCGGCGAGGACGTCGAGTCGGAGCGGGAGAGCCGGCTGCTCTACGGCACGAAGATCGAGACCTCCGACCAGTCTGGGTGGATTCCGCAATCGCGGTCGTCATGCAGGGATTCACGCCGACGTCGGGGCCATCGACGGTGCTGAAGATCCCCATCGGTGAGCGGTGGAACGTGCACGCGGAGTACTTCGGCAGCCTCTCTTCCGGGAAGGAAGAGCCGATCAATGCCCAGTTCGCCAGCTTCGGCGGACATGTGCTCGTGACGGATGATTTCGAGATCGGCCTGCGAGTCGGCTGGGGCCTCACCGACACGTCGCCGGACTTCTTCACGAACGTCGGCATCGGCTGGCAGCTGTGATATCGCGGCCGATGAATCGGCTCACGGCGCCGGCGGCGGCATGAGCTTGGGCCACGCCGCCTCGAGTTTTGGCAGTGGTGGAATTTCCAGGACCGTGCCCGGCGCGAGCGCCACCCGCGGGTCGAGCACGCGGTTCCAGGCGAAGAGCGCCCGGTAGAGGCGGCCGTCGCCATACGCCTGTTCCGCAAGCGACCACCATGACTCACCGGCCTGCACCGTATAGCTGCCCCCCGCTGAGATGGCGGCGTGGGCGGCAGGAGGCAGTTCGGCGGGCGGCTCGACCAGATCGATGGCCGCTGCCTGCCGCACCGGGAACCGCGCCGGTAGCGGCTCTGACGCAATTGTCTCGGCCGGTGTTGGGAGCAGGTCGTCGGCAACCGTGGCTGGTAGCAGGGCAGGCTCGGCTGGCGGCGGGGCTCGCTCGGCCTGCCGCGAATCAAGAGGCCGCTCGATCGCCGTGGTTCGCTGGACGAACGGATCAGTCGCGGGTGGCGGCTCTGTGTCCGCTGTCTCTGCGGGGACTGGTGACGGCGGCGTTGCACCCGCGTCGGATACCAGCGGCGGCGCCGCCGCGAAGTCCCAGGCGAGTGGAGCCAGCGCCGGCGGCTCGACCACCTGGTGCGTCTCGACGAACTCGTGGTCCGTGTGGATGTCGGGGCCGGCGCCGTCGGGAGGCCGCGGCACGAACAGCTTCATCGAGAGGACGCCCACGAACACGCCCGCCAGCAGGCCGAGCAGCCCGAGCAGGATTTTCGTTTCGCGTCCCATGGCGTGCAGGCGGAGTGGGGGCGCACCAGGGGCGCCGGGGGCGGGATTCTGCTGAAAAACGGGCCGTGCCGCCAGAGCGGTCGGCGGCGGCGAAAACCGCCCCGGCCGGTCCATGTGGCTCACAGCCTCTGGGCGGCGCGGAGCTTGGCCGACCTGCTGCGTGGATTGCGCAGAATCTCCTCGTTACCCGCTTCCACGGGCGACGCGGTGAGGTTTTCCCAGACCTGTCGGTTGCGAAACGCCTCCTTGACGAGTCGGTCTTCCAATGAGTGGAACGAGATGACGGCCAGGCGTCCCCCCGGGGTGAGCCGGGTGGGGATCCGCTCCAGCGAGATCCGCAGCGACTTGAGCTCCTGGTTGACGGCGATGCGGAGGGCCTGGAACGTGCGGGTGGCGGGGTGAATTCGTGGCGGCGGATATTGCCGAGGGATGGCCGACATGACCACGCGGGCGAAGTCGCGGGCCGATTTGATCGGCTCCTTCTCCCGCACCGCCGCGATCCGGCGGGCGATCCGGCGGCTGAACCGCTCCTCGCCGAACTCATAAATGATGTCCGCAAGGCTTTCGGGCCGCATGCGGTTGACGATTCTCCAGGCTGGCTCGCCCTCAGTCGGATCGAACCGCAGGTCGAGCGGGCCGTCGGAATCGAACGAGAAGCCGCGGGTGTCGTCGGCGAGCTGATCGCTCGATAGGCCGACGTCGAGGAGCACGCGATCGACGCGGTCGATGGCTAGTGCGTCGAGCACCTCCGGCAGGTCGCAGTAGTTGGCCTGGGCGAACCGCACGGGCAGCCCCGCCAGTTCGCGGGCACCGCGGTCGATCGCGGCCGGATCACGGTCGATCGCGATCACCTGGCCCGACGGTCCGACCGCCGCTGCGAAGAGCCGGGTGTGGCCGCCGCCGCCGAGCGTGCCGTCCACCACCCGCATGCCGGGCTCGATGGCGAGGTAGGACATCACCTCCGCGGGGAGAACACTCGTATGTATGGAAGCTGGATCCATCCCCGCCACTGTAGCAGGTAGGCTGGTGCGAATGGGCGACGCCGATCTCTACGACTACGACCTCCCGCCGGAGTTGATCGCCCAGGAGCCGCTGGCCGAGCGGGCGGCGGCGCGGCTGCTCGTCGTCGATCGATGCACCGGCGAGTTGGTGCACCGCCACGTGAGTGACCTGCCGGAACTGTTGGTGCCGGGCGACCTCGTCGTCGTGAACGACACGAAGGTGGTGCCCGCGCGACTCGTCGGACACCGGGTGCGGACCGGTGGGAAATGGGAGGGACTCTTTCTGCGGGTGGAGCAGCACGGGGCCGATGCCGGCTCCTGGGTCGTGCTGGCCCAGACCCGCGGTCGCCCTGAGGCCGGCGAGCGGGTGCGGCTGACGAGCCGCGCCGCCGACGCGGCAGATGATGTCGAGATCGAACTCGTCGGTCGCGGCGCAGGCGGGGCGTGGCTCGCACGACCGGTCGTCGCCGCGCCGGCCGAAGAAGTGCTCGCCCGAGTGGGCCGCGTGCCGCTGCCGGGCTACATCCGCGGCGGCCATGAGCAGTTCGGTGATCTCGAGCGGTATCAGACCGTGTTCGCCCGCGAGGCCGGCTCTGCGGCGGCGCCCACGGCGGGCCTGCACTTCACCGCCGAGCTGTTCACGCGGCTCGCTGCACGTGGCGTCGAACGGGCGACAGTCACGCTGCACGTGGGGCTCGGCACATTTCGGCCGATCACGGCCGCATCGCTCGACGACCACGAGATGCATTCCGAGTGGTGTGTCTGCCCGCCGGAGACAGTCGCTGCGATCGAGCGGACGAAAGCCCGCGGCGGCCGTGTGGTCGCGGTCGGCACGACGGCGATGCGGACGCTGGAAACGGCGGCTCGCCCGGGCCAGGTCGCGGCCTTCACGGGGCCGACGGACCTCTTCATCCGGCCCGGGTTCCGGTTTCACGCCGTCGACTGCCTGCTCACCAACTTCCACATGCCACGGACGACGCTCATGGTGCTCGTGAGCACGTTCGCCTCACGGGAGCTCATCGTTCGTGCCTATGCCGAGGCGATCCGCGAACGGTATCGGTTTCTGAGCTACGGCGACGCGATGCTCATCGTGTGATGTCGTGTCGATGATCCTCCGGCTTGCGCCAGGGGGCTTCCTTGGGGAGCCGTTGTGTCCTCTCCATAAAAGCCCCCATGCGCAAGCAGGGGGATTCCGGCTGCTGTCCTCCGGCCGATATGCTGCCGCGACCAGTCCAGGAGACAACGATGTCGGAATTGCCGCAGGAAGACGTGCTCGTGGTGCCGCGTGCCTTGTTCGACAAAGTCGGCGCCTTTCAGGGATTCTGTGGGGACACGGCCGCCTACCTTCCCGTGCTGCTCGATCCACGGCACACGTCGTGGCGGCCGCGGGCGAGCGTGGAGGAAGACCCTTCGTTCAAGCAGCTGATTCCCTACTGCGTGCTGACCTGGAAGGATGCAGCGGGGGCGTCCCGCTACTTCGCGTATACCCGCGGCGGTGGCCAGAGCGAGAAGCGGCTGCGAGCGAAGCGGTCGGTTGGCATTGGCGGCCACATCTCGAGCACCGACGGCGAGCATGGCGACGACACCTCGTACGAGGCCGGCATGCGTCGCGAACTGGCGGAGGAGATCGTGATCGCAGGAGGCTGGCAGGGCCGCTGCGTTGGCCTTATCAACGACGACTCCAATGCCGTGGGAAGCGTGCACCTCGGGATCGTGCACATCCTGGACATGGAGCGGCCCGAGGTGGCGTCGCGGGAGAGCGAGCTCGTGGAGTGTGGCTTCGACACGCTCGACGCCCTGCTGGCCGATCGGGAGCGGTTCGAGACCTGGTCGCAGATCACGCTCGACGCCCTCGCCGAGGGTAGACTTGGCTGACGCCATGTCAGCCTCGCCGGCCCCGATCTACCTCGACAACCACGCGACCACGCGGCTCGATCCGCGGGTGCTGGAGGCGATGCTGCCGTGGCTTACCGACCACTATGGCAACGCCGGCAGCGTGACGCACGAGCTCGGCCGTGAAGCCCGCGCGGCCGTCGACGATGCACGGGAGACGTTTGCCGCAGCCATCGGTGCGACGGCCCGGGAGATCGTGTTCACGAGCGGGGCCACCGAGAGCGCGAACCTGGCTCTGCTCGGCTCGGCGGCCCGCCTGATGACCGAGGGCCGCCGTGGCCACGTGATCACGATCGCCACCGAGCACCATGCCGTGCTCGATCCGCTCGAGCACCTGGAGCGAGCCGGCGTGGCGGTCACGCGGCTGCCTGTCGTCGGCCAGCACGACGGCGACGGCATTCCGGGGCGAATTCGGCTCGCCGATCTGGAGGCCGCCTTCCGGCCCGATACGTTCCTCGTCGCGGTGCTCCTGGCCAACAACGAGATCGGTGTGGTGCAGGACGTGGCCGCAATCGCGGAGCGGACGCATGCCCGGGGCGCACTGCTGCATGTGGACTGCGCCCAGGCCATGGGGCGGATGCGGGTCGATGTCGATGCGCTGGGCGCCGATCTGGCGAGCTTCTCCGCCCACAAGTTTCACGGGCCGAAGGGCGCCGGAGCCCTCTACGTCAGGCGCCGCGGGCGGGCCGTGCGGCTGGAGCCGCTCGTGCATGGCGGCGGCCAGGAGCGCGGCCTGCGAAGCGGCACGCTCGACGTGCCGGCCATCGTGGGGCTGGCGACGGC
>JBAVTF010000123.1:0-4699 GCA_049695995.1 Pirellulales bacterium | reverse complement strand
GCTCGCTCGATGCCGCCTTCGCTCTCGGCATCCTGCCTGCGCTCGGCGGCATACGCCGGCGACGGGGCATGGGCAGCCCCTCGCGACCGTATTGCCAGCAGCCGGCGGAGAGCGAGCGGGCCGGTTGTGCCGGCTGGTGCGGTCGTGACGCCAGCACGGCGCGAAGCGTGAGGTAAACTTTCGTCGCTATGAATCCAGCCTCGCCTCCCGTCCGTCCCGAGATCGCCGCGCTCGCCGGCTACGTGCCCGGGGAGCAGCCGCAGGGGGGCAAGTGGATCAAGCTCAATACGAATGAAAATCCCTATGCGCCGTCCCCCGCGGTGGCGCGGGCACTGGCGGCCACGGCGGCCGGCCGGACGCTCGCGAAGTATCCCGACCCGTTGGCGACCGTGTTTCGCATGCGGGCGGCGGAGGTGCTTGGCGTCGATCCCGACTGGATCATCTGCGGCAACGGCAGCGACGACCTGCTCACGATCCTCGTCCGCACGTTCGTCGGGGCGGGGGAGTGCCTGCGGATGCCGTACCCGAGCTACATCCTCTACCGCACGCTGGCGGGCATTCAGGCCGCCGTATGCGACGAATTTCAGTACGACCGCGACTGGTCGCTCGGCGACGGCTTCGCGGCGCCCCGCACGAGCGCTGGTGCCGAGGTGAAGCTGGCGATCATCGCCAATCCCAATAGCCCGTCGGGCACGCTGCTGCCGCCGGATCGAGTCCGCGCCCTCGCCGACCGTCTGCCGTGCGCGGTGGTGGTGGACGAGGCCTACGGCGATTTCGCGACGGAGAACTGCCTCGCGCTCGTGAAGGAAAACGAGCGGGTGATCGTCACGCGGTCGTTCAGCAAGTCGTATGCGCTCGCCGGGCTGCGGTTCGGCTTCGCGGTGGCCCAGCCGGCGGTGATCGCCGAACTGCAGAAGGTGAAGGACTCCTACAACTGCGACGCCCTGTCGATCGCCGCCGCCACCGCCGCGATCGACGACCAGGCGTGGCTGGCCTACAACCGGGCGAGGATCATCGCCACCCGCCGCCGGCTCACCGACGCGATGCGCGGCCTCGGCTACGACGCGGTCGAGAGCCAGGCCAACTTCGTCTGGTGCACCCACCCGTCACGGCCGCACCGACCGGTCTACGAGGCGCTCAAAGCCCAGGGCATCCTCATCCGGTACATGAACTATTCCGGCTGGGGCGATGGCCTGCGAATCACCGTCGGCACCGACGACGAGATCGACGCCTTTCTGGCCGTCATGAAGACGATCTGAATTTCTCCGCGAGCACGCTCATGCCCCGCACCGCGACCGTTTCCCGAAAGACCGCCGAAACCGACATTCGGCTCACGCTCGACCTCGATGGCGCGGGCAAGGCTGATGTCCAGACGGGCCTCGGCTTCTTCGACCACATGCTCACGCTGCTGGCCGGCCACTCGCTCTGCAACCTGACGGTTGCCTGCACGGGCGACCTGCACGTGGACGGCCACCACACGGTGGAAGACGTGGGGCGTGCCCTCGGGGCCGCGATCGTCGAGTGCCTCGGCGACCGCCGCGGCATCCGTCGGTATGGCCATGCGATCATCCCAATGGACGAGTCGCTGGCGACGGTGGCCGTCGATCTCGGCGGCCGCGCTGCCTGCGTGTTCGCCGTGGATTTCCCGGTGACCACGATCGGCACGTTCGACGCTCAGCTCGTCGAGGTGTTTTGGGAAAGCGTGGCCGCGACGGCGGGCATGAATTTTCATGCCATCCTGCATCACGGCCGCAATGGGCACCACATCGCCGAGGCGGTGTTCAAGGCGGCCGCGCGGGCCCTGCGGATGGCGGTGGAACCCGACCCTCGGCAGCCCGGCATCCCGAGCACCAAGGGCACGCTCACCCAGCAGTAGGCCCGTCACGCTGTAACGGGCCCACTGTGGGCACGTCACGTCTTACCGGCCGAACTGGCCGCGGGCCTTCGCATCGCCGCGCATGTACGACGGCTTCGAGCGGGCTGACGACGGGCTGGACTGATAGGCCCGCGGCGGAGCCTGCGGCACGCCGAGCGCCGACTCGACCCCTGGCGCCGGAGTCGTGGCCGGGATGGCGCTCGGGCTCGGGGCGACTGAGTAGCTACGGTAGCGACGGACTGTCGTCCGCGGCCGGGCCGCGACGAGCTCCACAGCTGCCGAAACCGGGGAGTCGGCCAGGACCTGAGCCGGTGTGCCGGCGACCAGTGAGAGACCAATGACTGCAAAGGCGAACTTCTTCATGACATGCTCCTGAGGGGGCGGCAGGGCCCCGTGTGTAATGGTCTCGTCCCGAGCGGCCGCCGGCGGTCATGCACACGCATGATCGAACCGGGCCTGGGACAAGACGTCGCACGCGACCGGTCCGTCAACGTGACGGTCAGTCGCGAGCGGCGCCCGCGTTGCGTGAAGCTCGCGGGCGAATCAGAGGAGCCACCGGCAGAGCTGCTGCAGGTGGGCCGCATTGGCGACGAGCACGGCCTGTGCCGAACGGCTCAGCGCAGTGCACGTGGGCAGTGCATGTGGATCGCTCAATCGCGCGCCGGCGGCACCCTTGCCCCCGCGCGGCGACAGGTTTCGCCGCAGGATCTTCACGATCTGCGGAGGAACGGCAGCGGCCACCGCGGGGCGACCGCCTTCGATCGCACGAAGCGGCGCCGCATCGATTTCCACGTGACGGCGAACTGCCGCATCGACATCCGGATGCCCTCCGACACCCACGCAGCGAAACTGCGGAGCATGGCCAGCCTGGGCAGTCGGGGCGAGGACGAGTGCTGCCATCCCGGCGACTATTAAGCAGCCGAGGCACCGCAGCACGTTGGCACGCTGATCGACTCGCATCGAAAACCCTCGGAAGTGCGGGAGCACCGCGTTCCGTCCGCCAGGGACCGACACCTATTTGTATGTCGGCCCGACCTGCCAGGCCACTCCGTTTTCTCTGTGTGGCTCCAGACTGTAAATGCGGGGGCGGGCGGACCTGCGGAGGCTTGGGCAGGCGTATCGAGCAGGCCGGCCGGTGTCACGGGACGCGGATCGGTAGAACGATCTTTCCGACGGCGGTGGCCGCGAGTCGTGGGGAAGCCTGAGGGCAGGAAGCCGACATGAAGGCAGCGGGAGGCCGGCCACGGACTGCGACGCTCGCCACGGCCGTGCTCCTGACGGCGATGACAGTCGTCCGGCCGGGGTTCGGGCAGCCGCCGGCGGCTCCCGACTCGGACGTGCCGCCGGTCGCCACTCGCCTCGCCTGGGAGAATCCGGCCGGACCGCCGCCGCCGCGGATATCCCTGCCCGTGTTCGCCGACCGGGGATTTGCCACGTTCGGCTGGATCGATGCCGGCATCGGCGGCAACAACTGGGGCAGCCCGTTCAACGGCCCGATCACGTTTCCCGACCGCAACTGGCAGGGGCAGGTCAATCAGTGCTATCTCGCGACGGAGCGGGTGGCCGACGCCGATTCCGGCGACTGGGACTGGGGAGGCCGCGTCGATCTCCTGCTCGGCACCGACTCGATCTTCACGACGGCCCGCGGCCTCGACGCCTATTCATTCCAGCGGTATGGCATCGAGAACGTTGCCTCGTGGGCCTTCACGAAGGACTACGGCCTCGCGTTGCCGCAGCTCTATGCCGATGTCGCTCGCGGCGATATGACGCTGCGGTTCGGGCACTTCTACGGCATCTTCGGCTTCGAGCAGGTACCGGCCATCGGCAACTTCTTCTATTCCCATGCCTTTTCGATGCAGTATTCCCCGTTCACGTTCACCGGCATGCTCGGCTCGTGGACGCCTTCCGAGTGGCTCACGGTCTACGCCGGTATCCACACGGGCTGGAACAATTTCACCGACCCGATGCCGACGGCCGGACGATGGGCGATCGTGAATCCGGAGGCGCCCGGGGCCGGCAGCACTGCCGGCTTTCTCGGCGGCGTTGTGCTCGCCAACGACGACAAGAGCCGGACGCTCGCCATCTCGACCACCTCCGGCAACGAGGTGTCGCCGCTTGGTCCCTCCCCTGCCGACGGTTCGCTCGTTGGCAACCGGTCGCTCATCACCACCGTCTTCACGGCGGTCCTGACCGAGCAGCTCACGTATGTGTTCGAGCACGACGCCGCCTGGCAGTTCAACGCGGGCGTGCCCCCGGGCAACGTCGGTCAGCCCGGCGGCCTCGCCCAGTGGTACTCCTTCAATCAGTACCTCTTCTGGCGGTTCAACGACCGGTGGGCCGGCGGCGTGCGGCTCGAGTACTTCCGCGACAACAACGGCTACCTCGTCACCATCCCGATTCGCAACCTGAGCGAGGCGGGCAACCCGGGCTTCTACTCCTCGGGCTTCGCGGGCAACTTCTGGGAACTCACCTGGGGGCTCAATTACCGGCCGAATCGGAACTGGGTGTTCCGGCCGGAACTGCGGTACGACTGGTTCACCCCCAACGCCGGCGTGACGAAGCGTCCCTACGGCAGTGGCGTCGGCCAGGGCATCAACACCGCGGGCGACCAGCTGGGCCAGTTCTACGCCGGCTGCGACGCCATCTGGCGGTTCTGAGCCAACTGACGGGTGGTGCGCCGGCTCAGGGCTGCCCACGCCCCGGGAGCCGGCGTTTGGCGGCAAGCGCAGGCAGGATGCCGGAGCGCGGCCGCCATCGAGCGAGCGAAGAACAGGATGTTCGAAGCGAGCGTCCGGCGACGGGGTACGGGCAGCCCCGAACCGA
>JBAVTF010000122.1:0-8316 GCA_049695995.1 Pirellulales bacterium | reverse complement strand
GCCGCGGCACGGGCCCGGGCCGCCCCCGCGCATTCTCCGTATCGCCAGGGCGGAGGCTCGCCCCCCTTTGCAGACGCGCAGCGGCGGCAGCCGGTGATCCCCTTCGGCATCTTCGGCGGGTTCATGTTTTGATGGTTCGGGGCGGCCTTGGCGGTTGGGGCGACGTGGGTTAGGATAATTCCGTCAATGGAGGGGATGCCGCCCGGCATCCCGCTTCCGGCTCGACCGGAACCATCGATCCCGCCTTTCCGTCATCGATTCGACGACCTGCAATTGCGGCTCCCCCGCACGTCGACCGGTGCAGCACACCCCACGAGCCCTCGGCTCCATCAAGGAGTCCTGGGGTTTCTCCGCCATGAGCACCCTCTGCGGTTGGTTCGTTTCATGCCGTTCAGCTCTGTCTGAGGCCCGCATCGACGTCCGGGTCATCGTGTGTCTCGTCGCCATTCTGGGCCACGGCACGGCCGCCGCTGGCCAGGCAAATAAGCAGCAACCGTCCCCGGCCATCGAGGCCGCGGCCGCTCCGGTCGAGTCGGCGGCCGTCGCCCGCCGCTACGCCCTCCAGCGGCCAGTTCCTGATGAATCGCAGGTGGCCGAACTGCTTCCGATCATCCGCGAAGCGTACCACGACGGAGGGGTCGATGGGGCCGGCGTGGCTGAGGATCCGATCAACACAATGCTCGCGGCGGCGGAGCACACAGCGGATCCAGTCAAAAAATACGCGCTGCTCGTGTCGGCCGAGAGCGTGGCGTTCGAACAGGCTGCCCATGATCGCGTCTTCCAGTTGCTGAACGAGCGGGCGGCGCAGTTCGCCATCAACCTGCTCGCGGAACGCCTGGGTCTCCTGCGCCGGATCGCCAAGTCACGCTCCGCGCTCGATGCGGAATACTTCCGGATCGCCATGGCGACGGCCCGCATGGCTCTCGACGCTGAGGATTTTGAGGCCGCCGATGATGCGGTGTATCTGGCAGACCAGGCCGCGAAGGCGCTGCTGCGGGAGCAGCGGCAGGCAGGCCCACAGGCTGGGGATCGGTCGATCGAGGAGAAGACGAATCCCACGGCCGAAGTCATCAGCCTGCGGAAGGACATCAAGAGCGAGCGCAAGCTCGCCGCGGCCTACCTCAAGGCGAAGGCCCACCTCCAAGAAGATCCGGACGATGCCAAGGCGGCGATCACGATCGGCCGACATCTCTGCTTCATCAAGGGCCGCTGGAGCGACGGTCTGGCGTTCTTGTCGAAGGACGACACGCCCGCCGGAGGCATCGCCCGCGCCGAGTTGGCGCTGCTCCAGGCGCGGGACCTGGATCCGCAGGCGGCGTTTGGCCTGGCGGGCACGTGGTGGGAGTTTTCGACGGAGGAGTACGGTGCGTCGGCGTTGCACGCGGATCAGGCCCGTATTCACGCAGCCTGGATCTACACGAAGATCGCCGGAGCGTTGTCCGATCCACTCGATGCCGCATTGGCGAAGAAGCGGTCAGCTCAGACGGGCCAGCAGCCGCCCCGGCCCGGGAGCGAGCCGTGGTTCGAGCCGCACTGGGCGGGCGACATCGCCACAAACTCCCTGGGTATGCAGCTCGTGCTCGTTCCGGCCGGGTCATTTTGGATGGGCAGCCCGGCCGGCGAGGCCAGGCGCGGCCCTGATGAGGAGCATGTGAAGGTGACTCTGTCACGACCATTTCTGCTGGGGCAGACGGAAGTCACCCAGGGACAATGGCAGGAGCTGATGGGCACGGAACCGTGGAAGGACAAACCCATGTCGGTCGAGGCATCCGAGCAGCCAGCCACGTACATCACATGGGATGCGGCGCTGGCCTTCTGTCGGCGGCTCACTGAACGCGAACGTCAAGCCGGACAGTTGCCCCTCGGGGTTTCGTACTCCCTGCCATCCGAAGCCGAATGGGAGTATGCGTGCCGGGCTGGGTCGGCGGCGGCCTTCTGCTTCGGCGACAACGAGCAACTCTACATCGACTACGGCTGGGCGACCGGTTTCTTCGAGCACAATGCCCTGCGGGCCGCGAAGCAGGTGGCACGAAAGCAGGCCAACGCATTCGGGCTGTACGACATGCACGGGAACGTGTGGGAGTGGTGCCTCGACGGCTACGAAAAGTCACTTCCTGGCGGTGTCGATCCCGTTCGCAGTCCGTCCGGCTCGCCGCTGCGCGTCGTGCGGGGCGGGAGCTGGAACTTCGACGCATTCGAGGGTCGGTGCGCCAATCGGCAGTCGATCGCGCCGGAACGCCCCGATTTTTTTGACGGCGGCTTTCGTGTCATTCGCACGATCGTCACGGATGGCGTGACGGCCAGTTTCGGCGAGCGACCACGACAGCCTAAAGAGCGACGTGACACAGTCGACGACTGAATGCATCGCATGCCGCGCATCTCAGAAACAGCGACGCCGGTAGCCGAGCCAGGCCGCACCGTGGTGATTCGCGACGGAGGGGTGCAGATCGGAACGGTCGACACGCAGAAGAACGGGCGTTGGACATTCGTCGTGCCTCATCTGGCCGCAGGGTCCACCAACACCTTCACCGCGGTGGCTCTCGGTGAGACCGGTATTCCAGGTCCGTTCTCGCAGGCGTATCGAGTGACCATCGACACGACCGCGCCGGTCGTGGAGCGGGTGACATCCTCGTTGGCGGATGGCACCTATCGGGTCGGACAGATTGTCGATATCCAGGTGGCCTTCACCGAGGCCGTGTTCGTATCCGGAGTACCCGTGCTGCGGATGAACACGAACACGTCCCGGACGGCGAGGTACGTGGCGGGCAGCGGCACGTCGACGCTGACCTTCCGATTCACCGTGAAACGGGGGGATTTCGCCAGGCACCTCGACGTGGTGACGACCGGCAGTCTGGACCTCGACGGGGGCTCGATCCGGGATCTGGCGGGCAATGCCGCGAGCCTGCGGCTGCCGAAGCCCGGGTCGGCCAACTCGTTGCGCGGATCGAAGACGATCGTCGTCGACGGCCGCGAGTCGCTCGCCTTCGCCCGCGTGTTCGGCCGCAGTTGAACCAGGCCGGCAGTCGTCGGGGGCCCGGACCGACGAATGGCGGCCAGCCTGCGGTCCGACATGCCGGCCTCCGCGCAGGGCATGGCGGCGCCGCCTCCTGGCTCGCGACGGAATAGAATCGGGATTTCAACCAGCGGCGCGGGCCTGAACCGATCGGGCATACTGGTGGGATGCCCTGCCGCCTCGACTCACCCACCCGCGCCCGCCCTGCTCCAGCTGCTGCCTTGCCCGCCGCGCTCGCCTGGGTCGAGGCGGAGCTCGACACAATCCGCGCAGCAGGGCTCGAACGGCCGGCGCGGGTACGACAGGGCCGCCAGGGTCGGGAGGTCACGCTCGACGGCCGCACGCTCGTCAACTTCGGCTCCAACGACTACCTCGGCTATGCCGGCGATGTGCGGCTGACGAAGGCAGCCTCCAAGGGGGCCTGCGCCGAGGGCTTCGGCGCCGGGGCGAGCCCCCTGGTGAGCGGCCACTCGGGAGCCCACGAGCGGCTCGAACGGGCGATTGCCGATCTCCTCGGCGTGGAGGCATCTCTCGTCTTCCCCAGCGGCTTTGCCGCCAACACCGCCACGATCGCCGCCCTGGTCGGCCCCGGCGACTTCATCGCCAGCGACGCACGCAATCACGCGAGCATCATCGACGGCTGCCGCCTCTCCCGGGCCGAGGTCGGCATCTATCCCCACCGCGACGTGGCCTCGCTCGAAGCGCTGCTCACGGCGCATCCGCAGTCCCGCCGCCGGCTCATCGTCACCGATACGCTCTTCTCGATGGACGGCACCCGAGCACCGCTCGCCGATCTCTGTGATGTCGCCGACCGCCACCGTGCGATGCTCCTCGTGGACGAGGCTCATGCCACCGGCGTGTTTGGTGACCGCGGGAGCGGCCTCGTCGAAGCCACGAAATGCGAGGCGGGCGTGCACGTGCGGGTGGGCACGCTCTCGAAGGCCCTCGGCGCGGCCGGCGGGTTCGTCGCGGGCTCCGCCACGTTCATCCACTGGCTGCGGCATGCAGCCCGGGCCTGGATTTTTTCGACCGCCCATCCTCCAGCCATCGCCGCCGCGGCGACCAAGGCCATCGAACTCGTTACGGCCGAACCACACCGCCGCGCGGAACTCACCGCGCGGGGAGCCGCATTTCGCGAGCGGCTGCGGGCCGCCAGCCTCGACATCGGCGGCGCCGATGCGCAGATCGTGCCGATCGTGGCGGGGGCGCCCGAAGCGGCCGTCGCACTCTCCGCTGCCCTCGCAGCTGCCGGGTTCTTCGTGCCGGCGATCCGGCCGCCGAGCGTGCCCCACGGGAGGAGCCTCGTGCGGGCCAGCGTCTGCTGGCACCATTCGGGCGATGATCTCACGACACTCGCTGACGCGGTCATTCGCCATGCCCACCGCGACTGACGACTTGCCCTGGTGCGTGATCGGCACTGGCCCCTCGGGCCTGGCCGCGCTCAAGCAGCTCCGCGTCGCGGGCATCACCGCCGAAGCGTTGGAACGCGAACCAGCCATCGGGGGCAACTGGCGGTTCGGTTCCGGAACCTCCCGCGTCTTCGCCTCGACGCGACTCATCAGTTCACGGCGGCTGACGGAGCTCACCGACTTCCCGATGCCGCGGGACTGGCCCTCCTATCCCGATCACCGTCAGTGCCTCACCTACCTCGAAGGCTATGCCGAGCATTTCGGACTCATGCCGCACATTCACTGCGGCACGACCGTCGAGTCGATCGAACCGCTCGGGCCTCCGGGCTCCGGCTGGGAACTGACGATCGCGAGCCAGCCGGCCCGCCGCTTCGCCGGCGTCGTGGTCGCCAGCGGCCACAACCACGTGCCCCGTTGGCCCGAGATCCCCGGCCGGTTCATCGGCACGCTCCTCCATGCGGCCGACTACAAGTCGCCCACGGTGCCGGTCGCGCTGGCCGGCCGACGGGTGCTCGTGATCGGCGGCGGCAACTCCGGCTGCGACATCGCCGTCGAGTGCTCGCGTCATGCCGCCGCCACCACCCACTCCACCCGGCGTGGCTACTACGTCGTGCCCCGCGAGATCTTCGGCCGCCCCGCCGACCTGCGGAACGAACGACTCCTCAAGATGTCGGCGCCGCTCTGGCTGCGGCGACTCGTGAGCCTGCGGGCGATCGACCGCACGATCGGCCTCCCCTGGCGGCACGGCCTACCCCGCCCCGACCATAAGCTGTGGGAAACGCACCCGATCATCAATTCCGAAATCCTCACGCAGATCGCTGCCGGGGCCATCACCCCGGCCGGCGACGTTAACGCGTTCGATGGCGACGGCGCCGTGTTCGCCGACGGCACGCGTCGCACGTTCGACATCGTGATCTGTGCCACGGGCTACCATGCGACGCTCCCTTTCATCGACGCCCGACTGCTCGGCGCAGCCACTGCCGACGGGCTTCCCGATCTGTTCCTCAATGCGATCCCTCGGCACCGCGACGACATCGCAGTCGTCGGCCTCATCCAGCCCGACAGCGGCCAGTGGGGCCTCACCGATCTGCAATCGCGGCTCGTCGCCCAGATGGCGGTGGCCGCCCGCAGGTCGCCCCGGGCAGCAGCCTGGCTCTACGCGCAACGTCAGCGGGACGTCCGCACCGGCATCGGCTACGTCGACTCCCCGCGGCACCGGCTCGAAGTCGAGCACTTCAGCTACCGTCGGCAGCTCGTGCGGCTCATCACGGGCATGGATCGGCGGCTGCGACACGATCGCGGCATCAACGTGGCGGCAGGATGAGGGGCTGCTGGCTGGCGGGGGGCTGTGGGTTGCCGAAGAGGGCCTCGAGCCCGCGGCCGAGGCCGTCGGTGATCACTGCTTGGGCCGTGTTCTCGACGATCCGCCCGAGGATCATCTCCAGCGCGCGGGCGTCGAACTGCGGTCGCTCCACCGTGCCCTTGAGCGGAATCACGAGCGGCGTCCTGACGAGCTGCGCGATGACCGGCGTGTTGCCCACCGCGTCGCCGCGGAGGGCCACCTCCACCGTCATCGCCAGCGTGCCGTCGGCACCGACACTCCCCTGCGACTTGACCACGAACTGACCCGCGTCCATCACGAGCCCTTCATGCCAGAACCGGCGGTCCGCCAGCCGGATCCGCACTGGCTCCGGCCGCACCCGCAGGAGCACCGCCTTGTCGCCGAAGGCGAACCGCGGATCGACGGCCGACTGCAGCTTCACGAGCAGGTTCACCAGCGGCTGCGCCGAGGGATGGGGCGTGACCTCGAACTGCTCGAGGATCACCTGACCGGCGAGTTCACCGGTGAGCGGCGCGGCGAGCGGGAGCCGCGCGCCCGCCAGATCGACGGTCGCGAAGCCTTCGGTCTGCGTGCGGGTGCCGAGCAGCGGCGAGAGCAGCTTCACGATCGCGTCGGCATGCGGCCCGCCGATGTTTACCCGCTCGATGATCCGACCCGGGGGCACGACGAGTTCGCGAGGCGTGCCGACGAGCCGCAGCCATGGGCTGCCGCGGACGCGGCCACCCGCCACGCCGATATCGAATGGACCCAAGGCAAGCTGGCCTTCGAAGAGCCGCACCGGCATCTCGCCCGCCGCAACGGCAAAGCCGGCCACGTCGGCGGCCTGCCAGGCGACGGACGTATCGACCGCGAGGCTGCGGAAGCGATCGGCGAACTCATCGGCCGGACGGACGCTCGCCGTCACCGGCCGCGTGATCCGCGCCTGCCGTTCGATCGCATCAGGATCGCGCCCCCGGGTTGCCGCCAGCCAGTCGGCGGGCAACGGCACCACGTCGGCGCTGGCCGCCGCTGCGACGGCTGCCTGAGGCAGGGTCCCGAGTGGGCCGCGGAACGTGAACGGTCGGTCGCCGGTGCCCGCGAGCCGCACCTGGCCGCGAGTCCAAGGCGAGGCCAGCCGCGAGAGCTGCTCCCAGTTCCAGTTCACCATGCCATCGAGAGCGACGAGCCGCCGCGTCGCCCACTCGTTCACGCTGCCGCGGGCTGCAGCCGTGAGCGTGGACGACTCGATCGCCACCCGCTCGACCATGACGACATCGCCCGCGTCGCCGCGGGGCCGCATCACTTCCAGCGCGACCGCTGCCCGTGGCTCGCTCCAGATCTCATGCGGGCCATCATCGCGGGCGAGCGCCAGTTGGCTGCCCACCGCTTCGAGCAGCAGGTTGACACCCTGCTGCACCTCGGCGATCTCGAGCGTGCCCCAGGCCCGACCGGATGCAGAGAGCTCAGCGAGTGATGCCGGCGGCAGCCACCGCGCGAGCCTACCCACCTCGGCCTGCCATTGCACGCGGCCACGTACGCGATCGAGCACGGTAGCCATGCCAGAAGTCTCAGCGTCAACCGGCGGCGGCAGCCATGACAGGCCCCCTGACCGCAGCGAGAGGGTTGCCGTGAGCACCTCCGCCGATGAAATGTCGATCCGGCCCTGGGCGGGATCGACGAGTCCGGCGACGGTGGCCACGACCCGTGGCTCCGCAATCGTGTGGTCGCCGAGCGTGACGGACAATTTTTCGACCTCGCCCCCGGCGCGGGTGATCTGCCAGGCGGCCCCGCGGGCAGCAATGGCGGCCGAGGCATCGATGCGACCTGCGAGCTCGAGGTCGACGCCAGCCGCCGGCAGCCAGCCGGCCGCTCGGGCATGCCAGCGGCCAAGATCCCCCGCGAGCGAACAGTCGGCGGCGATGCCCGCGGCGTCGGGGAGCGGCCGCACCCATGGGCCGACACCGCCCGTCGCCGCCGAGATCACGTCGACGATCACACCGCCGGTGAGTGTGGCCTCGAACCGATCGTCCGCTGCCGTGACGACCGCATGCGCTCCCTCGATGACCGCCGCGCCCGCGGCGAGTCGGCCGTCGGCCTCGACTTCGAGATCGACTTCCTTGTCGCGCCAGACGGGCCGGCCGGGCAACGCCCAGACGAAATCGCGGAGGCTGGCGGTGGCCTTCACCGTCGTGGGCTCGTCGCGACGGCCACCAGTGATGTCGATCCGACCGCGGGACGTGCCGGCGAGTTCGACGCCCTCGAGATCGAGCACGTCGTTCACGTCGGCCACGAGCCGGTCGAAGTCGAGCGTCCACTGCAGCGTCGCTGCCTCGGCTGTGCCCGCAGCCGACAGCTCGCAGGCGCCTGACGTGATCCGGGCATCTTCCACGGTGAGCCGCGCGCCGCGGCCGCTGCTGCGGCGGCCCCGCACCCAGCCCGTCAATGGCTCGCTCCACCGCAGCGGCCGCTCGGTAGCCTCCGCACCGGCCGTGGCCTGCACGGCGGCGACGTTGCGGGCGGCAACCCTGGCCTCGAGCACGCGATCGGCGCCATCGCCATGAGCCGCCGCCGCC
>JBAVTF010000121.1:0-9388 GCA_049695995.1 Pirellulales bacterium | reverse complement strand
TGCAAGCTCGAGGAGCATTGGACCGAGTCTTCGAGGTCCACCGCGACGAGACTTGTACCGACCCCGAGCCGATGAGGGCCGTCGGGCGGTGCCTTCGACCACTCATGGCGTGGGCTGCTCCTTGGCTTGGGGCCGCGGGCCGAGATCGCACTCCACGATCCGGCCGCCACGAATCACCGCGAGCCGCACGGGATCGCCGGTCGCAAGCCGGCCCAACTCCCGCTCGACCGCGGCCCGCGACGCCACGGCGCGGCCGGCGACTGCGATCACGAGGTCGTCGGGCTGCAGGCCGGCCGTCGCCGCTGCGGAGCCGGGCAGCACCGCTTCGATGAAAGGCGGCGTCTTGTCGAGGAGATCGGGCACGAGCACGAGGCCGCACAGCCGGGGATCGAAGGCCGGGGCGTCGGCGGTGGCCGGCGCCGTCGTGCCGGCCGCGATGGCGCGGGCCCCGCGGTCGAGCTCGGCCGCCGGCAAGGCGTAGTTGAGCCAGATGCCGGTCGACGTCGACCGCAGTTCCTTGCCGAGCATGCCGACGAGCCGGCCCTGCGAATCGACGACCGCACCGCCGGGGGCGCCCGGGTTGTTCGTCGTGCAGTCGAGCACGTAGACGTCGCCGGTAAACGGCGCCTCGGCGGCGCCACGGCGGGCCTCGAGCGGAACCACGGCCGACACTACTCCGCGCTGGGCGCTCACCCGCTCGTCACCCACGGCCACGCCGAAGAGGTTCGACAGCGCGATCACGCGGGTGCCGACCGCGACCGTGCCGGCGGGCTCGAGGGCGAACGCGGGCAGATCGGCCGCGTCGATGGAAAGCACTGCCAGCTCGCGTTGCGGATCGACTCCCTTCAGCGTCGCGCGATGGCGGCTGCCGTCGTCGAGCACACAGTCGATCTCGTCGGTGTCGAGCACCGTGCTCATCACGGTGAGGATCGTGCCGTCGGGTGAGACGATGATGCCTGACTGATAGGCCTCGAGGCCCCGCAGGCCCCCCGCGCCGTAGAGCTTCACCACCTTGCGGGCCGCGGAGCTGATCGTCTCCTGGGGCGTGCCCGCAGCGCTGGTCAGCCCGACCCAGCCGCCCACGATCAGGCAGACGAGGCCGTGAATCCACGTGGCGTTCCAGACGCGTATGGTCATGGCTGTTCCCCCGGGGCCGGGGCGGCGGGCTCGACGACGAACGTGCCGAAGACCTCATCGCCTCGGCTCACGTCGAACCGCGTCGGCAGGCCGCGCGGGTCTTCGGGATGCGGCTGTCCGAACCGCACGAGGCACGGCTCGGCGTCGGCGTCCCGCCAGAGTTCCACCTGCGTGACAACGCCGGCGGCATCGACGGCGACCTGGGCCGTCATGCCTGAGACGGCCACCTCCAGCACGTCGACCAGTTCCGCGGCGAAGCCAGCCGTGAACGTCTGCGGATCCCGCGGCGCCGTACCCCAGTAGGTCGTGCCGCCGACGGACGTCGGACCCGATTGCACCAGCTGCCTCCAGATGGCGAGCGCCGCGAGCAGGCCTCCGCTCCCCGGTGGCGAGGCATCCGCCGCGAGATCGCCGGCGGGATCGATCCGCGACGTGCCCGTGGGGAGGTCGATTGCCGCGTCGTCGTCGGCGAGCCGCAGTTGAAACCGGCCTCCTTCCACCCGAGCTCCGGCGAACTCCCACGCCGCAGGCGTCGTGGCCGCGCGGCTCTTCGCGATGGCGTCGGCTACGCGGTCGCGCTCCAGTGTGTTGAAGTGGAAGTTGACGAACCCGGGGCGAGGATCGTAGAGCCCGCGGACCGACTCCGGCAGCCGCGCGGCATCTGGCCGTGCGCGGCGGTCCGCAGGCACGCGTGGGGCGTCGTCCTTCTCGCCGGGGTGGGGCGGCTCCGGCTCGCCGCTGACGAGGGCCGCCAGCGCGGCGGGCGAGTGTACGGCCGCCAGTCGCACGACGATCTCATGCCGCCGGCCGGCCCGCCGGTAGGCGAGCGGCACCCGCCAGCCTGCCGGCAGCGTGCCGAGCACGTTCTTGAAGGCGTTGACGGTGCGGACCGGGCGGCCTGCGAGGGCCACGATCTCGTCGTCGTACCGCAGCCCGCGCCGCCAGGCGTCAGACGATTGCAGGATGTCCGACACGAGCACGCGGCCGTCGGCGCTCGATGACACGGTCGCGCCGAGCGTGGCATGGTCGACGAGCCGGCCCCCCTTGAGCAGCCCGAAGAAGTTCCGCAGTTGGTTCATCGAGATCGCGTAGCCCACGCCGACGTTCACCCGGCCCCGCTTCTCGAACGAGGCGCGACCGTTCACCCCGATGAGGCGGCCGGCCTCGTCGAACAGCCCGCCGCCGGAGTTGCCCGGGTTGATCGCGGCATCCACCTGGATGCAATCGGCATACTCGAGGATCGTGCCGGCGGGAAACTGGTAGCGGTGCACACCCGAGACGATGCCGACGCTGATCGATGGCTGGAGGTCGGTGGCCAACAGGAACGGATTGCCGGCTGCGAAGCAGAAGTCCCCCGGCTGTACGCGGTCGCTATCGGCCGGCGTGGCATGCGGAAAGTCGTCGCGTCCGAGCAGCCGCACCAGGGCGACGTCGCCGGTCGGGTCGAGGCCCACGAGCACCGCGTCGTAGAGACGGCCGTCGTTCAGGCCGCACCGCATCGCCGGACCGGCCGGCTCGACGACGTGAAAGTTGGTGAGGGCATAGCCATCGGGGCTGACCAGCACGCCCGATCCGCCGCCGGCGTCACCGGCGAAGATCGACACGGCGCACTGCGATGCGGCCCGGATCACCTCGACCCGTGCGGCCTCGGCCTGCAGCACAGCCGGCTCGACGTCGGCGGCGGTGACGGGGTCGCGCAGCAGGATCGCCGCACCCATGATGGCGATGGCGAGGCAGCAGCGGGAGGAGGTCGCCGGCATCACTTCTCGAAGCGCGCGTCGTCGAGACGAAGCGGGCCGCCAGGGCCGCCGTCTGCGAAGTCGATTGTGAGTGTGAGGCGGCGGCCGCCCGCCACGTCGAGGTCGATCGGTAGACCTGCAGGAGCCGGCGCGGCGGTGGTGACTGTGCCGCGGAAGACCTCACGGCCGTCGATGTCGATCACGACCTCAGCGCGTGGCGCCGCTGCGCCTGCCGCGCAGATCGTACCGAGAAACCGACGGCTGTCGGTGGGTACTCGCCATACGCCCACCGTGCGGGGCCGCAGGAGCAGGGCCGACGATTCGCCTGCCGGTGCCTTCACGACCCGCGGCGCGAAGAAACCGGCCAGTCCTTCGACGCCGCGCAGGCCGCCGAAGAACGGCTCCACGTCCATCCGCTCGGCATCCAATTCCGCCAGCCGCACCGTGCGGTCGGCGGCGTAATCGATCGACTCGAGCCAGGCCACCGGCATCCGCACACGGCCATCGAGCACGAGTCCGTCCGCGGGCGACAAGGTCACGCTGGCCGCGGCGAACCGGCCAGCGGCGGTGGCCACGCCGATCCGTCCCTGGGGGGCGGCTGGCGGCCGGAGCCAGCGCAGCCCAGCGACCCTCGTCCGCTTCACGGGGATTGTCTCGCCCTCCAGCACGACGGTCACGCTCTCGGCGGACACCGCGGTGATCGCACAGGCCACGCACTCGGCCTCGGGGCCGCCCCCCACGATCACGAGATCCGACTCGGGCTGCTCGGGCACCGCTGTGATCCAGGCGGGGTCGCCATCGGCATCCTCGGGTCGCCGCCACGCGACGAGCTGCACGAGGCCGATCGGCAGCTCGATCCGTTCCTCTCCGCGGATGACCGCAGCCACGTCACCCGTCCACGTGAATTCGTCGCCGCTGATCTGGCTGCCGGTAGTCGTCGTCACCGTGACTGGAGCCAGCCGACGCTTTACGGCCGCTTCGTTCACGACCACGACGCGACGGATGGCTGTCACGGGGAGCGTCGTGTCTCCGCTCACTGCCTGGAGCCGCACGTCATTGGCGTCGATCGCGACGAGCGAGCCCTCGGTCATCGACCCGTCGCTCCGCTCCACGCGAGCCCGCGGTCCTGCGGCCCGAGCCGGAATCGCGGTGAGGCAGCCGCAGGCGAGCAGGATGACGAGCCAGCGCGGCATGGCGGTCAGCGCTCCTCGGAGCCGGCAGCGAGCCGCTTGAAATAGAGCTCGATCGCCTCGCGGTAGTGCGGCGGAAACTCGCGGCTGATCTGCTGGAGCGCGGCCTCGCGGGCGTGCGGCGGCAGGTTGCCCCAGCCGTCGCCAGAGCCGACGTCGCGGGCCTGCACCTCTCCCTTGCCTTGACCGCCGGCCAATCGACTGTCGTCCATCGGCGTGGCAGCGCCCCCCTGGCCACCGGCCGCGCCCCCTCCGGCGCCGGCTGCCCCGGACGACCCTTGCTGCTGC
Organism: Pirellulales bacterium; assembly: GCA_049695995.1. GTDB lineage: Bacteria > Planctomycetota > Planctomycetia > Pirellulales > UBA1268 > QWPN01. The sequence goes on along the minus strand of JBAVTF010000121.1, from coordinate 5,034 downwards.
TGGTCTTCGAGTTCCTTGATCAAGCGGTCGAGCGATGCGACCACGCCCTCCTGCACCTGCCGCGTGCGCGGGCCAGCGCGGCCCAGATCGAGCCGGCGGGTGATATCCCGCATCCGGCGAGCGATGTGGTCGAGTGAGCCTTCTTCCAGGCCTGCGATGTCGGCCCGCAGGAGCCTCGCGACGCGCTCGTAACGCACGGGAATCGTACCGGCTCGCTCCAGCAGCTGGTCGAGCGAATCGACCGCCGCCTCGGTATCAAGCAGCCAGTGCTGGCAGGCTGCGCGATGGAAGAGGAGCGTCGCGGGATCGACGCTCGTCGCCAGGTCGAGGCCGGCCAGCAGCGGCAGCGCCTCGTCGAAGCGGTCGCGGCGCACGAGCTCGCGGGCCATCCACAGCCGCAGGGTATCTCGCTCGAAGGAGTCGACGTCGGAACCATCAAGCCAGGCAGCACCGGGATCAGGTGTGGCGGCATCGACCGCGGCCGCCCGCGGATCTGCGCGGCGGATGACGGCGACCACCGCGTCGAGCGGCTCGGCCGCATCGTCCCACGCCTCGATGGCGGCCGAGCCAGTATCGCCGCGAGCGGCCAGCCAGGCGGCGGTGCGATCGCGAACCACCGCGCGAGTCGGCGCCGCCCACGATGGTTCCCGAGCCAGTTCGTCATCGACCGCAGCAGCCGCTGCGTTCATCGCCACCGCCATCGCCGGCACGCCGCCGGCGAAGAGACTCGCGCAGGTCACGATCAGCAGCCGCTGCAACATGGCCACGGGCCCAGTTCCGGGTGAATGACCTTCACATGATACCCCACCAGGCGCTTCCACGGCCTATTCGGTGCGGCCGGAGACGATATCGTGGGCGGCCTGCTCGATCAGCCGCTGGCGGGCCGCCAGGCGTTCGAGGGCCTGGCGGAGTTCGGGCTCGTCGGCCTGCTCGACGCCCTCGCCGAGCAGGGCTGCGAACCGCTGGGTGCGGCCGTTCACCCGTAACTGGAGCGAGCGGATCATCTTCAGCTCGGCCAGCGCGTCGACGAGCGGCTGATCGCCCGGCTGCGGTGGGCTGCCGCCGAACGACTTCGCCTGCTTCTCCTGCTCCTGCCGGTCACGCTGGGCCTTCTCAAGCGCGGCCAGCATTTCCTCCAGCCCGGACACCAGATCGCCCACGATGCCGCGGGTCGTGCCGCCGACGTCGCCACGCGTGAGCCGGGTGGCCGCCTGCTGGGCGTCGTCGCGGATCTGCTCGAGCGCCTGCGGGATTGCGACCGCCGTGCCGTCATCACGAATCAGCGCGAGTGCCTTCGTCGCCGCAGCGCCGACGGCCTCCTGATCTCGGCCCAGCTTGGCGGCGGCCAGCTCTCGTTCCCGGCCGATCGACGCTCTCGCAGCCAGTGCGTCGGCCGCCGACTGCACGCCGCGTTCTGCCCGCAGCATCTCCCGAACCCGTGCTTCGAGCTGCACCAGCAGCCGCTCCACCTCCTCCTCGCGAACCTGCCGGAGAATCTCCTCGAGTTCGGCCCGCGCGTTCTCGAGCTCCTCGAGGGCCCTGTCCTGCTCGCGGCGCGAATCGCCGCGGTTGGCCTGCTCGAGCTGCTTCCGCGCGGCATCCATCCGCTGCTGCGCCGCGATCAGTCGCCGCCGTGACCGCTTCGCCCGCGCGGCCTCGTCGTCACCCTCCGGTTCGGCATCAGCAGGTGGCTCGCCTCCGGCCGGCCCATCATCGGCCGCGGACTGTGGCGGTGTGGCTTCGGAGCCCGGATTCCCGTTCCGTTCTCCCTGCTGTCCGCCATCCGCAGGAGGGGCATCGGCCGGACTCGTGTCGGGCGGTGGTGCGCCGGGTGGCGTGTTTTCGGTCGGCCTGTCATCGGTCGGCGTGCCGGCCGCCATCCGGTCGGCAAAGCGGCCGAGGTCATCGGCCAGTCCGCGAGACTCCTTCGCGAGCGCGTCCTGCCGCGCGGCCAGATCGTCGTCACCGCGGCCCGACTCCGTGGCGTCAGCGATCTCCCGCTGCCGTGCAATCGCCTTCGACAGCCGGCCCAAAAACGCCCGCACCTCGCGGGTCGTATCGCCGGGCCGCTGCGGCTCAGCGCCCGCGGCGAGGCGATCGAGCAGCGATTGCAGCTGATCGATCGCCTGCTGCTGTGTCGTGCCGGCCTTGAGCAACTGGCCCTGCTGCAGCAGTTCGACGATCGTGGCCAGCCGATCGGACACCTGCTCGCTCCGGGCCATCTCGCAGGCCGACCGCAGCGCAGCTGCGCGACGGGGATCTGAGGCGTCGAGCAGGTCGGCGAGTCTGAGGAACGAAAGCTCCAGCTCCGCATATTGCCGCACGAGCTCCCGTTCGCGTTCCGCCAGCCGCGCCGGCGGCTCGGCCGCTGCCACGAGCCCCGCGTTGCCGCCGACGAGCAGCACTGCCACGCTGAGCCGCACAAGAATCAAAGAGGTGGATGTGCGAACGAAGAGCGTGCTCATGGTCCCTCCAGCGCCTGGCGACCGCGTTTCTTCTGCTGCTCGAGCGTGGCGGCGCGAATCTCCTCCTGGGTGCGGATCACCGCCCGCAGCCGCTCGACCAGCTCGTTGAACGACTCGAGTTCCAGCATCGTGTCGAGCACGGCACGCATGCTGGTCAGCACCGCATCGACCTGCTGCACGAGCTGCGCGGAAGGCTGCCCGCCGGCTGCCGCAGCTGCCTGGCACGCCCGCATGACCGCCGGCAGGTCGGTGGCCGACAGCCGCTCGAGCGGCGCGGCGATCTGCCCCGAGAGTCGTGCCTCGAGCTCGGGCGTCAGCACGCCATTGATGTCGAGCTCGCGACGAATCCCACGAAACGCGGCGGCGATCTCACCCGTCTCGCCGGCGGAGCGGGCGGCCGCCTCGCCGCAGCGGGCGGCGGGGTTCGCCGCTGGTGATGTCGGCCCATCGTCGCCGTCACCGGCGCGATCACGCGGCGGCGAGGCGAGGATGTCGCGGGCCTGTCCGAGGTCGCCGATCACGGTCTCGAACCGTCGTCGCAGCATGATCTCGCGGGCTTCGAGCAGGGCTCGCAGGGCTTCGGGAGTGACGACCTCGAGCGGCCAGGTCTCACTGCGACCGACATTGGGGCCGTCGGCAAGACCGCAGCCATCGCGGGCCTCTACCGTCAGCTTTAGTTTTTCACCGGCCTTCAGGCCGAGCGGGGCCAGCGACACGACCTCCGGCGCATCAGCCGGGAATTCGGCGACCGCCAGACCGCCACGGACACGGTCGATCGGCAGCCTGACAGCGACCTGATCGGTGTCGCGCACCAGCACCACCGCCGCAGCGGCGAGGCCATGGTCGTCACTCAGCGTGCCCTCGAGCGGCAGCCGAGCCTGGGGGGTAACGGCCAGCGACGCACCGGCGATCGCGAGGCCGATCTGTGGCGGGGCATCGGCGGCCGCCGTCAGCACGAGCCGGATCGGCTCCCGATTCGCGAGTCCTTCGGTATCGACGAGGGCCAGTTCGACGCCGGCATCGGCGTCGAGGACGTCGATCTCGGCGGCGAGGACGCGGCGGTCGGACGCGGCGTCGGCCTCGAAGGCGGCGAGCGTCTGCGGGGCTGCCGGAGACGAGCCCGCTGGAGTCAGCGTGAGGCGGGCGGCCGACAACGGCTTGGAGGCCGTGCACGTCAGCCGCACCCGCGAGCCGCGCGGCAGCCGCACGAGCCGGGCCGAGGCTGCCTGCCGTTCGCCGCCGCCGAGATAGGCCGGAGGCTGATAGTCGATCCGGATGTCGGCGAGGTCGGGTGGTTCGACGACTCGCAGTCGCAGCCCCCCGAGCCGAGCGTCGCCGCCGCGAACCTCGAGATCAGTGTCGGCCACGACGCCGCGGAGGACATGGCCGAACGAACCGGTGTCGCCGTCAACTGCCCCGCGAGATCCCATCCGCTCCGTACGCCAGCCGTCCGGGGACCTCGTCCGCAACTCGACGACGGTCGGCAGTCCGCCGTCGGCCCGCACGTGCGCGATGACGTCGACATCGGTGCCCCGGGCCACCGTTCGCACGCCACCAGGAAAGCCTTCGACCTCGAGCTGTACGCGTCGTGGCCAGGCCGCATCCGTGAGGCCGAGCATCCGTCGCGCCCAGAGGGAGCCGACGGCCGGCCGGACGGCCACGAGTCCCACGACGGTGGCGACCGCCGCCACGCCTCCGATCGCCAGCATCACCAGCTGCCGCCGCCGAAAGAGCGCCGCGGGGCGGATCTCGTCGAGCATCGCCACGGCGTCGGCCGTGGTGCGTCGCACGAGGTCGGGGTCAACGTCGGCCCGCGGTCGATCGGCCAGTTCGATGGCGGTGGAAAGGCTGTCGCGGCAGGCGGGATGGCCGCGTTCGACCACGACCGCGAGCGCGGCATCGGAGAGCGGCGTGAGCAGCCGTCCCACGAGCTTCGTGGCCAGAATCCAGAGCACCAGGCTGCCACCGACCGCCAGCATCGCGAGCCGCACCCAGCCCGGCGGCTCGATGCTCCAGTCGAGGGCCAGGGTTGTCCAGAACATCGCCGCGGTGGCGAACGCGAGCCAGCCGATCGACTCCACCCAGATCCAGCCACGGGCCCGACGCCGCACCGCGGCGAGCAGCCGTCGCAGGGGCTCGGCCGCAGGTGACGCCGGGGCTGCGTCGAGCGGCGGCGGTGCGTCGAGGATGGTGGATGTCATGGAGCGACCCGTGGTTAGGCGAGTTTCACGAGGCGGCGGAGAATCCATTCGCCGCACAAGAGTCCCGTGACGACCGCGACGAGCAGGCCGTTGAGCCGCTGCTTGAAGATCGCGTCGGCGGCCCCGGCCTCGTACTCGCGGCGCGACCGATCGGGTAGTGCTGCGGCGAGCGCACGGGACGCGTCGGGCGTCCAGCCGCTGTCGTGAAGAAACCGCGTCTGGCCACCGGTGGCAGCGGCCAGGTCGTCGAGCAGTTGGCGATCGATCCGCGGCCGCGCGAGTTCACGATCCGGAAGCTGCGCGTGGATCCGGCGGGCGAGCGGCTCGTCGTCGGCCGCCCCGAGATCGGCCTCGATCTGCCAGCCCCC
>JBAVTF010000120.1:0-6069 GCA_049695995.1 Pirellulales bacterium | reverse complement strand
TGATGCGTGCGGTCCGAGACTGGAACGACTCCCTGGCTTCGTTGTACCGGGCCGGTCTGCTGATGAACCCCTACCCGACGGACGGGGACTGGGACCCCGAAGTCTGGCAGCAGATGGCGTTGTGGTACGACGCGCTGGTGATGGAGTACAACGAGATCACGGATGCGATCGACGACCTCGCCTCGCGCTCGACGAAGATGTCCTGGCTGACGGTCGTTGCGGACCAGATGGCTGCGGCGTTCGATGTCGTGGATACGGACCCGGGCATGCCGCCCGAGGTGTTCGATGGTCCGACGACCCCGACGGACGGAGGGCTTCCGCTGCCCGGCCTGCGCGGGTTGTCGGCCCGGCGTCCCGGGAGCGTCACGCCTCCGGTGCCGGACGGAGTTCCGGCCGCAGCAACGGAGGCTGCCCGCAAGACGCCGATGCCGTGGGACGACCTTGCGTTGTTCGCGGCGAAGGTCGGGAAGGTGCTGCTCGTGTTCGGCGGGTACGTCGCGGCGAACATCCTGTACGACAAGTTCCTGGCGAGCCCTTCCGAGCGTGCGGCGCAGGAATCGGAGTGGATGATCTCGATGGCGAAGAAGCGGGCCGAGGCGCTCGCCGCGTGTCCCACCGGGGATCAGGCGTGCCGGGATTCGGTCAACCGCTGGTTCGACATGATGACGAAGGCGGGACAATGCGACCTGCTCGACACGCCGGTCGCGGACGTGATCGGTGGCGTGGTCGGCATCGGGGTCGGCTACCTTGGCCTCAAGCGCGGGATGGGGGGCTGACGGTGAGCCTGGGCTGGGACGACGTGTTCCTGTACGGCAAGCGGCCGGAAGCCGCTCCGGCGGAGCCGCAGTCCCAGCCGCAGATGGAGCCGAAGCCCGAGCCGAAGAATGAGCCGGAGAAGCCGTCGAAGAAGGCCGAGACTCCGGCTTCGATGATGGCGGCCGGGATGGCGATGCTGGCGGAGCGAGCGGTGGAGTCCCAGAAGCCGGTCTGGGTGGACATGTGCTTCTCCTGCTGACGGGAGGGTGATCGATGGACTGCAGCATCACGAACCAGATCGGGAACGGTCTCAAGGTCGGCGTCCTGGGCCTCGCGATCGGTGGCATCATGTGGCTGCTGGTGCCCGAGAAGCGGAGGGCCGAGGCGGAGAAGGCGCGGCGGAAAGAGCAGGACGAGAAGTCCAACCTCGTGCGCCGGGTGAAGGGAGGCTGACGATGGGCTGCAACTGTGGTCCGACGCGCGGTGGGTTGAGGAACCGCTACCTGAACAGGCGCATGTTGCGCGGCCTGCGCGGCGACTGCTACGCGGGATTTCCCGGCGTGCCGGACCCGGCCTCCCAGGACTGCTGGTCGAACGCGCCGACGGGTTTCAACGGCTTGTCGGGGATCAAGCTCCCGGCGGATGGCCGGAAGTTCCTCAAGTGCCTTTCGGCCGCGATGGGTCTGACCGAGCGCGAGTCGTGGACGCCGGAGTTCCACGCGGACGTGTTCGCGAAGATCGGCAACGCGACGTGGACGCCGGTCGGTCCCGGTGGTGGCGGGGAGAGCATCGCTTTCCCCGAGGAGTGGGGCAAGAACCCGGGGGCGGCGGCGAAGATCGTTTCCAACTACGCGCACCGCATGCTGGCCGACGGCGACTCGTTCTGGACGTGCATCGGGATCCCCAAGACGGACGCGATGGCGCAGATCCAGGCGCAGGAGGGCGCGTACTGGGACCTGATCCACCTGATCGGGCGCTACATCAACGCGATGGAGTCCGGGGCCACGAGCTACGCGGCGCTTCCGCGCCCGAGCATGGTGGGCGGGCTGGTCGTGGGGCTGGTCGGCGTCAGCGGTCTGATGTGGATGGCGAGGAAGGGCCGGAGGTAGCGTGAGCGAGTCGCGTTCCAGCACGAGCCCGATGCCCTACGCGGCAACGCTGGAGGGGCTGGGGCGTTCGTTGCGCTTCGCCGCGCACGGTCCGGTGGCGCAGTCGAGCGGCCTGTCGGGGTACGACATTGACGTGCCGCAGGACGTACTCGACAAGATCCGCCGCGAAATGGAGGCGGCGATTGCGGACGGGATCGAAGTCGGAATCCGTCGAGCCTCGTCCAAGTACAAGACGGTGCAGACGTGGGCGAAGGTGCAGGTTGCTGCGACGGTGATCGCTGCCGCAGCAGGCGTCAGCATCCTCGCCTACCTGATCTGGAAGAAGCGGTGACGTGATGCAGTTCGGCCTGATGGAAGTGGTGGGAGCGGCCAGCGTTCGTCGTGGGCTGTCGGGTCCGCTGGACCTCGACCTGCCGAGCAGGGAAACGCCGCAACTGTTCAACGAGGCGACCGGGCCGGACACGTTCCGCACGATGCCGGTCGGATCGGGGATCGTGGTCCATGCCGGGTCGCAGGTCTACGTCGCGAGCGAGGGTGCGTGGTTCACGCTGATGCAGGATGCGCTCGCCAAGGTGCTTCCAGGCGAAGGACCGCTGCAGTACATGATCGGCGGGGAGTTCACGGACACGGACGGCTCGACTCGCGTCCTCAAGGTCACGAAGGGCCAATGGGCGGTCGAGTGGCTGCAGCCCGCGAACATGACGAATCCCAGCTACCCGGACTACATCATCCGCGCCGTTGGTCAGGCGGATGCGGTCGGGGCCGCGACGGCGTTCCACGAGCAGGCACTCGTGGGCGGGACGGAGCCTCCGAAACCGGAGGGGATGTCCACCGCAACGAAGGTGGCGATCGGTGTCGGCATCGCGGGGGCAGCCGTCCTCGTGCTATGGTTGCTGACGAGGAAGTAGGAGGGCGCAGATGTTCGTGCAGTACGGCCTGTTGGAAATGATCGCGGCGCAGTCCATGAGCTTCCCGGGTTCGGGGCGCGGCGATGGCGGCGGAGGCGGGATGATCGGCGGCGGAGGCGGAACGGACCTGGGTTCGATTCGCGGCCTTCGTGGCCTGGGTGCCTACGGGGACGTGAGCGAAGCCGTCAAGAAGTTCCAGCGGAAGTACAACCTGCTGCAGCCGGACATCGAGGATGCGACCCCGGTGGCGCACTACTACCCGCTGGGTCGGGCGGACGGCATCTGGGGCGGGAATACCAACTACGCCTTCTGGGGCTACGCGGAGTACCGCGAGTCGCAGGACGGCTGCGTCGGCGCTTCCGGCCTGGGGACGGACGTGCGGAACGGCGGGCCGCGCATTTGCAAGGCGTGCCTGAACGCGGACGGGTTCAGCGATGCCGAGGTCGAGGAGTTGCAGCGGGCATGGGCCGACTACCGCGCCTACGACCGGACGAACCCGGGCGTGGACCCGACCGTGCCGCCCCCGTTGCTTCCCCCGACGAACGGGAACGGGAACGGGAACGGGACCGAGAAGAAGGGGAGCGTGTGGCCGTGGGTTCTGGGCGGCGCTGCGCTCCTGGGTCTGGGCGTGATCCTCTGGAAGTCGAAGAAGCGGTAGGGAGGCGAAAGATGAACCTGCTGGACATGATCGGGGCGGCGCATTCGGGTTCGGTGTACTCGCACAGCTTCGCGGACTGGGGCATGCGGCCTCCGCCGCCCGGCGATCTGATCATCGTCGGTGGTGCCCCGAGCGGAAGCTACGGTGGCGGCAGCCCGCAGTCGTCGTTGCGCGGCGGACGCGGCTGCTACGGACCGACCGGCGGTCGGGTGGGCTGCTCGTCGCTGCGCGGCCTGGGCTCTCCGGGGTCGGTCCCCGTGCAGGAGCGTCCGGGCATCCCCAACACGGCACCGGGCTACAGCTTGCGCGGACTCGCGAGCCCCGGTTCCGTTCCGGTCGAGGAGCGCCCGGGCATCCCCAACACGATGCCGGGCTACAGCTTGCGGACGCTGCGGGCGCTGCGGCAGACGAACCCCAACTGCCCGCCGACGGTCTGCCCGGAGTGCAAGGGTTGCCACCCGATCTTCTACCTTGGGACCGCCGCCGCCGCCGTGATGATCCTCGCGCTCGTCCTCAAGTAGCGTCCATCCGGCCAGAGACCTGACCGCTGGGATCCACGCCCCCTCTACGCCTCTTGACATAGGCTCCACGCCCCGATACCTTCCTCCACATGGCGCGACCAGACTCTACTGGACCCGGGGCCAACTACTGCGACAAGTCGATCAAGATCAGCCGGAAGGCGTACAACCTGATCCTTCTGATTCGCGACGAGTCCGAGAAGCGAGCGGTCGCGGGCCTGCCCGTAGGCTTCCGATACCAGCTTGGCCTGGGTCACGTCGTCGAGGTCGCGCTGCAGCGGCTCGCGGAACAGGAGAGGATGTTGCCCGTGGCGAAAGGACGTGCGCTGTGAAACCAGGGACGGACGCCCACGATGCGGAGAAGATCATCCGCGACGAGATCGCGAAGGTCGAGGACGGGGAGAAGAAGGGCGCGATCGAGGTCGAGCAGGTCTGCGTCCCGATGTCGTTGGTCGAGAAGGGCGACACGTCCGGCGAGAGTGCCGTCACGCCGAAAACACCGGACGGCAAGCCAGCCGGGATGAGGGGCCGGGTGGTGGTCTCGCTGTCCCCGATGGAGGTCTACCAGAAGAAAATGCAGGCTCTCAAGCCGTGCATTTCGTGCAAGCACCTGTGGTTTCCGCAGAAGGACACGCACGAGTGGCAGGACCGGGCGGCGCATCTTGCGTTCGCGCAGCGGATCGGGGCGATAAGCAAGGAGTGCGTGGAGGCGGAGTTCGGTGGCTGCACGGTCAAGAAGATGTGGGTGCAGGTCAACTACTCCTGCGGGCTGCACCGTTTCCGCGACGGGTGGTGGAGGCGAGCGAAGGAGTGGGCCGCTCGCATGACGGGGAAGAAGGCGTGATCTACCTCTGCGCCTGGGCGCTGCTGACGGCCGGTGTCGCGTACCTGATGTCGGAGTCGGGGCACCGTGACGGCTGGGCGAAGCGGTGCCGGGCGGCGATCGTGGCGCGCGGTGGGCTTCTGGGCCGGATGCTGTCCTGCTTCCGGTGCCCGTGGGGCTGGAGCGGGTTGATCGTTGCGGGCGGGATGCGGGCCTGGATGGAGTGCGCTCCGATCGTGCGCGAGGTCTCGTTCTGGGTGTTCGTTCCGGTCGCCGGTCTTGGTCTGGCGCATCTGGTCGCCTACCTGAGTCCGACGGCTGCGATGCGGATCGCGTGGGAGCGGGAGCATGGGACGCAGGCGAAGGGAAGCTGAGACCGGGCCCGGGACGCCGGAGGGAGGCGTCGAGGGCGTTCCGGCGGCGGAGCCTGTCGAGGCCCCACGGAGGCGTCGTGGACGGCCCCCAGCACCGCTGGAGGACGAGGACGACGTGGAGGGAGAGGACGGGGACGACGACGCCCTGGACGAGCCCGTGCGTTCTCCTGCGCCAAGTTCAGCAGCGGTCGGCTATCCGGTGGGGTTCCCGAGCCCGCAGCCTGGGGGTGGCAACTTCCTGCCGGACCTGCTTCCTCGTGCGACCCAGCGGACAGGGGACGAGCCGTCGGACGGTCGGGTTCCTGGCGAGGCCGGTTCGGACTACATCGAGCAGGACGCCGAGCCGATCGAGGGCGTGAAGCACGGTGGGGGAGAGGGGTCGGTCGCGCGTCAATTCCTGTCGCAGTACCCGGACGACGTGCGGGTGAGCCTGCGGGTCTGGGAAGCGCAGTACGGACGGAACGTCCCCCGGGGGTATCTGGAGGACGTACTTGTGTCGTGGGCGTCGATGCCGGAGCGGTACATCCCGTTCGGTGGGAAGTGGCACGTCGAGGTCTACTCCGCCATGACGGGGAAGTTGCTGGACCGGATCAACTGCGTCCTTCCGGGCAAGAGCCCGCCCGAGGACTGGAGGGTTGAAACGATGGTGGACCCGGAGAAGCTGGCGATTGCGATTGCGAAGGCGATGCAGAACCCCGGGGGAGTCCCGTCGCCGGTCTACAACGATTCGGTGGGCTCGCTCCGCCAGGAGTTGCAGGACATCAAGCGGGACATGAAGGAGCAGCAGGATGCCCGGTGGCGGGAGCGGGAGGCCTACCGGGACGAGTTGTTCAAGTTGAAGCTGGAGGCAGTTGGGAAGCCGGGCAACGGGCACGGTGGTCCGTCCGACGCCGTTGCGCTGGTGACGGCGTTCTCCGGCATGA
>JBAVTF010000119.1:0-22955 GCA_049695995.1 Pirellulales bacterium | reverse complement strand
CTCCGCCATCCTGGCTGCGCTCGGCGGCATACGCCGGCTCTCGGGGCAGGGGCAACCCCTCACGGAATGTGTGGAGTTGTGATGACGGTTGTGTGGAAGGTGCGTGAGGTACGTGATGCACACCACTGATGAGCCGCTCGGCACCGTGTCTCGCGGAGGGGTGGAACAGACTCCCGCCGCGGTGCGGGCATTGGGCTGGACGAGCTTTCTCACGGACTTTTCAAGTGAGGCGATCTATCCGCTGCTGCCAGGGTTCGTGAAGGGGCTCGGGGGCACGAGTGTCGAGATCGGGCTCATCGATGGCGTCGCCAATGCCGTGGCGGCGGTCGTGCGGCTGCCGAGTGGCGCCGTCTCCGATGCGGTCGGTCGGCGGCCGCTCGTGCTCGTTGGCTACGGTCTGTCGGCGGTCATCCGGCCGCTGATGGGGCTCGTCACGAGCCCGTTCGGCGCGCTCGTCGTGCGGGCGGCCGATCGTTTCGGCAAGGGGATCAGGTCGGCGCCCCGTGATGCGCTCGTGGCGGATCTGGTTCCGCCCGAGACGCGGGGCGCGGCGTTCGGCCACATCCGTGCCATGGACCATGCCGGCGCGGCCGTCGGGCCACTCGCGGCGATGCTCTTCCTGCTCGTATTTCCCGGGCAGGAGCGCCGGCTGTTCCTGCTCGCCCTGCTCCCGGGCCTCGCCACGCTCGCTGTGATCTGGCGGTTCGTGCATGATTCGCCGCGGCAAACGCCCGTGGCTCCGACGACTGCCATCTCGACCGGCCTGAACCGCTCGCAGGCGCTCTTGCTCGTGTGCGTCGCCGTCTGGGCGCTGGGTGCGGCGAGCGAGCAGTTTCTGCTCCTGCGGGCGGCAGACATGGGCGTGCCCGCAGCGCTCATTCCGCTCGTCTGGTTCGGCATGAGCCTGACGAAGAGCGGCGCAGCGGCGCGAGCGGGGCGGATGGCCGATGCGGTGTCGCCACGGCTGGCCCTGGCCGCCGGCTGGCTCACGTTCGCGGCGGCCTACGCCGGCTTGGCTTTCACGACGAGCCTGCCGGCCGTGCTCGCCTTGCTCGGGCTCGTGGGGGTCGCCTACGGCATAGCCGAGCCGGCCGAACGCGCCGTCGTGGCGGCGCTGGCGGCCGACGGCCGTCACGGCGGCGCCTTCGGCTGGTATGCCTTGGTGCAGGGCATCATGGCCCTGCCGGCGGGACTGATCGCCGGCTGGCTGTGGGACCGCGGGCCGCACGGGCCGGCGTTGTCATTCGCTGTCACTGCCGGCCTGGCACTGGCCGCCTGCGGCTTGCTCACGGCAGTCACGCGGCGCCGTTGACCGCTTAGCCGACCGGAAGCACGTGCCAGCCGGCGCGACGGCCCGCGGCGATGTCGAGTTCTGCGTCGTCGCCTACGAGCACGAGTTCATTCGGGCTGTGGCCGAGCCGTCGTTCCACCGTGCGAAAGAACTCCAGGGCGGGTTTCCGCCAGCCGAGTTCTGACGAGGCGAAGACATGATCGGCCCATGATAAGGGCTCGATCACCGTCGCGATGCCGAACAGCCGCTCATCGAAATTGCTTGCCAGCGCCACCGTGAGCCCGGCATCCCGGGCGGCCCGCACGAGTTCGCGGCCTGCGGGAATCGGCCGCCAGGCGTCGGGCCGACCGAAGTGGGTCCAGAGATCATCGAAGATTGCATCGCTCGCCGGGGTCGCGGCGAACACGTCAGCCACGATTGCCCGCCACCGCTCCCGCTCGCGGGTGCCGCTCGTGGCGAAGGGGGGCACGGCCGCCGCGTCGACCGCCTCCTGCCTTCGCCAGGCCGCCCGAAACCGACTGCCGATGTCGGTGACGTCGTGATCGATCCCGTGCCGCAGCGCCGCAACCCGATACGCCTCGGCCACCGTCGGCGCCGGTTCGACGAGCGTGCCCACCACGTCGAACACGATCGCCTGTACGGCGGCGGGAAACATCAGCGGCGGGGAATGAGTCCGAGGTCGAGGCCGAACACGAACATCATCAGCGTGAGGATGAGGGCGAGGCCAAGGTACGACAGCACCGCCACCACGTTCTCACTCGGCGGCTTTCCACGGATGAGTTCGTACAACAAGAACACCATATGCCCGCCGTCGAGAACGGGGATGGGCAGAAAATTCACGACCGCGAGATTCGCGCTCAGCATCGTCAAAAACAGGAGCAGCCGTCCGAATCCCTCCTGGGCCGACCGGCCGGCCTGCTTGGCGATTTCGATCGGACCGCCCAGCAGCCGGGGGCTGATCTGGTTACTCGTCAGCTTCTGGAGGAAGCTGGAGACGAGCGAGAGATCCTCCATGGCCTTGCGGCTCCCGCGGGCCAGCGCCGCCCCCACCGAGCCCGCCCGCACGGTCTTGTAGATCGGGTCGAACACGAGGCCGCGGTCGACGACGAACCGATCGGCTGCCGCAACGGCCGCCAGATCAACGTCGTGCCGGCCGGCCGCGCTCTCGACGGTGAGCCGGAGGATGGTGTCAGCCGGCACCCGCTGGAGCACGGCTGCGACGGCCACCCAGTTGGGCGCCTGCTCCGACAACTCGACACCGTCATCGGGCTCTTCCGGCTTGGTGTCGGGGTCGATGAACCGGGCCCGCACCACCTTGTCGCCGACCGCGATGCCAGCCGCGGCGGCCGGACTGCCAGGTTCGACCGCAGCCACGACCGAGTCGACGACCAGCACGATGCCGAGTGAGCTGATCGAGGCCGGGCTCGCCGGCCAGTTCGCCTCGTTGTCGATCCAGGTCACATCCCGCGGCGTGATCTCCACGGTGCGGTCAGCGGCTCCCTCGCGGCCGATCGTCAGTCTGACCGTCTGGCCAGCGCGAGCGGCGAGCCGTGCATCGAGCGTGAGTGGATCACCGATCGGTTCGCCATCCACAGACACGACGCGGTCGCCGGCCTGCAGACCGGCTGCGGCTGCCGGTGAATCGGCCTGCACGGCCGAGATCGTCCGTGGCGTCATCACGAGGCCGGTCGTACGGACCGGCTGCGGCGGCAGCTCGATCGAGATCGCTTCGGTCTGGGCGACCGCCTTCTCGTCCTGTGGGCGTCGTTCCACGGTGAGTGTCACGGGCTTCGATGTGGCCCGGGAGAGCGCGGCGATGAGTTCGGCATACGATGCCACGGCCGTGCCATCGACCGCCTTGATCGTGTCGCCCCCTGCGAGCGCGGGCGCGGCGTCGGCCGCACCGCCGACGAGCCCCTTGCGGAGGTCGGCCGGCAGCGTGAGCGAGAGCGGGTTCGTGACGCCGATCGTCGGGGCGCCGAGGTCGGTGTCGGGCTTCAGCAGCACGGTGCGGGTGGTGTCGTCGGAGGGCCGCCGAACCGTGAAGTCGATCCCCTTGGCCACGCTGCCGACGGTGACGCCGTGGCGCAGATCGTTGAAGATCGGATCCTTCCTGCCGCCGATCGCCGTGATCTCGTCGCCCGTGCGGAGGCCGGCCCGCCAGGCGGCGCCGCCTGGCCGCACGCTCGACACCTCGCAGGTCATCTCGCGAACACCGAGGCCGAAGGCCCACGACGCCAGCAGAACGGCAAAGATCACGTTCATGATCACGCCGGCCGAAATGATCGCCATCCGCTTGGGCACGCTCTGGGCGGGGTAGCTGCGCGGGTCCCAGGCCGGATGCGGGCCGGCCGTCGGTTCGGGAGGCAGGTCGCCGGAGAGCCGGGCCCGCTCCGCCTCGGACGCCGCCGCCGCGGGGTTGTCGTCCTGGCCGAGCATCTTCACGTAGCCACCGAGCGGCAGGGCGCCGATGCCATACTCGGTCTCACCCCACGTGAAGCTGCAGAGCTTCGCGCCGCCAACATCGAAGCCGAGATAGAACTTCTCGCACTTCACGCCGCAGGCCTTGGCCACGAGGAAGTGGCCCAGTTCGTGCACGAAGATCACGAACCCCAGGCCGCCGGCGACCTGCAGGATGACCCACCAGTTGGCGGGCTGGGACAGCCATTCCACCCACGACGCTGCGATGCAGGGAGCGAGTCCGATCAGACCATTGCCCACTTAACGACCTCCTGTCTGGCCCAGGCATCGAGCCGCAGCACCTCGTCGAGGGTCGGCTCCGCCTGATGCGGATGCTCGTCGAGCAGCCGCGCACAAATATCTGCAATGTCGGTGAACGCGATGACGCCGTCGAGGAAGCCGCGCACGGCTTCCTCGTTGGCGGCATTCAGCACGGCGCCGGCCGTGCCGCCACGAGCCGCCGCTTCGTATCCCAGCCGCACGGCCGGGAACCGCTCGAGATCCGGGGGCTCGAAGTCGAGCCGCGACGCCTGCGTGAAGTCCATTCGCCGCGCCGGTCCCGGCAGCCGCTCGGGATACGACAGCGCGTATTGAATCGGGAGCCGCATGTCGGGCGGGCTGAGCTGCGCGATCACCGAGGCGTCGACGAACTCCACGAGCGAGTGCACGATCGACTGCGGATGCACCACCACGCCCAACTTGTCGGCCGGCACGTCGAAGAGCCAGCGGGCCTCGATCAGCTCCAGCGCCTTGTTCATCATCGTGGCGGAGTCGACCGTGATCTTCGGTCCCATCGACCAGGTGGGATGCCGAAGCGCCTCGGCGGGCGTCACCGTGGCGAGCGACTCGCGAGATCGCGTGCGAAACGGTCCCCCGCTGGCGGTGAGCAGAATGCGGGCGACCTCGGTCGATCGTCCCGAGCAGAGGGCCTGATGGATGGCGGAGTGTTCGCTGTCGACCGGGAGGATCGTCGCCCCGGAATCGGCGGCCAGCCGCATGACGAGCGGCCCGGCCATCACGAGCGTCTCCTTGTTGGCCAGGGCCACGGTCTTGCCTGCCGACACGGCCGCCCACGTGCTCCGCAGGCCCGCGGCTCCGACGATCGCCGACACGACCCGATCGACTACCGGCGCTGCCACGAGGTCGTCGAGCGCCTCTTCGCCCACCGCAAGCTGCGTCCCCGGCGGGAGGCTATCGGCACCGATCTCGGCGGCGGCGGCGGGATCGGTGACGACCACCCACCGCGGCCGAAACTCCCGCGCCTGCTCGAGCAGGACTCCGACGCTCCGGTGGGCTGCGAGCAGGTGCGGCACGAACCGTCCGCCCGAGGCCGCGATCACGGCGAGCGTGCTCTTGCCGATGCTGCCGGTGGACCCCAGGACTGCGACGGCGAGCCCGCCCCATGGCGGCCGGGTCGAAGTCGCTGGCCCCGCGGGGGCGGAACCGCTGGGGCGGAACGGCATGATGACTCGGTGGGATGGAGAGGGGCGAACCACAAAAGTCTAAAAAAATGGGGGTTCAACTTCCACATCGGCTTTCGGGAGGCCAGCGGCCGGCAGCTGGCCGCCCGTTTGTCGGGAGACGTGCCAGGCGTTTGTCGGGCGGTCTGCCCGCACTTACGATTGATGGCTGCGGAGTTTTTTCCTGCGGCACCCCCCGGATACCCGATGACAAAACGACGCGAAACCCCCAAGCGGCCGGGCGACCGCCGGCCGGCGCTGGGTGGGAACCTGGTCTGGTCACTGATCGCTGCTGGGGCGGCCAGCCTCTTCGCCCTCAGCCTGGTCGGCACGACGCCTGATCTCGAGCTCCCCTACAGCGACCTGGAGCGACTGATCGCCGCGGCTGACGCAGTTCCCGGCGAGCATTGGGTGATCGTCGAGCGAAACGGCGTGTCGGGCCGCTCGGAGGCCAGCTACAGCGACCTCCACGACGTGGTGATCGGGGCGTTTCAGGTGTCGGGAAAGATCCGCGAGCCCAAGCCGGTCAAGGCCGGCAGCGAGAGGGATGATCGAGAGTCCGCTCCCGGGGCCAGCCCCACGGTCGTTCGGCGGTTCACCACGGCCAAGCTCCCCAGCGAGAACTCGGAGTCGGAGCTGATGAAGCTGCTCAAGGAGCACGGCGTGCCCTTCCGCTACGAGGATCCGCCGAGCCCGTGGCGGAACTGGCTGCCGATGCTCATGCTCACCGGCCTGTTCGGCCTGCTGCTGTTCGTGATGATGCGGCGGCTCGGCGGCGCAGGCAGCCCGATGGCCTTCGGCCGCAGCCGCGGCAAGATGTATGCCCAGGAGGATCTGGGGATCACGTTCGACGACATCGCCGGGATCGACGAGGCCGTCGAGGAACTGCGGGAGGTCGTCGAGTTCCTCCGCAGCCCCGAGAAGTACCAGACGCTCGGCGGCCACATCCCCAAGGGTGTGCTGCTCGTGGGGCCGCCGGGCACGGGCAAGACGCTCTTGGCCAAGGCGATCGCGGGCGAGGCCGGCGTGCCCTTCTTCGGGCTGTCGGGCAGCGACTTCGTGGAAATGTTCGTGGGCGTGGGGGCCGCCCGGGTTCGCGACATGTTTCAGCAGGCGGCGGCCAAGGCCCCATGCATCATCTTCATCGACGAGCTCGACGCGCTCGGCAAGACCCGCGGCACGAGCGTCGTCGGCGGCCACGACGAGCGAGAACAGACCCTGAACGCGCTGCTCGTGGAGATGGACGGCTTTGGCAGCAATAGCGGCGTGATCGTGCTCGCGGCGACCAATCGGCCGGAAACACTCGATCCAGCGCTCCTGCGGCCGGGCCGGTTCGACCGCCATGTGCTCGTGGATCGGCCCGACGTCCGCGGCCGTGAGGCGATCCTCCGCGTGCACATCGCCAACGTGAAGCTCGATCCGAGCGTCGACGTCGAGCAGATCGCCCGAATCACGTCTGGCTTCGTGGGGGCGGATCTCGCCAACCTCGTCAACGAGGCAGCGCTGCTCGCGGCCCGCAACAATAAGACTGCCGTCGGCATGGAGGAGTTCAACGAGGGCGTCGAGCGGGTGACGGCCGGGCTCGAGAAGAAGAAGCGGGTGATCCACGAGGACGAAAAGAAGCGGGTCGCCTATCACGAGGCGGCCCATGCCCTCGTGGCGTTTTCGCTGCCCAACACCGATCCCGTGCACAAGGTGTCGATCATTCCCCGCGGTCTCGCGGCCCTCGGCTACACGATGCAGCGGCCGGAGGACGACCGCTACCTGCTCACGCAGAGCGAGCTCGAGAGCCGGATCCAGGTCCTTCTGGCCGGCACGATCGCCGAGGAACTGGTGTATGCCGATGTCTCGACCGGTGCCCAGAACGACCTGGAGCGGGCCAGTGAGATCGCGCGGTCGATGGTGATGGACTACGGCATGAGCCGCCTGGGACGCGTCACCTACCGCGAGAACCCGCGGTCGCCGTTCCTTGCCGGTGCGGGGCCCGAACTGCCTGCCGCCCGCAGCCACAGCGAACAGACGGCCCGCGAGATCGACGAGGAGGTGCGCCGGATCATCGATACCTCGATGGAGAAAGTGCGGCGAATCATCGAGGCACGCCGCGCCGCCCTCGAGGCGGTGACGGGGCGACTGATCGAGTGTGAGGTGATCGACGGCGCCGAGTTAAAGTCCATCGTGGATGCCGCCATGGGCGTGCCCCAGATCGTGCCGGGCACCGACACCGACCGTCGCCCGCCGCGGCCCGCGGCCGAATCCGATTCGGCGGCCGGTTCGGCCGAGGCCTGAGCCAGCCAGAGCCGCGCGGCCGGCTGGCCGCGACAATCGACATAACCCGCGCGGACCTCTCCAGCGGCAGCGGCCTCCAGACAGCGCAGGCTGATGGCCGAATGAGCGGATAGGCTGCCGCGGCAGTTCGCCTGTGGGCCTACGCTCCTACCCGATCGTTCGGTCTCGCGTCCCATGTGGAAGAGTGTGTTTCTGGCGTCCGGCATCTTCGCAACGCTCGTCGGCATCGAGATGCTGCTCATCGATTCGGCCATCATCCTGCCGATCGACGGCCGTGGTACGCCGCGGCAGTTCACCGCCCCGGACTGGGCGCCGTGGACGCTCCTCTCTGCCGGCGCAGTGACGATCCTTCACCTCTGCACAGCGACCAAGGGGGCGTCACCCGCGCCGCCGGCCCGGTTCCACGGTTAGGCGGACCGTCTCGGAGTGTGCGGACGACGCAGCCGCGCTAGGATGCGAGTGGGCAGCCGCATGATCACCACCGCCACTCGTCCGCGTCGCGACACCGTCATCTACGACGGGCACTGTCGGTTTTGTCGCAGTCAGATCGGCCTGCTGCGGCGGCTCGATCTGGCGGGCAGCCTCGACTTCGTGTCGCAGCATGATCCGGCCGTGCCGCGGGATTTTCCGGAACTGTCGGCCGACGACCTGCACGCGCAGATGTACGTCGTCGATCGCGAAGGGCATGCCCGGGGTGGCGTCGAGGCCGTGCGGTATCTGTCGCGGCGACTGCCGCTACTGTGGCCGCTCACGGTGCCGTTGCACGTGCCGGGAAGCCTGCCACTATGGTCGGCGGCCTATCGGTTCGTGGCCCGCCATCGCTTCCGCATCGCCGGCAGTTGCGACGATGGAACCTGTCGGCTGCCGCGTTGAAGAATCCCCCCGGCTTGCGCCTGAGGGCTTCCTACTCGGCGTCGTCGCCGCTCTCGGCATCCGGAGCGCCGATGTCCTTCAGCAGCCGGGTCATCGTGTTGGCGTGAACGCCGAGCAGCTTCGCGGCCTTGGCCTTGTGGCCGCGGGTGATCTCGAGGGCCTCCTTGATGGCCTGCTCCCGCAGCTTGGCGAGATCGAGGCAGGGGAGCTTGCCCGACGATGCCGGAGCATTCGACCGCACGGGCACCTTCGGCTCGGTCTGCAGCACATACGCCTGCTCGATCACGTGCTCGAGCTGCCGCACGTTGCCCGGCCAGTGAAACCCACAGAATTCCGCGAGCGCATCGGCGGTCGGTTGCCAGACGGGAAGCCGGTAGCGGTCGGAGAACTTCTGGGCGAAGAACTCGATGAACAGCGGAATGTCTTCCTTCCGCTCGCGGAGCGGAGGCACCCGCAATTCGATCATGTTGAGCCGGTAGTAGAGATCCTCGCGGAACGCGCCTTTCTCCACTTCCTGCTCGAGGTCGCGATTGGTGGCGGCCACGATCTGCACATCGATCGGCACCGGCTCCGTAGCACCGACGGGAATCACCTCCCGCTGCTGGAGCACCCGCAGGAGCTTGGGCTGCAGCTCGGGCGGCATTTCCCCGATCTCGTCGAGGAACACCACACCGCCTTGGGCTGCGCGGAAGATGCCGAGCGAGCGACCGGCAGCACCGGTGAACGCTCCCTTCTCATGGCCGAAGAGCTGACTCTCGGCAAGCGTCGGTGTGAGCGCTGCGCAGTTGACGGGGATGAAAGCCTTGGAACGACGTGGGCCGCTGCGATGCAGGAGCCGCGCCCAGAGTTCTTTGCCCGTGCCCGTCTCGCCGCTTACCAGTACGGTGCACTCGACCTCGGCGGCCCGCTCGATCGACTTCGCAATCCGCCGCATCGCAGCGTCAGAGCCGAGCACCCAGTTCGATGCCTGAGCGGCAGGTGGCAGACTCACGCCACGGTCTTCGAGGGCCACCGCAGGATCGAGCGAGCCACCGCGCGGATCACGTCCGGCGGACTCACTGGCGCGGAAGCTGACTGGGCGAATGGCCATGATCTGCGGCCCTGCGATCGTCTCAGAAGCGTGAAACCAACGAAGGTGTCCGACCCGCCTCGACCCTCGAAAGTATCGTGGCTGCAGAGGGTCGTTGCAATGTCCCGGCCCCGGGATTTCGGGAATTTCCCCGGTGCCGACCCCACGCCTCCGGAAACTGGCTGGATTTCGCTGGGAAACTGGTTTATTCGGGTCGTTCCGCGTCCCGCCGCACCCCCCAGAACATCAGGTGCTGCCAGGGGAGGCGGTCGAATTCCCGTTCCAGTCCGAAGCCCGCGGGCTCCAGCTCGGCCCGAATCTGGGCCTTCGTCATCTTGTGCAGCGGCTTGATGGGCACGGCCGGATCCTCGCCACGAAACTCGGCCAGCACGAGTCGACCGTCCTTGGCAAGGCTCTCGCGGATACGAGCGAGCATGGCCTCGGGATGCGAGAACTCGTGGTAGACGTCGACGCACAGCACCACGTCGACCGCGCCGGCGGGGAGCCGCGGGTCGATCGGCGTGCTCAGCACCGGGCGGATGTTCCGCAGGTTCTCAGTCGCCGCCCGCTCCGCAAGCATCCGCAGCATTTCGGGCTGGATGTCGACGGCATAGACCGTGCCCCGGGGGCCGACCTGACGGGCCAGTTCGACGGTGTAGAAGCCGTTGCCGCAGCCGAGATCACAGACGGTCTGTCCGGGCTTGATGGCGAGCGCCTCGAGCAGCATCC
This sequence comes from Pirellulales bacterium, assembly GCA_049695995.1. Classification (GTDB taxonomy): domain Bacteria; phylum Planctomycetota; class Planctomycetia; order Pirellulales; family UBA1268; genus QWPN01. The sequence continues at coordinate 12,787 of JBAVTF010000119.1, read as the reverse complement.
GGCAGTCTTCCTCACGCTGGCGACTCTCGCGCACGAGCCACGGTGCGCCGGTGTAGTGCATCGTCTGCGCGATCTCACGCCCCATGTGGTGCGTCTGCGCGGGCGGGATTGGCTCGGCGCGGTCGATCGCCAGATCGATCGGCACCGCGGGAGGCGAGAAGACGGCCTGACCGTGGGCAACGGAGCCTGCGAGCGAGCCGACGAGAACCGCGAATGATATGAGGATCCGCATGGTGGAAGTGTAGCGGAACGTGGGATCCCCTCGCTCGCGCTCAGGGCTTGTCTGTGACGGAATACAAGCCCCCAGGCGCAAGCCGGGGGATCCCGGACTTCGATCCTGCGTCAGGCGGCTGCCGCAGGGATGGCCGGCAGGCCGGCTGCATCGCAGAAGCTCGCGATCGTGATGCCATGTCGCTCGGCGCACGAGGCGAGCGCCGGCCGATCGACCAGGATCGTGCGGCCCGCTTCGATCGCCAACACCGTGGCACCGGCCGCGGCGAGCGAATCGAGCGTGCCGATGCCGATCGTCGGCATGTCGAATCGCAGGTCCTGCTGCGGCTTGGCGACCTTCACCACCACCATCCCGCCGGTCGGGCAGAGCGACCCGGCGCGGCGGATGCAGGCGTCGGTGCCCTCGATCGCCTCAAGCGCGAGTGGCGCCCGGTTTTTTACGACGACGGTCTGGCCGATGTCGAGCCGGCCGAGCTCCTTTGCCAGCCGCCAGCCGAAGGCGATGTCGGCCTCCTGCCGCGTGGTGAGCGGTCGGCCGGCGAGCACCCCTTCACTGGCGAGCAGTTCGGGCGCGAAGTCGGTGGCCGGACAGATCGTCACGCCGCGGGCATCGAAGGCGGCGGAGATCGCCCCGAGCAGCGAGTCGTCACGGTTGTCGCGGCGGCGGCTCACGAAGTGGGGCCAGAAGGTCTTCAGGCCCACCCAGTCGGGCAGGTTTCGCACCCACGCCGCCCGGCCGAAGAGCGTGGTCTTGTGGATCTTGCCCGCCATCGTCGCGCGGCGGACGCCGTGGCTACGAAAGAAGTCGATCGCCTTGCCGATCTCGGCCACACCCACGTCGCCGTAGGCATCGGCCAAGGGCTCCAGCGCCGCATCGGCGTGGTCGCGGATCGAGAGGATCGCCGTGCGGCCGCCATGGCGACGGATCGCTTCGGCGACGACGACGGGATACCGGCCCCAGCCGGCGAGGATGCCGACGGTTTCGCCGGCGAGTGAGAGCGTGGTCATGGTCTTCGTCTCTGTCGTCTCACGCGGCCCGGGAAGTGGCGTCTTTCTGTTCGAGGATGGAAACGCGATTCACGAGATCCTTGAGATCTTTGCGCATCTCGGGGAGCTTGCTCATCGTCGCGAGCTGCAGCTTGCGATCGCGGAGGTCGATGGCCGGCTCGCCGAGCACGGTCTTGCCGGGCTCGACGTCGTTCGACACGCCCGAGCGGGCGCCCAGCACGGCCTTGTCGCCGATGTGCACGTGGTCGCGGACGCCCACCTGGCCTGCCATCACCACCCAGTCACCGGTGGTCGTGCTGCCGGCCACGCCGACCTGCGAGCAGATCATGTTGTGGCGGCCGAGCCGGCAGTTGTGCGCGATCATCACGAGGTTGTCGAGCTTGGTGCCGGCGCCGATCATCGTCGGGCCGTACGTGCCGCGGTCGATCGTCGTGCCCGCGCCGATCTCCACGTCGTCGGCGATCTCCACCCAGCCGAGCTGGGCCGAGATCCGGTAGCCGTCGGCGGTGGGCTTGTAGCCGAACCCGTAGGCCCCGAGCACGGCGCCGGCATGGATGATGCAGCGGCTGCCCACCCGCGTGTTCTCGTAGAGCACGGCGTTGGGAAAGATCTCGGTGCCGGCGCCGACCCGCGTGCCCGCCATCAGGCATACGCCGGAGTGGATCGTGGCTCCGGGGCCGATCTCCACATCGGGCCCCACCGTGGCGAAGGCGTGGATCTCGACGTCGGCGGCGATCCGTGCCGAAGCATCGACTGCAGCCTGCGGACTCACGCCCTTTCGCGCCTGTTGCCGTGGCGGATGAAAGTGAAGGATCGTGGTGGTGAAGGCGGCATGCACATCGGCCACCTCGATCGACGGCCGGTCGAGCGGGCCGGTGCCCTCAGGCACGATCGCGGCGCCGGCGCGGCTCTTGGCGAGGAGGTGGAGTCGCTCGGCCTTGTCGACGAGCGTGATGTCGGTGGCCGAGGCCGTTTCGAGCGTCGCGGCGCCGGTGAGCGACAGGCCGCCGTCACCCGTGAGCCTGCCTCCCACGAGGACCGCCAATTCCCCGAGTGTGATCGACATCGCAGCAACTCCCTGCAAGACATCCTGGGTGTCATCCGGCCTGCAGCGCCTGATGCAGGCGGGCGGGGAAGGTAGGGAGTGGGGGGCCCGGCCGCAAGACCGCGGGCAGGCCGAAATCGCTGCTCGTAGGCCCGTCACGGAGTGACTGGCCTACGGGGAACAACGAGCCACTACCCTCACGTCACGAAGCCCGGCTCGGTCTCGGGGTCGTCCTCGGCCTCGCCGGCGGTGGCGAGGGAGCGGGGGGGCCAGAAGGCGATCGCGAGCACGGCTGCGGCGGCCAGGGCCATGAACGTCGGCACAAGGAAGAGCTGCCGGTAATCGACCGAACCGTCCGTCGTGAGCCGGCTTTGCAGCGGGATGAAGAGCCACTTGGCGGCGAGGTCGCCGAGGCCCAACACGAGCAGGTTGAACAGGCTCTGGGCGCTCGACCGCACATCCTTAGGGAACGCGGCGTCGATGAAGATGTAGAGCGTGGCGAAGAAGAAGGCGTAGCAGATGCCATGGAGCACCTGAACGGCCACGATCACGGCCTGGCTCTGGGGAAAGAACGCGAAGACGGCGAACCGGGCCGCGTGGCCGAGGATGCCGAGGATCATCGTCGTCTTCCAGCCGAGTCGGGCGAGCACGGTGCCGAGTACCGCCATCGTGAGGATCTCGGCCACCTGACCGATGCTCATCACGGGCATGATCCACTCCGGCTTGATGCCGACGGACTGGCTCTTGAGAAAGTCGCCCGCCAGCACGAAGTAGCCGTTGTGGATCACGGCGTCGATGAACGTGACGATGAAGAGCACGAGCAGATAGGGATGGGCGAGAAACTTCGTCGCCTTGAGCCAGGCGAACCCGCTGTCGCCGGGCATGGGCCGCTTCGGCGGTGTATGCGGCAGGAAGAGGCTGTAGGCGGCGAGGGCGAGCGACGTGACGCCCGCCACGAGGAAGATGCTGCGGCTTGCGGCCACGGCCTCAGCACCGGTCTTACCTTGGAGAATGAAGTACAGCGGCCAGGCGGCAAGGATCCAGCCGATCGTGCCTCCCATCCGCACCAGCCCGAATTCCTTTTGGGCATTTTTCATATGGGTGAAGGCGATCGAATTGGACACCGAGATCGTGGGCACGTAGAGCAGAGCGTGCACGAGCATCAGGCTGAAGAACGTGCGGAAGTCGCGGGCCCAATACATGCCCAGGATTGCGAGGCCACCCACGAAGTGGCTCACGGCCATGAATCGCTCGGCCGCGAACGTGCGGTCGGCGAACTGGCTGGAGAAGAAGATCCCCATGATCGAGGCGATCGCGAAGGCACTGCCCACCCAGGCGATCTCGGTGTCGCTGAAGCCAAGGCCGCCATCGGCCACGCCGGCGCCCATGTAGCCCCAGATCAGGGGCAGCCACGCGCCCCAGATCGCGAACTCAAGAACCATCATCAGCCAGAGCCGAAACGTCGGCGCGGAAGAAGTGCGTGTGTTCATGGAGCCAGAGGATAACAGGCAACGCCCGCTACCGCCCGCGGAGGTCCGCGAGGCCGCCGTCCACCCCGAGCACCTGGCCCGTGATCCAACCCTGGGCCGGATCGAGGAGAAACGCGATCGCCCGAGCCACGTCCTCCGGCTCGCCGAGCCGGCCGAGGGGGTGCATGCCCACTGACGCCTTCTCGGCCAGCTCGTTGGCCACCAAGCCCTTTGTGAGCGGCGTCCGCGTGAGGCCGGGAGCGACGGCGTTGAATCGAATCTTCTGCTTGGCGTAGGTGGCTGCAGCCGAGAGCACGAGGCCGATGATCCCCGCCTTCGCCGCCGCAATTGCCTCGTGGTTGGCGAGCCCCACTCGGGCCGCAGCGCTCGACACGAGCACCACCGAGCCGCCATCACCCTTCAAGAGACGGCCGGCTGCCCGCACGCAGCCGAAGGCGCTCGACAGATTTGCGGCCAGCGTGGCCTGCCAGTCGGCGGTCGACGTGAGGTGGGCCGGCTTGAGGAGCAGTGAGCCGACGCAGTTGGCAATGCCGTCAAGTCCACCGAGGGCCGAGGCGGCGGCATCGGCACACGTATCGACTTGATCGGGATCGGACGCATCGACCGTGCCGCACGGCATGCCGAGCTCATCGGCCACGGTCGCCAGCCGACTCGGATCCCGGCCGGCAAGAAACACCTGGGCTCCGCCTTGCACAAGCTGCCTTGCCAGAGCCGAGCCGATGCCTCCCGACCCGCCGATCACGAGCACCCGTTGCGTCACAGCCAGTCGCCCACAGTCTGCTCGAGTCGAGCCTCGGCCGCCATCTCGCGGAGCTTCTCCATGGCGCGGGTCTGAATCTGCCGAATCCGTTCCTTGCACACGCCCATTTGCGAACCGAGCTCGCGGAACGTCCGCGGCGGCTTGCCGTCGAATCCGAACCGGGCCACCATGATCTTCCGCTCCCGCGGCTCCAGCTCATCGAGGAAGCCCGAGAACAGTTGTTTGAGCATGCCGATCTGCTCGGCGGAGTGATACTCAGTCGTGTCGGGGTCTTCGGCCCGTGACTTCAGCGCCTCGTCATCGGTGACGAACCGCTTCCGCTGCTGGCGGCCGCGGTGCGAGATCCGATAGAAGTGCCGCTGAATGGCGTAGGTGGCGTAGGTGCTGAACCGATTGCCGAGCGCGAAGTTGAACTTCTCAACGGCCCGCATCAGGGCGACGTTGCCCTCGCTCACCAATTCCTCGAACGTCCACGAGGCGTCGATGAATTTCTTGGCGATCGACACGACGAGCCGCAGATTCGACGTGATCAGGATGGCCTTCACCGTGTCGGCCTCGGTGAGCCAGCCCTCGATCTGTTCGATCTGCCGAAGCGTGGCCCGCTTTTTGTCGAGGCGGCCGCGAGTCGTGGCAGCGCGGAACTTCAGCCAGTTCATGCGGCGAAAGTAATACTGCTCCTCATCCTTCGTGAGCAGCCGCGTCTGGTACAGGCTGGCGAGGTAGGGAGTGAGGCCTTCGCCCCGGGCAGGCTCACGATCGTGGGTTTCGAGCGGCACGGCCGCGTCGGCCGGCGGCGTCGAGGCCAGCGCCTCGGCGTCGGCTTTGAGAAACTGTCGGCAGGGGATGTACTCGATGAGCCGGTCGAAAAGCTGCGCCCGGCGGGCCTTGAGTGCCTCCCTCTGGGAAGTGAGAGCTTCCCGCTGGGCGGCGTCGGCTGCGGCCGTGCGGGTCGGCTTGGACATCCGACCGGAGGCTGCTGACGTGCGGGCTTTGGTGAGCGAAACAGCCTTTTTGGCGATGGCGATCACGGCGGTCCTCCTGGCAGCCAGCCGACAAGTCGTCTGTGTGTCTGCCAGGGGAACCGCAGGGGTCAGTCCGGATTAACGGGCTGTCCCAACTCCCGCTGAATTCCGAGCTGCGGACCGCCGGCGATGCCGCCAGCCGGCGGCTAAAGCCCCCGCCATGCCCAGTCCGGCGAGCGCGAGGCTCGACGGCTCGGGGACGACGTGGGCTTGGTAGAAGGCCATTCCATCGTCGTGGACTGCTTCGCTCATTCCCTGGTTGAACACAAAATAGATCGGATCGCTTGTTAACCCACCCACCGAAAGAGTTGCGCCGAACGCGTAGAGCCCATCGGGAGCTCCCAGTGTGTTGAAGGAGGAGCCACTGCCCCCAGTTCCAATGCTCGATGTGAGATGCACATGAACCCTCCCGGCGCTGCCGCCGGCGGATGGCACAGTTGCGACGTTCAATGATCCTGATGCCGTTGCTGCTCCGACGCGCAAATTGGATGAATTTCGATTCAGGTTAATCTCAGTCCCATCGGATACCGGCAAGAACAGTGGTTCGCCGACACCATTCCAATAGTGAAGAGGGCCATATGAGCCAGAAAAAATCGAAAGCACCAAAGTCCCAGCCGGCATCTTGCCATCATTCGGAAAGACGCCGTTCGTAAAAGATGAAGTATTGTTGATGCCTGGATCGCCGGCGAAATAAGGATCCGTTTCGCCAAAATCGTAGCCAAATACTTCGACAAGCTGTGATGTAATGCTGTCGAGGTCGTTATGGCCGCCTGTCAGCAATTGCGATCCTGCTGCCGTTCCGGTCGCATATGGCACGATGTCGAAATGACCTGCCTGGGAGTAAGACAGAAACCCGCATGAACTTATGCCAAAAGCGACAACGATCCGCAGCACCATTTCTAAATTCCGTTGCATGAGAGTTCTGAAGGCTGAAAACGAAAATCAATCATGTATCAACGAGGACGTGAAAACTCGGGCGTGGTCCAAGGCGGCAGGCACCACTGCTGAATTTGGGTCGCGTCGATCAACGCAACGTGACCATCGGCGTAAAGGTAGTGAGCGGCAGCGGAATGGCGCTCTACAGCGACCTCATTCGCCACTCCTTGGTAAACCTTCCCGCTTGTTTTCTGGGGATTGGAAAACCAGTCAAAAGAATGGACGTGGTCCGCATACGGGTCGTCAAAGCCTTTTTTCTCAGACAATTCAAAGGCAATAATCGACTTCGATGACTCCTGGATTTTCCGTAGTCGGTCGAACGATGGTTTGGCTTCGCTCGAGAGCCAGCCATTGAGTGTGTAGCTGGTCAGTCTGGACTGCAGCCTTTTTGCGGCCAGTGGGTCGTCTGGGCAGATTCGAATGGCATCGACGCTCTCAATAAATGGCCCCACGGTGTAAATCCAGGCTTGAAGAAACTCGCCAGTAACCGGGTCCGGCTCCACGGTGTGGGTCGTATCCGGCCACTTGCCGCCATGGGTTTCTGCAAACATCAAGACACCAAGCCCCACTTGCCGCATGTTGCTCGCGCACTGGGTGCGGCGGGCGGCGGCGCGGGCGGATTGCACCGCGGGCAACAGGAGGCCGATCAGGGTGGCGATGATTGCGATCACGACGAGCAGTTCCACGAGCGTGAAGGCTCGGGTGCGGGCGTGGCGGCCTGTATCGCACTTTGTTGTCACTTGCAACATGATTGCATTTATAGAGTAGGCTGCGAACGCGTCAAGACGGAACGGTGGCTGGAGATCTGCCGCGGGCCGGCACGTGGCACATCCGTCGGAAGACGGCGGCAGGTCGAACACCTGCGAGAGCCACACGGGCGAACGCGCGAAGAATTGATCCACGAGGCTCAGGCGGCCTCCGAAGCACAGCCCTTACGGGCCGCTCCGCACCGGGATCAAGACGCGGTCACGAGCAGTTCCTGAATCACAACGCCGATGCCCGATGGCGTCGCCATCGCTTTTGCATCAGCGTTGCAAGCAGCCTAGGCGGCCCGGTGGGGGGCGTCAAGCAGCAGGACGGCGCCGGCGGTATGCCCCCCCAAAATGCCGATAAAATGGCCCGATTAAGCCGCACGCTGCCAGCGAAATCCGGTCAGCGTCAGGTCGTCGAGAGGAGTTCGACATCGAAAACGAGCGTGGCGTTGGGCGGGATGTTCGGCGGGCTGCCGGCCGCGCCGTAGGCCAGATTCGCCGGGATGATCAGCTGCCGGCGGCCGCCGACCTTCATCGAGGCCAGGCCCTCCGTCCAGCCGGCGATGACCCGGTTCAGCTGGAAAGAAGTTCCGTTGTTGCCGTCGAACCGCGTGCCGTCGAGCAACCGGCCTTCGTAGTTGACCCGTACCGTCGCCGTGGCAGAGGACGGCTTGGACCCCGTGCCCACGGTGAGGTCGCGGTACTGCAGGCCGCTGGACGTCGTGACCGTCGTGGTGTTCGGTTGCGCGGTGTCGCTGGCGAGCACGCCGCGAACGTTGAGCGGCGCCGCGGTCGTGTCGCGCTGAAGCGAAATGCCGTTGCCCGTCGTCGCATCCACGACGACGAACCGACGCCAAGCTTCGGCGTTGCGGGCGGATTGGGCCGCGACGACCGCATTCGCACGGCCATCGCCGTCAGTATCAACCACTGCGACCGAAACAGGAGCGTTGCGGCTCGCGAGATCGCCGAACGCAGCGAACGTCGCAAGCTTCGCATTGGCAGCCGTCGCGACGGCGCCGTCATACACCTCGACGGTCGATGTCCCGCCACGGGTGGGCGTGACGATGAGGTCTGGGATCGAATCCTTGTTGATCCGGGCCGTCGTCACGGCATAGCTGCCCGTGAACGTCTTCGTGAACGGCGTGATCGTGTCGAGCACGGGCACGCTGGTGCCCGATGCATCCCGGATCTGGATCGTCGGCGCGAGGCCGCGGCCGCTGGCGACGACGATTTCCGCCTTGCCGTCGAGCTTCGTGCCGTCCACGACCTTGCCGTCGGCAAACGTGCCGAAATCAGCGATCGCCAGCGACACGCCCGCCGTGCCGCCGGGGAACGGCGTGAACGACCGCAGGAATGTCAGTGGCGTGGCGGCCGTCGGCGTCGATTCGTAGAGTTTTACCTCACCCTCGCCGATGGCCCGGGCCACAGCCAGATCGGCACGGCCGTCACCCGTGAAATCACCCACCGCGAGCGTGATGCCGTCGCGGTAGTCGCTGCCAAAGGGTTGCAGCGAGTAGCGGTCGTCGCGGACGAGCGTCACGCTGCCGTCATCGGCCACCTTCTGTGTGAAGACCGCAATCTCGCCGACGTGACCGCGGTTGGTGGCCGCGATCAGTTCGGGCTTGCCATCGCCGTCAAGATCGCCGAGCACGGCCTGCACGCCCGTCTTGAGTGTGTTGTCGAAGACGAGCTGTTCGACTCGCGTGGCGCCCGTCGTCGGATCGACGAGCTTTACGAGGGGCGTGCTCGTGGGGCCGGCGGCGGCTGCGATCGCCAGCGACCGCGGCACGAAGGCGTTGGTGTCGGTCGCTGTCTTGTCGACCGCCCCCAGCGAGACCTGGGCCGTGGCAGTCAGCGGGCCCGTAGCCGTCGGGCTCACCGTCGAGAGGACCGTGAACGTCGCTCTGGCGCCTGCGGGCAGCGTGATGTCGGTTTTGATCGGGCCGGCGCCCACGACCGGCCCCGTGCCGCCGCCTGCATAGGCAGCCGTCCACGTTGACTGCGTGATCACCGCTGGCAGCGTCGCGGAGAGCGCAGCCTTGGTCGCAGTCGCGTCGCCATTATTCGTGATCGTCAGCACGTAGGCCGTCTGCGAGCCGGGCAGATAATGGTCGAGCCCGTCGCTCAGCGTGATGGCTAGATCGGCCGCCATCAGGGCCCGCTGCTCGAGCGACTCGTGCCCTTGAATGCCCAGGCCGAGCGTCTCCCACCTCGCGCTCCGCTGCCGCCGGCTGCGGCCGCGCCCCCCCCACGATTGAGCCGGACGCCGCCGAAACAGGGTCTTCAACATCATGATCGCTACCGTCCGGGAGAAATGGGGGTCTGTGGGGATAGTACGTCGCAGGGGACCCCAATGGTTCGCTGGGGCCGCAAACTCGGCTTATTTCGCGCAGTTTCCCCTGTTTCGGCTGCACGTTCAACGATTCTCATGCACCCTGCCGGTCGTGCCGAAGAAACAGGTCATATGGATTGTTCCAAGCTGCTGCCGCTCGCCTGCCTGCTCGTGGCCGTCGCCGGGGTTCCCGGAACGGCTGCCGGAGCGCCGCCGCATTCGGCAGATGGCCGCCGCTACGTCATCGCCGACGCGCTCTTTCTGCAGCGGAACAACGCCACCCGCGAACAGGCCCTCGTGGTCAACGCCACCGACACCAATGTGCCGGTCGTGACGGCAAACGGCCTGGACGCGCAGATCGGCACGGGCGCCCGACTGTTCTATGGCGACTACGGCTGCGACAGCCTCGGCTGGGAAGTCGGCTACACCGGTGTCTACAACATGAACGTCGATCGTTGGTTCGAGAGCGACGCCGACATCCTTCAGGCCGGCGGCCAGCCAGGCTTTGCGGAGGCCACAGGCCTCATCGATGGCGGGCGGGCCGATGTGTCGTACCGCTCGCAGATCAACTCGCTCGAGGCCAATACGGTCTTTCATTCGTTCGATGGCGGCCGCGATCGCAGTTCGCCCTATCCGTGGCAGCGGAGCCCCGGATACGACGGCGGCCACGTCGATTGGCTGCTCGGTGTCCGCTGGGCCGGGCTCGAGGAGTCTGCCCAACTGGCGATCACGCCTGGCGGCTATCCACAGGCCAACACCTACGACGTGCAGACCAGTTCCAACCTCTTCGCGGCCCAGGTGGGCACCCGCGGCCGGTGGGCCTGGCAGAACTGGGCCTTCGAAGGGTGGATGAAGATCGGCATCGCCGGCAGCGTGCTCTCGCAGTCACAGTCGATGTTCGACCAACTCACTCCCCAGCCCTACCGATGGCCGCGGTCGAGCGACGACCTCGGCATGGGCATGATCGCCGACATGAACGCGTCGCTGATCTACCGGCTCACCGACACCTGGGGCCTGCGGCTCGGCTACAACCTGTTCTGGCTCACGGGCGTAGCCCTCGCTCCCGACTCCTGGGATCTCACGACGAACACCGGCCCCGACGCCGGCACGGGAATTCGCAGCACCGGCAGCGTGTTTCTCAACGGTGCCAACGTGGGCGTCGAGGCCCGCTGGTAGCGACTCCGCCCCCGTAGGCCCGTTGCTCCGCAACGGGCAGTCCGCGCAGCCAGCCCGTCACGGAGTGACGGGCCTATAGGGAGAGGCCACATGCCCCGTCATCTGATCCTCGTGCTCGGTGATCAGCTTGATCGCTCGAGCGCGGCGTTCGATGGCTTCGATCGCAAGCTGGATCGCGCCTGGATGGCGGAGGTGGCCGAGGAGTCGACCCACGTTTGGACACACAAGGCCCGGATTGCCGTGTTCTTGGCGGCGATGCGACACTTTCGCGAAACGCTCGCGGGCGAGGGCATCGACGTCGAGTACACGGAACTGACGGCGAAGCCAAAGGCGGAGGAACCGGGCACACTGGCGGCGGCGCTTACCGCCAGCCTTGCGGCGCTGCGCAAGGCGAAGCAAGGGCCGGAGAAGCTGATCGTCGTCGAGCCGGGCGAGTGGCGGGTGCAGGAGGCGATCACGGAGGCGGCGCGGGCCGTGGGCATTCCGCTCGAGATTCGCCCCGACCGCCACTTCTTCGCGTCGCGTGACGACTTCGCAACGCACGCCCGCGGCCGCAAGCAGCTGCGGCTCGAATACTTCTACCGGCCGCTGCGGGAGAAGTTCGGCGTGCTCATGGACGACGGCGAACCGGCCGGCGGCCAGTGGAACTACGACGCCGAGAACCGCGGCTCCTTCGGGAAGGCCGGGCCGGGCGCGCTGCCGGCGCCGGTCCGGTTTTCGCCCGACACGATCACCCGCAGCGTGATCGACCTCGTGAACCGGCGGTTCGCCAGTCATCCCGGCGAACTGGCCGGCTTCGACTGGCCGGTGACGCCCGCCGACGCGCGGGCGGCGCTCGACGACTTTCTCGCCCATCGGCTGGCGAGTTTCGGCCGCTATCAAGACGCGATCTGGACGGGCGAGCCGTGGCTCTACCACTCGCGGCTCTCGCAGGCGATGAACATGAAGCTGCTCGATCCGCGGGACGTGATCGCGGGGGCCGAGCGGGCGTGGCGCGCTGGGAAGGCGCCGCTCGAGGCCACCGAGGGCTTCATCCGCCAGGTGCTCGGCTGGCGGGAATATGTCCGCGGTATTTACTGGCACTTCATGCCGGAGTACCTCGACCGGAATGCGCTCAACGCTGAACAGCCGCTGCCACACTTCTACTGGACCGCGGCGACGGAGATGAACTGCCTCAAGGACGCGCTCGGCCAGACGCTCCGCTACGGCTACGCCCACCACATCCAGCGGCTGATGGTGACGGGACTGTTTGCGATGCTCCTCGGCGTGAAGCCGCAGGACGTGCACCGCTGGTATCTCGCCGTCTATGTGGATGCGGTCGAGTGGGTCGAGCTGCCCAACACGCTCGGCATGAGCCAGTTCGGGGATGGCGGCGTGATGGCGTCGAAGCCGTATTGCGCGACCGGAGCCTACATTGATCGCATGAGCAATGCGTGCAAGGGATGTCGTTATGACCCGAAGCGGGCGACCGGCCCGGAGGCCTGTCCGTTCACGACGCTGTATTGGGACTTCCTCGCCCGGCACGAGAAGCTGCTGGCGAAGAACCCGCGGATGACGATGCAGCTCAAGAACCTTGGCCGCAAGGATGCAGGCGAACTGCGGACGATCCGCCGCGCGGCGGATGCGCTGCGGGAGGGGCTGGGATCATAGCCCGTAGTCCGCACACTCCGTGTGCGGTTGGAGGAATGCAGGCCGAGTGGCCGTGCTATTCCGGCAGCGGTTGGCAGACTTGCTAGGGAGATAGCTCGGGCCTGTGGCCTTCATGCCGTGGGCCACATGCCGAGCATGTGGACTACGGCGCCAAGCCAGCTACGGCGTCGGCAGGAGCTCGATTGGCTCGGCGGGCGTGGGTTGCGGTCCGCTCGGCACGAGCACGCTCTTGGTGCCGTCGGCAGCCGAGGCGTCGTCGAGCGTCCACGCGCCGGTGGGAGTCGCCGTCTTCGTCGCCGGCGCCGTGCCAGCTGCCTGCTGCACGCCGCTGGCCGCGGCCGGCGGCTGCACGGGCTTTGCGGCGGCGGGTGCCGCAGGTTGCGGC
>JBAVTF010000118.1:0-3340 GCA_049695995.1 Pirellulales bacterium | reverse complement strand
GGTGCCACGCCCGCCCGCGCCGCGGCCGACGACTCCGATCCGCTCACGCACCACGTGCAAATCCCGCGCAACCGGCTCGACGCATCCGTGGCGCAGCTGGCCGCGGCCGGCTGGACGATCGAGGTTGCCGGCCGCCGCTACCGGCCCGCCGGCAGCGTCGCCTGGAACGTCACCAGCGGCATCGACTGGTTCGAGCTCTCGGCGTCGGTCGACTTCGGCGGCGTGACGGCCGACATGCCCGTACTCCTCGAGGCGCTCGCCCGCGGCAGCCGCTCGATCGAACTCTCCGACGGCTCGCTCGGCATCCTGCCCGACTCGTTGGTGGCCCAGTTCGAGCCGATGGTGGCGCTGGCGCAGAAACACGATGGCCGGCTCCGCTACGGTCGGATCCAGGTCGCACTGCTCGACGCTCTGCTCGCCGGCCAGCCACAGTCGCATGTCGACGAGGCGTTCGAGCGGATCCGTGAGGAACTCGCGCGAGGGGAGCGGCCGGAGGCGGAGGACGAACCCTCTGGCTTCCAGGGCACGCTGCGCCACTACCAGCGGGAAGGCCTCGGCTGGCTCTCGTTCCTGGAGCGGATGGGGCTCGGGGGCTGCCTGGCCGACGACATGGGTCTCGGCAAGACGATCCAGGTGCTGGCGATGCTGCTCCGGCGGCAGGCGGTCATCCAGGAGGCGGGCATCGCCCACCGGCCGTCGCTCGTCATCGTGCCCAAGAGCCTCGTCTTCAACTGGATCGAGGAGGCCAAGAAGTTCGCGCCGGCCCTGCGCGTGGCCAACTTCACCGGCAACGCGCGGGCGGAGACGGCGGGCGATCTTGCGGATTGGGACATCATCGTCACCACCTACGGCACGCTCCGGCGCGACATCGTCGCCCATCGGGAAATCGAGTTCGACTACGTGGTGCTCGACGAGGCCCAGTCGATCAAGAATGCCGCGAGCCAGGCCGCGAAGGCCTGCCGACTCCTGCGGGCCCGCCATCGGCTCGCCCTCACCGGCACCCCGGTCGAGAACCACATCGGCGAACTGTGGAGCATCTTCGAGTTCTTGAATCCCGGGCAGCTCGGCAGCGCGTCGCGGCTGCGGAAGTTCCTTGCCGACGGCCGCGGCAGCACGGAGGTGGTGGCCCGCGCGGTGCGACCCTACCTGTTGCGGCGCACGAAGACGCAGGTGCTTTCCGATCTGCCCGAGAAGACGGAGCAGACGCTGTATGTCGAACTCGGCGAGGAACAGCGCAAGGCCTACGACGAACTCCGCGAGCACTACCGGCTCGAGCTGTCGGGGCGGATCGGCCGGCTGGGCATCGGCCGCTCGCGGATCGCGGTGCTCGAGGCACTGCTGCGGCTGCGGCAGACGGCCTGTCATCCGGGTCTCGTCGACCCGAAGCGGATCGACGACCCGGGAGCGAAGATCGAGACACTGCTCGAGCAGCTGGAGGAGGTGCTCGACGAGGGGCACAAGGTGCTCGTGTTCAGCCAGTTCACGAGCTTCTTGGCGATCCTCCGACGGCGGCTCGACGAGCGGTCGGTGGTCTACGAATACCTCGACGGCCGCACCACCGACCGCCAGGCCCGCGTGGCCCGGTTCCAGGAAGACCCGGACTGCAAGCTGTTTCTCGTGAGCCTCAAGGCGGGCGGCCAGGGTCTCAACCTCACCGCCGCCGACTACATCTACATTCTCGATCCCTGGTGGAACCCGGCCGTCGAGGCCCAGGCCGTCGACCGCGCCCACCGCATCGGCCAGACCCGGCGCGTCTTCGCCTACCGGCTCATCGCCCGCGACACGGTGGAGGAGAAGATCGTCGCGCTCCAGGACCGCAAGCGGGAATTGGCCGAGTCGATCGTGCGGGCCGACGAGAGCATGATCGCGAGCCTCACCGCCGAGGACGTTGAACTGCTGTTCTCGTGAGTGCGGCGCGTCCGCGGCTTCCGCCGCGGGATCCCCTCGCTGGCGCTCAGGGCTCGTATTTGGGTGAAAGGCGAATCCTCATGGAAATTGAACACTTCCGGGGGGCGGGCGGAGCGGGGATACTGGAGGCGGTGAGACCCTCCGCACTTCCGGTAGGCCGATGAAGCAGCTTTCCTCACGACCGAAGGCCGGCGCCGAGCAAGCCGTGCAACGGATCCTCGTCGTCGATGACGAGGAGGATCTGCTCGAGCTCGTCCGCTACAACCTGTCGAAGGAGGGCTACCAGGTCGAGTGCGTGGCCACGGGTGAAGACGCATTGAAGGCGGCGCGGCGGCAGCCGCCCGACCTCATCGTCCTCGACCTCATGCTCCCGTCGGTCGACGGACTCGAGGTCTGTCGGCGGTTGAAAAACGACTCGAAGACCCGCGACGTGCCAATCATCATGCTCACTGCCAAGAGCGAGGAGAGCGACATGATCGCGGGCCTCGAGCGCGGCGCCGACGACTACGTTGCCAAGCCCTTCAGCCCGCGGGTGCTCAGCGCCAGGATCAAGGTGCTGCTCCGTCGCCACGAGACCCAGCGGCAGGCCGAGCTCGAGACCACGATCGACGTGCACGAGCTGTCGATTCATCCCGGCCGCCACGAGGTGACGCTCGCCGGCCAGCCGATCGAGCTCACCTACACCGAGTTCGCGCTCCTGCAGTTCCTCGCCAAGCGGCCCGGCTGGGCCTACACGCGGTCACAGATCGTCGACGCGGTGAAGGGAGAGGACTATCCCGTCACGGAGCGGTCGGTCGACGTGCAGGTGGCGGGCCTGCGGAAGAAGCTCGGCGAGTTCGGTTCCTACATCGAGACGGTTCGCGGCGTCGGCTACCGCTTCCGGTCGTGAGCACGGCCCACACGATGCCCCGCACCCGACTCGTCTGGCATCTGTTTATCGCCTGGTGCTCGCTCGTGGCGGCGGTGCTCGTCGCCTCGTCATGGCTGGCGTCTGTGCAGCTGGCGCGGATCGCCGAGGAGGACCAGCGGCAGCGGCTGACTGAACTCGCCAGGCTGGCCGGTGCGGTCACGACGCCGCACCATGAGCCGCTGGATCCCGAGTCGTTCACCGTCGTTGCTCGCTCGACCCTGGCGGAATCTGAGGTCGCCCTGGAACTGCTTTCGGTCGACGGCAGGCCGCTCGCCGCCGGACCGCAGGCCGCAGGGGCGGCTGCGCCGGCACGCACGGCACCGACCGATGAACGGCTCGTGGCCGAGGCCCGCGCGGGGAGGGTCGCCGCGGCCAGCCGGTTCGAGCCGGCCACCGGCCGACGCTTCATCACCGTGGCGGTGCCGCATGGCCCGGCAGTGGCACCCACGGCGATCATCCGTGCCAGCGCCGACACCAGGATGGCCGACCGGGAACTGGCGGCGGCCCAGCGGCGGCTGATCG
>JBAVTF010000117.1:0-25409 GCA_049695995.1 Pirellulales bacterium | reverse complement strand
CCCACTCCGGGAGGCGAGGGGGTGGGTGCAAGCTCGAGGAGCATTTGGACCGAGTCTTCGAGGTCCACCGCGACGAGACTTGTACCGCCCCCGAGCCGGCCCACTCCTCATGAGGGCGCTCGCCAGCTTGGGTCAGAATGCGAATCCACGGTATTCTGTAAGGTCCTCCCCCGCCCCACGCGCACGAGCCACCGATGACCGAACCCGACGTGTCGCTCGTGGTGCCCGCCCGCGACGAGGCCGGCAACATCGGCCCGCTCATCGCCGAGATCCGCGGCGTGCTCGACGCTGCCGGTCTCACCTGGGAACTGTTCGTGATCGACGATGGCTCCACCGACGGAACGGGCGCGGAGATCTCGATCGCCGCGGCCGCCGACCCGCGGATCGTCGCGATCCGGCACGACCGCGGACTCGGCAAGTCGGCGGCGCTGATGGCGGGCTTCGGCCGATCGCGGGGCCATGATGTGGTGATGCTCGACGGCGATGGCCAGGATGATCCGGCGGAGATCCCGCGGCTGCTCGCCCGGCTCGACCGCGAATCCGGCGTGGGGCTCGTGAACGGCTGGAAGACGCCGCGACTCGACCCGTGGCACAAGACGATGCCGTCGCGGGTGTTCAACGGCCTGGTGGGCTGGCTGACGGGGCTGCGGCTCCACGACCACAACTGTGGGCTCAAGGCCATGCGTGGCGAGGTGGCCCGCGGGCTCGCGCTCGACACCGACATGCACCGCTTCATCACGGTGCTCGCATGGCTCGCCGGCCACCGCGTGATCGAGCAGCCCGTCCACCACCGTCCGCGACTCAAGGGGGTGTCGAAGTACGGCCCGTCACGGTTCGTGACGGGGCTGGCCGACCTGTGGAAGGTGGCGGGACTCGTACCCGAGAGCCGCCGAGTGCGGGGCGAGTCCCGTGCGCGACTCCGACACGGCATCTACGCCATCCTCGCCGCCGTCGCCCTCGGCGGGCTGGTCGGGCGGATCGGCGCCGTGGCCAGCGTCGACAAGCTCGCGCTCGAGAAGCGGCTGGTCGACGAGGCGGTGGCCAAGGCCGTGACAGCGGGGCTCGATGTCGATCCCCGTGCCGTGCGTGCGCGAGTGGAGCAAGAGAAGCGGCTCATGCGGCCGTTTCTCTCCGCCAACGATCGCAGCCGCTGGATGACGATCCGCAGCCTCGTGGAGCGCGGCACGTTCGCGATCGACGAGATCGCCGCGGAACCAGGCTGGGACACGATCGATGCCGTTGCGCATCCAGATGCCAGCGGTCGGTTGCGACTCTATTCGAGCAAGCCCCCGCTGCTCTCAGTGATCTGCGCCGGCCCCTATTGGCTGCTCCACAAGGCGACGGGCTGGACGCTTGGCGACCATCCCTTCGAGCTCGGCCGCATGCTCATGCTGCTCTTCGGCGTGGCGCCGCTTCTCGTCGTGATCCTGTTCTCGTGCCGGCTCATCGACGCGGTCGGCACCACCGACTGGGGCCGCGTCTGGGCGGTCGCCGTCATCTGCTGCGGCACGCTCCTCACCACGTTCGCGGTCGTGCTCACCAACCATCTGCCCGCTGCGGCGTGTGCGGCCGTGAGCGGCTGGCTTCTCGTGCGGATCGGCAGCCACGGCCTGCGGTCCTGGTGGGCCTTCGCCGCCGCCGGACTGACCGCGGCCCTCACGGCGGCGTTCGAACTGCCTGCCTTGGCCTGGCTCGCGGCCGTGCTCGTGATGCTGGCCCGCCGCAGCCTGCGGCAGACACTGACGGCGGCGGTGCCCACTGCCGCGCTGGTCGCCGCCGCGGCGCTCGGCACCAATTGGCTCGCCCACGGCACGATCTCACCTCCATATGCCCATCGTGAGCCACAGCCCGCCGCCCCGTCGGCGTCCGAAGCCACGGCTCGTTTGGAGATCGGCGGTGACTCGTGGAACCCGGGCAATTGGTATGACTTTGCCCTCACACTCCCCAACGGCAAGCGTCTGGAGAGTTACTGGCGGTCCCCCAAAGGCGTCGACCGCGGCGAGCGATCCCCCGCGGCCTATGCCTGGCACGTCCTCCTGGGACATCACGGCCTCTTTTCCCTCACGCCGGCATGGCTGCTCGTGATCCCTGGCCTCGCCATGCTCGCCCGCCGCAGCGGCGCGGGCCGCACGGGACAATCCGACCTGGCCGCGGCGATCGCGATCGTGTCGGCCGTCGTGATCGCCTTCTATCTGTCGCGGTCGCAGCTCGATCGCAACTACGGTGGCATGGTCAGTGGCTTCCGCTGGGCCTTCTGGCTCGCGCCGCTGTGGGTGATGGCGACGGTGCCGGCCGCCGATCGGCTCGGCAACTCTCGCGCGGGCAGGGGGATCGCCCTCATCCTGCTCGCTCTCTCGGTACTCTCCGCGGCGTATCCGACCTGGAACCCGTGGACGCTGCCATGGATCCAGCAGTGGCTGATCCACGCCGGCTGGCTCGCGCCGCCCGGCTGACACCGTTCCTCGCATCTCGCCGGTGAAGGGCCGCCCGCCGCGTGCTCGACTGAAGATCCGTGAACGGAAACGGCACGCTGACCGCGTCGCCGCGCGACACATTCCGCCGTGCGAAAGCGATCGGAATTCGGTGCCGCAACGAGGCGTCCAGTATCTTTTCCCGAGGCATGGCACGAATCGCAATCAGTTTGTGCGGCGAGGGGCGTGGACACGCCAGCCGGATCGCCGCCCTCGTGGAGCGGATGCCGCCCGGGCACGATGTGCGCATCTTCGCGGCGGCCGAGGGCTTTGAGTTCCTCGCACGACGCTTTCCCGCCGGCGGAGCGGTGCGAGTCACGGAGATTCCGGGAATCGTCTTCCAGTACACCGCAGGCAGGCTCGACAACCTGCGGTCGATCGCCGCGGGCTTCCGCTTCCAGGCACGGCAACTCGGCCCGCTCGTTGACCGCTTGCAGGCGGAGCTGCTGGATTTCGGCGCGGATCTCGCCGTGACCGACTTCGAGCCCGGCCTGCCTCGGGCTGCCGCGCGACTGGGCATTCCGCTCGTGAGCGTCGACCACCAGCACTTCCTGCGCGCCTACGACCTGCGATCGCTGCCGCGAACGCTGCAGTGGCGTGCCTGGTTCATCGGCCTCGCCGTCTGGCTCTACGACGTGCGGGCCACCGACACGGTGATCTCCGCGTTCTTCCGCCCGCCGCTCAGGGCCGGCTTGGAGCGAGTCGTCCAGGTCGGCCCACTGCTACGGCCCGAGATCGTGGCCGCGACGCCGACGCGCGGCGATCATCTCGTGAGCTACCTCCGGCGGCATACGCCGAGCAGGGCGGTCGAGGCGCTCGCGGGCTGCGGAATGCCGGTGAGGGTATACGGGCTCGGGGTCCGGGATTCCGTGGGCGGCGTCTCGTTCCACGACATCGACCAGCGGCGGTTCGTCGCGGATCTCGCCGGCTGCCACGCGGTGGTGTCGGCCGCGGGCAACCAGCTCATCGGCGAGGCGCTGCACCTCGGCAAGCCGATGCTGCTCCTGCCGGAACGGGCCCATGTCGAGCAGTCGATCAACAGCCGCTTTCTCGCCGCGATGGGGGCCGGCGAGTTCTGCCATCCGGAGCGCGTGTCGGCGCCGCGGATCCGGGAGTTCGTCGCGAGGCTGGACCGGTATTCTGCCGCGGTCGACGCGCACCGCGGCCGGATGGACGGCACTCCCGCCGTGCTCGCTGTCATAGCCTCACGCCTCGCCGCCGCCCGCTGACGGGGAGTCGTTCAGCGCACGGCGCGATTGCGGCCCAGCGCGGCCCGCTCCTGCCAGCGGAGCGAGAGGATCGTGACGACGGTCGCCACCGTGATCTGCGTGACGAGCGCGGCCATCGGGATCCAGATGGCGGGGTCGTAGGTGCCCAGGTTCTGCCAGAACACCGGCACACCGTCCCCCTCGCTACGGCAGCCGCGATGCGCCCAGTAGAGCGGCGAGAAGAGCTTCGCGAGCACGGCGAGGACGCCCCCGCGGATCGGCAGGATCGTGGCCCCGAGCAGGATCTGGGGCGTGATCAACAGTGGCACCGCGAGCACACCTTTGTCGGTCGAGCGCACGCAGGCCGAGACGATCAGGCCGATCGCCGCGCAGGCCACGGCGGCGAGCCAGTTGCAGGTGGCGGAGACCACGGCGCTCCGCCGGTAGATGTCCGCGGGCCCCTCGCCACCGATCGCCTCGCGGACCAGAAACCCCAGTTCGACCGCGGTTCTGAAGATTGCGACTTGCACCGCGAGGACGACCGCCAGCGCCGCGATCTTCGCGATCACGTAGGCGGTGAACCGCAGGCCGTGCCGCCGCTCGAGGTCGAGCATCGGCCGCTCCTTGACGATCTCCCGGAACCCGGTCACGAACCCGAGGATGACCATGCAGATGCTCATCAGCGAAAGCCACTTGAACGTGCCCCCCGGATCGATGATCTCGCGGTCCGGGGCCAGCGGGAGCGTGTCGGTGATCGCGTCGCGCACGAGCCGCTCGGTGGAGGGCTCCCGGAGATGAGCGAGCAGTTTCGGCTGGCTGTCGAGGAACACCCGGATCTGGCCGGGGATGCTCGCGTCCTGCTCGGCGACCGAGTCGGTGGCGATCGCTTCCGACACCTCCCCCCAGACGTCCGCCAGCACCTCCTTCTCACCCGGGTCGAGGAATCGCGTCAGCATGAGCGGGTTCTTAAAGCGCATGTCGGCGAAGCCGGCCAGCACGGCCCCCGCGAGCGCGAGCGGCAGGAGGAGGGACATCGCGATGCCCACCCGGTCGCGCACGACCGTCTCGAGTTCTCGGCAGAAAAACGTGGTGAATTGGCGGCAGAAGCCCGGGATCGAGACCGCCGTGAGCGCGGCCACCTGCTCCGGGCCAGCGCCGCGCGGTGCCTCTCCGGCCGGCCGGGCCGCTTCCAGGACGCGGTCTTCGGCGAGCCGCTCCCGCCAGCGGGCGGACCAATATCGGCGCGGCTTGTCCTCGATGGCGACGTAGACGTCGGCGAGGCGATGCACCCCGAAGTGGCCGAGGGCCTCCACGCGCGAGCCGAACCACACCACCTCGCCATGGCCCAGGATCAGGAGCTTGCCGGCCTGGTCGACGTTGTCGAGATGGTGCGTGACCGCGATCACGGTCGTGCCGGCGCGGGCCCGGTCGGCGAGCAGCGTCATGATGCGGGCCTCGGTGGCCGGATCGAGGCTGGAGGTCGCCTCGTCGATGAGGAGCAGGCCCGGGGCGGCGAGCATCTCGGCCGCGAGGCTCGCCCGCTTCATCTCGCCCCCCGATAGGTGGCCGATCGGCTGGTGTCGCACGCGGTCGAGGCCGACCTCGGCGACGACCCGATCGATCGCGGCCCGTTGCTCCGCGTCGGACGCATCCGAGGGCAGCCTGACCTCCGACGCATAGTGGAGCGCCCGCTCCACCGGCAGTGCGGGCGGATTGACGTCGCGCTGCGGCACGTAGCCGATCGCGCCGCGGAGGGCGTCGGCCTCACGAAATACGTCGTGCCCACCGACGCGCAGCCGACCGGCGGTGATCTCCCGGTCGCCGAGGAGCGCCCGCACGAGCGTGCTCTTGCCCGCCCCGCTGGGGCCCAGCACGCAGACGAACTCGCCCGGCTCGATCCGGAAATTCACGTCGTCGAGCAGGGATTTCCGCTGGCCGCCGGCGCGGCCGTCGGGCACCGAAACGGTCACGCCCTCGGCTGCCACCGCCAGGCCGATCTTTCGTGCGTGCTTCATCGAGAGCAGGTCCCGTCTACGGACACACCGGCGGGAGCGTGAGGCGTCGCCACCGGCACACCGACGTCTTTTGACCCGCAGCAGGATACCATCTCGGTCTGATGCCGCGCCCCCTGACCGCTGGCTTGCCGCATGACGCAGCGCCGCACCGACCTCGACGCCCTGCGCGGATTCGCGATGCTCCTCGGCATCGCCCTCCATGCCTCGCTCGCCTTCTTCGCGTTCCCCTGGCCCGTCCACGACACCCGGCGCAGCGATCTGCTGCCGCTCTTCTTCGCGGCGGTGCACGGCTTCCGGATGCCGCTCTTCTTCCTGCTCAGTGGCTCTTTCACTATGCTCGTCTACCGCCGCCGCGGGCTCGAGAGCCTGCTCCGGCAGCGGATCGCGCGGATCGCGCTGCCGCTCGTGATCGCGGTCGCGACGATCGTGCCGCTCGACTCGGCCCTGAAGGGCTTCGCGGAGCGGGCGATTCCCCCGGAGCCCGCCGTCGCGGAGATCCTCTCCGGCGACGAGGCCGCCGTGCGCCGCAGGCTCGCCATGCCGGGGGCGGTCGAGCGCAGGGATGCCTTCTACGGCCGCACGCCGCTCGCCTGGGCCACGCTGCATGGCGACCCGGCGATCGTGGCCGCGGTGCTCGATGCCGGCGGCGACGTCAACGAGCGCGACGGCAGCGGCAACACGGCCCTCCACGCGGTCGCCTACTTCGGCCACGCAGCCGCCGGCCGGCTGCTTGTTGAGCGGGGCGCCGATCCGCGGGCCCGGAACGTCGTCGGCCGAATGCCCGCGGCGGTCATGAATCTCCCCGCCGACGTGGCCGTCGAGATGGCGCCGCTCGTCGGCCTCGGCCGGCTGTGGGTCGACGACATCCTCGAGGGCCGCGAGCGGCTCCGCACGGTTCTCCCCGCGGGCCAGACCGCGGAGGGCACGGAGGGCGGCCTGCTCGACCGGCTGACGCTCGCCTGGTCGCGGATGACGTCATCCGAGCGCCTGCGGGTGCGGTTCGGCTCGTGGTCGGTGCACCTCCTGCAGACCAACGTCTTCGACCACCTCTGGTTTCTCTGGTTCCTCTGCTGGCTCGTCGCCATCTTCGCGGTTCTCGCGGTGACGGGCCTCCTGCCATCGGGCCGCCGGCGGTGGTGGCTCGTGGCGGCATCGTGCCTGCCGCAGGCGGTGATGGGCATGACGCTGGCGGGCTCCTTCGGTCCCGATACCTCGCTCGGGCTCCTCCCCAAGCCGCACCTGCTCGGCTTCTACGCCTGTTTCTTCTTCTTCGGCGTCGCCATGTGCGCGGCCGAGGGCCTCGACACGCGGCTCGGCAGCCGCTGGACGATTCTGCTGCCCGTGGCGACGGTCCTGCTCGCGGCGGGAATCATGACGATGAACGACCGGCTGCTCGCCACCGTCCTCCAGCCCGCTTACGCGTGGACGATGTCGCTGGGCATGATCGGGCTCTTCTGCCGCCTGTTCCCGCATCCCCGCCCCGCGGTGTCGTGGCTGGCGGATGCGTCGTATTGGATGTATCTCGTCCACGTGCCGCTGATCATGCTCGCGCAGCTGCTCGTCCGCGAGTGGCCGCTGCCACCCGGCGTGAAGTTTCTCCTCATCCTCGGCCTGGTGACGCCGCTGTTGCTCGCGAGCTACCGCTGGTGCGTGCGGTTCACCGTGATCGGCAGCCTCCTCAACGGGCCGCGGGCGGTTCCCAAACACGGCCCGGGTCGTCAATAGCCGTGGGCGTCAGGGTCGTAGTCGGGCGAGAGAACCACGTTTCCCTGCGGATCGGCCACGTACTTGTAGCGGTGGTCCACGAGCCGCCGGAGAAACCGCGACCGCTGGAGCCACGACACAAACCTCGCGAAGGTTTTGCCTTTGCCGTCGAGCGGCTGCTCGGAGGCGAACGCGAACATCGGCAGCAGCATCTCGTCGTGGATCGATTCGTTGTGCCAGACGTGCTGGGGCGGATCGAACGGGTTTCGCGGGTTGGCGGCGGAGTTGTCGTAGGAAACCTCCGCCTCGAACCGTGTGCCGGCAGGGAACGTCCGGGGCTCCTTCAGGTCGTAGGACGACTGCCAGTTGTAGTCCCACTGCGGCACCCGCAGGACCAATAGCGGCTGCTGCTCGCCCGGCAGGTGAGCCCTGATCTCGAGCCACCGGGCGAGCTGGTGCGTGTGCGGCACGACGCCCACCATGTCGGCGTCCTTTGGAAGCGTCCAACTGCCGCGGACGCGGAAGTCGGTGACGCCCTGCGGGACGACGGCGAAATCACCGTTGACATAGATCATGTTCATCACCTTGCGCGGCTGCTGCCTGTCGAGCCAGATGCCGATGCGACTGGAATCGGTTTCCAGTTTCCCGGTGCGGACATAATGCCCCTGCACCACGACATCGCAGCCCGCCGGAATGACGATCGCCGCATCGGCGGGGGCGACCGTGGCGCGAACCCCCGGCACGAAGCCACTCATGAACGCGGCCCGCGGCTGTCCGTCGTCACGGATGGGCGGCACCCGGAACCCGACGCCGTGGGGCTCCCAAAAGCCACCAGCCCGGTCGTCGGGATGGCTGAGGCCGGCGCGGCCGCCATGATCCCGAACGGCCTCCTCCGCCGTCTCCCGCGGCAGGTGGCCGGTGAGGGCGTGATGCACGACGCGGCGATTCCCCGGCAGGAACTGGATGGCCCGCAGCCGCAGGTCCTCGGGCCGGTTCAGCGGAAACACGAGGTGGCGGTAGATGTCGTCGCCGTGGGCGCCGATCTGCGTCGGCTCCGGCTGCTCGAGGATGATGTCGGGGGGGCCGAGATCCTCCTGGAAGGCCGAGTAGTCGGGCAGCGGTGCGAGCTGAGGCGTGTCGGCAGGATCGCCCTTGGGCTTGCCGGCGGCCACCCACTCCCGCAGCATCCTCAGATCCGCGGCGGTCGGCGGCTTCACCCACGTGTAGTCGAGATCGCTCTCGATCTGCGCCGGCGGCATACGCCGGGCCTCGATCTCCTCGATCGCGACCTCCGCCCACTCGACGGCGTCATCGTAGGTGAGCAGGTCGAACGGCCCGGCCTGGTTCGGGCTGTGGCACTTCTGGCACTGGCCGTGGAGAAAGGGAAGCACGTCCTTGGAGAACGTCGGCGCGTGCGGGGCTGTGGCGGCCGCTTGGGCGACGGGCCGGTCCGGCCGGTCGAGCGGGCAGCCGGCGGCCTTGGTCCGCGGCTCGCGGATCTCACGGCCGGCAAGCAGGTCACGAATCGCGTTCGCGAGCTCCGGCTCGGCATCGCCTGGCGTCATGACGCCGCGGATCTTGTAGCGGTCGTCGATCCGGCCCTGGTAGCGGATGCGGCGGTCGCGGTCCACGAGCACCACCTCGGGCGTGACGGTCGCATCGAGTGCCTCGGCCAGCCTGAATCCGGTGTCGAGATGGAAGGGAAACGTCAGGCCGAACGTCGTGCGATAGGCCTCGACCTCGGCGGGGTCGTCGCATTCGCAGACGACGCCCACGAAACGGATTCGCTCGTCGGCGAATTCCGCCGCCATCTGCCCGAGCACCGGGGCGTATTCCTGCGCGAGCGGGCAGGCGGGATGCAGAAACGCGAAGCAGACAGCCCGCCCGTCTGAGCCGAGCAGGTCGGCGAACGACATCATCGCGCCGTCAAGCCCCCGCACCGTGAGCCGGTCGGCCGGCAACGGCTCAGTTGCCGAGACGACCGCGCCGAGCGGCACCAGCCAGCACCACAGCAGGGCTCGGACGACACGCCACGTCATCACCGCATCATACATGCGCCCGCGAGTGGCCGCGCAGGGAAGACCGTCTCGCAACGACCATCTGCGCCATGCGGCGTCCGGTTACCGGGGGTCTGGGCGGCCCCGCACCTCCCGTTGTGGTGGGCCCACACTCAGCCCGGCTGCGAGGGCTCGACCGCAGGCCACCACTCGGGGAGTGGGGCCTCGCGGGTAATGCGTTCGCCTGAGTCGGGATCGGTGTATGCGATTCGCCAGGCATGCAGCGCGATGGGGCGGGCGCGTGGATCGTCGGCCGGAGTGCCGTCGATTCCCGCGGGGCCGCCATACAGTTCGTCGCCGAGAATCGGCAGCCCACGACAGGCAGCCTGGAGCCGCAACTGATGCATGCGACCGGTCAGCGGCTCGAACTCCAGCACGAGATGGGTGGCGTTCACCGCCGACGTGCCGAGCATGCGAACCCGCGTGATGGCCTCGCGAGCGCCGGGAGCGTGCGCCGACTCGGCCCTGCGGGCCCGCGGCTCGTTCGGCACCTTCTCGATCCAGTCCTGCCACTCGGTCGAATCGAGGCCGAGGCCTTCGGGAAGAGGCGCCGCTGCCTGCAGGGTGACGACCGCACGGTAGGTCTTCGTGACCTCGCGTCGCTCGAACTGCCGCGACAGCTTCCTCGCGGCCCGCGGCGTCGCTGCGAACAGCATGATGCCGGAGACGGCGCGATCGAGCCGATGCGGCACACCGAGATAGACGGCCGACTCCGACACCGGCTTGCCGAGCCACTGAGGATCGGCGAGCAGCCGCCGCACCTGTCGCTCGGCGGAGTCGACGCCAGCGGCAGCCTGGGTCGGCAGTCCCGCCGGCTTGACGACCGCGACGACGCCGGCCGCGGCCCCCATGAGATGGATAGCCCCCATGTTTAGGTGCCCCCTCTGGCGCGGCGAGAAACCGCCGTCGAGGGGATCCCCCCGGCTGTGCTAGGCTGAAACATGGGTGGCATGGCCTTTGTCTTACCTCGTGCTAGCGTACGATTCGTTTCAGCAAAAAACAGGACTCAAACAAATGCGCCCCGCAACGCGCGGACAGGGTGTCGGCCCATGACGATCAAAGTGCTGGTTGTCGACGATCATGAGGTCGTCCGCCAGGGACTGGTGAGCGTGTTCCAGGATTCGTCGGTGCGGATCGTCGGCGATGCCGACGATCCCGACGAGGCGGTCAAGCAGGCCCGCAAGCTCAAGCCGGATGTCGTGCTGCTCGACGTCCGACTCGGCAACAAGGATGGCATCGATGCAATCCGGCGAATCCGATCAGCGGCTCCTGCCAGCCGGATCGTCGTCTTCTCGGGATTCGACAACCCCACCTATATCGCTCGCGCCGTCTCGGCAGGTGCCCACGACTACGTACTCAAGACGGCGTCGCGAGCCGAACTCATCGCCGCCGTGACTGGAGCGGCCGAGGGCGCCGCACCGGCGCGATCGGGGCAGCTGCGACGAATGGCCGGCGCCATGGCCAATCGCGACGTGCCGGCGGACGCCAACGTGCCACTCACGCCACGCGAGACCCAAACGCTCCGGCTGGTCGCCATGGGCCTCTCCAACAAGGAGATCGCCGATGCCCTGGAGATCAGTGTGGAAACGGTCAAGGAGCACGTGCAGAACATGCTCCGCAAGATTTCGCTGAATGACCGCACGCAGGCCGCCGTCTGGGCGATCCGCCACGGCCTCGCTTGAATGGCCTCTGGCTGCGGCGAAACGCCGTGGCCCGCCTGTCAGCGGGATGATAGACTTTGGATTCGTGTAAACGTCCCGCCGATCGACCTCCTGGTCCGCGATCCCCGCCCGTGGGCGTGGGATCGGCGACGCGGGTAACCCCGAGGAACAGGTTCCATGGGTTGCTCGAACGATGTCCGCGGCTGCGGCCTGCCCTGCCTGATCGTGGCGGTCCTGTGGGCAGGACATGTGCCGGCATGGGCCTTGCCCGCCGCCGAATCCCCGGCGCCACTCGACTTTAACCGCGACGTCCGGCCGATCCTGTCGGAGAACTGCTTCTACTGCCACGGCCAAGACGGCCAGAAGCGGGAGGCCGACCTGCGGCTCGACGACCGGGCTGCCGCGATCGAGGCGGGGGCGATCGTGCCGGGGGATCCCGGCGCGAGTACGGTGCTGGAGCGAATCCATTCGACCGACCCCGACGTCTTGATGCCGCCCCCCGACTCCAACCGGCGGCTCTCCGACGCCCAGAAAAAACTCCTCGACCGCTGGATCAAGGAAGGAGCTGAATACAAGCAGCACTGGGCGTTCACGGCTCCGGTGCGGCCGGCGGCCCCCGCGGTGCAACGGGCCGACTGGCCGCGCAACGACATCGACCGGTTCGTGCTCGCGAAGCTCGAGGCTGCGGGATTGAAGCCGTCTCCCGAAGCGGATCGGGCCACCCTGATTCGCCGGCTTCACGCCGACCTCGTCGGTCTGCCGCCGACTCCCGAGGAGGTGGATGCGTTCGTCGCCGATCCGCGGCCGGATGCATACGAGTTGCTGGTTGACCGGCTCCTCGCCTCGCCGCATTACGGCGAGCGGATGGCGCTGCCGTGGCTCGACGCTGCACGGTACGCCGATTCCAACGGCTTCCAGCAGGACGGCGACACCTGGCAATGGATGTGGCGCGACTGGGTGGTGAGGGCCATCAACGCCGACATGCCGTTCGATCGATTCTCGATCGAGCAGCTCGCCGGCGACCTGCTGCCGAACGCCACGATCGAGCAGAAGATCGCGAGCGGCTTCAACCGTAACCACCTGCTCAACGGCGAAGGGGGTGCGATCCCGGAGGAGCAGCGGTTCAACAACCTGTTCGACCGCGTCGACACGACGAGCACCACCTGGCTCGGCCTGACGATGGCCTGCGCCCAGTGCCACGATCACAAATACGACCCGATGACGCGGACCGACTACTACGGCCTGCTCGATGCGTTCAACCGGGTGCCGGAATCGGGCGCGCCGACGCGATTCTCGGCCCGGATCCGCGCGGCCAATCCGGTGCTCGAGCTCCCCACCGAGGAGAACAAGAAACGGCTGGCCGAACTGGAAGCCGAGATGAAGGCGGTGGAGGCGGAGGCGAAGCCGGTTCTCGAGGCCGTGTACGACGCCTGGAAGATCGGCCTGTTTGCCGACGGCAAGCCTGCCGACGGCGAGGAACTGCCGCGCACGCTGCCGCCGCTCCTGATCAAGCCCGAGGCGGAGCGAACGGATGCCGAGAAGAAAGAAATCGAGCGGGAACTTCGGTTGTTCTTCGACGCGAAGGTCAAGAACAAGCTGCTGAAGAACCTGCCGCAGGTGACGAAGTACGACGCTGCCAAGCGGGCTTACGACGAGTACAAGGGCGACCAGATCCCGCGGGTGATGGTCATGAGCGACGACAAGCCGCGGGATACCAAGATCCTCGACCGCGGCGACTATCTGTCGCCCGTCGGCGAGAAACTCGTGTTCCTGCCGCCGGCCTTCCTGCCGCCGCTTCCCGATGGTGCGGCACGGAACCGGCTCGGCTTGGCCACGTGGCTTTTCCTGCCGGAGCATCCGCTCACCGCCCGCGTGCAGGTCAACCGCATGTGGCAGCAGTTCTTTGGCACCGGCATCGTGAAGACGACCGAAGACATGGGTGTGCAGAGCGAGTATCCGCGGCACATGGAGCTCCTCGACTGGCTGGCCGTCGAGTTCCGCGAGCGGGGCTGGAGCCAGAAGCAGATGCACCGTTTGCTCGTGACCAGCGCTGCGTATCGGCAGTCGAGCAAGGTCACGCCCGAGCACCTCGCGAAGGATCCAGAGAACAGGCTGCACGCCCGGTCGGCCCGCTTCCGCATGCCGTCGATGGTGCTCCGCGACGCAGCGCTTTCCGCCAGTGGCCTCATCGATCTCCGCATCGGTGGCCAGCCGGTCTATCCCTATCAGCCCGACCAGATCTGGGAGGCGCTGGCGATCACGAAGGAGCGCGACTTCACCTACCCGGCATCGCATGGCCCCGACCTCTATCGCCGCAGCCTCTACACGTTCTGGCGGCGGACGGTGAGCCCGGCGAACATGTTCGACACCGCCAACCGGCAGACCTGCACGGTGCGGGCCAGCCAGACGAGCACGCCGCTGCACGCCCTCACGACACTGAACGACCCGACCTGGGTCGAGGCGGCGCGGGTCCTGGCTGAAAAGAGCATGAAGGCCACTGGTGCACTCGATGGCTGGCTCACGCATGCCTTCCGCCGCGTCCTCGGCCGCGTGCCAACTCCCTACGATCTCAACGCCCTGAAGCGGATGCATGCCCGCCAGCTCGAGATCTACGGCACCGACATGGATGCCGCGAAGCAGTTGCTCGCCGTCGGCGAAAGCCCGCGGGACAAATCCCTCGATCCCGCCGGCCACGCCGCCCTGACGAGCGTCTGCCTCGCCATCTTCAACCTCGACGAAGCCCTCACGCGGGAGTAAAGCCATGAACGACCTGCGATTGGAAAACATCCACCGGGTCACCCGCCGCCGGCTCTTTGGCTCGGCCGGCACGGGGATCGGTTCCGTCGCGATCGCGTCGCTGCTGCAGCGTGATGCTACGGCTGCGGCGTCGACGCCGCCGGCGGTGAGGGGACAGCCCGGCCTGCCCGGGCTGCCTCATCATGAGCCGAAGGCCAAGCGGGTCGTGATGCTGTGGCAGGGGGGCGGCCCGTCGCACGTCGATCTCTTCGACCCCAAGCCCGCACTTATCGAGCGTGGCGGACAGGACATCCCGGCGAGCGTCCGCGGCCAGACGCGACTCTCCACGATGTCGAGTGGCTACGCCAAGTGGCCAGTCGTATCGCCGATCAAGCCGTTCCAGAAGTACGGCCAGTGTGGCATGGAACTGACGACGATGCTGCCGCGGATGGGCAGCCTCGCCGACGATCTCTGCCTCGTCCGCAGCATGAACACCGAGGCAGTGAACCACGCGCCGGGCGTGACGTTCTTCCTGTCCGGCGTCCAGGTGCCGGGCCGGCCCAGCATGGGCGCCTGGATGAGCTACGGCCTCGGCTGCGAGACCGACGACCTGCCGGCCTTCGTCGTGATGACCTCCAGCGACAAAGGGAAGACCTGCGGACAATTATTCTTCGATTACTACTGGGGCAGCGGCTTTCTCCCGAGCCGGTTCCAGGGTGTCAAGTTTCGGAACACGGGCGACCCGGTACCCTACCTCGCGAATCCCCAGGGCGTGAGCCGCGAGGCGCGTCGAGCCATCCTCGACGACCTGGCCGCGATGAACGCTGCCCATCTGGCCGACTACGGCGATCCCGAGATCGACACACGGATCGCCCAATACGAGATGGCCTACCGCATGCAGGCCAGCGTGCCCGATCTGGTGGACTTCTCCGACGAGCCGCAGCATGTACTCGACCGCTACGGGCCGGACGTGAAGACGAAGGGCACGTTCGCGTACAACTGCCTGATCGCCCGCCGGCTGCTGGAGCGGGGCACGCGGTTCGTGCAGCTGATGCATGCCGGCTGGGACCAGCACGGCAACCTGTTCACGAAACTCGAGGAGATGTGCAAGGACACCGACGCGCCGACCGCGGCCCTGATCCAAGACCTCAAGGACCGCGGCCTCCTCGACGACACGCTCGTGGTCTGGGGGGGCGAGTTCGGCCGCACGCCATTCGGCCAGGGTGATCCCAACAATCCCAAGGGCCGCGATCACTTCGGCCGCGCCTTCTCCTGGGTGCTCGCCGGGGGTGGTGCGAAGCCGGGGCACGTCTACGGCTCGACCGACGACTACGCCTGGAACATCACGGCGGACCCCGTTCATGTTCACGACATGCAGGCGACGATCATGCACCTTGCGGGCATCGACCACACGAAGCTCACGTTCCGCTACCAGGGCCGCCAGTTCCGGCTCACCGACGTGCATGGGCACGTCGTGAAGGGCGTGATCGCCTGACGTCGCTCAATCAAAAACGGTAGGCGAGGGGGTCGGTGCAAGCTCGAGGAGCATTTCGACCGAGTCTTCGAGGTCCCGCGACGCGACTTGTACCGCCCCCGAGCCGGCTTGTTGCCACACGAGGAGACCAGCAATGCACATCGTCATCATCGTCGGCAGTCATCGAGCGAAGAGTGAGTCGAGCCGTGTCGCGGCCTATGTGACACAGGATCTCGCGCGGATCGCGCCGGATGCCACCGTCGACACGCTCGACCTTGCCGGCAACCCGCTGCCGTTGTGGGACGAGAGCCTCTGGCAGGGCGACAGCCCGCTGGCCTCGCAGTGGAAGCCGATCCGTGACCGACTGCGGAAGGCCGATGGGTTCGTGATCGTGTCGCCGGAGTGGGCCGGGATGGTGCCGCCGGGCCTGAAGAACCTGCTGCTTTTCGCGGGCCCGAAGGAGGTCGGCCACAAGCCGGCCCTGATCGTGACCGTATCGGCCTCTCGAGGGGGCAGCTATCCGGTGAACGAACTGCGGACGAGCGGCTACAAAAACAACCGGCTGCTGCACATTCCGGAGCACGTGCTCGTGCAGGACGTGGCCGACGTGCTCCACGGGGAGGCGGCTGCAAGCGACCGTGACGCCTGGCTGCGGAAGCGGATCGACTTCGCCCTGCGGATCCTGCTGGAGTACGGAAAGGCACTGGCCCCCATCCGGACCAGCGGGCTCACGGAACACACCGATTTTCCGTACGGAATGTGACGGAAACCGGCATCTCTGGAGCGTTCTGCGACCGAATGCCTCGTCTTGGACTCGAACCAAGAACCCTCTGATTAAGAGTCAGATGCTCTGACCAATTGAGCTAACGAGGCGACACCCGTTTTGTACCGTTGCCACGACGCATCGGCAAGGGCCGCCGTCGGACCGGGCTGCGAGCCGCGTTGAGGGATTTTGCCACAGCGGCTACATTCCCGCAGTTCCGCTTGGTCCCCGCGTTTCCGGAGGTTTTCGATGGGCAGGTTCGACGGCATGAAGGGTCTCGTTCTGGGCGTTGCCAACGACCACTCGATCGCGTGGGCGATCGCCAAGGAGATCCTCGCCGAAGGCGGCCAGATCGGTTTCTCCCACCTTCCCGACCGGCCGGACGACGAGCGGCAGCGGAACCGCCGTCGCGTCTCGCAGCTCACCGACCCGGAGCCCAACGCGAAGTTCCTCGTGCCGATGGATGTGTCGAGCGACGATCAGATCGCGGCCGTCATCGACCGGGCCAAACAGGAGTTCGGCACGCTCGACTTCCTCGTCCATTCGATCGCCTACGCGCCGCTCGAAGACCTGAAGGGCGAAACCACCAACTGCAGCCGCGAGGGTTTCCGGATCGCGATGGAGACGAGCGCCTACAGCCTGCTCGCCGTCGGCCGGCTGGCCCGAGGCATCATGGCCAAGGATTCGTCGATCCTCACCCTTACCTACTTCGGCGGCGAGAAGGTGGTGCCCGGCTACAACATCATGGGCGTGTGCAAGGCCACGCTCGACACCTGCATGCGGTACATGGCCTACGATCTCGGTCCCGCCGGCGTCCGCGTCAACGCGGTGAGTGCTGGCCCGCTCCGCACGCTGGCAGGCCGCGGCGCCGGCGTGGACGACATGCTCGGCCTCTACCAGCACATGTCGCCGATGGGCCGCAACATCACGCACGAGGAAGTCGGCAAGGCTGGCGCCTGGCTGCTCTCGCGGGAATCGCTTGGGATCACCGGCGAGATCCTCCATGTCGATGCGGGCTACAACATCATGGGCTCGCCCGGCCGCCTGCTCGACCTCGTGCCGAAGCAGGAGTGACGCGGTCACGGTGGGTCGTAACCGCCAGGATGCCACGGATGGCAGCGGCAGATGCGGGCGAATCCCTTCGCGGTGCCGCGGAGGGCGCCGTACTGTTCGACTGCCTGGCGAAAATACGTGCTGCATGTCGGCTGAAATCGGCACTGCCTGCCAAGCAGCGGGCTGAGCAGTCGTTTGTAGGCGATGACGGCGGCGATCAGGCCGGCGGACGCTACGCGATCACAGGCACGGCACGCCACCCGCCAGATCTGCCTCGCGTCCTGCATCGTCAGCCCGCCCCTCCCGACGCCATGAAGCCCGGCCGCTTCGTGATCCGAGCCACGAGAGAGACGATCGCATCGGCCATCTGCTGATGCCCGTCCGCACCGACTGGCGGCCGGCCCGACCGCACCACCACGATGACGTCGATGCCCTGGGGCAGTTCACCCCGCGCCGCACGAAACGCCTCCCGCAGCCGTCGCTTCCAGCGGTTTCGGACGACGGCCGTGCCGATCCGGCGTGACACGGAGAGCCCCAGCCGCACCCTTCCGTCTGGCAGGCCGCTGGGCACAGCATAGACGACGAGTTGGCCCGATGCGGCCGACTGGCGGCGGCCATACACACGCGTGAAGTCAGCCGGCCGCGTCAGCCGGGCCGTCCTCGGAAATCCACGGTGTGCGGGCGTCACCACCGCAGCTGTGCCCTCGGTTCGGCCGCGGCAGAGGCCTCGGCCCCGCGGGCAGCCTCGAGAAGCTTCTCCGTGACTGCGGAATCCGCCCCCACCGGCAGCGCGATCTGCACCTCGGCGATCAGATCCCCCGTCGAGCCGTTGGCGTGTCGCACGCCCATGCCCGCGGCACGCAGCTTGCGGCCTCCCGAAGTGCCCGGCGGAATCCGCAGGGCGATCGTGCCCCAGGGAGTGGGCACGTCGACCTTCGCGCCAGCGATCGCCTCGGAGAGCGACACCGGCAACGTCAGCTCGAGCGTATCGCCGTCACGGCGATAGACGGGATGCGGTTGCACCCGAACTTCGAGCAGCAAATCACCGGCGGGCCCGCCTCCGGAGCCCGGCAGCCCTTGACCGCGCAGCCGCATTCGGGCGCCGTCTGGCAGCCCCTGTGGAATCGTCACGGTGATCGTCTCGGCTGTGCCGTCACGCTCGACCCGCACATCGGTCTTGCCCCCGTCGATGGCGAGGCGGAACGGGATCTCGATCCTCGCGGTAAGATCTTCGCCCGCCATCTGTGCAGGCCGCCGGCGTCCGCGGGCGGTCTTCGCTCGGCCGCGACCGAACAGGTCACCGAAGCCGCCGGCACCACCGAACAGGCTTTCGAGATCGATCTCCTGCCCGCCGGGAAAGCCTCCCGACCCTGGGAATCCCCCGGCGCCGGGGAACGGCCCGCCTCCCCAACCACCAGGGCCGCCGACGCCCTCGAACGAGCTGCCGTAGCGGTCGTACATCTCCCGCTTGCTCGGGTCGTTCAGCACGTCGAAGGCGGCCTGCACCTTCTTGAACTTCTCCTTCGCTGCTTCATCGTCGGGGTGGAGGTCGGGGTGGTATTTGCGGGCCAGTTCCCGGTAGGCCTTGCGGATATCCTCGGCGGAGGCGGTTCGGGGAACACCGAGCGTCTGGTAATGATCGTCCGCCATCTGTGGATCCACATGCCAAGGGCCAGGGAGCGAGCCTCGATTTTATGACACCGTTTGCGATTGGGTAGCCGCGACGACGCTGTCAGCCGCCGGCCTCCGCCGGGGGCTCGCCCGCCGCCGGAGAGAGCCGCTGTTCGAGGAACTCCATCTGGCACCGCCTGGCCGGCTCGCCCGGCCCCGGCTGAAGCAGGTGGAAGATGCCATCGGGCCGCAGTTCCCGGGCCCGCGTATTGTCGGCCAGATACACCGGCATGATCTCCTTGAGAATCCGGCCGGCGAGTTCCGGAGCCGAAACTGGAAACATCACCTCCACCCGACGGAAGAAGTTTCGCGGCATCCAGTCCGCGCTCGACAGGAAGACCTTGGCCTCATCGTCGGGGCCGAACACGTAGATCCGACTGTGTTCCAAGAACCGGTCGACGATGCTGCGGACGCGAATCGTTTCTGAGAGCCCAGGCACGCCGGGCCGCAGCGAGCAGATGCCCCGGGCGATGATGTCGATCGGCACGCCCGCCTGGCTCGCGCGGTAGAGCGCCTCGATCACACGGTGATCAACGAGTGAGTTGAGCTTGGCGAAGATCCGTGACGGGCGACTCTGTCGGGCCCGCTCGGCCTGTTCGTCAATCAGCTCGATCGTCCGCCGATGCAGGTCGTTCGGCGCGACGATGAGCCGCTGCCAGTCGTGCCCCTGGGAATAGCCGGTCAGCAGATTGAACAAGGCGGAGGCATCTTCCGCAATCGCCTCATCGGCCGTGAACAGGCCAAGATCCGTGTAGAGCAACGCCGTCGTCGGGTTATAGTTGCCGGTGCCGATGTGCACGTACCGCTTCAGCCCCTGCCCTTCCTGCCGCACCACGAGCGACACCTTGCAGTGGGTCTTCAGGTCGAGAAAGCCGAACACCACATGCACGCCCGCTCGCTCCATCTGGCGTGCCCAGTTCACGTTATTGGCCTCGTCGAACCGGGCCTTCAATTCGACGAGCGCCGTCACGTGCTTGCCCGACTCGGCCGCCGCGATCAACGCCCGTGAGATCGGCGAATCACCGCTCGTGCGGTAGAGCGTCTGCTTGATGGCCAGCACCCGCGGGTCGTTGGCGGCGCTCGTCACGAACTCGACGACCGGGTCGAACGACTCGTAGGGGTGATGGAGCAGGATGTCACGCTGGGCGATCACCGAGAAGATGTCGGGGCCGCGGCGTTCGAGGCCTCGCGGAACACGCGGCGTAAAAGGCTTGTCGTGCAGCCGCGCGTAGCCGGGCAACTTGTAGAGTTCCCAGATCGCCGTCAGGTCGAGCGGACCATCGATCCGGTAGACCTCGCTGTACCCCGAGCCCTGCTCGTCGTCGCCCGCCTGCAGCCCTTCCTCGTCGATGATCATCCTCGTCAGGGCATCGTCGGCCCGTGCGGCGATTTCGATCCGCACCGCCTGTCCGCGAGCTCGGGCCTTGAGCCGGTCCTCGATGAGCTTGAGCATGTCGTCCGACTCCTGCTCGAGGAGTTCGACGTCGCTGTCTCGCGTGATGCGGAATGCACACCACGACTCCACCTGAAATCCACCGAACAGTTCCGGGAGACGTGCTGATACCACGTCTTCGAGGAGTACGAACGGCATCTCCCCCGGGCCGCCGCCACCCACCGGCACGACCCGCGGCAGCACCTGCGGCACCTGCACGACGGCGAACAGCTTCTTCGGCCCGAGTCCCTCCGTGCGGTGCAGCATCACCCCGAGATAGAGCCCGCGGTTGTGATACCGCGGTGATGGGTGGGCGGGATCCACGGCCATCGGCGTGAGGATCGGCAGCGCCCGCTCCTTGAAAAACCGGTCGACCCGCTCCCGCTGTTCCCCCACGAGGTCGGCGTAGCGCAACAGCCGAAAGCCTTCCGCCTCGAGTGCCGGCGCGAGGCTCTCGCGGAGGCAGCGATACTGCCGCGCCACCAGTTCCTGGGTGCGACGGGCGATCACGTTGAGCTGGTCGATGGCGCTGAGGCCGTCGGGGGCGTAATCCTGCGGGGCGCTTTCGCCGAAGGCCTGCTCCCGCAGCCCTGACACCCGCACCATGAAGAACTCGTCGAGATTGGAGCTAAAGATCGCCAGGAACTTGAGCCGCTCGAGGAGCGGGTTTTCCGGATTCTCCGCCTCTTCCAGCACGCGGAGATTGAACTCCAGCCAGCTCAGTTCGCGATTGATGAAGCACTCCGGCCCGATCGTGCTTTCCACCACGCCGTCAGCCACCGTCGCCATGCGTCGAATACACTCCTGGGATGTCGCTTCAGTGTAGTTTGCCACGCCCTTTCGGGGCGGCATGGAGCGGGAATTCACCAACTCCTCTCACGCCCGCGACAGGCCGGCCTCCGATGCCTATCGACCGCCAGCCACCAGCCAGCCCACTTTCCCGCCTGCCGCCGGACTGCCCGCCCGGAGGACGAGGCTGGTGTGCCGCCGTGGCCTCGATCCTCGAAGCCACGGCCCCGAAGCCGGGCAACGTGCACCCCGGCGCGTCGTTTGCCGACCTCGAGCATGCGGATTTCGTGGCCGCGGGCCTGGCGATCGCGCCGGCGATGGAGCGTGCGCCTCGCCAGCCGCTCGGCCGCACCATCCTCGACGCCGTGCAAGCCTCACGGGCCGTGACACGGTCCAACGCCAACCTCGGCATCGTGCTCCTCGTCGCGCCGCTGGCGACGGCCGACGCACCTCGGAGCGTCGATGATGTACTCGACCGGCTCACGGCCGCCGACGCGGCCGATGTGTGGCAGGCGATCGCGGTGGCGATGCCCGGCGGCATGGGATCGACCAGCCACGACGACCTGCATGGCCCCGCGCCGCACGACCTTCGCGCGGCGATGCGGCATGCGGCGCCGCACGACACGATCGCCAGATTGTGGGCGGAAGGCTATGGCTCGCTCTTCACCGGAGCCGTCGCGGACCTCGACGCGGAGCTGACCGCCGGCCTGATGCTCGGCGACGCGATCGTCCGCTGCTATCTCCGCCAGCTGGCACGGGAGCCCGACACGCTGATCGCGCGGCGTCACGGTCAGACGGCGGCGAACGAGGTCTCCCGCCGCGCCGCTCACGTGCTCGCGGCCGGGGATGCCTGGCGCGAGGCGGCAGCCCGTCTCGACGCCGCGCTACGGAGGCCACGCCGACTCAACCCCGGCACGACGGCGGATCTCATCGCCGCGGCGCTGTACATTCTCTTGCGCGAAGGCCGCCTGCCCCACGACCGCATCGACCTCTCGCTTTCCATTTCTCCGCACTCTGCAACGTCCTTATGAGCACTCCCCACGAACGGTTCCAGGTCAAGCTACGGAAGGCCGTGCACGTCTTCTGTGCCGGCCACTTCATCACGCTCACGGATGACCTCTGCGAGGCCGTTCACGGCCACAACTGGATGGTCGGCGTCGATGTCGAGGGGACGCCCTGCACTCACGGCATGGTGATCGACTTCATCCGGCTCCGCGACCTGCTCTCCGCGATCGTCGCCCGGCTCGATCACCACATGCTGCTGCCCGACCGCAATCCACTGCTCACGGTGACCACCGCTCCGGGGCCGTCGGGGCGGGAGGAAACGACCGTACGGTTCCGTGACCGCAGATGGATTTTCCCGGCCGATGAATGCATCGTCCTGCCGGTCGCCAACACGACGGCCGAGTGGATCGCCCGGTGGATCGGCGCGGAACTCCTCACCGCGTTCGCCGCGGCAGGCACGCCGCTCACGGGCACGATCCGCGTGGAAGTCGACGAGTGCCTGGGCCAGTCGGCCGTATGGGAGCGGACGGCGCGCCCGTAGGCCCGTCATGTGGGCATGTCACGGAGTGACGGGCTACCCGCCGCGGAGCAACGAGCCTACGGCGCGCTCCTTGGGACGACGGCGAGCTTGCCCGCGGCCTCGATGGCGAGCGACAGGCCGCGTTCGCCGAGACGGATCCGCATCAGGCCCGCGCCATCCGGATTTCGTTCGACGGTGCCGGTCGAGCCGAGCGTCAGCCCGCACTCGGTGAGATAGCGGAGGAAAGCCGACGACTGATCGAGCACGCGGGCCAGGCAGAACGTCTCACCGGCGTCGCATTCGGCGAGCGACCGGGTCGAGGCTGCCGTCGCCGGCATGAGCGATTGGGCGTCGGCCCGCGGGATGGGATCGCCGTGCGGATCGACCTCCGGATGGCCGAGGAAGGCGTCGATCCGGTCGATGAGCAGGTCACTGACCGCATGTTCCATGTGCTCCGCCTCGTCGTGCACCTCGTCCCAGCTCATGTCGAGCGTCCGCAGCAGGAAGAGTTCGATGAGCCGGTGCCTGCGGATCATTCGCAGAGCCAGCACGCGGCCGGCCCGCGTCAGCGAGACGCCCTCGTAGCGGCGATGCGTGGCGAGCCGGGCGGCATCGAGCGTCTTGAGCATGCTGGTCACCGTGCCCGGTGCGACGCCGAGCGACGTGGCGATCTGCCCGGTCGAGGCGGGCCTGCCGTCTTGCTCGGCCGTGATCTGAAAGATCGTCTTGACGTAGTTCTCGACGGTCAGGCTCGGCATGAGAGGCACATGGTTTGGTGGGCGGATGGATGAAAGGACGCCGCTGCACCGGATGACAAACGGGCGTCAGGCCCGGGAGAGAGGGCCTCTCGTTGCCACCACGACGTCGCCACAGCATTATGACGCCTCGGAGTGGGTCCCATGCAGCTCAATCAAGCCTCGGTCAAAATCGCGGAGGCGTTCCTCGCCGAGGCCAGCCGCGCTGGCGTCGCCATCCGCGAGATCGCTGGAGTGCGAGTCATCGACTGCGGCGTCAGCGAGCCCGGCAGCAACGAGGCCGGACTGGCCATGGCGCGGGCGGCTATGGGCGGCCTGGGTGAAGTGCAGCTCGTCACAGACGGCAGGGCCGCATTCGGCGCCGTCTGGCCCGACTGCCCGTGGCCGGCCGTGACGGCGGCAAGCGACGAGCCGATCGCGGCCTGCCTGGCGGCCCAGTACGCCGGCTGGAAGGTGGCGGCGAAAAAATACTTCGCGATGGCCAGCGGTCCGATCCGGGCCGCGATCGGCCGCGAGGAACTCTTCGACCACATCGGGCTGCGGGAACGGCCGGCCGTCGCGGTGGGCCTGCTCGAATCATCGGCGCTGCCGCCGCCCGACGTCTGCCTCCAGCTTGCCGCCGATGCCGGCCTGCCCCCCGAGGCGGTCACGCTGCTCGTGGCCCGCACGGCGAGCCTCGCCGGTACGCTGCAGATCATTGCGCGATCGTTGGAGACGGGGCTCCATAAGCTTCACGACCTCGGGTTCGATCTGGGCCGTATTCGTCGTGGCCGCGGCGTCGCGCCTCTGGCGCCCGTGCCGGCCGGCGACGATCTCGTCGCCATCGGTCGCACCAACGATGCGATCCTCTACGGCGGCCACGTCGTCCTCGAAGTCACCGGCGACGACGCCAGCCTCGCTGAGATCGGGCCGCGCATGGTGAGTCGTGCATCGGCGTCCTACGGCGCCCCCTTCATGCAACTCTTCGAGCAGGCCGGCCGCGACTTCTACTCGCTCGATCCCGCACTCTTCGCCCCCGCGCTCGTCGATCTCGTGAACATCGAGACGGGCACGACCCGTCGCTTCGGTGCACTGGCCCCCGAGATCGTGGCCCGCTCGTTCGGCACGGCTGCCGCGGGAACCTGACGCCATGCGGGTGGCGGTCGTCGGAGAGCCCATCGGCTGGCACGTGATCCGGCTCATGGAACGCCTCGCTGCTCGCGGCCATGAGGCGGCCGTCGTTCGCTGGCCCGACATCACCGCCAGCCTGGGGGCCGCCGATGGCCCGTTCGGTCCGCCGGCCTTGGCCGCATCTGATGCGGTGCTCGTCCGCGGCATGCCCGGCGCCGCCCCCCCCGGCGCGCGGCTCGAGGAGGTGGTGTTTCGCATGAACGCGCTGGCCCTGATCGCTGCCCGTGGCACCCGCGTGATCAACAGCCCACGGGCGCTCGAATCCGCCATCGACAAATACCTGTCGCTGGCCCGACTGGCTGCCGCGGGCGTGCCGGTGCCCCGCACGCGCGTCGTGCAAAACGTCGCGCAGGCTGCCGAGGCATGGGAGGCGCTCGGCGGCGACTGCGTCGTGAAACCTCTCTTCGGCTCCCGCGGCCGCGGCCTGCATCGGCTCGACAGCCACACCGCCCTCACGACCTGGCTCGATCACCCCGAGACTCGGCAGCGGCCGCACGCCGTCGTCTACGTCCAGGAGTTCATCCAGCATGGCGGCTGGGACGCTCGGCTGTTCGTGCTCGGTACCGACGTCTTTGCAATGCGTCGTCGCGCCGCCGCCGGCGACTGGCGGACCAACGTCGCCCGCGGCGGCCAGCCCGAGCCCTTCGCCGCCCCGCAGTCGTGGATCGACCTCTCCCTGCGGGCCGCCGCCACCCTGGAAGCCGAGATCGCGGGGGTCGACATCGTGCAGGCGGCCGACGGCAGCCCCGTGATCCTCGAGGTCAACGCCGTCCCCGGCTGGCAGGCCTTGCAGGCCGTTACGGGAATCGACATCGCCGCCCGGGTCGTCGGGTACGTGGAGGCGGGTTAGGCGCGGGAACGAACACGATGCTCGCCGGCTTCTTCTCGTAGGCCCGTCACTCCGTGACGGGCAGCCCGTTGCGGA
>JBAVTF010000116.1:0-26822 GCA_049695995.1 Pirellulales bacterium | reverse complement strand
TTGCTCGCCTCACGGCCCGACCGGCAATCGCCGATGCGATCGCCGCCGATCCTGCCTCCTCGCCGCGGGCCTGCGCGGTCGCCCTCCAGGTCGCGGGCACGACGGATGGTCCACTCCCTGCGGCCCTCGCCGATCGACTGATCGGGATGCTCTCGGCCGGCGACGAGTCCGGCGTCTCGCCGCTCGATCGCTCCGCGGCAGCACTGGCGCTCGCCCCGGCCGCGCTCGACGACGGCCAGCTCGGCCGCATCGCGGTGACGTTCGAACGGCTCCTCGGCAACGACATCGCCGTGCTCCTCCCCGCGTTCACGAAGAAGCAGGGGGGCCTGCTCGTCGCGGCCGTCGAGGCGATTGGTCGAAATGCCAGGCCCGAGGCGGTGGACCGGAGAGCCATCGCCGCGGCCGTCGCCGCCCTGCCGCCGGCGAACAGGGAAGCCGGCCAGGCCCTGCTCGCCCGGATCGATGCCGCCCGCGCGGCGGAACGCGAGTCGTATACGAAGCTCGCCGCATCACTCCCTGCGGGGGACGCGATGCGTGGCCAGGCCGTGTTCGCTTCCAGCAAGGCGGCCTGCACGGCGTGTCACGCGATGGGCGGGGTCGGTGGCCGGATCGGCCCCGATCTCACGAAAATCGGCGCCATCCGCACGCCGCCCGATCTGCTGGAGGCGATCGTCCTGCCGAGCGCCGCGTTCGTGCGGACCTACGAGCCGGTCACCGTCGTCACGGCCGACGGCCGGGCGTTCAGCGGCATCATCCGCGACGAGACGGCGGCCGACATCATCCTGCAGACGAGCGCGACGGCCACGGAGCGGATCGCACGGGCGAACATCGAGTCGCTCCAGCCGGGCACGGTGTCGCTGATGCCGAAGGGGTTCGACACACTGCTTTCTCAGCAGGAACTCGCCGACCTCGTCGCCTATCTTACGACCGCCAAATGAGCGACTGGATGGAGAATCCTTATGCACGACGACGTTGAACGACTCTCGCGGCGGGAGGCCGTGGGGCGGATGGCGGCAGCCGGATCGGCGGCGTTCGTCGCGAGCGGCAGCCGCGCGACTGCGGCTGAGTCGCCGATCGTCGCCGAAAACGCCCGCCCCGGCACCCGCGACTGGCTGCTCACGAACGTGAAGGTCGACGACGGCAGACGCAGTGCCGCGATCGAGGGCTACTGCTCGCACACGAGCATCCGCGCGGGCGAGACGCTTTCCATCTTCGTGAGCACGCGGCCGGTGAGCCGGTTCACGCTCCAGATCTACCGGACCGGCTTCTACGGCGGCGACGGAGCCAGGCTCATGGCCGACCTCGGCGAGTTCGCGGGGGCCGAAGAGCCCGATCCGCCGCTGGGAGAGAAGCGGCTGCGACGCTGCGAGTGGAAGGCGAGCACCGAGCTGAAGATTCCCGCCGATTGGCCCAGTGGTGTGTACGTCGGCAAGCTCACGAGCCGTGAGGGCGGCCTACAGAGCTACGTGATCTTCATCGTCCGCGACGATCGGCCGGCCGACTTCCTCTTTCAGTGCAGCGACTTCACCTGGCAGGCCTACAACCGCTGGCCGAATCGGTGCGCCCTCTACGACGACGGCAGGACCGAATGGTACTGGGGGCCGAACGTGCAGGTGAGCTTCGACCGGCCGTACGGCAAGTTCTATCACCTGGTCAATCAGCCGCTCTCGACCGGTTCAGGCGATTGGTTCCTCTGGGAGTTCCCCCTGGCCTATTGGATGGAGTCGCAGGGCTATGATGTCTCCTACATCTCGAACCTCGACACCCACCGCGACCCGGCCCGGCTGTCGAAGTCACGCGGGTTCCTGAGCGTGGGCCACGACGAGTATTGGACGATCGAGATGTTTCGCAACGTGCAGGCGGCGATCGCCGCGGGCACGAGCGTGGGCTTCTTCTCTGGGAACGCCGTGTTCGGCAAGGTGAAGTTCGACGACTCGCAGCGGGCGTTCGAGCGGGTGGGCGTGTTCGGACCGCCACAGGGCACGCACCAATTCGCCGCCATGAACACGCTGGCCCACGAACGGCCCTACGGCAACGAGCTGATGGGAGCCCATTCGACGGGCGAGGTCGTCCGCACGTCTCCCTGGATCTGCACGGCCCCCGACCACTGGATTTACGCGGGCACCGGCATGAAGCAGGGAGACCAGTTGCCGGGCGTGATCGGCTGGGAGTTTCACGGCGATCCGGCCCCAATCCCCGGCCTGGAGATCATCGCCACCGGCCCGCCTGGTGTGAAGAATCCCTACACGGCGACGGTCTACCCGGGGCCGAAGGGCAACATCGTCTTCAACGCCGCCACCTGCTGGTGGGCCGACGGCGTGGCGGCGCCGCCCGGCTACGTGCATCCGCCCGGACCCAAGGGCCCGCACACGCAGCTCCAGCGGATCACGAAGAACGTGCTCGACCGGATGCTCGCCGCCCAGCCGCCGCGCCTGTAAAACCCGACGCGATGTGTCGGCTTGCTTTTGGTCTGCACCTCAAGCGAACCTGTCGTATTGCGACGCGGCCGGCGTGACGACGCTGGCACTGCTCCCGTTTCTGGAGCGTGGCCATACCCACACCAAAGGCCCGTATCAGAAACAGGTCGAGGATTCGTTTTCGGTAGTGACCCCGGACTTCATGGGGGC
The DNA here is from genome assembly GCA_049695995.1 of Pirellulales bacterium. GTDB lineage: Bacteria > Planctomycetota > Planctomycetia > Pirellulales > UBA1268 > QWPN01. The sequence continues at coordinate 24,195 of JBAVTF010000116.1, read as the reverse complement.
CGCTGTGGCAATACAAGCACGAGGCGCGAGGCGAGGGGCCGTGATCGACGAGGTCGCGTGCCGCAACCATTCGACGCGTCATGCGAGCAGGTCGTCGAGCGGGCCGGTGCTATCGCCGTGCTGGTCGATGTCGATGCCCACGCCCTGGAGGAGCGTGAGCCAGGCGTTGCACAGCGGCGTGTTTTTTGGCGCCACCACGTGCCGCCCGAGTGCGATGCCGGCGCCGCGGCCCGCGATCAGGGTAGGGCAGTTCTCCAGGTAGTGAATGCTCTGGATGTTGCTGCCATACACGACGCAGGTGTGGTCGAAGAGCGAACTGCCGTCGGGCTCCTTCACCGCCTGGAGCCGATCGAGCAGGTGCGCGAGCAACTCGGCCTGCTTCGCATCCCGCTTCTGGCTCGCCTCCATCCGCGGCCCCGGAGCATAGTGGCTCATGTTGTGGCCCGTGAACGTGATCCCGAGGCTCGTGAGCAACGACGCCACGGGCTGGCGGTAGGTGACCACTCGGGTCGTGTCGGTCTGCAGCGCCGCGACCAGGAGGTCGTACATGAGCCGAATCTCTTCGGCCCCCTCCAACTCACCCTGGGGCTCCGCAAACGGCTCGGCCGGCGCAGGCTTCGGCTTGTCGAGCCATTGCGACTCTTTGGCCAGTCGGGTCTCGATGTCGCGGATGCTCTGCAGGTATTCGGCAAGCTTGTCGGCGTCTTCCCGACCGAGGCCCCCGGCGATGCCCGCGGCATCTTCGAGCACCGTATCGAGCACGCTCTGCTGCCGCCGCAGGGCTGCCTGCCGGACTTCGAGCGGCGTCGTCTCTGCGGAGAACAAACGGTGGTAGGCGGCGACGGGGTTGGTGTAGCCCGCGACTGGTTTGCCCTGGCGATTCCAGGCCAGCGAGAGGCCGGGGCCATGCCCCGAATCCTCACCCTTGTCGCAGCTCAGCTGGAGCGAGGCATAGCGGGTGTCGCGGCCGAGCACCTCGGCCGCGACCTGATCGGCCGAGATCGAGTTGTGGAAGCTCTGGCCCGGCTCGGCGTACCGGTTGGCGCCCGTGAGCCAGAACGTGCTGCCCCAGTGGGCCTCGTTCATGAACTTGTTGGCGAGGTTCTGCACGACCGTGATCCCGGCCTTGTGCCGTTCCAGCGGCGCCAGTCCCGGCGGCAGGGTCCAGTCGCTCCCCGCCTGCTTCACGTCGGGAAACCAGGTCTCCTTCGTCACGCCCCAGCCGAAGCCGAGGAACACCATCCGCTTGGGCGGCGTGGCGGGCCGCTCCGCGGCAAAGGCCTTCCAGCCGAGCGAGGGCAGGGCGGGGAGGGCGACGGCCGTACTGGCGGCCCGGAGAACGGTGCGGCGGGGGAGGTTCATCGGATGCTCCTACTTCGTCTGAAATGCGGGGCTGGCCACGAGGCCTTGGATCATCGACCGCAGGCTGCCGTTGTGCTGGCGTGACGCAGCCACGAGGCTGGCGGCAAGCGCGTCGTCGGTGAGGCTGTAGGGGCGGCCGAGGCCGTAGGCGATGAGGTTCTCGGCGAGGCCGCGGGCGAACGCCTCCTGCCGCGCGGCGATCGCCGCCCGCAGCTCGAAAAAGCCGTCGAACGGCGTGCCGTCGGGTAGCGTGCCTCGGGCGTCGATGTCGTGCTCCTGCGTCTTCGAGCCCGCGCCGCGGACAACCTCACGCTCCCGCCAGCGGCCCGTGGCATCGAAATGCTCCAAGGCAAACCCGATCGGGTCGATCTGCCGGTGACACTGGGCGCACTGCGGCTCCTCCATGTGGGCCGCAAGCAGCTCGCGGGCGGAGAGCAGCTTACCCGCATGTCGGCTCAGCTGGGGCACGTTGGCCGGTGCCGGCGGCGGCGGATCATGCAGGAGCTTCCGCAGCACCCAGACTCCGCGCTCGACCGGCGATGATCGCTCGCCATCGGAGCCCATCGCCAGCACCGCGGCCATTCCCAGAAACCCACCGCGCGGCATGTCGGCAGGCACCGTCACCCGCCGAAACTCCGGCCCCTCCACCCCCGGAATGCCGTAGTAGTCGGCCAACAGGTCGTTCACCACCACGAAGTCACTCGCGAGCAGCGTTCCAAGCGGCATGTCGTCGGTGAGTACGGCGCGAATCGTTTCAAACACTTCCTTCCGCGCAGCCTCTTTCACGCTCTCGTCAAAGTCGGGATAGAGCCGGCCGTTGAATTGAAAGAAGTCGAGCCGCTCCATATGGAGCCACTGGTCGGCGAAGGCAGCCACGAACGCTCCTGCTCGGGGGGAGGAGAGCAGGCGATCCACCTGCGCGGCGAGCACCGTGGGCTTGGAAAGGTCACCCGCGGCGGCGACCCGCAGCAACTCCTCGTCGGGCGGCCCGCTCCACAGGAGATAGGAGAGGCGAGTCGCAAGTTCGGCAGGCGACAGGGGCATGGGGGACCGTCGCGCCGCTGCGGGCGTTCCTACCGGCTCGAGCATGTAGAGAAAGCTGGGCGAGGCGAGGATGACGGCGAGCGGTTCCTTGATCGCCTGGGCGAACGACTCTCCCGCGGCGTCATGCTCGCGAAACAGGCCGACGAGTCGGTCGAGGTATCGCGGCGGCACCGCCGCCCCGCGGAATGCCCGAGCCGCGAACCGGGCCAGGATCTCGCGGGCGTACGCCTCCGACTCCTCGGCAGCCGGGCCGCCGAAAAAAATCTGCTCGTGGGCCGCGGTGGGCCACCGCTCCAGCAGCGGCCCCTCCCACTCCACCCAGTCAACCCACAGCAGGGGCTCGACGCCGAAGCCGGTCGTGGCGAGTGACTCGCGATACCGCGCTGTCGACGGGCCGCCGCTGTTATGCTGCCGCTCGCGAAATCCGATCACCCGCTCGCCGATCAGGATCCGCTTCTTCGTCTCCGGACCGATGTCCTCCGAGAGCGGCACCGTGAGCCGGCCGATCGGCACCTCGATCTCGATCACCTCGGGGTCGGCGAGCGTGCCAGTCACTTTGCGGCAGTCGATGAGCCGCATCGCATCGTTGAGCGCCCTTCCGCGGAATCCGATCTCCACGTACGACCGGCTCGGGTCGGCCGTCGGCAGCCGACCGATCCGACACCTCACCCGGTAGATTCCCGGCGGCATCTCATCGGGGATGCCGAGTCCCACTTGGGCGTTGGGCTCCGAAAGCGTGAGCAACGCACCGGTGCGGGTCTCGGGTCGCGTGAGGTAATCGGCGAAGGCGGGGGCATCCGTATCCCAGTTGCGCCTGCGAAACTTGATCTCAGCCTCGTCAACGATCCCGAAATCGGTCGTCGGACGGCCCACGGCCTTGTCCTTGTCGGGTCCCGCCGCCGCCGCACGGGCAGCGTGCTGCGAGGCCATCCACTGGGTGTAGGCCCGATAGCCCCCCATGTGGTAGCCGCGAAAGATGTGGGCGATGCGGCGGTTGGTCTCGTCCTCGACCTCGATCCGCACCCGCCGGGTTTCGGGCCGCGGCGTGGTGGCGATCACCTGATCGAGCGCCTCGCGGGCGATCTTCAGATACTGCTCGAACTGGTCACTCGAAAAGAAGAGCGAGCGGCCGCTGGTGTCGAACGTGCCGCCGCCGCCGTCCTCCGGCAGATCCTTGGCGTCGATCCGCACGCCGAGCAGGTCGTGCAGCGTGTTTTCATATTCGCGCTTGTTGAGCCTGCGCATGGCGATCACGCCACCGGCGTCGCCGAGCGTGCGGCGGGCCGCCACCATCGTATCGGAGAGGTGCTCGAGCAGGCCGATGAGCGCCGCATCATCGGGCTGCGGCTCGTCGTCCGGGGGCATCTCGTCGGCATTGAGAACGTTAAGCACCTTTTGCCACCGCTCGGCCGTCGGAATGTCGGCGATCGCGAACGGGAGGTCGTCGAGACGCACGCTCCCCTCCTGCACGTCGGCCCCGTGACACCGCACGCAGTGGGTCGCGAAGAACGCCCGATGCCGCTCATCGACCCGCGGGTCGGATGCATCGACCGAAGCCTGGGCCAACAGCCAACCGAGAGCCGCGGCCGTGAGGATGGAGTGCAAACGCATGCGCAAACCGGGGCGGAAGGCAGGGGGGCGGGTATGCAACGCGGGGGCGCGCCGAGTCGGCCGTATAGTAAGCAGCGTTCACGGCCAGCGATTACGCTGCGCGGCTGAAAACGAGCGATTTGTGACGGATATCGAGCGGAAAGCGCGTAACATGCGGCGATTAACGCGAGCGGAAGTGCGGGAGGTCGATCGCCTGGCAGTCGAGGAGTATGGCCTGCCCGGGATCGTGCTCATGGAGAACGCGGGCCGCAATGCCGCCCGGCTCCTGCATGGACTCGGCATCGGCGGCCCCGTGGCGATCGTCTGCGGACGGGGCAACAACGGCGGCGACGGCTTCGTGATCGCCCGGCATCTCCAACTGCTCGGCCACGAAGTGCGGCTGCTGCTCGCCTGCCCGCTCACCGACTATCGGGGCGACGCAGCCGTGAATGCAGGCGTCGCCGGGCGGGCCGGGCTGGCGATCCTGGATCTCTCGACAGCTTCACCTGAGTCCTGGGCGGCTGCCCTGCGTGGCGCCGTGTGGATCGTCGATGCCCTCTTGGGCACGGGTGCGACCGGCGCACCCCGCGGTGCCGTGGCGACTGCGATCACGGCAATCAACGAGGCACGTGCCGCGGGAGCGGGCAGGGGGGTGCGTGTCTTCGCTGTGGACCTGCCCTCGGGGCTCGACTGTGACACGGGCGATCGTGCGGGGGTGTGCGTGCGGGCCGATGTGACGGCGACGTTCGTGGCTCCCAAACCGGGCTTCGACGCCCCGACGGCGAGCGATTTCACGAGCGCCGTGCACGTGCTCGACATCGGCGTGCCGGCCGTGCTGCTCGCCCGCTTCGGACTCACGGCCGGAAGCTCGGCGAGCGGCTAGCCGAGGACGTTCTCGAGCACCTCTTCCGACACGTAGATCGGAAGATTGGGCTCGCAGGTCACCGCGACGGCGATTGCGTCGCTCGGACGGGCGTCGATCTCGACTAACTCGCCGTCCTTGAGCACGCGGATCATCGCGAAGTAGGTGTGCTCCTTGAGTTCGGAGATCACGACGTCCTGAAACTCGCCCCCCATCAGTTCGACAGCAGCGACAAGCAGGTCGTGCGTGAGCGGCCGCGGCGACTGGTGATGCTTCACGCGGCGGTCGATGCTCGTGGCCTCGAAGAGGCCGATCAGGATCGGGAACGTGCGGTCCCCTTCAACCTCTTTGAGATACACGACCTGCTGGTCGTTGATCTCACTGATGATGATGCGGGAGAGCTCCATTTGGACGCTCATGTCGATGCTCCGGAGAGTGTGCGGTGGTCCTGTCAGACTACCCCAAACCAAACCGCGCCGCAGGCGGCCGAGTTTATCGCTCCTGACGGGCCCGCAGTTCGGCGAGCGTAGCCCGGTCTTTTTCGAGGCGGGCCTCGAGTTCTGCCAGTTGCTCCCGCTCCTTGGCGATCACCGCGGCCGGGGCCCGGGCCGTGAATTTCTCGTCGGACAGTTTCCGCCGCTTCGCCTCGATGAAGCCCACGGTCTTCTCGTTCTCCTTCGTGAGCCGGGCGATCTCGGCCCCGACATCCACGAGGTCGGCGAGATCCACGAACACGTCGCAGCCGGCGACCGTGGCCGTGGCTGCGAGCGGGCCCGGCGTCACGTCCGGTCCGACGCCCGTCAGGTCACATGCCGCCATCGACGCCACCGCCGCGTGCAGCGGCTCGAGCAGTGCGGCCTGTGCGGGACTCGTGCGGATCGCCACCTTCACCCGCGTCTTCGGCGGCACGTTCTGCCGGGAGCGGATCTCGCGGATCGCGCCGACCACGCCCAGGAACGTGCCGAAGCGGCTCTCCGTGTCCGGGTCGATCCAGGCCGCCGGCGGCTCCGGCCAGCGGGCTGTCATGAGCGACGCCGCCAGCGGCTGCGCGGCGTCGTCCCACGGCATCCGCCGCGCGCCGGCCGTCTCGTGCAGGTGCTGCCAGATCTCTTCGGTGACGAACGGCATGATCGGATGAAGCAGCCGCAGGATCGTGTCGAGGCCCAGGAGCAGCATCGACCGGGCCCGATCGCGATGCGCCGGATCGGCGAGCCGTGCCTTGCAGAGTTCGAGATACGCGCTGCAGAACTCGTCCCAGGCGAACGCATAGAGGATTCGCGACAGCTCGGCGAACCGATACTCGTCGATCGCCCGGGTGGCGTCGCGGGTCACGCTCGCCAGCCGGCTTGCCAGCCAGCGATCTTCGAGCGGTGCCGATCCGAGATCGAGCGCCGTGAGCGGCGCACCGGTGAACCCATCGAGGTTCATGAGCACGAACCGCGTGGCATTCCAGAGCTTGTTCGAGAAGTTCCGGCCGGCCTCGAACTTCTCGCTCACGGCCGGGCCGCGGGGCAGGGCGAGGTCGGCCTCGGCCGAGGCCCACTGCGTGCGGAACGGCTGGCCGCACTTCGGGCAGTCGATCCGCGGCTTGATGCGGTTCTGCACCGTCTGCTCGACGAGGGCCGCGCAGGCGGGGCACTGGAAGTCCACCGGCATCCGCACGTCCTGCGTCTCCGTCGCCATGCCGGCGAGCGCGAACCGCAGGGCGTCGGCGCCGAGTGAGTCGATCACGTCCACGGGGTCCACGCCGTTGCCCTTGCTCTTGCTCATCGTCTCGCCGTAGCGATCGAGGATCTTCGGGTGGATGTAGACCTCGCGGAACGGAATCTCACCCGTATCGAAGACCCCCATGATCACCATCCGCGCCACCCAGAGCGTGAGGATGTCGCGGCTCGTGACGAGCGTGCTTGTGGGATAGAAGCAGGCCAGCTCCGGCGTGGCGGCCGGCCAGCCGAGCGTGGAATGGGGCCAGAGCGCCGATGAGAACCAGGTGTCGAGCACGTCGGGATCCCGCACGAGCGGTGTGCCGGCGACGCTCTCGACGGGAAGGGTCTCGTCCGATGAGCAGACGAACCAGCCACCGGCGCCGTCGGCCGTCCAGGCCACCGTGTCGCGGCTGCCGAAGGCCTGGGCAAGGTCGGACTCCGCGACGCCCGCCACATGCCAGATCGGAATCCGGTGGCCCCACCAGAGCTGGCGGCTCACCGGCCAGTCCCGCTTCTCCGAGAGCCAGTCGAGGTAGCTCTTCGCATACCGCTCCGGCACGATCCGCACGCGGCCATCGGCCACCGCATCGAGCGCCGGCTGGGCGAGCTCGTCCATGCGGATGAACCACTGGTCGGCGAGATACGGCTCGATCGGTGTCTTCGAGCGGTCGGAATGGGCGAGCTCGATGACACGATCCTCTACCTGCACGAGCTGGCCGGCAGCGTCCAGGTCAGCCACGACCTTCTCGCGGGCCTTGCGGATCGTGAGCCCCTCGTAGGGGCCGGCCTCCGCGTTGAGCGTGCCATCGGGCCGGAGGATGTTGATCATCGGCAGACTCTGTCGGCGGCCGACGTCGTAGTCATTGGGATCGTGGGCCGGCGTGATCTTCACGCAGCCGGAGCCCATCTCGGGCTTGGCCCATTCGTCGGCCACGAGCGGGATCTCGCGGCCGAGCAGCGGCAGCCGCACTTTCCGGCCCGCCCGAGCCATCGCGGCGAGCGTGTCGAGCGTCGGCAGCAGGTCGCGGCGACGGGCCGCAAGCTCGTCGAGCTGTGCGTCGATCGCGGCCTGTTCCTTGGCCGGGGCCTCGCTGCGCTTCTGCCGGACCGCCTGCTCCGCGGCCTCGAGGGCCGCCGCTGGTGCGGGATGCACGGCCACGGCCGTGTCGCCGAGGAGCGTTTCGGGCCGCGTCGTAGCCACCGTCACGCTCGTCGGCTCACCGGGCTGCGGGTTCACAACGTCGTAGCGGATGTGCCAGAAGTGCCCCTTCACCTGCTCGTGAAACACCTCGTCGTCGCTGACGGCCGTCTGCAGGAACGTATCCCAGTTGACGAGCCGCTTGCCGCGGCGGACCAGGCCCTTCTGAAAGAGCCGGAAGAAGGCCTCGCGGACTGCCTGCGCACATTGCTCGTCGAGCGTGAAGCGGGTGCGGTCCCAGTCGCAGCTCGCGCCGAGGTCGCGAAGCTGGCCGAGAATCCGCTTCTCGTACTGCTCCTTCCAGGCCCAGATCCGCTCCACGAGCTTGTCGCGGCCGAGATCGTGGCGGGAGAGCTTTTCTTCTTCGAGCAGCCGTCGCTCCACCACGGCCTGCGTGGCGATGCCGGCATGGTCGGTGCCGGGCATCCAGAGCGTGAGGTAGCCCTGCATCCGCCGGGTGCGAACGAGAACGTCCTGCAGGGTGTTGTTGAGCGCGTGGCCGAGGTGGAGGGCGCCCGTCACGTTGGGGGGCGGAATGACGACCGAAAACACGCGGCGGCCCGAGGCCGGCTCGGCGTGCCAGTCGCGGCGGGCGTCCCAGAGCGTGCGGCAGCGGGCCTGGGCAGCCCGGTGGTCATATTGCTTCGGCAGTTCGTGCATCTGGTGGCCTCGAAAAGCCCGGAATGTACCGGAAACCGTCGCCGCGGTTCCATGCCGGCAGATCCGGCAGGCGGGGCGGGAGAGCGACGCGGGCGAGCGACACGTCGTTCTGCGTCCTCTCGGTTCACGTCGTGGGGCGGGTCTCTGCCCGCTGCGAGCGACGGTACTCGCTCGGGGGCATGCCCACGAGAAGCTTGAACCGGCGTGTGAAGTGCTTCGCGTCGCAGAAGCCGACGTCGGCGGCGAGTTCGTCGAGCGTCGGTGTGGCCAGCCGGAGCAGCTGCATGGCACGCTCGATGCGCAGCCGCTCGAGGTACCGCATCGGCGTCTGTCGGGTCTCTCGCTGGAAGACGACCGCCAGCTGGGAGCGCGACACGCCGGCTACGCCGCAGAGGTCATCGATCGTGAGGGGCATCGCGAGATTGGCCGCCATGTACTCGATGACCTTCGCCACGCGACGATCCGCCGTCCCGATCCGAGCCCGCTGGTCGTTCGCGCACCACAGGAGCGCCTGCTCCAGGAGATTGAACTGCAGTTCCGTCCGCGCCGGTAGCTGCGAGTTGCCGAGGGCGAGCATCTCCTTGAAGCAGCGCACCATCCGCCGGAGCGTGGCGGCGGCCGAGACGTGCACGACCGCATAGTGCGGCTGCACTTCGGGATATTGAAGCAGGAGTTCGAGCCGCGGAGGTGGTCGAAAGAGCGCCCAGTAGGCCCGTAGGCCCTCGCGTGAACCCTGCGGGTGCGTCGCCGTTGTCCAGACGTGCTCCGTCTCGGGCTTCATCAACACGAGATCACCAGCGGCCGCGTCGAACGCCCTCCGCGGATCAGCACCGACACGGTAGCCCCCATTGGTGATGAGGATCGCGCCCCACTGATGGTGAAACATCCGTTGCGTGGAGCCGGCCGGCCGCACCCCGAGGCCCGTGAGGATCTCGGAGACGAACACCTCCGGGCGTTCCCCGGCTGCCGGCTCCTCGCGTGGGAACCGCATGGACGTGATCCTGCCCATTCACAGGGTCTCCAGCCGATTCGAGCCCGACCGGCTCAGCGCCCTACCGGCGACGAGGCGTTCGCGGAGCCGTGCCCCGCGTCGGCGGTCTTCACGGCAGGCTCCAGCCGCATGACGGCCGGGCCGTCGGGGCCGTTGCCGAGCACGTAGAGCTCGCCCCGCTCGTCCTCGCCGAAGGAAAGCACGCCGAAATTCGGCTTCGGCAGCGGCCGGTTCGCCACGACCCGCCGCTTCGCCTCGTCATACTGCAGGCCGCGAAACTCGGACGAGACGTAGTCGGCATAGAGATAATGCCCCTGCAGTTCGGGCACTGCCTTGCCGCGGTAGACGGCACCGCCCGTGATCGACTTGCCGACGTCGTGGTGATACTCCCAGATCGGCTCCACGGAGTCTGGCCTAACGTCCACGCCGCGCGGACCGAAGGGGTGCAGCCCCTCCCGCGGGTTCCAGCCGTAGTTGCGGCCCTTCTCCAGGATGTCGATCTCTTCGAAGAGGTTCTGGCCGACATCGCCGCACCACAGCCGCCCGGTCTGCCGGTCGAAGGCGATCCGCCAGGGATTGCGGAGGCCGTAGCACCAGATCTCGCCACGGGCGCCGTCCTTGCCCACGAAGGGATTGTCGGCGGGGATCGCGTAGGGCAGCCCCGCGGCCTTGCGGTCCACGTCGATGCGGAGAATCTTGCCGAACAGCGAGCCGAGGTCCTGGCCGTTTCCATAGGGATCGCCGCCCGAGCCGCCGTCGCCCACCGCGATATACAGATAGCCATCCGGCCCGAACACGAGCGTGCCGCCGTCATGGTTCCAGAACGGCCGCTCGAAGGCGAAGAGCCGCTCCTCGGAATCAGGATCGGCCTCGTTGCGGTTGTCCTTCTTGGTGCGGAAGCGGGAGACGACGTTGGTCATCTTCTCGCCGGCATCGGTGTAGTAGACGAAGAACTCGCCGTTCTCCTTGAACTTCGGATGGAACGCGAGGCCGAGCAAGCCTTCCTCGTTCTGCGTGTCGAGGTACCGGACCTTCTTCGAGATGTCGAGAAACACCGTCGTCGCCGCGGCATCGGGCGTGTTGGGAAAGGCATGGATCACGCCCCGCTGCGTGGCCACGACCACGCGGTTCGAGCCGTCGCCGAAGTGCGTGAGCACGATCGGCCGCAGGGCCTCGACCACGCCGGAGTCGTCGCCCCCCTTCCAGCCCGTCCAGGCGAGCTTGGGGAACGCGGGCACGATCCGCACGTCGAGCGGCCGCTCGTCCACTTCCCAGCCCGGGATCGCGGTCGGCAGGCTCACGATCTTGCCCGGCTTCGTGTCGGGGACGAGCAGGCTGCGGCCATCCGCGGCCAGGCAGCAATCGGCGGCCGACGTCAGGCCTTCGCCGATGACGCTCGGCTTCTCGCCCGGCCGCGGCACGGCCCAGACGAGGCCCTTCGAGACCGACGTCACGAACAGCCGGCCGTGGTTGTCCCACACGAGGCCGTCGGCCCCCTCGAAGCCGCTGCCGATCTTTTCGACGGCGCGGTCGGCGAACCGGATGCGGTGCAGGTCGCCGCTGCCGTAATCGACGACGAGCGCGAACGAGACGCCGTCGAAGGCCACGCCGTTGGGCGTGTGGATGGCGGGGAGCGTCGACTTGTCGGCCACCGTCTCGATCGCTCCCGACCGCGTGTCGATCCGGTAGACCGCGCCGCCGTTGCCCTTGATGTCGCCCGAGTCGCTCACGAGCAGCGTCTCATTCGGCACGTCGACGGCGATGTCGTTGAGCATCATCGGCGGCTTCGGGAAGTTTTCCGGCAGGAACTGCTGGAAGACCAGCAACTCACCATCCTTACTGATCTTGAGCACCCGCTTGTTGTCGGCAACGTAGAAGGCGTCCTTCAGGAAGACGAGGCCCTTCGGATCGTTCAGACCGCCGTAGAAGGTGCGGGCCTTGCCATCCTCGATGACCGCGATCCGGCCGTCGCCGTCCTTGCCGAACTCGCCGATCTCGGAAACGTAGAGCCGTCCCTCCGGACCGACGCACACCGACTCGGGGTTGCGCAGCCCCTCGATGACCGTGGTCGGCGGACTCGCCGCCTGGGCCAGGGCCAGACCACCGAAGATCACTGCTGTAGCAACGGCACCCAGGGGAAGCGACTGCATCGGATTCACTCCTTGTGGGACTGACTTCTTCCAATGACCGACGCCAGCATGGTACACCATTCCTGCATACGGACTCCACCGTTTCACATCGTGGACCGCTCATGACTGCCACAGCCCCCGCCGCCCGCTTCTCCTTTCCCGCATCGACCAGCCTGCTCGAGCGGTCGCAGGCCGCCCTCGCGATGGGCGTCTCCAGCGGCATGCGGCGAGCCGGGGCACCGGCGCCGCTCTTCTTTGAACGGGGCGAGGGGCCTTATTACTTCGACGTCGATGGCCACCGGCTGCTCGACTACACGCTCGCCTGGGGGCCGTTGATCCTCGGCAACGCCCACCCCGCCGTGATCGCGGCCGTCACCGAACAGCTCTCCCGCGGCTTCGCCTTCGGCGCCCAGCATCGCGGCGAGATCGAGCTGGCCGAGCTGATGTGCTCGGTGCTCCCCGGCGTCGACCGGGTGATCTTCTCCAACACCGGATCCGAGGCGGTGCAGGCCGCCCTGCGGCTCGCGCGGGCCTTCACGGGCCGGCCGCTGTTCGTGAAGTTCGAGGGGCACTACCACGGCTGGTTCAACAACGTGCTGGTCAGCTACCGCCCCAAGGCCGCCGACGCCATCGAGCCGCTGCCCACCTGCGGAGGCCAGCCGCAGCACGAGTTCGCCGACACGCTCGTCGTGCCCTGGAACGACATGGCCGCGCTCGAGGCCGCGTTTGCCAGCCACCGAGGGCAGATTGCCGCCGTGCTGACCGAGCCGCTGCTCGCCAACAGCGGTTCCTGCGAGGCAGAGCCGGGGTTCCTGCAGGGGGTGATCGACCTCTGCCGCCGCGAAGGGGCCGTCTCGGTATTCGACGAGGTGATCACCGGCTTTCGGATCGCGCTCGGCGGCGCCCGTGAACACTTCGGCCTGCGGCCCGATCTCTCGGTCTACGCCAAGGCAATGGCGGCCGGCTTCGCCCTCTCGGCCGTCGGCGGCCGCAAGGAGATCTTCGACGTCCTCATTGACGGCCGCACGATCCACGCCGGCACCTACAACGGCAATCCGGTGAACCTCGCCGCCGGCGTGGCCACGATCCGCACGCTCGCCCGGCCGGGCACGTTCGACCGCATGCATGCCCACGGCCGCGCCCTGCGGTCCCGGATCGAGGCGGCCGCGGCGGCCCGGGGCATTCCCGCCGTCACGAGCGGCTCGGGCCCCGTGTTCAGCGTGCACTTCGGGCTCGAGTCTCCGCCCCGCACCTACCGCGACACGCTCTCCGCCGACGCCACACGCTACGCCGCCTTCCGGCTCGGCCTGCTGGAGCAGGGCGTGTACGTGCTCCCCGACGGCCGCTGGTATGTCGGCGCGGTCCACGGCGACACAGAACTGGCGCTGGCCACCGCCGCGATCGACGCTGCCATCGCACGATTGTGAGCCCAACGCACGGATCATGACACACGGCCGTCAACGCGTCGGAGTGGTGGCCCTCCTGCAGGAGTCGAACACGTTCCTGCACGCCCGCACGACGCTCGCCGATTTCGAGCGGGATCTTCTCGTCACCGGCGCGGCGGTCCGCGATCGACTGGCCTCGGCGCATCACGAAGGAGGAGGATTTTTCGCGGGGCTCGACTCCGCCGGCATCGAGGCCGTGCCGCTCTTCGCCGCGCGGGCGCTGCCTGGCGGCCCGATGACGGGCGATGCGCTCGCGGCCCTCATGGCGATGCTCGAGGAGCGGCTCGCCGTGGCCGGACCGCTCGACGGGCTGCTCGTCGCGGCCCACGGCGCCACGGTGAGCGAGCCGGTGCCCGATGTTGATGGCCACTGGCTCGGGATCGTGCGGCGGATCGTGGGCGAGATCCCGATCATCGGCACGATCGATCCGCATGCGAACCTGTCGTCCGCCATGATTGCGGCCACCGACGCGCTCATCGCTTATCGCACGAATCCCCATGTCGATCAGCGGGATCGCGGTCTGGAGGCCGCGGCCCTCATGGCGGGCACCCTCTCGGGCCGGCTGAAACCCACGCAGGCGGCGGCCTATCCGGTGCTTGCAATCAACATCGAGTGCCAGAACCCGGCGGTGTTTCCCTGCCTGCCGCACTACGAGTCGGCAGCCCGGCTGCGTGAGGCATTTGGCAGGCTGCCGCGCGACGCCGCCATTCCAGCCGGCACCGTGCTCTCCTCGAGCATCGTGCTCGGGTTTCCGTATGCCGACGTGGCGGAGATGGGCTCTGCCGTGATCGTCGTGACGCATGACGACCCGGCCGCGGCGCAACGGCATGCCGACGCCCTCGGGGCGGGATTGTTCGCGGCCCGCGCCACGTTCCTGCCCGATCTCATCGGCGTGGAGGCGGCGCTCGATCGGGCTGCATCACAACCCGGCCCCGTCTGCCTGCTCGACATGGGCGACAACGTCGGCGGCGGCTCACCGGGTGACGGCACGGTGCTCGCCCACGCCATGCTGCGGCGGGGAGGAGCAGGGGGCTTCGTCTGTGTCCACGATCCGGCGGCGGCGGCAGCCGCCCGCGAGGCAGGCGTCGGCGCAACGATTTCGCTCGGTGTCGGAGGCCACAGCCCCGAGTGGTCGGGCACGGACCGTGCCGGCCCCATCGTCGGCCGCTGGCGGGTTACGACGCTCACCGACGGCAGGTTCTGCGAGCCGCGGCCGCGGCACGGCGGCGCGACGTCGTTCGACCAGGGGACAACCGCCGTGCTCGTGAACGAAGCCGGGCTCACGGTCATGGCCACGACCGCGCGGATGGCACCGTTCAGTCTGGAGCAGCTTCGCCATGCCGGCCTCGACCCGGCGGGGTTCCGGCTGCTCGTCGCCAAGGGTGTGCATGCGCCCGTCGCGGCCTACGGCGAGGTCTGCACAGACTTCGTGCGGGTCAATACTCCCGGCGTCACCACCGCCAGTCTCGACCGGCTACAGTACCGCCACCGTCGCCGTCCGCTGCATCCGTTCGAACCCTGACTTCCATCCGTTTCTCATCACAGGAGATCCCATGAAACTCGTTCGCTTTGGTTCCCGCGGCCAGGAGAAGCCGGGGCTCGTCGGGGCCGATGGCCGGATCAAGGACTGTTCGGCCCACGTCGCCGATTACGACCACGCCTTCTTCGCCGGCGGCGGCCTCGAAAAGCTGCGGGCCCTCGCGGCAAATCCCGCTGCGCTCCCCGACGCCCCAGCCGGCGCGCGAATCGGCGCCCCGGTCGCCCGCCCACACAACGTATTCGCGATCGGCCTCAACTACTCCGACCATGCGAAGGAGACGGGGGCCGCGATCCCGACGGAGCCGATCCTGTTCATGAAGGCCACGAGCGCCATCTGCGGCCCGCACGACCCGATCCTCATTCCGCGCGGCAGCGAGAAGACCGACTGGGAGGTCGAGCTTGGCGTCGTCATCGGCCGCGACGCCCACTATCTCGCCTCGAAGGAGGCCGCCCGCGGCCACATCGCCGGCTACTGCGTGGCCAACGACGTGTCGGAGCGGGCCTTTCAATTGGAGCGCGGCGGCCAGTGGAGCAAGGGGAAGTCGTGCGCCAACTTCCTGCCGCTCGGGCCGTGGCTCGTGACGGCCGACGAGGTGCCCGATCCGCAGCGACTCGCCCTCACGCTCGACGTCAACGGCACTCGCCGGCAGTCGGGCAACACGTCGACGATGATTTTCGACGTGCTCCACATCGTGCATTACCTCTCGCAGTTCCTCGTGCTCGAGGCGGGCGACGTGATCGTGACGGGCACACCCCCGGGCGTGGGCATGGGCATGAAGCCGCCCGTGTTCCTCAAGGCCGGAGACGTCGTCGAACTCTCGATCGACGGCCTCGGAAGCCAGCGGAGCGCCTGCCAGCCGGGCTGACCGGGGAGTACATCCCTCTTCATCTCCAGTTCACGCTGAGCCAAGACGGCACACTTCTTGACATGACCGGGAAAAAGACCATGGAGAAAAGCATGTGCACAAGTGACCGAAGGAATGCAGCCTGCCGCATTCCCCAGTCAGTCAGAAATGCAGCGATCATCTTTCTTGGTCTTGGTGTTCTTGTCAGCCATGCGCAAGCCCAGACCGTGGTCATGCTTGGCGACTCGACCACCCAGTCCAATGGGAGCAAACCCGGCGCCAAGCTCACCGACTGCGTTCAGGCCAACCTTCTGAAACACCAGATACCGGCCACAGTCATCAATTCCGGCAAGGGAGGCGACACCGCCAAGGGCGCCTGCACGCGATTGGCGAAGGATGTGTTTGCCCACAAGCCCTCGGTTGTCACCATCTCCTTCGGCCTGAACGACACGGGAAAATCGACGCCGAAAGAGTATCGAGCGAGCATGGAGCAGCTGATCCAAAGCATCCAGATGAATACACAGGCGAAGATCGTATTGGTGACCAGCACGCCGTTCATCGATGAACGGCACATCTGGCGAGACAAGTTTTCGCAACAGGGCGGCATAGACAGGTTTCTGGACGCCAACATGTGCGCCGCGATGCGGGATCTGGCCAGGGAGCAAAACCTGCCGTTGTGTGACCTACATGCCCATTTTCTCGCGGCCTTCAAAAAAGACCCCGCACTCAGGGATGAACTTATCGTTCCTGACGGCGTGCACCTGAGCGACAGAGGGAATGAATTGGCAGCCGGTTTCGTCTCCGAAGAGATTGTGAAGTTGCTGAGGTGAGGCACCCCATTCCTCAACCTTCGTATCCCCTGGTACAGGAAATCCAACCCGGTGATGGCGTTGGCAAGAATGAGCGTTGCGGAAGTGCGGTGAAACGGCCTATTCTAGGCATCAGACGTCATATGCTCCCTTGATTCCATACCGTTCGCGGAAGGTCTGCGATGGATGCATCAGAACCCCGCCTGCAACGGGCCATCTTTTGCGCTAAGGCCGCGAACAGTCGCCGCATGGATCCTGGCGACAAACTCGTCGCCGGCGCCCGCCTGTTCGACATCGCCCGCCAGCGCATGCTCGCTGGAATACGCTCCCGGCATCCGGAATGGGACGACGGCGAGGTTGAAGCCGAGTTCGTCCGACAGATCGCCATTCTTCGCGGGCTCGAAGAGCGGGGCGTTTACACGCCGTGCGGCAGCGTATGACGACCGAGCAGGCGGTCGCCCGATTGATCGAGGCGCTCGAGCGCGAGGGCGTGCCATACATGGTCGTCGGCGCGTTCTCCAGCAACCTCTACGGCGTGCCGCGGGCCACCAACGATGCGGACATCGTCGTCCAGTTCGACTCGTTCAACCTGCTGAAGTTTTGCCACGAACTGGGGACTGAGTTCGTGCTTGATCGTCGGATGATGATCGAGGGCTTCACGGGCAGCGTGCGAAACGTCGTCACGTTCAGGCCTACCGGCTTCCAGATCGAACTGTTTCGGCTCGGCGAGGATCCGCACCACCGTGAGCGGTTCCAGCGACGCCGCCGACAGCATATGCCCGAATGCTCACGGGAGGCGTGGGTTGCCGCCGCGGAGGACGTGGTCATCCAGAAACTCCGCTGGGCGCGGCGCAAGGATCTGGACGACGTCGTCAACCTGCTGGCCGTGTCGGGCGGAATGCTCGACTGGGACTACCTCAGACGCTGGACCGACTCTCACGGCACCGGCGACCTCCTCGAACAACTCCGCCGCGAGGCCGGTGCGTGAGAAAGCAGGCACGACCTCACACCGGCGGTCATCGGCCGGCGCGGGGAGTGGATTTCCGCTTCGGGCCGCCGGTGCCGGAGAGCGCCTTAGAGACGGCCTTCGCCGCCTGCTCGACAAGGGCCACGAGCTGATCGCGGCCGCGGCCGGTCGCTCGGGCCGTCGGAGCGCTCACGCTGATCGCCGCCACCACCTCGGTGCCGTCGAACACGGGCGCACCGATGCAGGTCACGCCGACGTCTGTCTCCCCCATTTCGATCGCATAGCCCTGGCGGGCCACCTTCGCCAGCTCCGCCCGGAGCCGCTGCCGATCGACGATCGTCTCGTCCGTGCGCCGCTCGAGCCGCGCCTTCGACACGATCGCCTGCCGCCGCTCTTCCGGAAGGAATGCCGCCATCGCGCGGCCGAGGGCCGTCGTGTGGAATGGGTCGCCGCTGCGGCTGGCCACCCGCCGCAGCGGCTGGCTGCTTTCGAGTACCTCCAGGTAGACGACGCGATCATGCCGCAGCGTTCCCAGGTTCACCGTCTCCTTGCTCGCACGATGCAGCTCGCGAACCGGTCCGGCAGCCGCGTCGATGAGCCGACGCACGCCGGCATCGGAAACGAGCCGCTTCGCCTGCACGCTCTGCCGATAGAGCCCCGCGGCAGGGCGTTCGAGATAGCCGAGAGAGGTGAGTGTCTTGAGAATCCGGTGGGCCGTCGGCTTGGGCACGCCGACTTCCACGGCGAGCTCGGAGAGTGAGCGGCCTTCGGGGTGTCCGGCCGTCGCCTCGAGCAGGCCGAGCGCCTTGGTGAGCATGCGAGATTCCATGATGCGGAATGGTACTGCCGCCCCGCCGGCATGCAACCGCCGACCGCTCGACATTCCACACGGCAGAACCGTAGACTCCGCCACGTGAAACGCTGACGACGGAGCACGAGAGGAGCAGGCGATGCCTCGGATTACGGCGATCGAGACGGTCATTCCCCACGGCATCATGCCCAATCTCATGCTCGTGCGGGTGCATACCGACGCGCGCCTCGTGGGCTGCGGCGAGACCTACTACACGCCCCACGCGATCGCCGCGCTCATCCACGACTGGATGGCCGCCCGGCTGATCGGCCGCGACGCGCTGGCCATCGAGGAGCACTGGCGGTGGTTCTATGAACGGAGCACGCCGTTCGGGCACCCAGGCGCCGAGATGCGGGCGCTCTCCGCCATCGATCTCGCCCTCTGGGATCTGCTGGGGCAGGCCTGCGGGCAGCCCGTCTATCGGCTCCTCGGCGGACCGGTCCGCGAGCGGATTCCCGTCTACAACACCTGCGGCGGGCCCGGGTATGGCGCCGCCACTGCCGCGGCCGATGCCCCGCCGGCCCACCCCGGCTGGCCCGGCCACGGTTCCGAAGGCAAGCCCGGCCCGCTCCAAGACACCTGGGCCTCGCTCAATGCACCGGGTGACCTCGCCGAGGAGCTGGTCGCCGAGGGGCACACGGTGCTCAAGCTCTGGCCGTTCGACCGCGCGGCCCACCGCAGCGGCGGCCTTCATATCTCGTGGCAAGACGTCGAGGAGGGGATGCGGCCGCTCCGTGAGATTCGCAAGCGGGTGGGCATGAAGCTCGACATCGCGATCGAGGGGCATGCCTTCTATCAGCTGCCGGCGGCCGTGCGGATCGCCGACGCGTTGCGGGAGATTCAGCCGCTGTGGGTCGAGGATCTCTTGCGGGTGGACTGCGTGGCCACGCTCGCGGAGTTTCGCCGGCGGGCGGCGCTCCCGATCGCGGCCAGCGAGATGCTGCTGGGCCGCAAGGAGTATCTCCAGGTGCTCCAGGCCGGCGCGGCCGACTACTGCATGGTCGATCCGACGTGGAACGGCGGGATCAGCGAGTGCCGCCGCGTGATCGACATGGCGCAGACGTTCAACATCCCCGCCACGATCCACGACTGCACCGGCCCGCTCACGCTCTTCGCCGGCCTGCACCTCGCCGCCGCCTCGACGAACGTGGTGTTTCAAGAAACCGTCCGAGCCCACATCCGCACGGTCTACCCGCAGCTCGTGGATCAAAGCCCGGTGGTGGAGCGGGGCTCAGCCGCCCTCCCCGAGGGGCCGGGCCTCGGCACGCGGTTTCACGACGCGCTGTTTACGCCGGGCCAGAGCGGCTACCGGCGGAGCGGGTGAGAGCCGCGGAACAAGCGTCGCGGGCTCACAGCTACTTGCCGGCGGACCGTCGGTACTCGCTTGGCGTGGTGCCGACGATCATGTGAAACCGGCGGGAAAAATGCTTGGCGTCACAGAACCCCACTGCGGCGGCGAGCTCGTCGAGATGCTGTGTGCTGAGCCGAAGCAGCTGCATCGCCTTCTCGATCCGCAGCCGCTCCAGATACCGCATCGGCGTGTGTTCCGTATCGCGTTGAAAAAGTTCGACCAGCAGGGTGCGTGACACGCCCGCCGCCGTGCACAGGTCGTCGAGCGTGATCGAGTCGGCGAGATGCGTCGCCATGTGCTCGATCGCTTTCGACAGCCGCGGATCCATCCGCCGCAGCGCTTCCGCCTGGGTATTGGCACACCACACGAGCGCCTGCTCGAGCAACAGAAACTGGAGCTCCGACCGCATCGTGACCGTGGAGTCGCTGAGCGCCGCCATCTGCCGGAAGCACCGCACGATTCGTCGCAAGGCCATGCGTTCGCCCACATGCACCTGCCGGTAGTGCGGAATCGCTTCCGGATACCGGAGGAGCGGTTCCAGCCGGGGGTGCATTTGGAAGAGCGACCAGTGGGCGACCAGCCCCTCGCGCATCCCGGCCGGATGCCCCACCGTCGTCCATGCATGGTCCGTCTCGGGCGTCATGATGATCAGGTCGCCCGCGCTGGCGTCGAACGTCCGCGGCGGCTCACGTCCCACCCGGTATCCGCCACGCTCGATCACGATCACCGCCCAGTGGTGATGAAACAACCCCGACGAGGCGCCGGGGCGGTGCGTGGCAGTGCCGGACACGATCTCCGCGACGGTGAATTCCCGCTTGCCAAAGCCGGGCGATTGCGGATCGCGGCTCACGCCCTCATCGGCGTTCGGCCCGCCACGGTTTTTTGAAGTGATGCTCCCCATGCACCCTCTCGCCTGCCTCATTCCTCCGTAGTGTAGACCGCAAACAGCCCCCGCACGAGGGAACGACGCATCCGCCCCACATGAGGGGCCTGATGCCCCGCCGTCCGCCCCCCTCACCGCGGTGGGCCTCCGGTGTTCGGAAGCACACCCATTTCGGTTCCGAACGCACGCCTGTGGGGGAGGCGATTTTTATGCTGTCGAGGCAGCAGGCGGGGACCTTAGCCACGTTCATGACCACATCGACGACAGGCGCGCCGGAAACATGGTGGACTCGATGACTGCACTCATGCGACTTCGATTGATTCGGCCTCGCGTCCAGCTGCGGTCCGTGGTCTGCGGCGCGATGCTCGCCCTCGCGGTCCTCGGACACGCGTCGCTCGCATCCGCGGCCACGCTCACGTGGGGCACGACCGGAACTGGTGGCGGCGGCACATGGACCACCACCAACGCCTGGTGGAACGGCACCACGCAGCAGACGTGGAACAACGCCACACCCGACGACGCGGTCTTCGGCGGCACCGGCGGCGCCGTCGCCCTCGCCGGCGGCACGACGACGGTCGGCGGCATCACGTTCAACACGTTTACCGGCAGCTACACGATCGGCACCGCGAGCCAGACGCTCGTGATCAACGGCGGGATCACGATGAACTCGGGCGCCGGCGCGGTGACGATCCAAAACAGCCCGATCACGCTCGGCGCTGCCCAGAGCTGGACGAACGACTCGGCGAGCCTGTTCACGGCGTCGAGTAACATCACCAACGGCGGCAACCTGCTCACGGTCGCCGGCAGTGGCAACGCGACGCTCTCCGGCTCGATTGCCGGCGCAGGCGGCATCACGAAGACGGGCAACGGCACGCTCACGCTCTCGGGCGTCAACACGTCATACTCCGGCACGACGACGGTCAACGGCGGGCTGGTCACCTCCAACCCCGCCACCACCGGCGTCGGCCTGTCGTCGTTTGGCACGGGCCCGATCGTGATCGGGTCATCCGGCACGGTGCGGCTGACCGGCTCGAATGGGCAGGCATCGCCGAATTCCTATTACGCGAGCGGCTACACGAACACGGTGTCGGGGTCCGGCACGCTGCAACTCGTTGGCCAGAACACCGGCTTCAGCGTCAACTACTCGGGCGATTTGTCCGGGTTCACCGGCACGGTATCGGCGACTGCGGCTACCGGCAACTTTGTTGGCTTCGGCAGTTCGACGAACCCGAGCCTCAGCATGACCGGCTCCAACGCAAAGTTTGTCGTGTCCGGCGCCGGAACCTTTGTGGGCGTGCTCAGCGCGTCGGGCACCATCGCCCTGGGTGAACTCAGCGGGAACGGCACCATATGGGCCTGCCGGACCTTCAACACGACGTGGGAAATCGGCAACCTCTCCACCTCATCGACGTTCAGTGGTGCTGTGAGGGACAACGGGGTTCCGGGGTTGTCGAGCCTCCGCAAAATTGGCTCCGGCACGCTCACGCTCTCGGGGAGCAGTTCCTACACCGGCGGCACCCAGCTCATCGCCGGCGGGCTCACGCTGGGCAATCCCAATGCCCTCGGGGCGGCGACTAACTCGCTCGCCGTCAACGGCGGCACGCTCAACCTCGCCGGCCAGTCGCTCACGGTCGGCCTTCTTACCGGATCGGCCGGCAGCACGATCACGTCGAGCACGGCAGGTGCGGTGACGTTCACGGCGAGCTCGGCCAGTTCGGGCACGTATGGCGGCAGCATCACCGCCGGCCTGGGCACCGTGGCGCTCGCCAAGGCGGGCGCGGGCACGCTCACGCTCTCCGGGAGCAACTCCTACACGGGCAACACGACGATCAGCCAGGGCGTTCTGTCGATCACCGGCACGTCGGCCCTGCCAGGCTGGGATACGGCCGGGCGGTTCTCGGTGGCCAGTGGCGCGGGTCTCGCCGTCGGCGATGCGGTGTCGGAAAGTGCGGTGTCCACGCTCGTGGGCACCGGCAACTTTGCCGCCAACAGCTTCATTGGCTTCGACACGACGGCCGGTCGAACCCAGGCGTCGCCCCTGACAGGGGCGATAGGCCTCGTGAAGCTCGGCAGCGGCACGCTCACGCTCTCCGGGAGCAACTCCTACACCGGCAGTACGACGATTTCCGCAGGCGTGCTGCAAGTCGGCAGTGGCGGCTCGACGGGCTCGGTTTCGGACACGAGCCCGGTGAGCGTGTCGAACGGCGCGACGCTCGCCTTCAACCGCTCCGATGCCCTCACCTACGGTGGCACGGTGTCCGGCGCCGGCGGGCTCACGAAGCTCGGCTCCGGCACACTCTCGCTCACGGGAAGCAACTCCTACACCGGTGCGACGACGATTTCAGCCGGCGTGCTGCAGATCGGAACCGGCGGCACGACGGGCTCGCTCGCGACTGCGAGCGCCGTGAGCGTGGCGAGCGGGGCGACGCTCGTCTTCAATCGCTCCGATGCCCTCACCTACGGTGGCACGGTGTCTGGGGCCGGCTCGCTGCTCAAGCTCGGCAGCAACACGCTCACGCTCTCGTCCTCCAACACCTTCGCCGGCGGCGCCGCCATCAACGACGGGCTCGTCATCGGCTCCAGCCGCAGTTCGTTCGGCACCGGCACGATCTCGCTCGGCGCGAGTGGCACCGCCCAGCTCACGGCTGCCGCGTCGGGTGTCTCCGCCCATCCTGTTCCTGCCTACTACAGCAACGGCTACACGAACGCCGTGACCGGGTCGGGCGTCTTGCGGCTCGTCAGCGGTGCCACCACGTACAGCGTCAACTACTCGGGCGATCTTTCCGGCTTCACGGGCACGGTGTCGGCGACCAACGCGAGCGGGCAGTACACCGGCATCGGAAATACCACCAACCCAGCCCTGAACCTGACGGGCTCGAACACGAAATTTTTCGTTACCGGACCCGGGAATTTTCTTGCGATCCTGACGTCGAGCGGCACGATCGTCATGGGTGAACTCAGCGGTGACGGCATCATCGTCGCCACCAACTCCGCCTCCGCCGGCCTCGACACGACCTGGCAGATCGGGTCGCTGGCGACGTCCTCGACGTACAGCGGACGCTTCCTTGACAACAACCAGGCAAAATCCATCCTGGCGAAGGTTGGTTCCGGCACGCTCACGCTCTCGGGGAGCAACTCCTACACCGGCGGCACCCTGCTCAACGCCGGCGGGCTCACGCTTGGCAATCCCAATGCCCTCGGGCCGACGACCAACTCGCTCGCCGTCAACGGCGGCACGCTCAACCTCGCCGGCCAGTCGCTCACGGTCGGGCTGCTCACCGGCTCGTCCGGAGGCACGATCACGTCGAGCACGGCCGGTGCGATTACGTTCACGGCCAACTCGGCCAGTTCGGGCACGTATGGCGGCAGCATTGCCGACGGCCTGGGTACGGTGGCGTTCACCAAGGCGGGCTCCGGCACGCTCACGCTCTCTGGAAGCAACGCCTACACTGGTGCGACGCAAATCAACGCAGGTGTTCTCTCCCTTGGCAACTCGGCCGCCCTGGGCACGACGGGGACGATCTCTTTCGGTTCCGGCACGCTCCAGTTCTCGGCGTCCAACACCGCTGACTATTCCGGCCGAATCGCCAGCAGCGCCAGCGCGATCTCGATCGACACGAACAGCCAAAACGTCACGTTTGCTTCCTCGATGGGCTTCACGAACACCGGCGGGCTTACGAAGCTCGGCAGCGGCACGCTCACGCTCTCTGGGAGCAACTCCTACACTGGCGGCACCCGGCTCAACGCCGGCGGGCTCACGCTTGGCAATCCCAATGCCCTCGGGTCATCGACTAACTCGCTCGCCGTCAACGGCGGCACGCTCGACCTCGCCGGCCAGTCGATCACGGTCGGCCTGTTCACCGGCTCGGCCGGCAGCACGATCACGTCGAGCCAGGCCGGTGCGATGACGTTCACGGCGAGCTCGGCCAGCTCGGGCACGTATGGCGGCAGCATCACCAACGGC
>JBAVTF010000115.1:0-122478 GCA_049695995.1 Pirellulales bacterium | reverse complement strand
GCCCTGTGCGGCCGCTTCGGCTACGCCTCAGCGACCGCACAGGGCTGGTCTATCTGAGGGTGAATCCCTAACTTAAAAACTGGTATCGCACTGGGGGGCAGGTCAGTGCATCGACTTCGGGAGCCGTGCGGCGGGTTTGTCTTTGAGAAGGAGACTTATCCGGTGGTGGATTTCGCACGTACGGTCAGTCCGTGGGAACGAATCGCAGACAGTATTGAGCGACTTGCAGAGGCAGTGAAGCCAAAGCAGGAGGCGCTTGTGACTCACGTGCCGTTAACTCTGAGTCCCCACCAAGTCGCCCAGAGAATTGGCGTGAATGTGCAGACCGTCATGAAGTGGTGCCGCCAAGGAAAGATGGGGCGGAAGAATTCGGGCGGGCATCGATGGGAGATCTCAATGGGCGAAGTCGCAAGGTACGAAAAACGGCACGCAATGATCAGCCGTGCAGAGAAGGGGGGCGGTGAATGAGCCGTCGCCCTCAGGACTGTATTCCCCTGCCGGTAGATATCGATGGGATCGAGATCCCTGCTCACCTTAGGCCAATAAAGAGTGGCCGGGGGTGCTATCACGTCCGTTGGAAGATCCACGGCAGATGGCGGTGTCGCTCGACAGGACGAAACGTTCAAAAAGAAGCAGAGGTGGTAGGAAGGCAGATTATTCGTGGACAGCGTGTGGAGCCGCTTCCAACTCTGTCAGAAGGCATGACCGTGAAGGAGTTTGAGCGGGTACAGGCTGAGCATTTCAAATTGGGAGGTCGAGGCAAGGCGGCTGCGAAGACTCAGGCTAGTTTTGACGGTATATGGCGAAGCCTGCGATCTGTCTTGGAGTTCCAAGTCATTCAGGAGGTCACAGCGGCCCACGCCTTGCAGTACGTGAGGACGCTCCAAAAGAGCAGCAAGGCTCGAAACCACAAGCATCGGAAGAAGGTGGCCGAACCGATGTCCCCGAATACCGTCCGCAAGCATGTCAGGACACTTGCTGCGGCTTGGAACCGAGTACTACTTGGGCATCCGGATGCCATTGGTGGCATTCAGGAAAAGCGAATGGTGACCGTGAACCCCTGGGAGCAAGTCCGCAACCAAGTCCCGAAGCCGGGGCCAAAGGGTGATCCGGTTCAATTCGATTTGGACAACGGGGAACTAGAGAAGTTCCTTAATCAGTTTGCTAATCGCCCTGTTGCGGAACTATTTCTGATTACGACTTGCTGGGCCGCTGGGCGTATCGAGGAGATGTCGCACCTAGGGTGGTCATGGTTTGACGGCAACTACATCGTGATCCCTGAATGGATCGGTAAGAAAGGAAGGGGGAAGGTTGTCAGGATTCCAGATGCGCTTCGGAAGCGACTGGAAGTGATTAGGGTGCCGGGCGAGGACTACGTGTTCTCCGGTTTCCAGCAAGAGGTGAAGGAGGCGAGCGGTAGAGACACGAAGCCATTTGAGCCACAACGTCTGATATGGCGGATGGAGAAACTTGTAAAGGATGCCGCCATTGCTATCGGTAGGCCAACGGGATTGACGCATCACGCCTTGCGTCGGACCGTGATGGAGTTGAGTGATGAGGGCGAGTTGATGGAAAAAGAAAAAGAGTCTGCAAAGAAGTTGCAGACAACAGTAGGCAATAAGCGAAGGAACTACCTCAAGCGTGGTGGGAAGAAACGCTTCGCACTGGCCGATGGACTCTATGAAAACCTGACGGTGGCGTTGCGTGACTACCCGAGGCTGGCGGCTCGGTTGGGGTGCGAACCAGTAGAAGCGATAGCAGAGTCAGATATGGACGCACTCATTCGACGAATGACGCCGATCCAAAAACTACGGCTCCAGAAAAAACTTCTTGAGAACGTTGACGATGAAGGGCATGGTGTGGCGTGACTGGCATCGTCAGTCTCCACCTAGCGTGACTTTGTCCAAGACGACGATCAGGAAAGTCGCTATCGGGCCAAGCACCAGCGACAGCAGGCACCAGATCAGACCACTCCTTCCCTTACCCTGGGCCAGTCCCGCGTTGATGAGGGCGAGGGTTCCCCAGCCGACGAAGAAGTTGGTTCGCTCGTCCATCGGGATTCCCACTCGGCCAGACTCATCCCCTAACCTCGATCATTTGGTCAGGATTTGGTCAGACCACTTTGTCCTCTTCGAAAATCATCAAAAACAACTAGGCCCGGTGTGATTCGAACACACGACCAAGGGATTATGAGTCCCCTGCTCTAACCGCTGAGCTACGGGCCCGAAGAACAACGATTCTAGCGGGGAACCGGCTGGCGTTCGGTGGTCTTTTTTCGGTTGTCGCAGCGGCGGACAATGGCCGCATGACGGCGCCTACTCACCCTCCGCTCGTGCAGCGGCTGCTCGAGCCCGCGGCCTACCCGCATCCGACCGACGGGATCCGGCTGGTCGAGACGCACATCTCTTGGGTCTTTCTCACCGGGCCGTTCGCCTACAAGGTGAAGAAGCCGGTGGACTTCGGATTTCTCGACTTCACGACGCTGGAACGCCGCCGCGGCTTCTGCGAGGCCGAGGTGCAGATCAGCGGCCGGTTTGCCCCCGAGATCTACCTCGGCGCCGTGCCGATCACGGGGTCGGCCGACGAGCCGCGGGTGGAGGGCGGCGGGCCGCCGATCGAGTGGGCCGTGAAGCTCGTGCAGTTCGACGAGGCCGAGCGACTCGACAACCTGTTCGCCGCTGGCCGGCTTACCGCGACCGACTGCGAGCGACTCGGGGCCGAGATCGCGAGAGTCGAAGAGTCGCTTGCCGTGGCGGATGACAGTTCGGGCTGGGGCACCGCTGCCCAGGTGCGGTCGGCCGTCGCGACGATCTGCGGGCGACTCTGCGACGCGCGGACCGACACCACAGGCCGTATCCAGGGGTTGGATGGCTGGGTTGCCCACATGCTCGACGCAGCGAAGCCGACGGTTGCCGCGCGGCTCGCCGGCGGCCGGGTAAGGGAGTGCCACGGCGACCTGCATCTGGCCAATATCGTGTTGCACGGCGGCCGTATGATGGCGTTCGATGCGATCGAGTTCAGCCCGGAATTGCGCTGGATCGACGTGGCCAACGACGTCGCTTTCCTCACGATGGATCTGCGGTCACGGGGCCGGCCAGATCTCGCCGCGCATGTCGTCAGCAGCTGGATGGAGACGGCGAATGACCATGCGGCTGCCGCCGTGCTGCCGATCTACGAGGTCTATCGTGCTATGGTGCGGGCGGGTGTGGCGGCACTCCGCGGCGACCGCGACAGGCCGCCGGGCTCGGCCCGCGCGGAGACCGATCGGTATCTCGATCTGGCCGAGCGGCTGACGCGCCGCGAGCGGCCGCGGCTCTTCGCCACCTGTGGCGTGTCGGGCAGCGGCAAGACGACGCTCGCGGCCTCGTTGATCGGCGGATGCAACGGCGTGCGGCTCCGCAGCGACGTGGAGCGGAAGCGGCTGGCGGGCATGCAGCCGACCGAGCGACCTGCGGACGCGGCGCACGAGCAGGCGCTGTACGGCGCTGCAGCGTCGCAGCGGGTGTATGAACGGCTGGCAGCGGTTGCCCGGGGGCTTCTCGAAGCGGGAATGAGCGTCGTGATCGACGCCGCCTGCAATCGCCGCTGGCAACGAGAGATGCTCGCGGCGACGGCGCGGAACTGCGGCGTGCCGCTCGTGTGGCTTGACTTCGACATGCCAGCCGAAGCTGTGCTCGGCCGTGTGGCGGCTCGAGCCAAGGCGGGCACGGACGCTTCGGATGCGTCGCTCGACGTCGTGCGAGCGCAACTGGCCGAACGCGAGCCGATCACGGAGGCTGAGCTGGCGGCTGGTGGCGTGAGCGAGCAGCCGAAGTGGGTGCGGGTGACGGAGCGGGAGTTCGATGACCCGGGGTTTGCGGGGCGGTTGTAGGGGCGTGACACCGTGACGAGTTGCAAACGCGGATCGCCGTGGTCCGTACACTCCGTTACGGGCCGTACACGCGAAGCGCTGTAGTCCGCACACTCCGTGTGCGGTTGGAGGCGAGGGGGCCGGTAGGCCCGGCTATTCGTCCGGAGGTTCGCGGACGTGCAGCTGAGTAGTGCGGGCCTGCGATATTCAGACCGGGGGCCACACACGGAGTGTGTGGACTACGGGCGTGCGGCGTGCGGCGCGGGGGTGGCGTGCAGGCGGGCTACGGTGCTTTGCCGGCGCTCTTGAGCAGCCGGAAGAGGTCGCTGTCGGTGGTGAGGATCAGCGTGGCGTCGCGGCCGAGCGTGGACTTGTAGGTGTCGAGTGTCTTCATGAAGGCGTAGAAGTCGGCCGCCCGCGGGCTCGCTGTATATGCCTTCGCGTAGATTTCCGAGGCCTGGGCGTCGGCCTTCCCCTTGATCTCCTGCACCTTGCGGTAGGCATCGGACTGGATCCGCTGGAGGTCCTTGTCCTTCTTGCCCTCGATCTTCGCCGCCTCGCCCGCTCCCTCCGATCGGAACCGCTCCGCGATCTGTAGCCGCTCGGAGATCATGCGGTCGTAGATCTTCTCGATCACGCCCGCCTTGTAGTTGATCCGCTTCACCCGCACGTCGAGCAGTTCGATGCCCCAGATGCCCACCTTCTGGGCGGCCGCGGCGAGGATCTCCTTCTCGAGCGCCTCGCGGCCGAACTTGATCGGCGGCAGACCGCCCACTGCGGCGCCGGCCTCGACGAGGACGGCTTCCTGCTCCGGCGTACGACTCTTGTCGCTCCGCACCAGTTCGATGAGGTCGTGACGGGCGACGACGTTGCGGGTCTCGCTGCCGATGATGTCGTCGAGGCGGGAGAGTGCGCTCCGCTCGTCCCGCAGGCTCTGGAAATACTTGAGCGGGTCGGCGATCCGCCAGCGGGCGAACGTGTCGACCACGACGTAGAGCTTGTCGCGGGTCGTCATCTCTCCCGCCGGCCCATCCCATTCGAGGATCCGCTTCTCAAACCGGTTGGCCGTCTGCACGAACGGCAGCTTGAAGTGGAGACCGGCGCCGCTCGTGTCGTCGGTGGCGTTGATCGGCTCACCCACCGGGCGACCGAACTGCGTGAGCACCACCTGCTCCCGCTCGTCCACGGTGTAGGCACAGCCGAAGACGGCGATTGCGGCCGCCACGGCCAGGAACCCGCCCAGCGGCGAGACCACCCAGTCGGCGAGCCGGCGGAGGAACTGCAGCACGGGATGATTGATCGGCAGTGGACTCATCGGGCACTCTCCTGTCGGCCTGCGGCGGCGTCGGGCTCGAGTTGTCGCAGGTTCATCAGCGGCAGAAACTGCTTGGCATCGGCGTCGAGGATCACCTTGCCGCCGATCTTCGGCAGTACTTCGCCAATCGTCTCCAGGTAGAGCCGCTGTCGGGTGACCTCCGGGGCCTTCTCATATTGTTCGAGCAGGGCCTTGAACCGGGCCACGTCGCCTTCGGCCTCGTTGACCCGCTTGAGAGCGTAGCCTTCCGCCTCGCGGAGCTTCTTGTCGGCCTCACCGCTGGCGCGGGGCACGACCTTGTTGTATTCACCGTTGGCCTGGTTGATCATCTGCTCCCGCTCCTGCTGGGCGCGATTGACCTCCTCGAACGATCGCTGCACCGGCTTGGGCGGATGCACATTCTTGAGCTGCACCTGCTGCACCCGCAGCCCCATGTGGAGTTTTTGCACGAGTGCCGTGAGCTCGGCGATCGCCTCGTTCTCGATCCCCTGGCGGCCGATCGTAAGCACCTCATCCACGGTGCGGTCGCCCACCACCTCCCGCATCACGCTCTCGGAGAGGTCGCGCAGCGTGGGGCCGGGTTCGCGGTGGTTAAAGAGATACTGTTCGGGATCGTCGATCTCGTATTGCACCACCCACTCGACATGGGCCGCGTTGAGATCGCCCGTGACCATGTCGCTCTCGAGTTCCTGCTCGTAGGAGGCCTGGTCAGGGTTTTGCGCACCGGGCGTGCCGAAGCCAAACTCCATCTTCAACTGCCGCTTCACGGGGAGGATCGTGACGGTGTCGATGCCGAAGGGGAGCTTGAACCGTAGGCCGGGGCCGACGGCGCCGATGAAGCGGCCGAACCGCTGCACCACGCCTACGCTCTCGGGCCCGACGGTGTAGACGCCGCGGGCCAGACCAGCGAACAGCATGACGGCGAGTGCCGCGCCGATTGCCCAGCGGATGGGCAGGCCGCCTGCGGGGAGCTGCGGCGGACGCGGGCGACGGAAGGATTCGGAGAACTCGGACATCGTGCCGGGGTTCCTGGAGGATTGACTCTTCAGTGATACCCTCGGCCCAGGCGGGAGTCGAATCGGTGTTGCAGCTACTTGCCCCGGGCCTTTTCGATCAGGAAGTCCACCAACTCCTGGCAGTGGAAGAAGCCTTCCCAGAAGGAGTGGCCCTGGCCCTTCGCGATGATGAGGTTCACGAGATCTCCCTTGCCCGCGGCCTCGTATCGTTTTTTGAGCTCGGCTGAGTTGGGCCCGAGCGGCACGAGTTTGTCGTCGTCGCCGTGGATGATGCAGAAGGGCACGCCACCCTTTGCGGCGACGTCGATCCGCTCGATCGGGCAGAGTTCGCCGACCCGCGCGACGAGTTCATCGGGCTTCAGCCCATAGGCCGGCGCGGCCTTTGCCACACCCGGATACGTCCGCCAGTCGTAGACGGGATAGATGCCGCCGACTCCGGCCGTGAGCTCGGGATGCGCGATCGCCCAGGCACTCGCCCAGAGGCCGCCCCGACTCCGGCCAAGCACCGCCGGCTTTGAGGAATAGCCACGGCGAACCATCTCGGCATGCAGGGCCTCGGCTGCCTTCAAGGCTTCGGGGCTTCCGTATGATTCGCCCGTGTCGATGCCGGCCACTGCGACGCCCGCTTTCGTGAACTGCTCGTGCATCCACAGCTCCGCCTTGTCGGGATACGAAGGGAGCGTGGGTGAATAGAGGATCCAGGGCTTCGTGGCGGGCTGCTGACCGGAGGACTGCCCGGGGGCCACGGGCGTGAAAAGAAACACCGTGCGGCCTGCGACGGTCAACACCTCACCGGGCAGGATCAGTTGTTTCGTGGGCTGCGGCGGCACTGCGGCCGCAGGCTCCGCAGCCGATGCGGCCTGGTGGAAAACGGTCGCGCAGGCGACGGCAAACGACAGTCTGAAGAGGCTTCGTGGTTTCATGTGCGGCAGTTTATCGTGGTGAGATATGCGGCACCATCACGACATCGAACGGCAGATCGAATTCGACTTTCTCCGGGCCACGGAGATCGCCGCGCTCAACACGCTCCAGTGGCTCGGCAAGGGCCAGAAGGAACTGGCCGACGCGGCCGCGTGCGATGCGATCCGCGGCATGTTCGACCTGGTGGACATCCGTGGCGAGATCACGATCGGCGAAGGGATCAAGGATGAAGCCCCGGGCCTCTTCAAGGGAGAGAAGGTGGGCTCGTGGGGCGAAGGGGCGCCGCGGTTCGAGATCGCCCTCGACCCGGTGGACGGCACGACGAACGTGGCCAAGGGGATGCCGAACTCGCTCAGCTGCATCGCCGCTGCCCTGGCGGCTGACGACGGTGAGCCCTGCCTGCTCGACATCCCGGCCTTCTATATGCAGAAGCTCGCCTACCCGCTCGAGGTGCGGAAGGCATGGGTGGCCGACCCGTCGCTGCCGATCGACATCGATGCGCCGATCGCCGACGTGATCGACGTCACGGCCCGGATCCTCGGCAAGGAGGTCCGCGACGTGATGGTGTGCGTGCTCGACCGGCCGCGCAACGAGCAGCTCGTCGAAGACATCCGCCGCAAGGGGGCAGCCCTACGCATGATCCAGGATGGCGACATCGCCGCGGCCCTCGCCCCGGCGATGCGGACGAGCGACATCGACCTCTATGCCGGCATCGGCGGCGCGCCCGAGGCGATCCTCTCGGCCGCGGGCCTGCGCTGCCTCGGCGGCGGTATGCGGGCCAAGATCTGGCCCCGCGACGAGTCCGAACGGCGGCATCTCGTCGAGATCGGCTGGGGCGACCGGCTCGACAGGCAGTTCATGTCGCGGGACCTCGCCCGGGGCGACAACATCGTGTTCGTGGCCACCGGCATCAGCACGAGCCCGTTGCTCGCGGGCGTGCGCGTGCGGGGAAACGTGGCCACCACCCATTCCGTGCTCATGCGGAACCGCAGCGGAACGGTGCGGTTCGTCGAGGCCCACCACGACCTCGACCGCAAGACGATCCATTTGCGGAGCACGCGGGCTGAACGCCGCGTGTAAACCAGGTACGATAGGACCCATCGGCATCCTTCCATTCACCAACGATCAGGGAGCAGTCCATGATTCGGAAGCAGGAGCCTCGCGTGAGCCGCGTCTCGCGACGTGGATTTTTGGGCCGCACGGCGGCGGCTGGTGCGGCCGCGGCCGCGCCCATGATCATCCCGTCATCGGCACTCGGCCTCGATGGCGCCGTGCCGCCGAGCGAGCGGGTGATTGTCGGCGGAATCGGCATCGGCAACCGCGGCAGCTACGACCTGAGCTGCTTTCTCCAGCAGCCCGACGTGCAGTTCGCGGCGATCTGCGACGTGAAGGAGGCCCGCCGGCTGGCCGTGAAGAAGACTGCCGACCAGCACCACGGCAACCAGAACTGCGAGATGTACGGCGACTTCCGCGAACTGCTCGACCGCGGCGACATCGACGCCGTGCTCATCGCCACCGGCCCCAACTGGCACGGGCTGATGTCGATGCTCGCAGCGAAGGCAGGCAAGGACATCTACTGTGAGAAGCCCTGCACGAAGAACATCGCCGAGACGCTCATTCATCGCGACACGATGCGGCGGTGCGGCACAGTCTTTCAGGCTGGCACGCAGCGGCGCAATCTGCCGCACTTTGCGTTTGCCTGCGAGCTCGCCCGCACGGGCCGGCTCGGCAAGGTAAAGCGGGTCTACGCCCACCCGGCCGGCATGAAGGCCATGACGAGCGGCTGGCTCCCCGAGGAGCCGCTGCCGAATCCGAAGGTGGACGACTGGGATCTCTACCTGGGCCCGGCGGCCTGGCGGCCGTTCAATGCCAAGACGATGAAGGACGGCTTCAACTTCGAGAAGGGGGGCGGCCTCGTCGGCGGTGGCGTGCTCGAGTGGGGCTCGCACTGTGTCGATCTCTGCCAGTGGGCCGTGAACGATCGGCCGCCGCCGGTGCTCTACAACCCGCCCAAGGACGGTGAGATCGTCACCCGCTACGACGATGGCACGGAGCTCGTCTTCCGTGAGAAGGGCTGGATCCCGCTCGGTTCGTGCCCGGTGCGGTTCGAGGGGGAAACGGGCTGGGTGGAGGCCGGTGACTCGGGCAAGCTCGTGCTCAGTTCGCCGGAACTGCTCGCCGGACGCACGGTCGAGGAG
Source organism: Pirellulales bacterium (assembly GCA_049695995.1). Lineage (GTDB taxonomy): Bacteria > Planctomycetota > Planctomycetia > Pirellulales > UBA1268 > QWPN01. Next base: position 113,178 of record JBAVTF010000115.1, on the reverse strand, counting down.
ATCGGGGGCTATCCGGCAACGTTCCACGTCCGCGACTTCCTCGACTGCGTGAAGACGCGTGGCAAGCCGAAGGGGAACGCCGAGGCAGCCTGTAACGCGCACCTTGCCTGCCATGCAGCCAACGTCGCGATCTTCCTTGGCCGGCCGGTGAAGCTCGACCTGGCCACCTACCGGTTCATCGACGACGACGCAGCCAACCGCCTGCGGTCGGAGGCCCTCCGCGAGCCCTGGCGGCTGTAACAAACCCTCATTCAATCACCCTCTCTCCCGGAGTTCGAGCGATGTCCATCAAGCGACACCTGACCGCGGCGGCAGCCGTGGTTCTTCTTCTGGCCTCGACGCGGGCGAGCACAGCACAGCCGCCGGCCGCTCCGAGCGAGTCGGCGCTCATCGCCGTGCTCCGCTCCGACAAGCCCGAGGCCGAGAAGGCGATCACATGCAAGCAGTTGGCCGTCTACGGATCCGCGGTGGCCGTGCCCGACCTGGCGCCGCTGCTCGCCAACGAGCGGCTCGCCTCCTGGGCGCGGATTGCGCTCGAGGCTATTCCCGGCGCTGAATCGGACGCGGCTCTCCGCAAGGCGGCGGAAACGCTCGCCGGGAATCTGCGGATCGGGGCGATCAACTCGCTCGGTGTGCGGCGGGACGCCGGTGGGGTGCCATTGCTCACCGGCCTCTTAAAGGCTGAAGACCCTGCCGTCGCTGCTGCTGCAGCGGCGGCACTCGGTTCGATCGGTACGCCGGAGGCGGGCACGCAACTCGCCGGGGCGCTCGCCGCCAGCCAGTCACCCGCAGCCCGTGATGCCGTGGCGCAGGCCTGTGTGGTGTGTGCAGAGCGGCTGCATGCCGCCGGCAAGCTCGGCGAGGCGACGGCTATTTATGACGCAGTGCGGATGGCCGATGTGTCTGAACAGCGGCGGGCCGAGGCAGTTCGCGGCGCGATCCTCGTGCGTGGGGCCGATGGGATTTCACTGCTCGTGGAGACGCTCCGCTCGCCCGCGAAGCGGATCGCCAACATGGGGCTCTTTACCGCCCGTGAGCTGGGCCGCGGTGACGCGCCGAACGCGGTCGTGGCGGAACGGGTCGATCGAGTGCTCATCGATGAAGTGCTGGCCGGGAAGGCCGGTGGGCCGGCGGCCGAGCGGGCCGAGCTGGTAATCGACGTGTTGGCCGAGCGGAACGCCGGCCGCGCGAGCGACGCCGTGCAGAAGGCGCTGCTCGATGCGGCGGCGGCCGGGCCGAAGCCCGTGCGGCTGGCTGCGGTGACGGCGCTGGGCAAGACCGGAAGCGCGGCCGTCGTGGGGCCGCTGCTCACAGTCGCGACGGACGCAGATCCAGGGTTTGCCGTGGTGGCCCGCGAGGCGATCGCGGCCTTGCCTGGCGCCGAAGTGGACGCCGAGATCAAGCGGCGGCTGACGAACCCGGATGTGAAACTGCTGCCGGTACTCGTGGGCGTCGTGGCGGATCGGCGGATTGCGGCCGTGCCGGAAATCATGGGCCTCGTGGCGAGCAGCGATCCAGCGGTGCGGGGCGCCGTCTTCGAGGCGCTTGGCAACGTCGTCGATCTCGGCAATCTCGGCGTGCTCGTCGAACAGGCCGTCGCCCCCCGCAACCAAGCTGATGCCGAGGCCGCACGGAAGGCGCTCAAGCAGGCGGCGGTGCGGATGCCCGACCGCGAGGCCTGCGCCGAAAAGCTGGCCGCGGCGGTGGCGGCAGCACCGGCCGACACGAAGATCGTGCTCCTCGACATCCTCGGCGAGGTCGGCGGCACGCGGGCACTCGCCGCGATGGCGGCCGCTGGGAAGTCGAAGGACGAGCCGCTCGAGGACGCGGCCACGCGGCTGCTCGGCAAGTGGATGACGGCCGATGCCGCGCCCGTGCTCCTCGACCTGGCGAAGCCCGAGACCGGCTGCCGGTTTGCGACCCGTGCGTTGCGGGGCTTTCTGCGGATTCCGCGGCAGTTCGCGCTGCCCGACGTCGAGCGGGCCGAACTGTGTCGTCAGGCGTTGGCCTTGGCGACGGAGGAGGTCGACCAGACGGCGATCTTTGACATCCTCGCCCGGTATCCGAGTACGGCGACACTCGCGGTGGCGAATGAAGCGGCGGCGAAGCCCGGACTCGCCGAGAAGGCGCAGGCCGCGGTGGCCAAGATCACGGACAAGCTGCCGTGGCTGGTGTTCACCGGAGGCGCGGGCCCCGGCAAGGGCAAGCACGTGGTGCTCGTCAGCGGTGACGAGGAATATCGCAGTGAGGAGGCGCTGACGCAGCTTGCGAAGATCCTTGCGACGCACCACGGCTTCACCTGCACGGTGCTGTTCGCGATCGATCCCAAGACGGGAGAGATCTCGCCGAACACCGTCACGAACATCCCGGGGCTCGAGGCCCTGCGGAAGGCCGACCTGATGGTGATCGCCACGCGGTTTCGCAACCTGCCCGACGAGCAGATGAAGGAGATCGACGACTATCTGCGGGCGGGCAAGCCGGTGATCGGCATGCGGACGGCGACGCATGCGTTCAACATTCCGGGTGATCGGGCCTATGCCCACTATGGCAACGGGTATGGCGGCCCGAAGAAGGGCTGGGCCGAAGGCTTTGGCCGAGCCGTGCTCGGCGAGAAGTGGATCAGTCACCATGGCCATCATGGCCACGAGAGCACCCGTGGCATGATTGCCCCGACCGCGAAGGAGCATCCGATCCTGCGCGGCATCGCCGACGGCGACATCTGGGGACCGACCGACGTGTATGGCGTGCGGCTGCCGCTGCCGGGCGACTCGCAGCCGCTCATACTCGGGCAGGTGCTCGAAGGGATGAAGCCGGACTCTCCGGTCGTGACCGGCGAGGATGCCAGGAAGAACAACCCGATGATGCCGGTGGCCTGGACAAAAACCTATGCCGTCGAAGGAGGGCCGAAGGGCCGCGTGTTCACGACGACGATGGGCTCGTCCACCGACTTGGCATCAGAGGGTGTCCGGCGGCTGCTCGTGAACGCCTGCTACTGGGCGACGGGGCTCGAGACCGCGATCCCCGCCAAGTCGGTCGTCGACATCGTGGGCACGTTCGAGCCCACGCCGTTCGGCTTCAACAAGGCCAAGCCCGGCCTCAAGCCGGCGAACCTGCGGTAGGCACCCAGCCACGTAGGCCGGTCACTCCGTTGTAGGCCCGGGGTGTCGTGTGGCCATGTCACGCCGTGACCTGGCGCCTTTTTCTGTCCCGTCCACTCCGTCATAGAATCTGGCTCCACCCCGTTGCTCGAAGAGGCCATTCGATGCTTGCCCCCGCTCCCCGCGATCTGGCTGCCGAACGGCTCACTGAGGCGGCCCGGTTTCACGACTACCGCTACGCGTCAAACCCGATCGCCGACGGCACGCTCCCCGCGATCCCTGGCGCCCGGTTCGCCGCGGCCCTTCACGAACGGGGCATCACCCGCACGCTCCCGCTCGACATCAGCAGCGTGCTCGCCTGTCCGGGGCCGGCCACCACGCCCGGCTTGTGTGCCAACTTCGTCCATGTGTGCGACGGCGAGGCCCACATCACCGATGCCAACGCCACGAGCCAGCTGTTCTTCGTGATGCGGGGGGCGGGCAGCACCCGCATCGATGGCCAGGCCGACTTCGAGTGGCAGGCAGGTGACCTCTTCACGCTGCCGGCCCAGAGCCGGGCGTTGCACGCCGCTACGGCCGACGCGGCCCTTTACTGGGTGCACGACGAGCCGCTCCTACGGTATCTCGGCGTGGCCGCCACGCAGCAGAACTTCCCGCCGACGCTCTATAAGCGTGACGAGATCCACAAGGCGCTCGAGGCCGTGATCCATGATCCGTCGAGCGCGACAGCCAATCGGCTCAGTATCCTGCTCGGCAGCCGCGTGTTTCCGCAGACGATGACGATCACGCACGTGCTGTGGGCGATGTTCGGAATCCTGCCGGTGAACGCGGTGCAGGCGCCGCACCGCCATCAGTCGGTCGCGGTCGATCTCGTGGTCGATGCGAAGCCAGGCTGCTACACCATGGTGGGCCGGTCGCTCGGTCCCGACGGCCGGATCAAGGATGGCGAGCGGTTCGACTGGGAGCCGCACGGCGTGTTCATCACGCCGCCGGGCCTCTGGCATTCCCATCACAACGAGTCGGGCCACCCGGCCCACATTCTGCCGATCCAGGACGCGGGCCTCCACACCCACCTGCGGACCCTCGACATCCGGTTCGCCAGTGCAGGGGCCGGCGGGGCCGAGGTGGTGGACCACGCGGGGTAACGGGGCGGAGGGATACCCCCTCCGCAGCGGCCTTTTGATGCTGCAAAACCGTCAAGACCGCTCTGGTCGCTTCCGTTGAGTGCCCTCCGAGGAATGGGTCTCTACCTATTCATTGCCCCCCCCGAGATGGCGTGCTAGCCTCGAATGCCCATTGTTTCTGGGCACACCTACCGGTTCCTCACCAAGGCGGTCTCTATGCGGCGCACCTCGCGGTTGGCCACGGTTCACGGTCTGTTCGCACGGCGGAAGGCGGCCGCAACTGCAGTGCGGCGCGCAAGGCGGGCAGGTTCGGGCCACCTCGAGCGACTCGAAGAACGCCGCGTGATGGCGTTCGACCTCATCGCCGCCTATGCGCAGAGCGAGACGCCGTTCTACGTCAAGGACGTCACGCCGAGCATGCCCACCCTGCGGCAAGCGCCGCAGCAGATCACCCTGCGATTCACGCCGGGAACCCAGATCAATCCGAGCACGCTGGGTGGGATCTCGGTCGTGCGGGCCGGAGGTGACGGTAGTTTCACCGATGCCGGTCAGTCGTCGGTGCCGGCCGTGCCGATCGGGTCCATCCTCGTCGATGATTCGCCCAACCAAAATCAGGTCGTGATCCGCTTCGCCGAAACCCTACCCGACGACACCTACCGGATCGTCGTCGGCGCGGGGCTTGGTTCGGTCAACGCGGGCTCCGCCCGGGCTGCCCAGGTCGATGTCCGGCTCGATCTCGGGGCGTTCGTGACGTCCGTGGTGCCGCAGCCCGTCGTGCGGTCGCGGACGATCGGGTTCTCGGCTCTGCCGGCCGACGGCGACGTGCTCGAGGTCGCCATTCGCGGCGTGCGCCGGCTCTTCGAATTCGATTCCAACAATCAGGTGACGGCGGGGCGCACCCGCATCGACCTTGTTGGCGCGACGACCTCGTCGCTCGCAGCGGCCGTCCGCACCGCCATCGCCACGGTGGGTTTCTCGATCGACGGTGGTGCCACGTCGGAGCTGTCCGGGGCGACGGTCAGCGGCAGCCGCGTCACGGTCAGCGGCACGACCTTCACGCCCGTGCTGACGTTCACCCGCGTGTCTCCCGCCGTGGGCGCCGCATCGGTCACGCTCGGCGACGGTGGACTCGAGCAGCGTGCGGATCGGGTCGTCGTCTCGTTCAACACCAACGATTCCCTGTCGCTGGCGTCCGCGCAGACGGTGGCCAACTACCGGCTCGTGGAGACGGACCCAGCGACCGGTGGCAGCGTGGCCGTCGTCGTGCCGAACGGCGTGTCGTACGACGCCGCGTCAGGCACCGCCGTCCTCTCGTTCGCCTCGGGTGTCGTGCGGGCCGACAGGCTCTATCGCCTGCAGATCGGTGCGTCGATAGCGGCTGGTCCCGCCACTGCCGTCGTTCCCACCACCGACGAAAACTCCAGTTTCGCGACGGCCACGCCGCTCGGGCAGCTTGGAAGCAACGGCATCTCCGTCACCAGCGCGATCGACGTTCGCCCCACGATCACGACGCCGGTCGGCACCACCGGGTTTCCCGGACAGCCGGGGTCGGTGGACGAGCCGGGGCACCGCGACACGCCGGCCGATAGCGGCGATCACGGCGAGCCGTTCCTCAACACGAGCGACGCCGCCCAGATCTCAGTCATTTCCTACAACTTCAATCTCGAACTCGGCAAGGACGCGCAGGGCAACACGATCCCGAACCAGATCACCGAGGAGCAAAAGAAGCGGGCCCGGGAAATCTTCGAGATCTACAGCCGATACACCGGCGTGCGGTTCGTGGAGACGGTGAGTGCCGGCATCACGGTCGCCACTGGCGACATGCGGGTCATCGATCCCACGGTTCCGACGTCGCCCGCCGGTCTTGCCGGCGGCGGAATGGCCGTGATGGACTCCACCGAAAACTGGGGAGTGAGCGAGTACGGCGGCTATTGGTTCAACGTCGCCATTCACGAGATTGGGCACGTGCTCGGGCTGCCACACTCCTATGACCTGCCCTCGATCATGGGGCAGCCGTTGCCGGGCGAGCAGGTGTTCCCGGGCGACTACGATCTGGTCCATCTGCGGCAGCTCTATCCGGCCGACGGTTCCGACATCGACGTCTATTCGTTCAGCCTGGCTGAAGCCGGGCGGCTCTCGGCGGAGACCATCGTGGGCCGTCCGGGGCAGGCCGTGACGAGCACGCTCGACACCGTGCTCACGCTCTACCGCCAGGATCCGACCACGGGCCGGCGGGAGATGATCGCCCGCAACGACGACTTCTACGGCCGGGATTCGTTCGTTGGCCTCGATCTCGCGGCCGGCACCTACTTCATCGCCGTGACGGGCGCCGGCAACACGGAGTTCAACCCCGAGGTGGTGGACAGCGGCTACGGCGGCCGCAGCGACGGCCGGTATCAGTTGAAGCTGGGCTTCGTGCCGGCGGCGGCGTTGTCCAACACGGTCATCGACGTCACTGGCACGCCGATCGACGGCGACCGCGACGGCGTCGCCGGAGGCGCGTTCAACTTCTGGTTCAACACGGCCACGGCCGCCAGCGACGCCACCAACTCGACGCTCTTCGTTGACAAGGTCGGGGCCACGCGATCCGCCGTCGTCACCTTCAATTCCACTTCCGTCACGCTGCAGAGCACGGTCGGCCTGTCGGCGGGCATGCTCGTGAAGGGCGCCGGCATCGCCGCCGGCACCCGGATCACTTCCGTCTCCGAATCGGGGATCACGCTCTCCCGTGCCGCCACCGCGACCGGGACGCCTGCCCTCGCCTTCTGTGATGGCACGCTGGCCTTCCCATTCGTCGAGATCGACGATGCCCTGGCGGCCGTGACGCCGACCACGAGGATCGTCCGGATTCTCGGCAACTCTGTGGCAGCGCCCTATCTGATCGGCACGAGCCTGGCCGGCCAGCCACTCGCCGACGGCGCCACGTTCAACGTGCCGCAGGGCGTCACGGTGATGATCGACGAGGGGGCCATCTTCAAGCTCCGGGCCGCCGTCATCGACGTCGGCAGCTCCCAGCCCGGCTCGGTGTCGCGGGCGGGCGCGGCGATTCAGGTGCTCGGCACGCCGGGCAACAACGTCCAGTTCACGTCGTACCACGACGACTCGATCGGCGGGGATTCCGACGGGGCCGGGCAGCCGGTGGCGGCAGGACAGTGGGGCGGCATCGTGCTGCGGCAGGATTCCGACGTGGCGTCGCGCAAGGCGTTCGTCAACTCGATCGGCCAGGCGACCTTCCGCTACGGTGGCGGCCAGGTGCAGGTCGATGCCCAGCTGGCGTCGTTCGCCCCGATCCAGATCGAAAGCACCCGGCCGACGGTGACGTTCAACACGATCAGGTCGAGCGCCGGGGCCGCGCTGGCCGCGACTCCCAACAGCTTCGAGGATACGGGCGATCGGGTCGGCCCGGAACTCCGCGGCAACATCCTTACGGGCAACTCGATCAACGGCCTGTTTGTGAAGATCAAGACGGCCAACGGCCAACCGCTCGACACGCTCGACGTGCCGGCCCGCTTCAAGAGCACCGATGTCGTCTACGTGATCCAGGAGAACCTTGTCATCGCCGGTGGCGCTGGCGGCTACACCGGCACCTATGCCAGCCCGGTTGCCCGGCCGAGCGGCCGGCTGGCGATCGATCCGGGTGTCGTCGTGAAGCTCGCGGGATCGCGGATCGAGCTGGGGCGGGGCACGAGCGAACTGATCGCGGAGGGGCTCCCGGCAAAGGGAGTGACCTTCACCAGCCTCGCCGACAGCCGGTTCGGCGCGGGCGGGACGTTCGACACCAATGGCGGCCTGCCGAATGACACGGCTGCCGGCGACTGGGGCGGGATCGTGCTCAACGTCGGCGCGAAGGCGAGCATCGAAAACGCCTACGTCGCGTTCGGCGGCGGCGTGACGCCAATCGAGGGCGGTTTCGACCGGTTCAACGTCATCGAGGTGCATCAGGCCGATCTGCGGCTGGCCAATAGCCGGCTCGAAAACAATGCGGACGGTACGGCGGGAGGCAGTCGTGCGGGCCGGGGGAGCAATGCCGCCGCCACCGTATTCGTCCGCGGCGCCCAGCCGATCATCATCGGCAATGATTTCCGTGTGAACGCGGGCGCGACGGTGAGCGTGAATACCAACTCGCTCACCGACAGGCCGGTCGCTGACTCGGGCCGCAGCACCGGCGGCATCGGTCGGTTCAGTGCCTATGACGACAACGTCGGCCCGCTGGTGCGCGGCAACCGGATCTCGTACGCGGCCGGCATCGGTGCCATCGCGGGCATGGTGGTGCGGGGCGAGGAGATCACGGTGGAGAGCGTGTGGGACGACACCGACATCGTCCATGTGCTCCAGGACGAGATCATCGTCAACAACTTCCACACGGCCACCGGGCTGCGGCTGCAGAGCAAGCCGACGTCGAGTCTCGTGGTGAAGCTGCTGGGAGCGGATGCGGGCTTCACGGCCTCGGGTGCGCCGCTCGACATCGACGACCGGATCGGCGGAACCGTGCAGGTGATCGGCCAGCCCGGCTATCCGGTGATCCTCACGTCGCTCAAGGATGATTCGGTCGGCGCCGGTCTCGACGCCGTCGGCCGCCTGGTGACGGACACGAACAACGACGGCACGGCGACCACCCCGCAGGCCGGGGACTGGCGGAGCCTGAAGTTCCTCCAGTACTCCAACGATCGCAACGTGGCCGTCCTCCTCGAGCGGGAGCAGGTCGCGACCGGCGGCATCGATACCAACAACCTGCTCGCCACCGCCCAGCAACTGGGCATCCTGGCGCCGAACATCGCCACCACCGTCGGCGGTGTGACCAACTCGTGGGAGTCGGCCCAGGAGAAGTCGGGTGACGAGAATCGTCGCCTGGGCTTCGAGGTGCACGGCTCGATCGCGGCGGACAACGCCACCGATGTGGACGTCTACGGTTTCACGGCCACGGCGGGCTCCATGGTCTGGTTTGACATCGACAAGACGAGCCCTGGCCTCGATTCGATGATCGAGTTGCTCGATGCGTCGGGCACGGTGCTGGCCCGGTCGGCTGACTCGGCGGTCGAGGGGAATGTCACCCGGGGTGAAAGGTCGTGGTCGAATTCTCCGGCGGGCACCGATCTGGCATTCGGGTTCCAGAACAGCGTGATCGTTCCGGAGTCGCTCACGGGCACGATCTACAGCCCCATCTCCTACATCGACGAGAAGGGAGAGTTGGTCGGACAGAACATCCCGACGCAGATGTTCTTCGTGGCCGCGGATGGGTCCGTGACGGTTGTGAACCTGCGTGGCACCCCACTGGAGCCGCTGGTCGTCGAGACGAACACCGGCCCACAGACATTCACCTTCACGCCCGCGACCGCCGCGAGCTCCTTCGATCCGATCACTGGATCGCTGACGCTCCGGTTCGCTGACACCGTCAGTCGGTTCGACTATTTCATCGCGGACGTGGACTATCTCTACGAGCCCGGCCGGCTGTCGGATCCCACCCGTGGCGCCGCCCGGCTCCTGGCCAAGGATGCCTGGAATGGCGGCGACTACTATTCCACGAATCCGAAAGATCCAGGGATGCGAGTCGTTCTGCCCGGGGCCGTGGGCCAGACGACGCAGTATTTTATCCGGGTACGGAGCCAGCCCCGGTACGACGCGAGTACGTCGCGTGCGGACTACGAAGCCGGCCTCCGGGCAGATCCGGTGGACGCGCCGAACGGAGCGAGCAGCGGCAGCTACGAGCTCCGCGTGCGGCTCAAGCAGCGGGATGAAAAGCCCGGCTCGACGGTCACCTACGCCGACATCCGCTATCCGACGATCGGCATCGACGTTCACGGGCTGCCCCGCAACTCGCTGCTCGCCGGGGAGACGGGTGAGCATCCGGCCGACGACAACGGCACGTTCGCCACCGCCCAGAAGCTCGGCAACCTGCTCCAGTCGGATCGGGCCACGATCGACGTGGCCGGCACGATGGCCAATGCCGGTGACATCGACTGGTACACCTTCTCGCTCAACTTCGAGCAGGTTCAGGCGATCGCCGGCCTCAACGACGCGATGCCCCCGCTGCCCGTCGTGTTCGACATCGATTACGCAGACGGTTTCCGGGGCGATCTCACGATCTCGCTGTTCGACGAGAACGGTACGTTGATCTACATCGGCCGTGACTCGAACATCGCGAACGACCAGCGGGCCCCCGGGCAGGGCACCGACTTCGACGACCTCTCGCGTGGCTCCGTGGGCAAGCTCGATCCGTTCATCGGCCCCATCGAGCTCTCGGCCGGACCGCCGACAGGCGGCGGCTTCTCCGAAGGCGGAGGCCTCGAGCCGGGGGATCCGTCGAAGCTGAAGCGGTATTACGTCGCGGTGTCGTCCAACGACCGGCTGCCCGATCAGCTCAATGCCTTCTTCCGGGGCGACGCGACGAATCCCGCCATCAGGCTTCAGCCGATCAGTGGCATCAACCGCGTGGTCGATGGGGGCATCGGCGGGGGCAAGGCGATCATCGTCGTGGACACGGAAAATGTCCCGGCCCTCGCCGAGCATGTCACGCCGTTCACGCTCAGCGATGTCACGCTCTTCGTGGCGGGCGGCGGGTCGCTGCAGACCGTCGATGCCATGCGGGGCGGCGTCGAGACGACGATCACGGACACCTACCCAGTCACCACGCCCCTCGGCGAGATCGGCATGCGGTCGGATGGCCGGCTGTATGGCTACTTCGGCGTGGCCGGCGACCGGACGACCGCCGGCCGGTTCGGGAGCATCGACCCCGGCACCGGCGTGTTCACGCCGATCGGGCCGGACACGATCGCCGATCCGGTCACGGCCACGCAGACGAACGTCGCACCGCAGGAGACGGATAACCCGATCGCCTCGACCACGTTCGCGCTGTCCCAGAAGCAGCTGCGCACGGCTTCGGTCAGTGGCACTATCCGGCTGCAGGCCGTCGATACGGCGGTGACGCCGAACGTCACGCGGTCGAGCACGTGGACCTTTACAAGCGACGCCGGAGGCATGATCTCCCTCGTGCCCCAGACGACCGACCCACTGCTTGCTGGCGTTGCAACAGGCGGCAGCGTGAACTTCGCAACCGGCGTGGTTACGATCAACTGGAGCCCGAGCGTCAATCCGGCGAGCGTTCGGTTGACGACCGTCACCTATACGTACACGAGCGAGGCGCTCGCGACCGACGCGGTCGATGCCTTCGCGTGGCGCCGCGCCGCGCCGGGCAGCTATGACCGTCTCTATTTCTCGGTACGCGATCCCGGCACGGGCCGCTCGCGGCTCTACAGTGCGAACCCGCAGACCGCCTCCACGGCGCTCGTCGAGGACCAGGACTGGGGCTTCAAGGGGGAGATTGCCGCGAATGCCGGGCCCGACATCGGGTTCACCACCGGCATGGCTTACGTCGGCACGACGCTCTACGGCGTCGGTTCCAAGGGGCACCTGTTCACCATCAATCCGGCGACAGGGGCAGCCACGATCGTGCAGCAGCAGGCAGGCATCCAGTTCACCGGCCTGACGATCGGCCCCCAGAACCTGGCCGGCGCCGCGAATGGCGGCACGCCGGTAGCGGGCTACTTCGCCAACAAGCTGTTCGCGACCGGTGGCAATGGACGGCTCTACTGCCTCGACACGAGCGGCACTCTGCTGAACGTGTTCGATACGAACAGCGACGGCAAGGGGGATGCCTCGTCGATCCCCTCGGGTGTCGGCAGCCCCACCGGCATCGCGTTCTCGCCGCTCGACGTCAACCTCTGGCATCCGTCCACCCGCAACGGTGGGGCCATGTACTTTGGCTTCGAGCAGTATCAGGCGGTGGACCCGACCTATGGCGGATTTTCATTGGTCAACGGCGTCAACGGCCAGTACGGCGTGGTGTCGCCGACATGGCAGGAGGACCTCAGCACCAATCCCGACCTCGTCAACACCTACAACCTCCCCGGCGGTGCGTATGGCAGCATGACGACGAAGCCGTTCAGCCTCTCGGGCTACGACTCCACCGACAAGCCGACGCTGTACCTCGACTACTGGCTGCAGACCGAGAATGCGGCGAGCGGAACCGACGGCATGCGAGATAGCGCCCGGGTGCTCATTTCGACCGACGGCGGCCAGACATGGAAGCAGGCGATCGCCTCGAACAACGCCGTGCGTGGGGGCAGCCAGGATCTCCCGGGCTTCATCTCGGCCTCATCCGCGATGTCGACGGAGAGCAACCAACTCGCCCAAGAGCTCTATGACACGTCCAACTGGCGGCAGCTGCGGGTCGATCTCGGCACGTACGTCGGCGAGAGCGACATTCGACTCCGGTTCGACTTCAGCACCGCGGGCATGTTCGACCCGAATGCGGTGGATGCCAACGGCACTCTTCTCAACCAGATCAGTAAACCGGCGAACGACCGAGGCAACTTCGGCAGCCCCGAGCGGGGCCAGCGGAACAAGTACGAAGGGTTCTATCTTGGCAGCCTGACCGTGGGCTTCGCGGAGCGCGGCGAGGCGGTGTCCGGTGCGACGTCTGCAGCCAGCAGCTTCTTCGGTGTGTCGGCCACGGGGGGCTCGGGCCCCAACAAGGAGGTACTGGAGGGAGCGTATCAGCTCCAGATTCGACGCGGCCCCAATAAACTGGGCGTCGTGGACACGAACGCGACCTTCATCGCCAGCCGCCGGCTTCTCGGAGATCAGAATCAGCCGCGCGAGCAGGGGCAATTCATCATCTCCAACAACATCGTGCGGGCTGCGGCCGACTACGGCATCAGCATCGACGCCGGGGAGCGGGATGCGGGCACCGACATGCCGCATCCGGGCGTCGCCCGGAACATGCAGCTGGTGAATAACAGCCGGCTCGTTTCCGGCGTCGTCGTGATGAACAACGTGCTCACGGGCACCGGCCCCGGCGGGGGCAGCGGCAGCGGCAATGGAATCCTGTTCAGTGGCGACCTGAACACCGGCAACGTGCCCAAGGCCGTGATTCCGTTCGGCCGTATCGTGAACAACACCATCTACGGTGGCGCCACGGCCCGGGGCGTGGGTGTCACCGTCAGCCAGAATGCATCCCCGACGCTCATCAACAACCTGTTCGCCAACCTCGCCACAGGCGTGTCGGTGGATGCGACGTCGCGGAGCACGGTCGTGGCCGTCTCCGGGTTCGCCAACACGGCGAGCCAGGTTGTCGGCGTGAGTCAGGACCGGGCGATCAACCTGGGGGCGACGACCCCGTTCGTCAACGCGGCCGGCGGCAACTTCTATCTGCGAGCCGGCTCGTCGGCCATCGACAGCGGCCTCAACACGCTGCAGGATCGCACCGACTTCCGGGTGGTGAACGCCACGATCGACGTGCCGGAGTTGCCGATCATCGCGCCCGCGTTCGACCTGTACGGTCAATTGCGGCAGGACGACCCGGCCCAGGATCCGAGCCTGCCCGGCCTCGGTAGCAACCCGTTCAAGGATCTGGGCGCGGTGGAGCGGAGCGACTTCTCGCAGCCGTATGCCTCGCTCGCGAATCCCTTGGATCAGGGCAGCGGCGACTACGATCGTGCCGTCGATAACGTGATCGTCCGCGACGTCCCGCTGGAGGGTTTTCTGCGGTTCGAGGTGCAACTCAACGACAACGGCGCGGGCATCGACGCGGCGACGGTCCAGGCGGATGCCTTCCGGCTGGAGCGCAACGGCGTGCAGCTCACGGAGGGCACCGACTACACGTTCCGCTACGACCCGATCACGCGGCGGGTGGTGTTCCAGGCGGCGTCCGTGTTTCCCCTGGGATCCTACGTGATCCGGATCGACAGCCGGCCGGCCACGGGCGTGTCGCCGACCGATGGACGCGTGACGGATCTGGCCAACAATCCGCTGCGGTTCAGCGAGGATGCCACGGGCGCTTCGCTCGGATTCACGCGGCTCACGATCCTGCTCACCGATACGGTGGCTCCGGCCGTGCCGACGGCCGTCACGGGTGTTCCGGGCGAGGACCGAGTGTTCCTCTCCTGGACGGCTCCCGTGTCGCAGGGGCTCGGCCCGGTCATCGACTACCTGATCCAGTACCAGTCCACGACTGATGGCGTGACGTGGACCGACTATTCCGATGCGGAGTCGGCGCTGATCTCCGCGGAGGTCGCGCCGCTGACACCGAACGTCGGCTACCGGTTCCGGGTGGCGGCCAAGAACGAGTTTGGGACAAGCGACTGGTCCCTGCCGTCGGCCGTGATCACGCCCCAGATGCTCGCGCCCGACGCGCCGACCAACGTGGTGAACGCCGCGGGCAACGGCAACGCCGTGGTCTCATGGACGGCCCCGGTGTTCCCCGGCACGCAGCCGATCACCGATTACGAGATCGAGTATTCGTCTGACAGCGGAACGAACTGGGCCCGGTACAACGACGGCACGAGCACGGGCACGACCGTCACCGTGACGCCCTTGTCGAACGGCACGGCCTACCTGTTCCGTGTCCGGGCCGTGAACATCCGCGGTGTGAGCCCGTGGGCTGTCGCGGCCACTCCGGTCACGCCGCGAGAACCGGCCTCGGCCCCGGCGCTGTCGGGCACGCGGGGCGATGCCCGTGTGACGCTCAGCTGGATGACCCCTGCCGGTAACGGCGGTTCCGCGATCACGGGCTATGTGATCGAGCGGACGGTGAATGGAGCGACGACGACCCAGACGGTGGGCGTGGTGAATACCGCCACATTGACGGGGCTCACGAACGGGACCTCGTACACCTACCGCGTCGCCGCGATCACGGGCTACGGCACCGGGGACTTCTCGACGGCAGTGAACCTGACGCCGATCACCACCCCTCCCGCCCCGACCAATCTCGCGGCGCAGGCCAGCGATCGAACGATCACCCTCTCGTGGGCGGCGCCGGTGAGCACCGGCGGCGCGCCGGTCACCGGCTACACGGTCGAATACACGCTCGGTTCCAGCACCGTGACGGTCGATGCCGGCGCGGCGACGAGCTACGTGATCTCGGGGCTGGCCAACGGCACTGCCTACCAGCTCACCTTCCGCGTGAAGGCGCGGAACGAGGCGGGGGACGGACCCTACTCGCAGGCTTTGGCCACGACCACCGTGATTCCGCAGGCGCCTGCCGCTGCACCAACCCGGCTCACGGCCCGGGTGTCGACGTCCACCGTCACCCTCGCCTGGACGGCGCCGCGGGTGGCCGCGGGTCAACGGATCGTGGGGTACGACATCGACGGCTCACGCGACGGCGGGGCGACGTGGTCGCCCGCGGGAAGTTCGACGGCCGCGACAGCCAGTGTCACGGTGCCAGTCCTCGGGGTGTCGTACGTGTTCCGCGTGCGGGCCCGGACAGTGGCCGGCACATCGACGACCAGCGTCCCGGGCGTGTGGTCGGCCAAGTCGATCTCGGTCACGCCATACGATCCGCGGGCCCTGCTATCAGCCCCGACGAACCTGGCCGTGGTGCCGGGCGGTCGCACTGCGACGCTCTCGTGGACGGCACCGCCAGCGAACGCCGGCGGGGCTGCGACCAGCTACGTGATCCAATACAAGCTCAGCACGAGCAGTTCATGGGTCACTCTGCGAGGCACGGCGACCGGCACATCTGCGACGATCAGCGGCCTCGTGAGCGGACGGAGCTACGATTTCCGGGTGGCAGGCCGCAACCTCGCGGGCATCGGCAGCTACGCGGAGCAGTTCGGCATCGGAGTGCTGTCCGCTGCTACCATCGGCCCTCGAGGCCGAGCGTGACGCCTTGCACGAGCACGCCGCCGTTGTCCTTGATCGCGCCCTTGGTGTCTTCGCCGGGCACGAGCTGCTGGCTGCTGAGCTGCTGGGTGGGCTGGGCGATACCGGAGAGCCAAAGCCCGAAGTAGCCGAAGCGGAAGTCGATCCGGTTCGTGATCGGCATCACGCCGGTCATCCCCACTTCGCCGACGAACGCGCAGCTGAGCGGTGAGTCGCCGACGCGAACGGTGAGCGTGTCGGACGTCCCGGACTGATCGGTCGTGTAGGATGACCGCTGCACGGCGTTGTTGTAGTAGGCTCCCGCCTTCGCCACCGAATCGACCCGCAGCCACGAGAGCGTGAAGATGGTCAGGTCAGCGCCGATCTGGCCGCCGTAGAGGCTGTTGATGCAATCGGTCGCATAGCGGTCATTGATTACCGTCGGCGTGTCGGTGTTGGCGTCCTGGAGCCAAAAATTCTCCTGCCACTCGATCCAGCGGAAACCGGCGATCCAGCGGAGGTTCGGGCTGTGGCAGAAGAGTCGGTTGAGTTCGAAGCTCTGAATCCGGCTGCCGAGATTGACGGTCCCACTGGTGAATGGCTGGCCGACGCCGTTGCCGTAAATGCCCGGGTCGGAGAGCGTGTAGTTGGAATCGGGCAGATCGTCGAGCGACCGCTGGGTGTTGAAGTTCGCCACGTTGAAGTAGGTGGCCTCGATCGCGTCACCCGAGCATCGGTTCCGGCGGATGATCGACACCCGCGGCCCGGCGGCGGTCAGGCTGTCGAGCTGATTCGCGTTCAAGAAGGGCGCTGCCGCGTCGGTTTCGATGAGCGGCCGGCTCGGCGGTGCGTTCCGCCAGAGGATGAGGGCATCGACGCGGCCGATCCAGCAGGCGTTGCTCTTGTCGTGGGCCGCACAGATCTTTTCCAAGAAGCCCGGAGGGGTGCCGCCGCAACTGGTGCAGCCCCCATCCGTGCAGGTGGCCATGCTGAAGCTGTCGTTGAATGGAGCAACGCTCATTCCGTCCGCTGCCGGATCGGTGCCGCCGAGCATATCCTGTTGGACCATCACCGATGGAAGTGAGCCGGGCAGCTCGAAGGATTCGGCAAGCAGGGGTGGCAGCGGGGCGATCACCACGGCGGCGATTACCGCGATTCGCTGAATCGCAGAGCGGATTTCCATCCCGGCCGGGCTACCCGAGCGACCTGTGGGCCGCGTCACGTTGATCATCGTTCCGGTCTCCGTCAGAAGTAGCGATACCGCCGGTCAGATCGGTCCTACGGATCGTCCGGCGGTAGGGTTGCTCCGCCAGTTCGCGTCACGGAGGCTGGGCAAGATCTCATGCCTCGGTCGACCTGACGCAGATTCACCAGCCCCCCAGCGTCCTGCAGCCTTTGTGAGGGTGGGCAACGTTCGGATCCGGCCGCGCGCACGCGGACGGTCAATACGAACGGGAGCGTGCTCCTGAACGGCGTGACGACCGGCCTCGAGGCGCGGTGGTAGCCGGCTCCCTTCCGAGCAAACCAAACGCATCCAGGGCCTCGCCGGTGTGGCTCCGCAGGAGCCCGCCGGCGGGGTCTTTGCGCTCCTGACGGGCGTGGATCACGATGTCTTCCGGTGGGCCTTCCGCCACCACGCGGCCGCCGCCGGCGCCCGCTTCCGGGCCCATGTCGAGCACCCAGTCGGCGGCGCTGATCACCTCCAGGTTGTGCTCGACCACGAGCACCGTGTTGCCGGCTTCCACCAGCCGCTCGAGCACATGCAACAGTTTCTCGATGTCGGCGAAGTGCAGGCCCGTCGTGGGCTCGTCAAGGATATAGAGCGTCTGGCCCGTGCCCGGCTTCGCCAGCTCGCGGGAGAGCTTCACCCGCTGCGCCTCGCCGCCCGAAAGCTGCGGCGCCGGCTGGCCGAGCGTGATATAGCCGAGACCCACGTCCACGAGCGTGTTCAGGATCCGCGCGATGTGCGGCGCCGTCTCGAAGAAGGCGGCCGCGTCGGCCACGCTCATCTCCAGCACGTCGGCGATACTCTTGCCGTGCCACTTCGCATGCAGCGTCTCACTCGAATACCGCCGCCCCTTGCAGGCCTCGCACTCCACCCATACGTCGGGCAGGAAGTGCATCTCCACCCGCCGCTGGCCGAGCCCCTCGCAGGCCTCGCACCGGCCCCCCGGCACGTTGAAGCTGAATGTCCGCGGCGTGAATCCGCGGGTGCGAGACTCCGGCACCTTCGCGAACAGCTGCCGAATGTGGTCGAACACGCCTGTGTAGGTGGCCGGCGTCGAGCCTGGTGTCGAGCCGATCGCGTCTTGATCGACGAGGATCACGCGGTCGATCGCGTCGAGCCCCTTGATCGCGTCGTGCTGCCCCGGCTGCTCACGGGCCGCATGCAAGCGTCGCGCTACCGCCCGCCAGAGCACCTCCAACACGAGCGACGTTTTGCCGCTGCCACTCGGGCCAGTCACGGCCGTGAGCACGCCCAGCGGGAACTTCACATCGACGCCCCGGAGCGTGCGATGGCGGATGCCGCGGACCTCGAGCCAGCCCTGTGGGTCGCGGCGGCCGCTGTCGCGCTTCCGCGCGAGCACGGCGTCGCAGGCCTTCTTCTTCACGAGATACGGGCCCGTCACGCTCTGCTTCATGCCGGCCAGCTTCGCTGGGGCCGCGTGGGCCACGATCGTGCCCCCCTCGCGGCCGCTGCCAGGGCCGAAGTCGAGCGTCTTGTCGGCTGCGGCGACCACGTCACGATCGTGCTCGACCACAACCACCGTATTGCCGAGGTCGCGGAGCTTGCCGAGGGCTTTGATGAGGCGATGGGTATCACGGGGATGGAGGCCGATCGTCGGCTCGTCGAGCACGTAGAGGACGCCCGTGAGGCCGCTGCCCACCTGTGCGGCCAGCCGGATCCGCTGCAGCTCGCCGCCAGAGAGGCTGCCTGCCGGGCGGGCCATGTCGAGATAGTCGAGGCCCACGTCCACGAGGAAGGCCACCCGCGCGTTCAGCTCCCGCAGCAGGTCGCCCGCGATCTTCTTCTCGTCGTCGGCGAGCCGGATCGCGGCCAGCTCCTGCTGCAGGCGGCCGAGCGGCATCCGGCACCAGACGTCGAGCGGCTTGCCCCAGAGCGTGACGGCGCTGGCGACATCGGCGAGACGGCTCCCACCGCACTCGCTGCACGGCACCTCGTCCATGACGGCATCGACCTTGCCGCGGAGGGCGACGACGAGCCGCGCCGCCTCCTCGCAGGCCGATTCGAGGCCTTTGAATTGGAAGGAGAAGTGAGGTGAGGCGGATCGCCCGGCTTGCGCCTGGGGGCTTGTATGGGGATAGCGCACGTCGATCCATTTGTCGCCTGTGCCCTCGAAGAGCACCCGCTGCTGAATGCCGGAGAGATCCGCGAGCGGCACGTCGAGCGGCAGGCTCGTGGCCTTGCAGAGCGCTTCGAGCATCAGCCGGCCCAGCTGCCGGCCCGGCGGCCCCTGGAGTGACGGCCAGAGGTCGAGCGCCCCCTCTCCGAGCGAGAGCGAGGCATCGCGGACGAGCGCCGTGCGGTCGATGCCCGTGCGGGTGCCGAGACCGTCGCAGCTTGGGCACCAGCCGAGCGGACTGTTGAACGAGAACTGCCGCGGCTCCAGCGGCTTGAAGCCGCGGCCACAGCCCGGGCAGGCGAGCCGGCGGCTATGTACCTCCACTGGCCAGTCGGGCTCCTCGGTTCCGTCGATCGCCCGGGCCACGAGCATCGTGCCACCGCCGGCGTCGAACGCCGCCTCCACGCTCTGCGCCAGCCGACTGCGCTCCTTCGGGTCGGCCGTCACGCGGTCGATCACGATCTCGATCCGGCTCTTTCGCTTGCGGTCGAGCGTGGGCTTCTCGTCGAGCCGCACGGTCGTGCCATCGATCCTCACCCGCACATGTCCCGCGGCCTGCAGCGCCGCGAAGAGTGCCTCTGGCGTCTGGCCCACCCGCAGTTCCGCGGGCGCGAGCAGGAGCAGCCGCGTCCCGGCACCGTGCTCCAACAGCCGCTCGACCGTCTGGTCAACGCTCTGCGCCCCCACGGGCACGCCGCAGTCGGGGCAGTGCATCTGCCCGAGCCGCGCGGCGAGCACACGGAAGTGGTCGTACATCTCCGTGAGCGTGCCCACGGTCGATCGCGGTGTGCTGCCAGTGCTCCGCTGCTCGATCGCCACCGCCGGCGAGAGCCCCTCGATCTTCTCGAACAGCGGCTTCGGCACCTGGCCCACGAACTGCCGGGCATACGGCGACAGGCTCTCCACATACCGCCGCTGCCCCTCGGCGTAGAGCGTGTCGAAGGCGAGCGACGTCTTGCCGCTGCCACTCGGTCCGCAGCAGACCGTCATCGCGCCGCGGGGGATGTCGGCATCGACCTGCTTGAGGTTGTGCAGCGCCGCGCCGCGGATCGTGATCGCCGGGGGACCGGGATCGATCGAACGCTTCGTGACCGTGTCGAGCATCGCGGCCACCGCGGCCGCCGGATCGGCCACCCGCTTGCGGCGCACCGCCGGCGTGCGGGCCGGTTTGCCTGTTGATGCCTTCGCGGCCTGCTTCGCCGCGGCGAGCATTGGCGCGAGAGCCTTGCCCGTGTGCGAGCCCTTCGTCTTCGCGATCTGTTCAGGCGTGCCCGCCGCGAGGATCCGGCCGCCGCCGGCGCCTCCTTCTGGCCCCAGGTCGATCACCCAGTCGGCCCGCTTCACGACGTCGAGGTTGTGCTCCACCACGAGCACCGTGTTTCCCGCTTCCACGAGCCGTTCGAGCACCGTGAGCAGCTGCCGCACGTCGGCCATGTGCAGGCCCGTCGTCGGTTCGTCGAGGATGTAGAGCGTCTTGCCGGTTGACCGCTTGGCGAGTTCGCGGGAGAGCTTCACCCGCTGGGCCTCACCGCCGGAGAGCGTGGGGGACGACTGGCCGAGGTGCAGGTAGTCGAGGCCGACGTCGCACAGGGTCTCCAGCTTCCGCGAGATGTCGGGAGCATCGGCGAACAACCCCCGTGCCTCGCCCACCTCCATGTTCAAGAGTTCGGCGACGTTCTTCCCCTTCCAGCGGACCTCGAGCGTGTCTTTCGCGAACCGGGCCCCGCCGCAGACCTCGCACGTCACCCACACATCCGCCAGAAAATCCATGTCGAGCCGCACGGAGCCGTTGCCCTCGCAGGCCTCGCACCGCCCGCCCGCGACGTTGAAGCTGAACCGTCCCGCCTTCCAGCCCCGCTTCTTTGCGTCGGGGAGCATCGTGAACAGACTGCGGATGTCGTCCCACACCTTCACGTAGGTGGCGGGATTGCTCCGCGGCGTACGGCCGATTGGCGACTGGTCGATCACGATCACCTTGTCGAGCGCATCGGCCCCGTGGATCGAATCGAACTCGCCGGGAGTCGCCGCCTCGCTCCCCAAAAGTCGCCGCAGTTCGGGCTCCAGCACGTCGCCCACGAGCGAGCTTTTGCCGCTGCCCGATACGCCCGTCACGCAGACGAGGAGCCCGAGCGGAATCTCGACGTCCACGCCCTTGAGGTTGTTGTGGCGGACGCCCTTGAGCACGAGCTTCTTGCCATTCGGCTTGCGCCGCTCGTCCGGCACTTGGATCGCATCGCGGCCGGCGAGAAACGCACCGGTGATACTGCGGTCGCTGGCCGCCACGTCGGCGGGTGTGCCCGCGGCCACGACCTCGCCGCCGCGCTTGCCTGGGCCTGGGCCGAAGTCCACGACCCAGTCGGCGGCCCGGATCGTGTCTTCGTCGTGCTCGACCACGACCACCGTGTTGCCCTTGTCGCGGAGTGCCTCGAGGGCCCCCAGGAGCTTCACGTTGTCGCGTGGATGCAGCCCGATCGACGGCTCGTCGAGCACGTAGAGCACGCCCGAGAGGCCGGAGCCGATCTGGGCCGCCAGCCGGATCCGCTGGCTCTCGCCGCCGGAGAGCGTGGGGGCCTTGCGGTCGAGGGCGAGGTAGCCGAGGCCCACCTGGTCGAGAAACGCCAGCCGGCCATTGATCTCCTTCATGAGTTCGACCGCGATCACCCGCTGCGTGTCGTCGAGCGTGAGGTCGGCGAGAAACTCGCGGGCTTCGGCGATCGGCAGGGCACAGAGGGCATCGAGCGACAGCTCGGACGTGCGCCGGGCCGACGTGATTCGCACGGCGCGGGCCTGAGGCGAGAGCCGCGCGCCGTGGCAGACGTGGCAGGGCGTGATGCTCATCAGCTTCTCGAGCATCCGTCGGATGATGCCGCTCTTCGCGTTGCGCCAGCGGTTGGCGAGCAACGCACAGATGCCCTCGAACTTGGTCTTCGCGCCGCGTTCCGCCCGGCCGCGCTTCCAGGAAAGCGAGATCTCCTCCACGCCCGTGCCTGAGAGCCAGATCTTTTTCTGGGCGGCCGTGAGATCCTTCCAGGGCGTGTCGAGGAGCGTGCCTGCGGGAAGCTTCTTCTTGGCCTCGGCGTGGGCCGCCACGCCGTTGAACAGTCGCCGCATCCACCGCGGCATGTCGCGATAGCTGCCGAGCACACCGATCGCCCCCTTGCGGAGCGTCTTGTCGGGATCGGTGACGAGCTTGGCGGGGTCGATGCCGTAGATGTCGCCGAGGCCGTCGCAGGCGGGGCAGGCCCCGAGCGGACTATTGAAGCTGAAGAGCTGTGGTTCAGGCGTCGAGTAGCTCACGCCGCAGGCAACGCAGGCATAGCGGCTGGAGAGCACGAGGTCGGCGTTGTCCCCTTCCTCCTCTGCCACGATCACCTGGCCGCCGCCGGTGCGGAGTGCCAGTTCCACGGCCTCGGCCAACCGGCTGCGCGTGGCTTCGGACGGGATCAGCCGGTCCACGACGACGTCGATCGTGTGCTTGAGCTGCTTCTCGAGCGGCGGTGGATCCTCGACGCGGCACACCGTGCCATCGACCCGCGCCCGCGTGAAGCCCTGCCGCACGAGGTCGGTGAACAGATCCTTGTGCTCCCCCTTCGCGTCCCGCACGAGTGGCGCGAGCACCATCACCCGCGCGCCCCCACGGGCCGAGAGGATCCGCTCCACGATCTGATCCCGCGGCTGGGCCTCGAGCACCGCGTCGCACTCCGGGCAGTGGGCCGTGCCCACACGGGCGTAGAGAACCCGCAGGAAGTCGTGGATCTCCGTCATCGTCGCCACGGTGGACCGCGGGTTCGTGCCGGCCGACTTCTGGGCGATCGAGATCGATGGCGAGAGGCCCGTCACCGCATCGACGTCGGGTCGGGGTAATTGGCCAAGGAACTGCCGCGCGAACGTGGAGAGACTTTCGACGTAGCGGCGCTGGCCTTCGGCGTAGAGCGTGTCGAAGGCGAGACTTGATTTTCCGGAGCCGCTCACGCCCGACAGACAGACGAGCCGGCCCCGCGGCAGGCCCACGGTAACGTCGCGGAGATTGTGCTCCCGCGCTCCGCGGACGACGATCGGGGGGACGTGCATGCCCGCATTGTAGACGTGTTCTGGACAGTCGCCCGCGGGTGCCGTACCATCGGGTTTCCCGCGGGAAAAGGGCTTCGGCTCACTCCCCGCACGGGGCGGTAGCTCAACTGGGAGAGCGCGGCGTTCGCAATGCCGAGGTTGGGAGTTCGATCCTCCTCCGCTCCACTTCTTCACGGCTGCACGGCCATCCATGGTCCGTGCAGCCGTGAAGTTTCCCGGCTGTCCGGGCCTTACCGGCTGGTAAGTGGCCATCCATGGCCCGTGCAGCCTTGAGGTTATGCGGCCGTCCGGGCCTTGCCACTGGTGGGCCAGAATGTGATGGCCGATTCTGCGGTGATGGCGAGTCGGGCCAACGATCCTTCCACCGCGCTCATGCTGCGGGTGCGAGAGGAGGATGCGGAGGCGTTCGCTGAGCTCGTGTCACTCTGGCAAGACCGGCTCGTCACGCTCTTCCTGCACCACACCGGCGATCACTCTACCGCCGAGGATCTCGCGCAGGAGGTGTTTCTGCGGGTCTACCGGGCCCGGGCGAGCTATCAGCCGACGGCGAAGTTCACCACGTGGGTGCACACGATCGCCAATAACGTGGCCGCTGACTTGCGCGACCGGGCGTATCGCCGGCGTGAACGAGGCGTGCCGGTGAGTGTGTCGGCGTCTTCGAGTCAGATTGGCCTCGACCAGCTCGCCGTCGATGCCAGCGGCCTCGTGCCGGCGCGACAGGCCAATCGCCGCGAGCTGCAGGGCGTCGTGCAGCAGGCGATCGCTGCGTTGAGCGAGCGGCAGCGCATGGCCGTCTTGCTTGCCAAGTTCGAGCAGTGCTCCTACGAGGAGATCGCGGCCGCGATGCAACTCACCGTGCCGGCCGTGAAGTCGCTGCTGTTTCGGGCCCGCGACCAGCTCCGGGCGGCACTCGCGTCGTATCTCGACGAGGAGGCGACATGAGCACCGCCCCGAATCGGTCGCATGACGATGCTGCCGCGCCGGCCGAGGCACTCGGCGGCGTGTGGGAACTGCTCGATGAGCTGCCACCGGCGACTGTCTCGCGGACGCTCGCAGCGACGACGGTGGAGCTGGTAGCAGCCAGCACTGCGGCGCGGTCGCGGAGTGGCTGGCGCCGCTGGATCGAGCGTTGGTTCACGAGCTGGCGGGGGCCGGCGGCGATCGTGGGCGTCGCACTCGTGGCGGGGATCGTGACCGGTCGGCTGTCGCAGCCGGGGCTCGATGGCCGGCTGCTCGACGACCTGCCGCTCGTGCAGCATCTTGACCTTCTGCGCGAGGCTGGATCCGAGAAGTTTCTCGAGGCGGTCGCGGCGCGTGACCCGGGCGTACCACCGCGATTGGTGGTCCGCGCCGGCCCCGAAGCCGCGGCGCGGGCCGCCGCCGCGTGGCGGACCGAGCTCGACTCGCTGGCATCGGCACTGTCATACGACCGCGCTCCACCCGCCGAGCGGCTGCAGGCCCGCCGCGATCAGCTCGCCACGCTGTCGCTTGAAGACAAGGTCGAACTCGAACGGGCGGCCCGCGACTTCGGCCGTCTCTCACCCACCGAGCGGCAGGCGGTCGCGGCCGTCGCGCGTGCAATCGTCGATCCTACGCGACCGCAGCTCCGCGAGGCGGCAGTCGTCTGGCACCAGTGGCTCGCGGCGGTGCGGCCGGAGGACCGTGCGGAGATCATCGGCGCCGGCACCGATAAGCGACTCGAATGGATCGACTGGTATGCCCGGCGGCCCGAGGGATTTGGGCGGCCGGGCGTGGGTCCGCGACCGGGACCGGGACCGGGACCGCGACCGAGCCCGCCCGATCGCGATCCCCGCGGCGCGTGGCAACGGCGACCCTCCAGTAGCCCGGTCACGCGCCCGTAGGCCCGTCACTCCGTGACGGGCTGCCCGTTGCGGAGCAACGGGCCTACAAGTCCCGCAGGAACTCCAGCACGGCGGCGTTGAACACGTTCGGCGACTCCAGCGGTGTCATGTGGCCGGCCCGCGGAACGACGAGCAGCCGCGCATCGGGGATCACCTGCTGGGCCTCTTCCATGCAGGCCGGGGGCGTGAGCGCGTCTTCGGCACCCACGACGAGCAACACCGGCACCCGCAGCTGCCGCATCGCGTCGGTCATGTCGGGTCGAGCGCCAAGCGCGGTCAGAGCTGCCTGGATCGTCGCCACCGGCTGCGACACGATCATGCGCCGCAGTTCGGCCTCGCTCTCATTCCGCCCCGCGGCGGCCTTCGCCTCGGGCGACGTGGCCAGCAGCCGCGGGATCATCGCGTCGGCGACGAGGCCCTGGCCGAGCCGCCCCACCTTCGCCGCCAGATCGATCCTTCCTGCGCGGACATCCGGTGTGTCAGCCTCCAGTCGCGTGTCGACGAGGATCAGCGCGGCGACGCGACCAGGATGTCGTGCCGCGACATGCTGGGCCACGTAGCCTCCCATCGAGAGCCCGCAGACGACGGCAGGCCCGGCCACATGCAGTGCGTCGAGCAGCGCGACCGCGTCATCCGCGAGCTGCTCGATGCTCTCCGGTCCCGGCCCTGTGCTGCCGCCGAACCCGCGTTGGTCGGGCACGATCAGCCGCAGCTGCTGCGCGAGCGGCTCCTGCCGCACCCACATTCCGTGGTCGAGCGGGAAGCCGTGGAGCAGGAGCAACGGGAAACCGCTGCCGGCCGTGTGGACGGCGAGTCGGGTGTCGCGGACAACAACGTGGTGCGCGGCCGGGGATGTCATGACTGGCGGCGGGTGTTCACGGCTGCGGCAACTGGCTGCGGAACCGGGCGAGGTTGCGGGCGATCGTCTGCCCGTGGGGCTCGAGACGGCGGGCGAGCGCCTGGGTGCGGACGGCGGCGGGAATCCGGCCGGCGGCGGCGTGGCAGTGGGCGAGCGTGTCGAGGAAACTCGAGTTGTCGGTCGATTTCTCAAGCGACACCCGCGAATACCGGGTGGCCTTGTCGAGGTCACCCTCGGTGTTGGCGACAAGCCAGGCATACTCGTTGTAGCCCCGCGTCTCCTCCGGAAGCGCCTGAATCTCGGCTTCGATCTGTTCGAGTGCCCGTTCGACTTTCGCGGCGGCGTCGGCCCGCTGGGCGGGCGTGTTGTCGGGGAGGCGATAGAGGGCGATCAGCGCGTCGACATCCTTCGGATGCGCCTCGACCGCCTCCTCGACGAGCCGCCGTTGGGCGGCCATGTCGCCCCGGGCTGCGGCCCCACACGACTCAAAGTAGAGCATCCGCGACCGCACGGACGGCAGCTCCATCTCGAGTGCCCGGCGGAGCGGGTCGCCGTCGATGCCGCCGCGGGCGAGGAGCTGCCGATAGATGTCTGCCGCCCGGGCATGCTCCTCGTGGTCGTGAAGGAACTCACCGAACAGCATCGCTGCCGTGGCGAATGTCTCCTCCGGTGTCGTGGGCGACGCGAGGATGGCCTCGTATTCCCGCGTGGCCCAGTCTGTGGCTCCCCATCGCGCGAGCATCCGTGCGATCTCGTTGCGGCGATCAGCGGCATCGTCGACGTCCTTGGTCTTCTCGAACGCCTCGGCAGCGCGACGGCGGGCCTCCGGTTCATCCCCCAGCCGTCGCCAGGCCAGCGCGGTGGCATACATCGCGACCGCATCCGACTGCGCGAGCTGCGGCCAGCGCCGGTCCACGAGTCGCACCGCCTCGGGAAGGCCATGGTCACTGAGCCAGACGAGTTCCGCGAGCACGGGACTGTCGTCCGACTCAGGGCGTCCGCCAGAGACGAGCAGGCGATCGGCTTCGGCGAGCGCGTCGTCTCGGCGGCCTGCCGCCACGAGCATCTGGATGAGTCCGCGGCGGAACGTGCGGCGGATCACCGCCTCGACGGGTTCGCTGGCTGAGTCGCCAGGCGCAGTGGCTTCGAGGCGATTGAAGGCGGTCCGCGCCGCCTCGATGGCTGCAGCGCGACCCGAGTTTGATTCGCTGCGACTAAACTCCACGAGCGACCGCAGAAACGCGGCGGTCGGCCGGGTGCTCGCGCCGATGCCGCCGACGATACGGTCGGCAAAAGCCGGCCATGCCGGGTCGGCGGGCTGCCACTCGTCGACGAGCAGGGCCGCGGCGGTGCGTGAACCGGCTGCCGAGCGATCGAGCCGCACGATGCGGCCCAACGGCTCGATGCCGGCATCGTCGTCAAGACGGAGCAGTCGATGGAGGATTCCGCCCCGGCCAGCGGCAGAGCCGCCCGCGAGCTTGCCAAGCAGCGCCGCCACGGCCGGCGGATCACCGGGCCGAGCGATCGCCAGACTGTCGGCCGGCAATTCACGGACGAGCCAGCGGGTGCGGAGGGCGACTTCAATGTCGTCGCTCGTCTCGGCGGCAGCGAGCAGGGCGTCGGCCGCGGCGGCGCCGAGCGCGGCGAGCCGTGAAGCTGCCGTTTCACGGATCGCGTAGTCGGCATCGCCGAGCTGGGCGACGAGCGCGGCCACGTCGTCAGCCGCGGCCACGCGGACGGCGGCACACGCAGACATTCCGAGTGAGGTCGCCACCAGCAGGCTGCAAACGTGTGCTGACCGCATGGCGGGACGACCCTCGCGGCTAGGCAGCATCGGGCTCGATGCCGAGGTCGCGGATCGTGACGAGCGACTCGAGCGGAATGCCACGGGCGGCGAGCGCCTCGCGGCCACCCGCGAGCCGGTCGATGACCACGACCACCCGCTCGACGACCAGACCGAACTCGATCGCACGATCGATGGCAACGAGCGACGAGCCGGCGGTCGTGACGACGTCTTCGACGATCACGACGCGATCACCCGGCGCGACGGGGCCCTCGACGTACCGCTTCGTGCCGTGATCCTTCGGCTCCTTGCGAACCAGGAACCCCTTGAGCGGCAGGTTCTCGACGCCGGCCATCGTGACGACGGCGCTGGTGATCGGATCAGCGCCGATCGACATCCCGCCGACGGCGGCCGGCAGTGGGCCGAGGCACTGCAACCGTTCGAGGATCGCGCGGCCGACAAGCATCGAACCCCTGGCTTCGAGCACGACCTGCTTGGCGTCGAGATAGAAGCTGGCCTCGCGGCCGGAAGCGAGCCGGAACGCGCCCCGCTTGAGTGCCCGGGTCTCGATCAGGTCGATGAGTTCGCGGATGACGGGGGAATGGGAGGCGGTAGTGGGAGTCATGCAGGAAAGTATACAGGGTCTCTGTGCCCACGGGGCTCGTCGCGAAGCTCGTAGGCCCGTTGCTCCGCAACGGGCAGCAGAAAGCCCGTCACGGAGTGACCGGCCTACGGGGCTGTGTAAGATTGCATCGATGGGCCTCGCGACCTCTCTGGCGACGCGGCGATGCAGTCCGACGACGTGTCGCGGCTGGACATGGGCGTTCATCATTGTCGCGCTGACTGCGTGGCGAGGCCCCACCAGCCAGGCCGGCGCCGCCGAGCCGCCTACGGCGTTCGTGCAGGTGCGGCTTCCGATTGTCGGCACCCGCGACACTCAGGTGGAAGCGGCGATTCTCAAACGGCTCGCCACGCTCCGCAGCCGCCCCGGGGAGCGGGGCGTGCTCGTGCTCGAGTTCGGCGCGGCCGCCGATGGTGAGGTCTCTGGCAGCGACTTCGGTCGGGCCCTCGAGTTGGCCCGATTCCTCACCAGTGATCGACTTGCCGGCGTGAAGACGGTGGCCTTCCTGCCGGAGGGTGTCAGCGGCCACGGCGTGCTCGTGGCTCTCGCCTGCGAGGAGATCGTGATGCCGGCTGACGCCGCACTCGGCCCGGCCAACGGCGGCGAGCCGGTCGACGAGGCGATGCGGGCCGCCTACACGCAGATCGCCGCGCGGCGGCGGACGGTGCCGCCGGCCGTGGCCCTCGGCCTGCTCGATCCGGCAATGAAGGTGGCCCGCGTGTCGACCGACGACGGTGAGCAATTCGTGCCGCTCACCGACGTGGAACGCCTGCGGCGGGATGTGGCGGTGCTCGGCGTCGAGGAGCTCGCGCCCGTGCCACTCGTGCTCACCGGCCGCCGCGGCCGCGAACTTGGCTTCGTGCGGTTGCTCGCGAAGACGCCGACAGAGCTGGCCCGCGGCCTGGGACTGGCCGAGCGATCGCTCGTCGCCGATCCCTCGCAGGCCGGTGGCTGGCGGCCGGTGCAGGTGGCCCTCTCCGGCGCGGTCACTGCCGATGCGGTGGCCCGCGTCCGTGGCCGGCTCGAACGGGCCGTGGCGGGTGGGGCGAACTTCGTCTGCCTGCGGATTGACAGCGCGGGAGGCTCGCCTGAGCAGAGCCTCGTGCTCGCGACGTGGCTGGCGGGCCTCGACCCCGCCGACGTGAAGACCGTCGCGTATGTGCCCCGCGAGGCCCGCGGTGATGCCGCCCTCATCGCCGTCGCCTGCGACGATCTCGTGATGGAGCCTGGCGCCGTGCTCGGCGGCGACGGCGCTGCTGCCATAAGTCCTCGACAGGCCGAATCGATCACGGCTGCCTGGCGGGCCGGCGTGGCCCGACCGCGGGATCGCTCCTGGTCGGTGCCGCTGGCCCTCGCCGTGCCAGGGCTCGTCGTCCGCCGCGCCCAGGAACAGGGCACCGGACGGACCGAGCTCATGACGACCGACGAACTCGACGCGCGGGCTGACCGCGATGCCTGGCAGCTCGGTGCCGAGGTGGGCGTTGGGCCGATCCAGCTCACGGCCGACAAGGCCGAGTCGCTCGGGCTGGCCGCGCACGTCGTCGACGACTTCGCCGGCCTCCGGCAGGCATATGGGCTCGATGCCACGATCGCCGCACCGGAGGCGGGCTGGGCGGAAGAACTGCTCACGGCACTGGCCAGCCCCGGACTCGCCTGGCTCCTGCTGCTCATCGGCGGCGCCGGGCTCTACATCGAGCTCAAGACGCCCGGGTTCGGGTTCGGCGGCTTCGTGTCGCTCGTGGCATTCATCATCTATTTCTGGAGCCAGTATCTGCACGGCACATCGGGCTGGCTGGAGGTGCTCCTCTTTCTGGCAGGGCTCGTCTGCGTGGCGGCCGAGATTCTCGTCCTCCCCGGCTTCGGCGTGCTCGGCCTCGGCGGCGGCCTGCTCGTGATCGCCGCGCTCGTGCTGGCCAGCCAATCGTTCGTGCTGCCCACCAACGACTATCAGATCCGCCAGATGCAGTGGTCGCTCCTGGGCATCCTCGGAGCGGTGGTGGGCACGACGGCCATCGCGCTCGTCGTGCGGCGCTGGCTGCCGGCGACGCCGGTGCTTCGCGACGTGCTGCTCGTGCCGCCGATGGTCGAGAGTGACACCCTCGAGGAGCCGCTCGACGACCTCGTGGGACTCACGGGCACGACGACCACGCGGCTTGCCCCCGCGGGCAAGGCGCTTGTCGCCGGCGTGGTTCGCGACGTGGTGGCCGATGACGATCTCATCGAGCCCGGCCACGCCGTGCACGTGGTCGCCGTCCGCGGTGGCCGCGTGTTCGTGAGGCAGGGCTGACGCCACATGGACGCCCTCATTTGGATCGTCGCGCTGCTCCTGGTCGGGCTCGCCGTGCTCGTGCTCGAGGTGTTCATCCCGTCGGGTGGCGTGCTCGGGTTCCTGAGCGTGCTCGCGATCGGCGCGGCGATCGCGATGGCCTTTCTGGAGCAGGGAGCCGCCGTGGGGCTGGCCGTGCTCGCGGTGGCGTTCGTGGCGGTGCCCGCCGTGCTCGCCCTCGCGTTCCGCTGGTTTCCCGACACGCCGCTCGGCCGTCGGGTGCTCCCGCCACCACCGGCCGCCGATGAGGTGCTCCCCGCCGCCGAGCACCGCCGTCGGCTCCGCGATCTCGTGGGCCGTGGTGGCCGTGTGATCCACGAACTCGTGCCCTGGGGTCAGGTGACGATCGACGGCATCGTGTGCGACGCCCTGAGCGAGTGCGGGCCGCTCGCCGTGGGAGCCGAGGTGGAGGCCGTCCGCGTCGAGGGCCGCGGGCTCGTGGTGCGGTCGCGGGCGGTTCGGCCGCAGCCCGCCGAGCCTCAGGCCGTGGGTCCGCGCCGCGTCGCAGCCGGGACGTCATCCTCGGAACAATCGGCCCAGACCGGCCCGCTGCTCTCGAAAACCCTCGAGGAATTCGACTTCGAGCAACTCGAGCCGCCGTCTGCTTGACCGGCGGCCTGCCGCGAACGACTCTTGCGACAGAGGTGCCTGCATGAAACTCCTGCCCCTGATCCTGCTCGGCCTGGCGATCTTCGCCGCCGTGATCGTGTTCGCCTTCGTGGCCCGCTACCTGCGGCTGTGGGTGCAGTCGTATGCATCGAGCGCCGGGATCGGCCTCTTCGATCTCGTGGCGATGAGCTTCAAGAAGGTCAATCCTACGGTGATCGTGCGGAGCAAGATCATGGCCGTGCAGGCCGGACTCGGCGACTCCAGCGGCGTCACGCGGCAGGCGCTCGAGGCCCACTATCTCGCCGGTGGCCGCGTGCCGCTCGTCGTGCAGGCGCTGATCGCCGCCAACAAGGCGAAGATGAAGGAACTCGACTTCAAGCTCGCCGCCGCGATCGATCTCGCCGGCCGGAACGTCCGCGAGGCGGTGCAGACGAGCGTCTATCCCAAGGTGATCGACTGTCCAGGCAAGAACAGCGGCCGTGACTCGCTCGACGCCGTGGCCAAGAACGGCATCCAGCTCAAGGTGAAGGCCCGCGTCACCGTGCGGACGAATCTCAACCAGCTCATCGGCGGTGCCACCGAAGAGACGATCATTGCCCGCGTGGGCGAGGGGATCGTGTCGGCGATCGGTTCGTCGGAGCGGCACACCGACGTGCTGGAGAACCCCGACGTGATCTCGAAGACGGTGCTCGCCCGCCGGCTCGACGCGAATACGGCGTTCGAGATCGTGTCGATCGACATCGCCGACATCGACGTGGGCGCCAACATCGGCGCCCGCCTCCAGGCCGACCAGGCCGAGGCCGACACCCGCGTGGCCCGGGCCAACGCCGAGGGCCGGCGGGCCATGGCCGTAGCCCGCGAGCAGGAGATGATCGCGAGCATCGAAGAGAGTCGGGCGGGACTGGTCGAGTCGGAGGCGGAGGTGCCGAAGGCCGTGGCCGAGTCGCTCGCCACCGGCAAGCTCGGCATCTTCGACTACTACAAGCTCAGAAACTTGCAGGCCGACACCGATATGCGGCGGACCATCGCCGGCGGCTCTGCGCCGGCTGTCGCGACGGCCATGCAGTAGGCTGCAGATCGGTGGCAGGCCGCGTCTGCGGGGGCTCGATCACACCGGAGCACACACGATGCATCCCGTTCTCTTCGCCGCCGGACTCGACTGGCTGGAGGGGCTTCTCCCGCTGCTCTTCGTGCTCTTCTGGATCGTGTCGCAGGTTGTCAACGTGTTTCGCAACGTGGCGGGTCGTGGCCAGCCACGGCAGCCGCAGCCGGTCGAACAGATCCGCCGGCCCCGGCCCGAACGCGAGCCTGTCGAGACCGTGCGGGCGGACCTCGAGCGGCAGATCGAGGAGTTTCTGTCGCAGCGGGCCGAGCAACGTGGCCAGCCGGCCCCGGGTTCCGTGCCAATGCCACCGCGGCCGCAGACGCCGCCACGACCGCAGCCTGTTCGAGCAAAGACCGAGAAGCCGCGGCCGGTAACGCCACCGCCACGCGGCGAGCCTGTCATCGCGGAGACGATCACGAAGACGCGATCGCTTCAGCCCTCCTCGCCACAACTCGGCTCGCTCGGTAGTCATGGCGGCGACATCGCGCGACATGTTCGCGATGCCTTCGCCGACGATCTGGGGCATCGGCCTTCGCGTCTGACGAAGCCGGCGGCAGCGGCCGAGCCTGTTACCACGCGGCCGGCGGCGGCACATGATCTCGTGACACTCCTGCGCGATCCCGCAGCGCTGCGGCAGTTGTTCATCGTGCGCGAAGTGCTCGACCGCCCCGTCGACCGCTGGTCGTAGGCCCGTAGTCCGCACACTCCCGTAGTCCGCACACTCCGTGTGCGGTTCGGGGCGTGAAGGCCGTTCGACCAGCTATTCGTGCAGTGGTTCACGGACCTGCAGTGCAGGAGCTCGGGCCTGCCGTGTTTTGACCGTGGGCCACATGCGGAGCAAGTGGACTACGGTGCCAGCACCGCCGCGCCAGCACGCCCGCAAGGCCAGTGCAGCCTGCCCGGACTGCCCCGCCAGGGTCTGTCCCCCTGTTTGAAGGGGCGTTTTTTCGGGCGTTTTTCCGTTTTTTTCGGCGAGGGCTCGGATCGAAATTCGCGGCTTGAGCGGCCGTGGCGGGTGGTCTACAAGAGGGTCGGAACGGCGGCTTTGGCCGTCGGGACACGAGCGCGTCGACGAGGACGCCCAAGCCTCGTCGACGCGCTTCTTTTTGACCCTCGCTCGTGCCATACGGTCACCGGCATCCACGGATGGAGCCGCCCATGGGTTCGTCGCCGCTCCACCGCTTCGACATCGCCACCGGCCTGCTGTGTGCATGCCTGGTGAGCAGCGGCATGCTCGCTCATGGGGCGCCATCGGCACCCGGAGCGACAGCCGGTGAGGTGGCCGCCGCCCTGCCGATCACCGTGCGGGTATCGGCACCGCACACCTACCTGCGGGCCGGCCCGAGCGACGATTTCTATCCGACCGAACGGCTCGCCTTCGGCATCCCGGTCGAGGTCTGGGCCTTCGACGAGTCGGGCTACTGCGCCGTCCGGCCCGTGCAGGGCAGCTTCAGCTGGATGCGGCGCTGCGACGTCGAATGCACGACCGCATCGACACCAAGCGACGTCGCCGCCACCCCGACCGTGGGCGTGGTCGTCACCGACGCCGCGATCGCCCGCGTCGGCTCACAGCTCAACGATCTCCGGCATGTGACACAGGTGGCACTCGAGGCGGGCGAGCGGGTGACGGTGCTGGAGTCGGTCACGATCCCCGACGGGCGACACGCCGGCGACTGGGTGCGGATCGAGCCGCCGGCGGGTGAGTTTCGCTGGGTGCGGGTCGACGACCTCGCGCTGCCCCCCGAATTCGCTGGCGTCGTGCAGCCCGCCGAACCGGCGGCCGGCGCCGGCCTCGCCGCCGCTGGCGAGGCGATCGCGGCGATCCGCGATGCCGGAAGCGCCGTGCAGCAGGCGGTGGCCGAGATCAACGCGCCGGCTCCCGATCAGCCGCCGCCGATCGCCGCCCCTGCGTCGGCCCTGCCGGCCGAACCCGCGCAGCCGAGCCTGCTCAATCCGCTGCCGCTGGCAACGAAGATGTTCGCGGGCTGGCTGCCGCGGGGCACCAACGTGTTCGAGGGCCAGGGCACGGTCGTGCCGACCGCCGTGAGCGCCGGGGCGGCCGCGACCTCCGCCGACGAATTGACCGACATCGATCTCGCCCTGTCACTCGCCGTCGCAGGCCCGACCGAGTCGTGGAACCTCGCGCCGCTGCGGGAACGGCTGCGGCTGGCGGCCACGCGTGCGACGTCCGAATCGGAGCGGACGCGGGCCGTAGCGGTCGATGCACGACTGGCTCGGTTCGAGGCGATCCAAGCGCGACAGAAGGCGCTCGCCGCCGACCCGCCAGCGGATCCATCGAGCCTGCGGCTCGGGGGCATGTGGTCGAGCCTGTCGGCACTCGGATCACGGCCGGTTCGTCCAGGCGTGCTACCCGGCGGCCAGCCCGCCGGTGGCCAGCCGACATGGACGCCTCCCGATCAGGTCGAGACCACGGGCCGGCTGGCCACCGTGATCTCGCGGCGGCCGGATGCGCCGCGTTGGGCGCTCGTCGATGGGCAGAACAACGTGCTCGTGTTTGTGACGCCGCAGCCGGGCGTGAACCTCGCGCCGCTGGTGGGCCAGCAGGTGAGCGTGCGCGGGGCGAAGGGTTACATGCCCGAGTACAAGCGGCCCTATCTGGTGGCCACCGAGGCCCGCACGCGGATCGCCTCAGTGCCGATGCCCGCCGGCGCCGGTGGTGACACGACGCAGTGAACCGGCGTATCAGGAAGATCCCCTCGCTCGCGCTCAGGGCTTGTTTGTCGGCGCGGGCATCCAGCGTGCGGCCAGTTCGGTCTCGAAGCGTGCGGCATCACTGCGCTCTGCGGCGTCTGCAGGTGTGCCGCGGCCGCCTGCGGCGAGCCGGGCCAGGGCGCGGCGATCCTCGGGATCGGTTCGCGGCATGCGGGAGGTGAGCCGGGCGATGCCCGCGGGATTGCGTGCCGCCGCGGCGGAGAACTGCGACACGAACAGACAGATCTCACGGAGATTCGCCGCAGCCGAATGCACGATCAGCGGATGCAGCGCCCGCGTCACGATCTCGAGGCCGAGGCCATCGACGTCGAGGAAAGCGTCGATCTGCACGGCCTGCCGCTGGCGGCCGCTCATGTCGGGCTCGAGCGCCGAGTGCCGGACCACGACGAGGCACTGACCGGTGAGCCGGCGTGGTGAGAGCGAACCGGTGTAGCCACCCCGACCATGGAACACGAGCACGCCCCCATCGGCGGTGCGGTCGCGATGGAGTAGCTTCACGACACCGACCGTGCCGTAGCCATCGGCGAGTCGCCACTGCCCCGGGCCGGCCGGATCGAGCGACAGCCGGCTGATGCCGAGCACCCGCCAGACGTCCACGAGCGTTTCGGGCTTCGTGAGCAGAAAGTCGAGCAGTTCGCCATCACAGGCGACCGTCTCGACGGGCAGCCGGCGAAAGAGCGTCGTCGCTCGCAGGCAGGCCTCCGCGACGTCGCGGTTGGCTGCCGGCATCCGGTCGAGTGGGATCGCCTGCATGGCGCGGAGCCGCGACTCGCGGCTCGACGAGCCCGCCTCGGCCAGCGAGGCATCGAGGTTGGCCGTGATCGCTGATTGCTCCGCAGCGCGGGCCAGGGAAGCCATGCCTCCACCACACCACACCGCACCGCCACAGACCGCGAGCGCGAAGGCCCGCAGCAGGCTTTGTTGCTGCCTCATCCCCTTCCCCCCCGAAACGTGAATCGACAGGAGAAGTGTTCGGCCTGCGTGGACCTTTCGGGCCAGTGAATCCGCCCGTATGCCCAGGAAAATCAGCGGCAGATGTGGCCGGACGTTCTCCGCCTTGCCCAGCCTCGCCCGGCCGCCAGTTCCCGTGCTGCCGGCCTTGGCCCGGCGGCGCAGGCTCCCTACCATCCTGCCCCCATCCATCGCCCACCGCCGCGTTTCAGCACCATGCTCCACCTCCACGATCCCGCCACCGACGAGCCTGCCGCCGGCGAACCGCCGCTGGTGCAGCAGCAGGCTGCACGGCCGCACGGGCTGTTGGGCCGCGGCCTCGTCGCCTGGACTCGGCTCTGCCTGCGGGCCCCGCTCGTGATTGTCGCCGCCGCGATCCTCTCGGCCGTGGCGGCAGGCACATGGACCTCCCTGCATCTCGGCTACAAGGTGAGCCGGGTCGACCTGCTCGACCCCGAGAGCGAATACAACAAGCTGTGGATCGACTACATCCGTGAGTTCGGCGAAGACGACGACGCTGTCGTCGTCGTCGAGGGTGAGTCGCGGGCTCGCGTGATCGCCGTGCTCGAGGAACTCTCACGGGAAGCCGCCCGCAACGGTGAGCTCTTCGGCTCCGTGCTCCACGAGGTCGATCTCTCGCGGATCCGGGCCAAGGGACTGCATTATCTCTCGCCGGCCGACCTGGCCGAGATCGATCGCTTCATCGAGGGCACGCGGCCGATCCTGGAAGGGGGCTGGGCCCAGCTCAAGGTGGGCACGATGGTGGGCGGCCTCGCCGCGCAGATGGTGTCCGGCGGGTCTCCTTCCGGCCCGGTCGGCGAATCGCCTGTCTCCTTCCTCGAGCGGTACAGCGAGGCGCTGCTCACCGGCATCGAGTCGCCACTCCGTGGCGATACGGCCGGCACGGAGTATGTGTCGCCGTGGCCCGGCATGCCCGAATCGCTCTCCACGCTCCGCGACCTCTCGAGCGAGCACCTCCTCGCCAAGGACGGCAAGCTTGGCTTCGTGCTCCTGCGGCTGGTGAAGGCCGAGGGGGGCTTCGCCGGTGCGTCGGCCGCCACCGACGAGCTGCGGCGGATCATCGCCAACGTGGCCGCGCGGCATCCCGACACCACGATCGGCCTCACCGGGCTGCCGATCATGGAAGATGACGAGATGCGGTCGAGCGCGCAGTCGATGATGTGGGCGAGCGGCCTGTCGCTCGCCGCAGTGGCCGTCGTGATCATCGCCGGCTTCGGTGGCGTGCGGCACGCGCTGATGGCCAACGGCGTGCTCGTGATCGGGATGGCCTGGGCCTTCGGCTGGGCCACGGTCAGCGTCGGCCACCTCAACATCCTCAGCGTCACGTTCACGGTGACGATGATCGGCGTCGGCATCGACTACGGCACGTATTACGTGGGCCGGTATCTCGAGAGCCGGCGCAAGGGGCTGTCGTATGACGAGGCCCTGCTGGAAACCGGCGCCGCGGTCGGCCCAGGCATCCTCACCGGCGCAATCACCACGGCGGTGGCCTTTTTCTGTGCGGCACTGACGAGCTTCGTGGGCGTGGCCGAGCTGGGCATGATCGCCGGCGGCGGCATCCTGCTCTGCTGTGCCGCCGAACTGCTCGTGCTCCCGGCCGTGATCGCCTGGATCGACCGCGGCCGGCTCGGCAGCACGATCCCCGTGCCGGTGCCCGTGCACGAGTGGCTCGCACCCGTGGCGCGGTATCCAAAGTTCGTGGCCCTGGCCGGTATGGCCTGCACGATGGCCGTGGCGGGCGGCCTTCATGAGCTGGCCTACGACCACAACCTGCTCAACATGCAGGCCGACGGCCTCGAGAGCGTGGCCGTCGAGAAGAAGCTCCTGGAGGAGTGCGACCAGAGCGTGTGGTATGCGCTATCGATCTCCGACTCGCGGGAGCAATTACTCGAGCTCAAGAAGAAGCTCGTGGCCCTGCCGAGCGTGGAGCGGGTCGACGAGATCGCGTCGCTCCTGCCGGTGGACGAGGAGCTCAAGCGGCCGCTGATCGAGCGGATTCGCAGCCGGCTCACGACGCTGCCGGAGCGGCCCCCCGAGATTCCGGTCGATCGGATAGACGCCCTCGGCGAGACGCTCGCCTGGGCCCACACCGAGGCAGCGAAGCAGCCTGGTGGCCTCCGCACCGCCTGGCATCTCGAACGCACCCGCGACACGCTCCGCCGTCTCACGCCTGAAGACTGCTACCGCGCCGTCGCTACGTTTCAGCAGCGGGCCGCCGGCGACCTGCTCAGCCGGCTGCATGCCCTGGCGAGCGTGGCCGACCCGGAGCCGCCGCAGCTGACCGACCTGCCGCCCAGCCTCGTCGATCGGTTCGTCGGCTCCAGCGGCAAGCACCTGCTCAAGATCTACGGCCGCGGCGACATCTGGAACTTCGAGGCGCTGAAGACATTCGTGCACGAGGTGCGGAGCGTCGACCCGAAGGCCACGGGCAATCCGCTCCAGGCCTACGAGGCGTCGCTCGAAATGAAGCGCAGCTACGAGCAGGCCGCGCTGTATTCGCTCGCCGTGATCGTGGTCGTGCTCTGGCTCGACTTCGGGAGCGTGGCGCACGCGCTCCTCGCCATCCTGCCGCTGTTCGTCGGCATGCTGCAGATGCTCGGCCTGATGGGCCTCGTGGGCATCGACCTCAACCCGGCCAACCTGATTGGCATTCCGCTGATCCTCGGCATCGCCGTGGACTACGGCGTGCACATCATGCACGACGCCCTCGAACGCCCCGGCCCGTATCGCATCAGCGCCTCGACGGCCAACTCCGTGCTCGTCGATGCGCTCACGACCGTGCTCGGCTTCGGCGCGCTCATGGTGGCCAGCCACAAGGGGCTCGAGAGCCTCGGCCGGGTGCTCACGCTCGGCGTGACCACCTGCACCCTCACCTCGCTCGTGTTCCTCCCGGCGGTGCTCACGATCCTGCGGCCGGGTGCACGGGCGGCTGCCGAGGCCGAGACGGCCGACGACGCCGAGCCGGCGGACGCCGCCGACGCGACACGAGTGGCTGCGTGATCGCAGCCCTTCCACCACGTAGGCCCGTCACTCCGTGACGGGCTGCTCGTTGCGGAGCAACGGGCCTACAGGCCGCACACCACGTAGCCCTCCCAACTCGGGTTGCCTCGGCGCGGGGAGATCTGTAATCACCCCGTCCCGGAAGCCTCGAGGTGCCCCATGCTGCGTGCGAGAACGATTCGAGTGTGCGTGTTGTCGTGTGCCGCGACGCTGGCTTCCGTGGCCTGCGGACAGGCGCCGGCCCGCGGCGTGAACATCGTTCTCGAGGACCAGTTTCGGAATTCGCGGGCTACGGAGCAGCTTCGCGGCCACGTGGTGGTGCTCGTCTATGCCGACCGCCACGGTGCCGAAAAGGCGCTCGACATCGGCCGGCGGCTCCATCTGCGGTTTCATCCGACCGCCGCTGGTGCCGAGGCCACGGAGTGGTCGCGGCAGCCGGTGGTGGCCCCGCCGGGCTGGCCGGCCGGTGCGGCGGTGCCCGACGTGCACGTCGTACCCGTGGCCTGCGTGCCCGAGGTGCCGAAGCCGCTCCACGGCGTCGCCCGGTCACGGCTCCGCAAGGAGTCGCCGCACGTATCGGTGTGGCTCGACTTCAACGACGTGCTGCGCGAGCAGTTTGGGGCCACGCCCGGCGAGCCCAACATCGCGGTCATCGACACCAGCGGTCAGCCCCATGGCACCATGGCGGGCGTGGTGGATGGCCAACGATTCGAGGATCTCGTCGGCGTGATCGATCAGCTCCGGCTGCGGACCCGGCCCGACGTGCGGACGGCCGTCGTGCCCGTCAGCGGCGTGCAGTAGCCCGAGCTACCGCGACCGTTCCTTGAGGCGGCGGCTGGCACGAGTCAGTGTGTCGCGTTCATCGGGAGTCAGGCTCGAGGCACCCGAGCGGCTGATCTTCGCGAGGATTTTGTCCACCGACTGCTGGAGCGTTTCGTATTCCTCGTCGTCGGTCTGCAGCCGCCGCTTGGGGCTGTCATCGTCGTCGGGCCGAACCACTCGCATCCGCGTCCGCCGCCAGAGGCGCGACGGGAGTTCCAGCAGGCCGGTGAGGTCCCAGCCGCGCCAGGCGTAGAGGGCACCGAACGTCGCACCGGCCAGGTGGGCGACGTGGGCCACGTTGCCGCCACCGGTCGTAGCCCCCTGCAGATCGGAGAGGAAGTAGAGCACCCCGAGCGCCCAGGCCGGCACCGGCAGCACGCCCCAGAGCAGCAGCGTCTGCCGCGGGAAGTACCAGATGAAGACGGCGAGCACCGCCATCACCCCGCCCGAGGCGCCGACGAGCCGGCCCCCTTGGCCGCCGAACTGCGCGGCCACCACCCAGGCGACGCCCGCGACGACGATTGCCGTGCAATAGAACCGCAGGAACTCCGCGCGGCCCGTGATTCCCTCGACCTCGCGGCCGAAGAACCAGAGCGTGAGCATGTTGAAGAGCAGGTGGAGCGGCGAAAACGGACCGGGAAACTGCAGGCTCGGGCCGTCGTGCAGGAAGCCGTAGGTGAGCAGCTGCCAGAAATGGGTGGTCAGGTGTCGCGGCAGGTCGGAGTCGAGGCAGAGTGCATCGTTGAGCGAGAACTGCAGCGGCACCACCTCTCGGGCGAGGTTGCCGCAGAGGATGAAATTGAGCAGCCAGGCCGCGATGTTGATCGCGATCACGATGCCTACGCCCGTCCACTCGGCGAGCGGGGCGGGGCGGTCGCTGCGATAGTAGCCGCGGTCGAGATAGGCCATGGGGCTGCAGGTGACGGGGCGGGGCCAGAAACGGGATAGGAGGCGAACCGACATCGGGGCGTGGCTGCTGCCGCGGGCGTGGTGAGTCTGGTAGAGTGCCGCCCGTCGGCGGCGGTCGGCGCCGCGACCAATCCAGCATACACGGCCAACACGGGGTGACGATGATGGCGACCAACGGGGCGCTCGGCAGGAAGTTGCGGATGGGGATCGTAGGGGGTGGACAGGGCTCGTTCATCGGACGGGTACACGTCACCGCCGCCGTGCTCGACAACCGGGCCGCCCTCGTGGCCGGGGCGTTTTCCAGCGACGCGGCCCGTTCGAAGGCCAGTGCCGCCGACTACGACGTGCCGGAGAATCGGGCATATGCCTCCTATACCGAGATGTTCGAAAAGGAGCGGGCCCTTCCGGCCGGCGAGCGGATCGACTTCGTGTCGGTCGCCACGCCGAACCACATGCACTTTCCGGTCGCCAAGGCCGCGCTCGAGGCAGGCTTCCACGTTGTCTGCGACAAGCCGCTCACGCTCACACTCGCCGAAGCCGAGTCGCTGGCGAAGGTGGTGGCCGGCTCGAAGAGCGTGTTCGTGGTCACCCACAACTACACCGGCTATCCGCTCGTGCGGCAGGCACGGGAGATGATCCTCTCGGGCCAGCTCGGCGAGATCCAGGCGATCCGCGCCGAATACATTCAGGGCTGGCTACGGACGCGGCTCGAGAGCGAGGGGCAGAAGCAGGCCGCCTGGCGGACCGATCCCACGAAGAGCGGCGCCGCCGGCTGCTTTGGCGACATCGGCACCCACGCCTACAACCTCGGCCGCTACATGACGGGCCTGCTTCCCGAGAAAATCAGCGCGAACCTTAAGATCTTCGTCCCCGACCGGCCGCTCGACGACTACGGCCACGCCGTGATCCGCTACGAGAACGGGGCGCTCGGCACGGTGACGGCCTCGCAGATCAGCCACGGCCGTGAGAACGACGTGCGGATCCAGATCGACGGCACGCTGGGCAGCCTTGAGTGGCACCAGGAGGAGCCCAACAAGATGATCGTCCGCCACAACGGCAAGCCGCACGCCATCTACACCCGCGATCCCAATGCCCCGTTCATGAACGGCTCGGGGAAGGCCGCCTGTCGGCTCCCGTCGGGCCACCCCGAGGCCTTCTTCGAGGCCTTCGCCAACGTCTACCGCGCCGGCTTCGACGCCATGGTGGAGGCGGCCACGGGCGGCTCGCCCGAACGCAAGGACACGATTTACCCCAACATCCACGACGGCGTGGAGGGGATGTACTTCATCGAGCAGTCGGTCGCGTCGAGCAAGGCCGACGGGGCATGGCTCCCGTTGAAGCATCCGCTGGCGCGTCGGTAGAAGCAGTGCTGAACACTGATGCGCCGGCTCGGGGTCGGTACAAGTCTCGTCGCGGTGGACCTCGAAGACTCGGTCCAAATGCTCCTCGAGCTTGCACCGACCCTCTCGCCTTCCGCTGCGGGGTGTGTGACTGGTGTTCCTGCACGTGAAACGGAGGCGGCGGAATCGGCGGAAGCTCGACGAGCATCGAAGATCGTGACCTTCTGGGGATTGAACTGCGGCAGGTCGTGGAAGGAGCGAGCTTCACCGCGAGGAGACTTCTGCCGTTTCGCCGCCGGACCACGCTGAACGAGATCACCTACCCTGGAGACGAAGATGGCCACTGCTGATACGAAATATTTCGTGTTCGACATCGAGAGCGTGGCCGATGGGGCGCTCGTGTCGCGGCTGCGGTATCCGGGGGAGGATCTCGCGCCGGAGAAGGCGATCGCCCGGTATCGCGGGGAGCTGCAGGCCGAGAATGGGAAGGACTTCATCCCCTACACGTTCCAGGTGCCCTGTTCGCTCGTGATCGCCAAGCTCGGCAAGGACCTGGGCCTCCAGGATCTCGTGGCGCTCGACGAGAAAGAGTCGCGGCCGCACGAGATCGTGCGGAAGTTCTGGGAGGGCTGGCGGCGGTATCAACGGCCGCGGCTCGTGTCGTTCAACGGCCGCGGGTTCGACATGCCGCTCCTGGAGCTCTGTGCGTTTCGCTACGGCATCCAGATTCCCGACTGGTTCGCCGAGGACGCGCGGAACTTCGACCAGCCGCGGTATCGCTACAACACCGCCGCCCACTTCGACCTGCACGAGTGGCTGACGAACTCAGGCGCGTCGCGATTCAACGGCGGGCTCTCGCTGGCGGCCAACCTGATCGGCAAGCCGGGGAAGATGGAGGTGGCGGGCCACATGGTGCAGGAGTTGTGGGATGCGGGCAGGACCGCGGAGATCCACGACTACTGCCGGAGCGACGTGCTCGACACCTACTTTGTGTTCCTGCGGTCGCGGGTGGTGGCCGGTGACATCGACCTCAAGCGGGAGCATGCCCTGATCGAGCAGGCCCGCAAGTGGATCGAGGCCAAGGCGGACGAATGCCCCGGACTTGCCCGCTACCTCGCCGCCTGGGGCGAGTGGAAGAGCCCGTGGTAAGGCTTACGCCTCGGTGATCG
Source organism: Pirellulales bacterium (assembly GCA_049695995.1). Lineage (GTDB taxonomy): Bacteria > Planctomycetota > Planctomycetia > Pirellulales > UBA1268 > QWPN01. Next base: position 69,769 of record JBAVTF010000115.1, on the reverse strand, counting down.
GCTCTTTGATCAGCTGCACGAAGTGGTTGGGGCCGAGGTCCGACGCCTTCTTCTCCGCCGCCCGCTTGTCGGCATATTCGAACGTGACGAGCTTCTTCATCGCCTGGTTGAAGACGCCCCAGTAGGCCTTCATGCGGGTCTCCTTCACCACCTTCTTCCGGGCCGGCTTCTTGGCGGCGACCTTCTTCTCCTTGACGGCCTTTTCCTTCTTCTCCTTCTTTTCCTTGACCGGCTTCTCCTTCTTGGCCGTCTTGCCGCGGGCTTCCGCTGCATCCGCCTGGGCCCGCAGTTCCTTGCGATTCACGACTTTCCGCGCCATGTGACCTCGTCGTCCTTCCGATTGGAGAATGGGAGTGGCGGCCGTTGCAGCCTCGCCAGCGGGCGGCAGTATACCGCGGCCGGGTGCGGCTGCACGGGCTGCAGAGACGCGGAATATACTTTGGGGCACCATGACAGCGACCGCCCCCGCCCCCGCCTTCGCCTCCCCGTTTCCGGCCTACCGCGGTCTGGAAGATGCCGCCCTCGCTGAGCGGATCGAGGCCGTCCGCCGGCAGCTCGGGCCCCGGCTCGTGATCCTCGGCCACCACTACCAGCAGGACGGCGTGATCGCCCACGCCGACTTTCAGGGGGACAGCTATCAGCTCTCGAAAAACGCCGCGGATCGGGCCGACTGCGAGGCGATCGCCTTCTGCGGCGTGCACTTCATGGCCGAGACGGCCGACATCCTCGCCAACCGCCCGGAGAAGGTGGCGGCCCGCGGCGGCCGGCGGGTGACCGTCGTACTGCCCGACATGGCGGCCGGCTGCTCGATGGCCGACATGGCCGCGATCGACCAGGTGGAGGATGCCTGGGCCGACCTCGGGACCGTGGTCGACACCGCCGACATCACGCCCGTCACCTACATCAACTCGGCCGCGAGCTTGAAAGCCTTCTGCGGCCGCCACGGCGGGATCGTCTGCACGTCGAGCAACGCCCGGGCCGTGCTCGAGTGGGCCTTCGCCCGCCGCCGCCGCGTGCTCTTCTTTCCCGATCAGCACCTCGGCCGCAACACCGCCCGCGCGATGGGCATTCCGCTCACCGAGATGTGCATCTGGAACCCACACGATCCGCAGCTCGGTGGCAACACGGCCGAGCAGCTCCAGCAGAGCCGCGTGGTGCTCTGGCAGGGGCATTGCAGCGTGCATGCGATGTTCAAGCCCGAGCATGTCGATGCGATGCGGGCGAACATCCCGGGCGTGAAGGTGCTCGTGCACCCCGAGTGTGCGATGGAGGTGGTCGACAAGGCTGACCTCTCCGGCTCGACGAGTTACATCATCAAGCAGGTGGAGGCCGCTCCGCCCGGCACGAAATGGGCGATCGGCACGGAGCTCCACCTCGTGAAGCGGCTGGAGCAGAACCATCCGGAGCAGACGATCCGGTTCCTGTCGCCGGTGGTCTGCATGTGCGCCACGATGTATCGGATCGACCTAGCCCACCTCTGCTGGAGCCTCGAGCACATCGCCGCGGGCAAGCCAGTGAACGTGATTCGGGTGGACGACGAGACAGCGAAATGGGCTCTCACGGCCCTGGAGCGGATGCTCGCGGTGAAGTGAGCGGCGCGCTCGGGCGCTCAGCCGACCACACGCCGCGACCGGCGGGCGGCCGTGAACGCGGCGGCCGCGAGGCCGACGCCGGCGAGCACGAGCGTGGAGGGCTCGGGCACCGGGGCGATGCTGCTGAATACCACGAGGCTGTTTCCGTTGATGAGTGGCAGTTCGGAGAACGCCGGACCGAGTTGCTGGCTGAGGTCATAGACTTGCAGGGACGCGATCGCATCCATCACTGCCAGGCCCGCTGGGTCGGTGATAGCACCGAATACCGCATAGTTGGAGTCGAGCGCCGGGTTGTCGGTCACGTTGAAAAACCAGCCGCTCGTCGCACTATTCGGATCGGCGGTGCGGGCCATCGCAATCGTGCCGCGCAGGTTGGCAAAGTTCGCCTGGAGCGGAATCGCGGCATCCGTGGCGATCAGATTGATCGTCGAACCATCCAGCACGTAGCTGCCCCCCTGGATGATCTGGATCGTGGCCGGATTGTAGGTCGTGCTCCGGTGGATGATCGTGTCGGTGTAGCGGCCAGTGTTCACGTAGTTCATGAAGTTGTTCACAGTCGTCGCGAGCGCGGGGTCGCTCGAGAGTGCGACGTCGAAAGACGTGGTTCCAATCGAAAACCGGACGATCGTCTCGGCACTCGCCGGAGCGGCGACGAGGCCGAGGTACGAGGCGAGGAGCGTGAGAACGACGCGGAGGGTGGGGCGAATGGTTCGCATGGCATGACTCGCGGCCGGTGCGAGAAACCTGCGAAACCGAAGCGGCCCAGATGGGCCACGATGCGAGAGCGGGTTAGCGGTCTGATCGAAGCGGTGCCGTGGGGCAACGACCGGAAACAGAGGCTACTGACGGGTCACCCGGCGCATCGCCCTGCGACGCATCGCAGGGCAGGCGGCAGCAGGATGTCGCACGCGGTCAGTAGCGGTTCCGAAAGAAGGGGCGGACGGTTTCCGCCGCCCGACGATGTTGAGGATATCAGGCGGTACGGCCGTTGCAAGTTTTTGTTGTGAGGCCCTCGGCACCCGCCCACGGCGCCGTAGTCCGCACACCCCGTGTGCGGTTGGAGGCGCGAAGGCCGGAGGGCCGGCTATTCCGGGGGAGGTGGGCGGACGGGTCGCGGAATAGCCCGGGCCTGTGGTGTTTTGGCCGTGGGCCACATGCGGAGCATGTGGACTACGGGGCAGAAGCTGCAAGCTGGGTATGGAGGGCCAGCAGCCGGCGGTGGCGGGCAAGGCTGAGGGCGAGCGTGGCCACGGCCGCCGGACGGGGGGTGAACCGGGTCGGGGTGCCCGAGGCGTGCGCGGCGAGGAAGTCGGGCCAGGGGCGGGAGCGCCCCGCGACCGCCTCGGCCCGGAACTTCGCCATCAGGGCCGCGCCCCAGGCGGTGCCCTCGGCGGCGCCGTCGAGGATCGTCACCGGCGTGGCGAACGCATCGGCGAGCAACTGGCCGAGCGCGGGGGTCTTCGTGAGGCCACCGGAGAGGATGATCTCCGTCCGCGGAAAGCCCTGAGCGTCGAGCTGATCGCTCCCCATCCGCAGGTTGAAGATCGTGGCCAGGAGCATCGCCTTGGCAGCGTTGCCCGGCGTGGCATTCTCGGCGGAGAGCCCCACGAGGCTCGCGCTGCCCCCCTGCGACACGCCGAGCCCGGGTTCGCCATCGAGAAACGGAAGTGCTGCAAGACCGCCGCAGTCGTCGGCCGCCGCGAGCACCTGCGGCATTACGGCGGCGAAGGCGTCGCCGCGGCCGGCGCCGTTCACCTTCCCGAACATCTCCACGACCGTGTTCATCGGCGTGGTGCCGTTGCGGAGAAACACCATGTTGATCGGCCGGCCGTCGGGCGCGCAGAAGTGGTCGATCGCCTGCGACACGCCGCGGAACGGCCGGTCGCCCACCGAGTTGGCGCAGACGCTCGTGCCAAAGCTCCTCGACACCATGCCGGGCAGGCCGATCAGCGAGCCTGCAAGCGCGGCCGGCTGATCTCCCTCCGCCGGCGCGACTGGCGTGCCCACGGGCAGGCCGAGCAGCGCGGCGCCGGCGGCATCGAGCACACCGCCGTCCTCACCTGCCTTCCGCACCCGCGGCAGCAGATCACGCAGCTGCCGCACGGCCGGGCCGCCATACTGGGCGGCCACCAGCGCGTCGAACTCCGCAAGGAGTCGGACGTCATAGTCGAGCGTGGCCTGATCGATCGGAAACATACCGGCGGCATCGCCGATGCCGAGCATCCACTCGCCCGTGAGGCACCGGGCGAGCCAGCCCGACGGCGTGGTGAGGTGGTGGACCCGCGCGGCCAGTTCCGGCCGGTTGCGGATCGTCCACAGCCAGCGGGCTGCGGTGAGCCGCTTCGGGCACTTCACACCGAACCGCTCCGTGAGCTCATGCCCTTCGGCCTCGTTGCGACCATCGCACCACAGCCGTGCCGGTCCGAGCGCCGCGCCGACGCCATCGGCCAGCACCTCGCCATGCATCTGCCCGGAGATGCCGATCGCCTTCACGTCGGGCGTGATGCCCGCCGCGGTGAGCTTCGCCCGCAAGTCGGCCATCGCGGTGCGGAGCGCAGCCTCCCAATCACCGGGCCGCTGCTCATAACACTCGGCGGCGAGGCCGGCCACCATCTCGTAGCCCCCCTCGCCATGAGCGAGGATCCGCATCTCGTCGTCGGTGAAGATCACCGAGAGGCCTTGTGTGCCTGCGTCGATCCCGAGATAGCCACTGCGGTTCATGATCGTGACGTCCTATCGCGTGCTTTATTGAATAGAAGGATTGCGAGGAACGGCAATATACGGCGAACACACTTCCCCTCGTGCACCACAAGACGCGGAGGGGTTGCCCGTACCCTGTCGCCGGCGTATCCCGCCAAGCGCAGGCAGGATGCCGAAGCGCAGGCGGGATCCGAGCGAGCGAAGAACAGGATGTTCGTAGCGAGCGTCCGGCTCTCGGGGCAGGGGCAACCCCGACCCAACCCAGAGGCATCGAACCCTCACCCCTGCTGCCGCTCGGTGCCGGTATCGAGCACCGCCATGAAGGCCTTCTGCGGAATGTCCACCGAGCCGATGCTCTTCATCCGCTTCTTGCCCTCCTTCTGCTTCGCCCACAGCTTCTTCTTCCGGGAGATGTCACCGCCATAACACTTGGCCGTCACGTTCTTCCGCATCGCGGAGATCGTCTCGCGGGCGATGACCTTCGTGCCGATCGCGGCCTGGAGGGCGATCTCGAACATGTGGCGGTCGATCTCGCCACGGAGCTTCTTCACGATCGCGCGGCCGCGGCGGTCGGCATCCCGGCGGTCGCAGATGATGGACAGGGCGTCGACCTTCTTGCCGCCGACGAGGATGTCGAGCCGAACGAGGTCAGCAGGGAAATACCCGATCAGCTCGTAGTCCATCGTGCCGTAGCCACGGGTCACGCTCTTGAGCTTGTCATGCATGTCGTAGATCACCTCGGCCAGAGGCAGGTCGAAGGTGAGCATCGCCCGGGTGGGCGAGAGGTATTCCGTCTTCAGATAGGTACCGCGGCGATCGGTGCAGAGCTGCATGATCGGCCCGATGTGCTCGACCGGCGTGAGGAAATTCGTCCGCACGATCGGCTGGCGAAACTCCTCGATCTGGCCGGTGTCGGGCACGTCCTGCGGGTTGGTGATCTCGATCGTTTCGCCGTCGGTCTTGAGGATCTGATACGTGACGTTGGGCGCGGTCTGCACGAGATCGAGATCGGCCTCCTGCTCGAGCCGCTGCTGGATGATCTCCATGTGGAGCAGTCCGAGGAAGCCGCAGCGGAAGCCGAAGCCGAGGGCCTCCGAGCTCTCCGGCTGGTATTCGAACGACGGGTCGTTGATCGCCAGCTTTTCCAGCGAGTCGCGGAGCTCCTCGAAGTTCTCCCCTTCGCTCGGATAGAGGCCGCAGTAGACCATCCGCTGCGGCGGCTTGTAGCCCGCCAGCGCCGGTGCGGCATGGTCGCCCGGGATCGTCACCGTGTCGCCGATGTGGACCTGCTTGACGTCCTTGATGTTGCAGACGAGGTAGCCCACCTGGCCGGCCATGAGCTCGTCGCAGGCCCGCCGCTGCGGCACGAACTGGCCCAGCTCGAGCACGTCGTGGGTCACGCCCGTCCGTAGGAAGCGGATCTTCTGCCCCTTCTTGATCGTGCCGTCGAGGAGCCGCACGTAGGTGATGGCGCCGCGGTAGGCGTCGTAGTGGCTGTCGAAGATCATCGCCCGCAAGGTGGCCTGCGGATCGCCCTGCGGAGGCGGAATCCGCTCCACGATCGCGGCCAGCAACTCGTCGATGCCGATGCCCGTCTTGGCGCTGGCCCTGATCACCTCCGTAGGATCGATGGCGAGGCTCTGCTCCATCTCTTGAAGCACCTCGTCCACGCGAGCATGCACGAGGTCGACCTTGTTGATCACCGGCACGATGGCGAGGTTTTGGTTGATCGCCGCGTAGGCGTTGGCAACCGTCTGGGCCTCGACCCCCTGGAAGGCATCGACCAGCAGGACGGCGCCTTCGCAGCAGGCGAGGCTGCGCGAGACTTCGTAGTGGAAATCGACGTGGCCGGGCGTATCGATCAGGTTCAGCTCGTAGAGCTCGCCCTGGTGGCGGCATTCCATCCGCACGGCCCGGGCCTTGATCGTGATGCCCCGCTGCCGCTCGAGCTCCATGTCGTCGAGCATCTGGTCCTTGAGCTGCCGCTTGTCCACCGTGCCGGTGCGCTCCAAGAGCCGGTCGGCGAGCGTGCTCTTGCCGTGGTCGATGTGGGCGATGATCGAGAAATTACGGATGTGTTTGCAGTCGATAGGCATGAACGAATCTTACCCGCGATGGGAGAGCCGCGCGAGGCCGGCGGCGCCGATGGCCCCCGCGTCACCCCCGAGGCTGGCGTAGCGGATCACCGTGCGGGCGGCCAGAAGCGGAAACGTGCGGAAGCGGACCTCGGAGCGAACGGCCTCGATGAACAGCCGGCCCACCGGATCGGCCTCACCCCCGAACGTCATGGCGCCGCCGATGATCACGGCTTCGGGGTCGATCGTATGCATGAGCGTGACGATGCCGATGCCGAGCCAGCGGGCCGTCTCGGCCACGATCGCCGTCGCCACCGGATCGCCCGCGGCACATTCTCGGCCTACGAGAATCGGGGTGAGCGGTTCGCCCGCGGCCACTGCCCGAGCCAGCGACCCGCAGCCATCGGCCCGGATCGCCTCGTCGGCCCGCCGCACGACCGCCGTGGCACTGGCGTAGGCCTCCAGGTGCCCCGGCTGGCCGCAGGGGCACACGCGGGCCTCGGGCGACGGATCGACGATCATGTGACCGCACTCCGACCCGTGGCTGTGGGCGCCCTCCACGTTCAAGTCGCCGATGATGATTCCCCCGCCGACGCCCGTGCCCAGCGTGAGCATGACGAGGCTCGTCTCCTCGCGACCGGAGCCGACCCAGAACTCGCCATACGCCGCCGCATTTGCGTCGTTGGCGAACGTCACCGGCCGGCCGCAGTGGGCAGCCACGCGGTCCCGGATCGGAAAGTCGTCCCAGCCAGGCAGGTTGCCGGCCCGCACGATCGTGCCCGCCGGAATGTCGAGCGGTCCGGGCGAGCCGAGCCCGACGGCCGCCACGTCGGCCGTGGCGATGCCGGCCTGGGCGGCGAGCGCGTGCACCGCTCGGCCCATGCGGGCGGCAGCATCCTCCGGTCCGCGGGTGGCATGCGTCGGCTCGGTGTGAAAGGCGACGATCCGCCCCGCGTCATCGACGAGCGCCGCCTTGATATTCGTGCCACCGAGATCGACGCCCGCATACAGCGGCAGCGTGGCGGCGGACAGCGGGAGCGTGGTGCGGGTCATGTGTGCGTCGGAGGGCCTACGGCGAGCCCCCGAGTATGACGCCTACCGGGTGGCGACGGAATCCATCGCGCGTCTTTGTAGTGATCGCCGGTGCTTGGGGGCTCAGAGTACAGGAGGTGCGGGGCTGCCCATGCCCCAGGAGCCGGCGTATGCCGCCAAGCGCAGGCAGGATGCCGAAGCGACGGCGGCATCCGAGCGAGCGAAGAACAGGATGTTCGTAGCGAGCGTCCGGCGACGGGGCGTGGGCAGCCCCGGACCCCCACGCAGGAGGTCGACCCGCGAAGGAATAGACGGGCCTGCGGTGTTCTGCCCGTGGGCCGCATGCGGACTACGGCGCGAGTGTGCGGACTACGGTGAGACGGGACGGGCGACCTAGGTGCCGTCGGCGGGCAGGCGGCTGGTTTCGACGGTCGGCGTTGGACCTGTGCAGGCCTTCATGAACTCGACGAGGTCGGACTTCTCCTGCGGCGTCAATTTGAGCGGCTTGATCTTGTCGCTCAGGTGCGGGTTGGGGTGGCCCCCCTTGTCATACCACTCGACGACTTCCTCGAGCGTCGCCATCGATCCGTCGTGCATGTAGGGAGCAGTGAGGGCGACGTTGCGCACCGTCGGCGTCTTGAAGGCGCCGGTGTCCTTCTCGTCCTTCGTGACCACGAACCGGCCGAGGTCGGGGCTTTCCTTTTCCATGCCGATGCCGAGATTGTGGTACTTCTCGTCGGCGAGATTGGCCCCGACGTGGCAGGCGGTGCAGTTCCCTTTCTCGCCGAAGAAGATGTCACGGCCCCGCTGGGCCGACTCGCTCATCGGATGGGCCGCAGCGGCCTCCTTCGCGGCCGCATACTTGGCAGACAGTTCCGGATCGTCGGCGATGTCGTCTGGGTCGAGGCCCGCGAAGGCCCGCAGTTGCTCGCCGTAGTCGTAGGGGGACGGCGCCGTGACGAGCACCCGCTCGAACGCGGCGATCGCCTGGCCGACGCGGTCGATCGTGAGTTCCCCGAAGATCTTCTCAAACTGCTGCTTGTAGACGGGCATCTCGCCGAGCCGCTTCACGACACCCTCGTGGGTGAAGCCCATCTCGATCGGATTGGCGATCGGCCCCACCGCCTGAGCCTCGAGCGAGTCGGCTCGGCCATCCCAGAATTGCGGGCCCGAGAGGATGCGATTGAACGAGACGGGCGAATTGCGGCCCCCCTTCTGGCCGCGGATGCCCACGCCGGTCGTCGTGTGGGCGGTATAGCCCTCGATTGGGTTGTGGCAGCTGGCACAGCTGACCGTGGAGTCGGCCGAGAGCCGCGGATCGAAGTAGAGCTGCCGACCAAGTTCGATCTTGGCTCGCGTGAGTGGGTTTTTGTCGAGGCCCGTGATCTGGGCGGCGCCCTGTGAGAGGCCGAGCGGCAGCACCGGCTCGAGCTCCACGAAATTCCGCGGATCGTCGAGCCAGGCCTCGATCTCGGGGAGCGTGATCGGGCCGCCAGCGCCTTTGGCGGGCACGCCCGCGGTGAGCGACGGGTCGCCGAGTTGCACCTTTTCACGCGCGGCGGCGATCTTCTCCGGCTCGGCCGGCGGCGTTTTGCGTTCGAGCGACTCGGCCGCCTCGGCGATCCGCTTGTCGGCGTCGGCGATCGCCTCCTTCGTCTCCTCGACCGCCTTCCGCACGGCCGCCGCCGTCTCGGCCACGGCTGGGTTGGCCGGCTTCGGCTCGTCGGTGGAGATCACTTCGATCGTCTCCACTACGTTGCCCGCAGGCGCTCCGCCCGGACCAGCCGGCGCGCACCCTACGCCCACGGTCACGAGGCCGGTTGCGAGCAGTGAAAACGGACGTGCCCAAACGGCAACACGACGATCGGCGACAATGGACATGGCTCGACTCCGAATGAAACGGAAGGCACTCTCAGCCGAGCATTGTAGACGCCAGCCCGGAGGGGGTGGAGTCTAGGCCGACACCAGGCCGGGAGGTCGCGTCAATCGACGAGGTCGGGCGTTGCCAGCCACTCGAGGTCGCCCGGCTGGCCGATGCCGGCCGGCAGGCGGATCGATGCCACGGCCCCCTTCTCCATCACCACCCCGGCCCCGGCGGCACCGATCGCCAAGGCCACGAGGTGCCCGACGCACGGCGCATGCCCCACCCAGGCGACTCGGTCGGCATCCTGGCGTGCGGTCCACTCCACCATGGCCTGCCAATCGGAACCAGGCGCGAGGGCATCGACCACCTCGACCGGCGGCCGGCCCCCGACCTCTTCGGCCAGCGCGGCGGCCGTCTCCCGCGTGCGTACCAATGGGGAGGCAGCGATGAGATCGACCTCCATCCCGGCGGCTCGGAGCTGTCGCACGAGCCGCACGAAGGCCTTGCGGCCCTTCTTCGTCAGCCGGCGCGAGGCATCATCCCCCGTCTCCGAGATGTCTTCGGCGACGGCGTGGCGAACGATGTAGAGTTGTGTCGGCGGCATGGGCGAGATTGTGCGGCGCGACGGGAGGCCGAGCAAGCGCCGGAGCAGGCATCATGCCTGACGCCAGATGGCATCCCAGCCGATACCCGCCTGTTCCACCGCCACCGCTGCCTGGCGACGCCACCGCGCCGCATCGACTGGGTACCCGGCCGTCGGCTCGAGGCCGGGCACGAGCCGACCCCAGTGGTCGTTGAAGGCCCGCATTGTCAGCTCCCGCACGTACTTGGCCGTCATGCTCGCCAGGGCCACCGGCGTCCGCGATTCGCCTCCCACGCTGAACTCGATCTGCAGGTGTGCCGCCGGGACGGCGTAGGCAGAGCGGGCGGACGTCTCTTCACGAGCCTGCACGAGCGGCGCGGAAAAGTGCCGGGCGACGAGCGGCGCATACCGCTTGCGACCGCCGTGACGGTCGCACCATATGACAGTGGGCTCGCCGCCGGCGAGCAGTCCTGCCGCAAGCTCGAGTGTGACCTGCGACAGCAGATCCGACTTGTTGAGGCCTGTGTCGAGGAGGCGATTGAATGCCGCCGGCGTCACGATGCCGCACCGCACCGCCGTGAGCGCCACGCCGTGGGCCGCCAACCGGGAGGCAAGGCTGGCAGTCAGATCGTCGTGGTGGTCCGCCGCGACGGGCAGTGTGACTGCGTCCAGCGACGTCTGTTCCGGCAGTTCGCAATCCGGCGGGCAGCCAATGACACGCGCCAGATCACTCCACCGTGCGGGCTGACTGCCGGCGGCCAGCGAGAGGCCGGCCAGCGCGCCGCGCTCGAGCGCCGCAAACCCGTCGCCTCCCTTATAGATCTGCTTCGAGTCGCCCCACAGGCCGGCGGCATGGGCCGCGACCGCGGCGAACCGCTGCTCGACATCGTCGGGAACCGCATCGACCCGCCAGGCCGTGGCCGCGACGACGAGCGGCCCGAGGTTGGGGCCGTAGCCTGCCTCATCGGTGCCGATGACGAGCGTCATGGCGCGTGCCCTGCGGCTGCCGCCGGATGCTGGCGGCAGTATTCGTAGACCGCGATCGCCGTGGACGTGGCCGCGTTGAGGCTGTGGGGCATGCCGGCCATCGGAATCTCGGCCACGCGGTCGAGCCGTGCGAGTTCATCGGGCTCCAGTCCCGTCCGCTCGTTGCCGATCACGAGCACCGTGCGTGCCGCGAACGAGAACGAGAACAGCCGCTCCGAGTTGGTCGTCTGCTCGAGGCCCACGAGCTGGTAACCCTCGGCCTTGAGCCGGTCGAGCACCGGCGGCAGGCTACGATGCACGTCGAGCGCCACCGACTCGGCACCATCGCGGGCGATCCGCTCGTGCAGCCGGGCTGCGCCGCAGGCGATCACCCGGCGGATGCCGAAACAGCCGCAGGTCCGTACGATGTGCGACAGGTTGACGTGGCTGCGCATCGCCGCACAGGCGACGATGAGCTCGCGCGGCGTCGGCAGACTCTCGGGAGGCTTGTGCCTGATGTGCTCGAATCGCGGCATCGTCTCGCATCTGATCGTCACGGCTGGCATCGCATTCTGCCTGATCGCGGGCTGCTCGCCACCACCACCAGCCCCGCCGGCCGCCGCACAGGCCATCGACGTCGCACTCGTCGATCACGCCGGCCTGATGGCGGCCGTCGAGGCCCGGCGCGGGCGGATCGTCGTGCTCGACTGCTGGAGCACGTCGTGCCCCCCTTGCGTGAAGGAATTCCCCGGCCTCGTCGCCCTGGCGGAGAAATATCGTGACCGGGTCGCCTGCCTCTCGCTCTCGTTCGACTACGAGGGCATCGGCACGCCCGAAGAGGTTCTGCCGCCCGTGCGGTCGTTCCTCGAAAAAGTTAACGCCGGCGAAATCTTGAACATGCTGACGAAGGAAGACGCCGATTCGCTCTACAAGAAGCTCGACCTCGTGAGCATCCCGGCCGTCTACGTCTGGAAGGCCGACGGCACCCTGGCCCGCCGGTTCGACGACGACGACGCAGCCCGCCGACTCGGCCGGCCGTTCACCTACGCCGACGTCGAAGCCGAAATCCGCAGCCTGCTGCCGACCACAACGCCGTGAGGGGCTGCCCATGCCCCGGGAGCCGGCGTATGCCGCCGAGCGCAGCCAGGATGGCGGAGCGAAGACGGCATCCGAGAGAGCAAAGGACAGGATGTCCGCAGCGAGCGTCCGGCGACGGGGCAGGGGCAGCCCCGTACTTTCGCCACAGGACGTCGATCTGCGAAGGAGTAGGCGGGTATGCTCTGTTTTCCACGCGGGCGTAAGGCCGGAGGTTTGCGATGAAATCAGATGCGAAGCAGGAGGCCGACGCGTCGCTCCCGAAGGGGCATCGCGCCGGCGATCGCGTGCAGGATCCGCGCGGCTGGGGCCGCGAGACGGTCGAGTCGATCGTCGTGGCCTTTACGCTCGCCCTGCTGTTCCGCGCCTTCGAGGCGGAGGCGTTCGTGATCCCGACCGGCTCGATGGCCCCCACGCTCATGGGCCGCCACAAGGATCTCGTCTGCGATGCCTGCGGCCGCGACTTCCGCGTGGGCTGCAGCGCCGAGGAAGACGACGACTCGCAGCGGAAGCGGGCGGAGCTCGCCCTGCTCGAAAGCGACAACCGCGACCCGGTCCGGATCGCCTCCCTCCGGCGGAACCTCGCCGACAAGCTCGTATCGCGGGCCCGCTGTCCCAACTGCGGCAATCTCATGTCGCTGACGGTTGGCCCCGACGACGCCCGCCGCTACGACCCGCGGTATCCGTCGTTCAGCGGTGACCGCATCCTGGTGGACAAGCTGGCCTACGACTTCGCCGAGCCCAAGCGGTGGGACGTGGTCGTGTTCAAGTATCCCGAGGATGCTAAGACCAATTACATCAAGCGGCTCGTCGGTCTGCCGGGCGAGAACGTCTTCATCTCGGCGGGCGACATCTGGACAAGCCACGGCGACGCCGATCCCGTGATCGCCCGCAAGCCCGACGCTGCGCTTCTGGCGATGCTCCAGCTCGTGCATGACTCGCGGCACGTGTCGCCCGAGTTGCAGAAGGCCGGCTGGCCGCAGGCCTGGACCGACTGGACCGCTGCGGCGGACGCCCCCTGCCGTTGGTCCACGGCCGACGCGGGCCGCTCGTTTACCGTTGCGTGTAAGGCCGGTAGTTCGGCAACGCTGCGGTACCGGCATCTGATCCCATCGTTCGACACCTGGCGGGATGTAAAGCAGGGCAAGGCGGTCAGCGAGCGGGCCAAACCGCTGTTGATCGGTGACTTCCAGCCGTACAACGCCGAGTCGCTCGGGCCGCGGTGGGTGGGCGACCTCGCGGTGGAGTGCACGCTCGAGAGCCGTGCCGGCACTGGTACGGTGACGATCGACCTGGTCGAGGCCGGCGTGCGGCACACGTGCACGATCGACCTTGCCGATGGCCAAGCCACGCTCGTGCCCGGGGCGGTCCCCGGGAGCGGACCACCGCTCGAGCCTGTCTCTGGCGCCACACCGGTGCGCGGCCGCGGCCGCTGGCGGATGCTGCTCACGAACGTCGACGATGAGCTGCGGCTGTTCATCGATGGCAAGGCCGTGGCCTTCACCGGCCCGACCGGCTGGACCCGGTCGCTGCCCGATGCATTCGAGACGCGGCCGGTCTTGCGATCCGGCACGCCGCGCGATCCCGAACCGGGTGATCTCTCCCCCGCAGGCATCACGGCCACGGGCGCCGACGTGACCGTGAGCCAGCTGCGGATCCTGCGCGACGTGTACTACATCGCGTCCGGAGCGGCATCGGCCATGGCGGGACGCACGCCGGAAGAGGAATACCTCGGGTTCCCGCTCGAGGCAGGGCAGTATTTCATGCTGGGAGACAACTCGTCGGCCAGCAAGGACAGCCGGGCCTGGGAGCGACTCCACCACGTCGACCGCCGGCTCATCATCGGCCGGGCGGTGGCGATCTTCTGGCCCCATGCCATCCCGGCACCCTGGAGCATTCCGCTGCGAATTGGCGGCCTGGAAGTGCGATTGCCCTCATGGCCCAACTTCGGGAGGATGGGCTTCGTGCGGTGAGCGGCCCCCGGCCTCCGTGCCGCACGGCGACACGGAGGATCGCATGCCACTGCTTTCGGTCGAAGGGCTCGTCAAGAACTACGGTCGCCGTCGCGTCGTCGACGGGGTCGATTTCCACGTTGAGACCGGCGAGATCGTGGGCCTTTTGGGGCCCAACGGCGCCGGCAAGACGACGAGCTTCCGCATGACCTGCGGCATGGTGATCCCCGACTCGGGTCGCGTGCTCCTCAACGACGAGGTGATCACAGACTGGCCGATGTTCAAGCGGGCACGCGACGGCGGCATGGGCTACCTCGCCCAGGAACAGAGCGTGTTCCGCAAGCTCACCGTCGAGCAGAACCTGCTGGCGATCATGGAGCTCGTGGGCATGGCCTCGAAGGAGCGGCGGCGGCGGTGCGAGGAACTGCTCGAGCAGTTCGACATCGTGAAGATCCGCCGCTCGAAGGCTCACTACATTTCGGGTGGTGAGAAGCGGCGGCTGGAGATCGCCCGCTGCCTCGTGACAGAGCCGCGAATCATTCTGCTGGACGAGCCGTTTACCGGGATCGACCCGGTGACGATCCACTCGATCCAGAAGATCATCATGAGCCTGCGGGATGGTGGCATCTCGATCCTGATCACCGACCACCGCGAGCGGGAGACGCTCGCGATCACCGACCGTAGCTACGTGATCCGCGCGGGCAAGGTGCTCTGCCACGGCACCGCCCAGGAAGTGCTCACCAATCCCGACGCGAAGAAGTACTACTTCGGCGAAAGCCCGGGCGTCGAAGCCGCGTAGGCCTGTCACTCGCTCCGGAACATGCTCACGCTCTTGAACGTGAGCACGGCGCCAGCGCTCATCAGCGCCAATCCCAGCCACCGCGGCGGCTGCACGACCTTTCGCAGCGGAGCGTTTTGCCACAAGGCCTGCTGGGGGCCGCCATTTCCCATCTGGGTGGCGACGAACCGGCTTGACCGCTCGTTGAGCGTAAACGACTCGACGACTCGGAACTGCACGCCCACGAAAAAGAGCAGCAGTCCGGCCAGCAGCAGGTGGTGACTTTTGGGAAGCATCACGATCTCCCGGAACGCCCGTTCCGTACGCTTGTCTTCGACTGCCCGGGCTGCGGAATCGACCCATCCCCCCACGGTGTCGGTTTGTCGCAACTATGCCGAGCATGCACGCAGTGCTGACCACGCCACCGTCGGCAATCTGGGCAAGGCCGGGCCTTACTGCCGGAAATTCCTGCGGGAGTGGTCGTATGGATGACGATGAAGGTGCGGGTTGGAGCGGTCGGAGGGCCGCTCCCCATCCGTTCCCATAGTCATCGGCGAGTCACCGTGAACCGACGCACCACATTCCGCCTCGCGGCTCGCCTCGCTGTCGTGGTCTGGTGCGGACCACTGCTCGCGCTCCAGGCCCAGGAAGCCCTGCCCCCGCTGGTGCTGGCGGAGGACGAGGGCGTGGTCTCCGGTGGGCCGTTCCTACTGGAAGAGCAAGTCAGTGACGCTGCGGTGCCATCGCAGCCGCTGCCAGCGCCCGCCCCGGTGCCCGGGAGCATTCTGTCCGACGTGCCGGTGGCCGCGCCGCCGGCGGAGTTGGTGGAGGTATCACCGCGGGCGGCCGACGCCCTGCGGATCGACGACTTCTCGCTCGACGAGATGCCGTTCGAGGCCAGCTCCGGCCGCTGGTTCTGGAGCGGAGGCTGGTATGCCGGCGTCGAGTCGATGTGGATGGACCGCAGCCGCAACAACAACGAAGTCGTGGTGCAGGACGTCGACGTGGTGGCACCCGGTCGCAAAACGATTAACTACACGGCCTACGGCCAGCCGTTTGACCTCGCCCCGGGAGCCCGGATTACGTTGGGCCGGTCACTCGGTCCCGACGACGTCGGCCGCGACCGGGCCCTCGAATTCATCTACTACGGCGGCATGCAGTGGGCAGCCAACGACGGCTGGAACGCCGAGAAGGACGGCGTGCTGGTCACACCTCTCAATTACACCGCTCCGGGCTTCAACGGCGGCGATCGCTACACGACATCGCTGAAGTCCGACTTCAACAGCTGGGAATTCAACTACAGGATTCGCCGTCGTCTCGGCCGCGATCAGATGATCATGTCGCCCGGCGGGGATTGGACGCGACACGCCGAGCGTGGCTTCCTGCCCGGGCTGATCGTGGGTCTCCGTCTCGCACACATCAACGAGTTCTGGAACATGCAGAGCTCCCAGCTCAATCCGCCCCCCACGCCCCCGGCCGAGTTTGGCGGCGTCTATGACATCACCGCCACGAACTGGCTGCTCGGCATGAACTTCGGCACCGAGTTGATCAGCCAGAACGAGTTCTTCTACTGGGGCCTCCGCGGCCGCGTCGCCCCGGCGATCAACTTCGCCAGCACGCATCAGCAGGGAACCGGCATCAACACCGATCCCACGATCGAGCCGCGTGGGGTGACCGACACGATGGAGAGCGGGTCGCAGACGGGGGCCGGGTTCCTCGGCGACCTGACGATCCTACTCGGCTGGAACATCACGCCGAACTTCTCGCTCCAGGCCGGCTATGACTTCCTCTGGGTGGGTGGCATGGCCACGGCCACCAGGCAGTTCAGCCTCAACAACCGCCAGTTCGAGGACATCGACGCCGGCGGCCAGACCTTCTATCAGGGCCTGTCGTTCGGCTTCCTCGGCTCGTGGTGACCGGCAATCACGACGGCCGCTGCCTGACCGGTCGAGCAGAGGTTGATCGCGACGGCTGTGGATGGCCTCCCCGCCAGCGGCCCGCCATGCACCACGTTCACCGGGCAGGCCGGGTCGGGATGCTCGTAGTTGAGCGTTGGCGGCACGAGCCCTCGCTCGAGACCCAGCACGCTCGCAGCCAGCTCCACGGCACCGCCACCGGCCCCCATGTGGCCGAAGGCCGACTTTGGCGCCGTCACCGGCACATCGCCCAGTGCCGTCTGGATCGCCTGGGCCTCGATCCGATCCATGTCGATCGTGCCGACGCCATGGGCGTTGACGTGGCCGACGTCACCGGGAGCGAGGCCCGCCCCGCGGCAGGCCGACGTGATCGCCTGCACGAGCGAACGGCCTGACAGTCCGCGGCGCAGGGCCGGCTCACACCGTGAGGCCGTGGCCAGGATGCGGCCCCGAATGCGGGCTCCGCGCCGCTCGGCGTGTTCGCGCGATTCCAGCACGAGCACGGCGGCCCCCTCACCGTTGACCATGCCGTCGCGGTCGCGGTCGAAGGGGCGTGCTGCCCGGCGGCAGTCGTCGGCCCGGTGGGAGAGCAACACATCACCACGGGCGACAAGCGCGGTCGGGTGGAGCCGGCAGCCGGTGCCACCGGCGAGCATCGCATCGGCCCAGCCGCGCTGGATCATGCTCGCCGCCTCGGCGACGGCCAGCAGGCTCGACACGTCGCCCAGGACGATCGAGTTGTTCGGTCCGCGGGCATCGTGGGCGATGGCGATATGTGACGCCGTCATGTTGGGCAGGTGCTTGAGCAGCCAGAGTGGATGCACCTCCTCGTGGATTGCCTCGGCCCAGCGCGGGAAGTCGAAGCTGCCGGTGACGGCGGCCCGCCGATAGGCCGTCTCCAGATCCTCGAGATCCGCGTAGATCATGTCGCCGCCGAACACGACGCCAAACCGCTCCGGTGCCACGCCCGCCGCGGGGATCGCCGCGTCGGCAATCGCCAGGTCGGCCGCCGCAAACCCGAGCTGAATCTCGCGGCTCATCACCTTCAGGCTCTTCCGCGGCCGCACGAACAGCTTCGGCTCGAAGTCCGCGATCTGACCGCCGAACCGCACCTTCAGCGAACTGGCGTCGAACAGGCTGATGGGCCGGATGCCACTCTCGCCAGCGGCGAGCGCCGCCCAGAAGGGTTCGACACCGATGCCGATCGGGCTGACGACCCCAACCCCGGTAATGACGATGTCGCGCGGGCTCTCCATATGGAGACCCTAAACGACAGGGGCGAACCCTGAAAGTGGAGCCTCGCGAGAAACCGGAGCGTTCAGCGGTGGGGCGGGTGCAGCCGCCGCCATTCGGCGGGCTCGGTCGGATGAGGCTCCGCCCAAAGCCCCAGACGGCCGCGGCGGGCGGTCTCCTCGGCTGCGACGAGATCCTCGTCGGGCGAGAAACCACCGAAGACCCAGGCCGCCCCCTCCGCGACGAGCTCGCGGTTGAGATTCCGCTCGTCGATCCAGAGCGTGCCGAGCAGCCGGCCATGCTGGTCGATCGCGTCTCCCTCCACCCGCACCGGACGGCCCGCCACCTTGGCCCGCAACTGTTCCCGCGACCAGTCGCCGTAGGGCTGTCGGAATTCGGGGGCGTCGATGCCTTGCAGGCGGATCTTGTGCGATCGCCCCTCGGGATCAATGCACGTGACCGTGTCGCCGTCGTGCACCGCTTCGACCCGCCAGACGGGTCGGCCGGCCGAGTCGTGCAGCGGGCACATCGGCACGACGATGCTCGCCACCAGCGAGACAATCGCGGCGGCCACGGCATACCAGGGCCGGAGCCGCTTCGGCAGGCCACGGGGAGGCGGCGGTAGCCGGAAGGGCTTCCGGCCCCGGAACGGGTCAGCCAAGTTCGTCGTCGTCGCTCTCGGCGTCACGCTCGTCGGCGTAGGGGTCGCGGATGCAGGCCGTCTCGGCGCACACATCCTCCCCGTCGTCGAGGTCGCAGACAAGCGCGAGGAGCGCGTTCTTCTCCGACTCGGAGATTTCGGCAAGGCGGAAGCTGCGGATGATCTCCGGCACCGGGTCGGTGGTGGGCTCGCGTACCTCCACGCTCACGCGGCCGGTCATGATCTGCCCCCGGCGGCCGGCGAACCGTTCGCAGAGCACCCGCAAGTTTTCGCGATCCATGGGTCCTTCCCGGATGTTCCGGGACCTCCGTTGCCCCTCGGCCGGGGTGCCCTGCCGCAACGCAGGGCCTGCGCAGTCTGCCCCACGGCCGTTAGGGTGATGTACGGATCGCGTGAGGAAACGGTTCGGATCCCGCGGCGGCTTGCGGTGCGACTGGCCCTGCACCGGCCGCCCAAACTCCCTACCGTTCGTCGTCTCCGGCCCACACAGGTTCTTCCACACATGCACCCCGTCATCCCGGCCATCGTGCTCACGTGCCAGAAGTACGTGCCGCTCGCCGAGCACATGATCGACCGCTATGCCGCGGTGTGGCCCGACCATCCGTTCGTGTTTCGTCTTCCCGATGGCGCAGCTGCCCGCGAGATGGCACCGCGACACCCAGGCGGCGTGGAACTCGTGCCAACGGCCGAGGGGGAAGGGCGGGGCCGATTCCGGGCCGCGGTGCTGGGTCTCCTCGAGGGGCTCGCCGACGACGCCTGGGTCTATTGGTGTATCGACGACAAATACGTGATGTGGCTCGACCGGCAGGCGGCCGACGGCGTGGTGCAGGCGGTGCGGAGCGTCACCGATCCAGGCATCTGCGGGCTGTCCTTCGCCCGAACCCGCAAGCTCTTCGATCCGGCACACGTTTCGCCGGAGCAGCTGCGGATCGGCCGGCAGACGTTCCTCCGCCGCACCTCCTATGCCCAGATCTGGCTCCATCAGTTCCTGCGGGTGCGGGTGCTGCGGGATCTCTTCATGGGCTTTCCCGAGGTGATCGAGTCGGCGAAGGAGATGGATACGCTGCTGCTCGCCCGGACACTGCCCGCCGACCAGCGGCTCTACGTGCTCGACCACAATGCCGTGGTCTTCGGCGAGAGCACGAGCCGCGGCGTACTCACGGCCAACTGCGCCGCCAGCCTCAGCCGCGGCCGGGGACTGCCAGCCGGCTTCTCGGTGAGCCGCCAACGGCTCGTGGTCGGGAAGAAACCGTCCTGGATTCAGAGGATGGCCCGCGCGCTCGGCGACATCGGCTCCTGAATCGTTCAGGCCCGCAGCCCGTCGAGCCGATCCGCGATCGCTTCTGGGCTCGCTCCGCCCCAGAGGCGATGCCACATCCGCGCGAGCCGGTAGCCCACCGACCGCGTCGCCCGACTGCGGCGCATCCGCGGATCGCGGCGATCGACCAGCGGGCGATCCACGAACCGCTCCAGCCGGGCGAGCTCAGCAGGGTCGGTCATGAGCGTTGCGTAGTCGATCACGATGAACGGCTGTGTTGTCCGGTCGAGTGCCGAGAGAATGGCCGCGTTGGAGTCGCACCACCGCGGCAGACAGTGCCGAAAGACGGTCAGCCGGCGGCGGCCCCTGGACGATGCCCAGTAGTGGGCCCAGGCCTCCTCCGGCCGGCGGAAGACGGCGACGATCCGGTGCGGTGGCAGTTCACCCGCCCACAAGTCGTAGGTGAGACAGGTGCGTGGATCCTTGAACCCCCAGTCGGGATGCCGGGCTGAGCAGGCGGCAATGACGTCCCGCAGGCTTGCCCGCTCGGCGTCCCCGAACCGTCGCGTGTGGCCAACCGTCTCGAGACTAAAGGCCCCGGCCGAGCCGAGGATCGCGTGATTCACCTGCTTGGTCGATTCCCGCTCCCACTTATTGCCCTCGTCGTAGCCGGCGTCAGGGCTCGCCGTATCCACCATGTCGATGCCGGCATGATGCAGCAGCTCCGACACGAGCGTGGTGCCCGATTTGTGCATGCCGAGCACGACGTAAATCATCGTCAGCGGCTCCACGTGGCGTCGATGCCGTTGGAATACACATGGTCGCGGTTGTAGCGCATGATCTGCGGGCAGAGCAGGGACGGCAGCAACCAGTCGCGCCGCACGAACCAACGGTGGTCGTAGGCGAGCCCGGCCTTCTCCGGCTGCCGCCGCATTCGGTTGCCTCGGAGCACGTGGCTTCGCGAGGAGGAGCGTTCCAGCATCGCCGGCTCGAAGGCGAGCTCGAGGAAGTGACAAATCTTTCGCACGATCGGCTCAGCTGCCAGACACAGCTCCTCATAGCCCAGCTGAAACGTCGGCAGCTGGCTATCCCGCAGGAACTGCTCGACGGCCCGATTGTGCCGGTGCCAGTAGGCAAACGCGCCGAGCGGTGACAGCCGCCGCCGCCGCTGCCCCTCGCCACGCTTGCGGACAGCCGCCTCCACCTCAGAAGACGTAAAACTCCGCACATCCTTGAGCAGGAACAATACCCTTAGGTCGACGCCGACCTCGCCGCGGAGCAGCCTGAGCCAGGGGAGGTATTTTGAGGAATCGACCGGAATGACGTCGGGGCCGAAGACGGCCGCGGCGGTCTCGAACACGATTCGGTACCGGCGGGCGACTGGCGCGCGCGGCTCGGCCTGGACCCGGCGGGCCACCTCGCTCCAGAGTGGGCACGACGCGGCATCCTGCCCGCAGGAACAATCGCCGGTGAACGAAGGCTCGCCGTCGCTGCCCGAAGTCAGCACCGACGCCACCTCGCCCAGTCCCACGAGCCGCGAATGCCCGCCGAGCACGAGGTCGAGCAGCGTCGATCCGGAATGCCCGAGACTCGCGATGAACACGATCGGCTGTGTCATGGATCACTCGGACGAAACAGGGCAAGCCGGGCAACCGGCGAGAGATACCAAAAGGTGGCAACGGCGGCGAGAGCAGTTGCCAAGGCGAAGGAGAACAGCGGGGCAAACCGCCGTTGTTCTCGATGCGGCGAGGCTGTAGCGTCCGCCGCATATCCCCCTCTGCCCCGACGCTCCCGCGGTCGTGCCATGCCTCCGCCCCAGCAGACTGCCGACACCGACCGACCATTCGACGTGATCACGGTGCCGGACTTTTCCGGCAGGGACGACACCGTGTTCGAGGCCCGCACGCTCGTGTTTCTCACCAGCTGGCTGGAGAACGCCGGCACGAGTCGATCGTTCCCGCTCCATCTCGCCTGCATCGGTTCGCCGCCGGCGAGCGTCCGTCGGCTCGCCGCCCGCTGCGACGCCCGGATCACGATCCACGCGCCGCTCCGGCTCCGGCACGACCACCACGTGGGCAACAAGTTTCGCGGGCTGGAGATCGAGCCCGAGACCGACCGGTTCCTGCTGCTCGACGTCGACACAGCGATCCTCTCCGACCTCGCGCCGCTCGCCTCCTTCGGCGACTGCGTCGCGGCCTGCCCCGACGACGCACCAAACGTCGCCGTGAAGGATTGGGCGACGATCTACACCGCCTTTGATCTCCCGCTCCCACCGACGATTCAGCCGCTCGTCTGCGAGCTGGATCTGCCGCGCTATCCACAGCGGATGATGGGCTACGAGGCGGGTGATGGGCAGATCGAGGCGATGCTCCCCTACTACAACGGTGGCGTCGTCTTCGCGCCTTGGGCTTGCGGTCTGCGGGAGCGGTGGCAGGCGAACATCCTGCGGATCGCCTCGCTCTACGACGAGCGGCACGAGACGCGGAAGTGGATCCATCAGAGCGATCAGGCAGCGCTGGCCGTCACGATCCAGATGCTGGCGGCCGAGGGCTGGGCATTTCGCCGGCTGCCCGATGCGTTCAATGCCCGCTGGCAGCACCTGTACGCCGGTCAGCCCGACCTCGACGACATCGCGGTGATGCACTGCTGCTGGAACTTTCTCTCGGCGATCGAACAGGGGCCAGTGACGGCTGATACGATCGCCGCGGCACTCGAGCGGTTCTTTCTGCACAAAGTGAAGCACCGTTTTCAGCGGCTCGTGTGCGGCGACCTCCTGCGGCTGCGGCCGTGGCAGGCATGGCGCCGCTACCACGACGGGATGGCCCGGGCCGAGACGCTCTGCCGACAGCTCGAGCAGGTGTGCCGCGAGCATCTGGAGGGCTCCCTGGCGGAGCACAATACGCCCGTCGCCCGCGCCGCCTGACGGCGGCTCATGCCCGCGATGACCGAGTCGAGCCCACGGTCCGGCGATAGACATCGACGTATCGCTCCGCCACCTGCGACCAGTCGTGATCGGCGATCGACGCCGCAGCGTCGGCCCGCAGCCGGGCAACGAATGAGGGCTCATCGAGCAGCCGCTGCATTGCCGTCGCGAGTGCGGCTGGAGACTCTGGCTGACAGAGCAGGCCGTTGACCTCGGGCTGCACCAGTTCGCGATTACCGCCGACATCCGTGGCCACGACCGGAAGCCCCGACGCCAGGGCCTCGAGGATCACGTTGGCAAACGGCTCGCGCCGCGAGGGGCAGACGAAGAACGCTGCCGAGCGATACAGGCTCACCTTACGGTCGCCCGTGACGGGCCCGAGCAACTGCACGCGATCGTGGAGCCCGAGGCGTGCGATCTGGGAGGCCAGCGCGGCCGACTCACTGCCGTCACCCGCAATCAGGAGATCGACGGCTGGATCGCGGAGCTGGGCGTAGGCGTCCACGAGCAGGTCGAAGCCCTTGTGTCGGACGAGGCTCCCGAGGCCGAGGATATAGCGCCGCAGATGCGGAAACGGCTCGGCCGTCGCGAAGGCGGCGACATTGACGCCGTTGTTGATCGTCACGATCCGCTCGGCCGCGACGCCGATGCCGCAGATCACGTCACGGAGCGATTCGCCCTGCGCGACGACGGCATCGGCCGCAGTCAGCGCCCGTGTCATCCGGTGCGCCAGCCGTGGCACACGGCGGATCGCGTCGTCGGGCAGCACATCAGCGCCGTGCGGCCGCACCACATACGGAATGCCGGTCAGCTGCCGCATGGTCAGAGCCACATAGGCCTGCGGATAGGCGGCGTGGCAGTGCACGACGTCGAACCGATGGCGGGCGTGCAGGGCCAGGAGCCGGGGCAGAACCGTGCGCACTGCGAATCGCTTCGACCACTGGCGGCGGTGGCGGATGACGGGGTAGCCGAACTGCCGGTCGTCGAACGGGTCACGGGCCGGCGGCGCGACGACGACGGGCCGGTGGCCGAACCGCACGAGTTGCCGACAGAGTTGGTCGAGCACGGTCTGCGCCCCGCCAAGTGTGGGCAGGCAGACATCGGTGAAGAGACAGATCGAGAGCGACATGGGTGGGACTCGTCTGCCAAGATACAGCCCGCTGGGCCCGACGTACGCCAGTGGGCCCGTCACGGAGTGACCAGCCTACAGGCAGGTGCAGACTGGTAGTCTGCACACCGACTCATAAGCTGTGGCGGGTACGTGGATCGTGGCATCGGCATGGAGGCTCAGAAGTGAAGCGGATTCTCGTGACCGGGGCGGCGGGATTTATCGGCTCGCATATCGCGGAGGCGTTGCTCGAGCGGGGCGACGAAGTGGTCGGCCTCGACGAGCTGAACGACTACTACCCCGTCGCCTACAAGCGAGAAAACCTGTCCATCCTTGAGCGTCATCCACGGTTTTCGTTCGTCGAGGGTGACATGTGCGACGGGCGGCTCGTCGCGGAGTTGTTTGCCACGCGGCGGTTCACCCACCTGGCCCATCTCGCGGCGCGGGCCGGCGTGCGGCCATCGATCGCCGATCCGTTTCTCTATCAGCGGGCCAACTGCGACGGCACGCTCACGCTGCTTTCGGCCTGCGTCGGAGCGGGCCTCGAAAACGTCGTGATCGCCTCGTCGTCGTCGGTCTACGGTAACTCGCGGGCGGTTCCCTTCCGCGAGGACGACTCCGCCACCGACCGGCCGATCTCCCCCTACGCAGCCACGAAGAAGGCGACCGAAGTGATGGCCCATACGTTCCATCACCTCCACGGATTGTCGGTCACGGTGATCCGACCGTTCACGGTCTACGGGCCGCGCGGC
The DNA here is from genome assembly GCA_049695995.1 of Pirellulales bacterium. Taxonomy (GTDB): domain Bacteria; phylum Planctomycetota; class Planctomycetia; order Pirellulales; family UBA1268; genus QWPN01. The sequence goes on along the minus strand of JBAVTF010000115.1, from coordinate 45,281 downwards.
CGGCCCGACATGGCGCCCTGGCTGTTCGTGGAGTCAGCCCTGCACGGCCGTCCGATTCGCAAGTTCGGCGATGGCACGACCCGCCGCGATTACACCTACATCCGTGACTTCGTCCGCGGGTTCGTCAACGCGATCGACCGGCCGTTGGGCTACGAGATCGTGAATCTCGGCAACTCGGCCACCGTCTCGCTCAACGAGGCGCTCGACGTGGTGCAGGAGGTGACCGGGAAGGAGCTCGTGATCGAGCAGGCTCCACCCCAGCCGGGCGACGTCGAGATCACCAACGCCGACGTGTCGAAGGCTCGGCGGCTGCTCGACTACGATCCTGCGACGTCGTTTCGCGAGGGAATGGCCCGATTCTGCGACTGGTACCGCCGCAGCCGACTGTGAAACGCATCCAAATGGGCGATATAGGACTCGAACCTATGACCCCCAGCTTGTCGAGCTGGTGCTCTAACCAACTGAGCTAATCGCCCGCAAAGTCGGCACTCAGAGTCTCGCGCGTGAATCGGGGCCAGTCAAGCGACGACGGTACCCCTCCCGTGAAATGCGGATCGGGCCACACGGGTCGTCACGACCGGTCGTCCATAACGGGCATGCGGCCAGCAAACGGGGAACTGAGCGGCGGACGGGCTCAGGGAGGGGCTGAGGAAGGCCTCATGGAGTAGGCACGGGCCGCCTGCGGACCGCGCGAAACCACTTCCGGAACTGACTTCGCCCTGCCGGCCGCTCGTGCCGTTGCTCGCACGCGATCCGCAACTGCTCACAGGTGGCCCTCAGTTCGTCCGTGAGTCGCGAGGCATGGGCGATCGCCAGCCAGTCGGCGCCCTGCGTGTGCAGATAGGTGGCGACCTCGCCGGCGATCCTGGCCGGATGAAAGAGGATCGTGTCGTTGGCGAACACGAGGTGGTGTTGCGTCGAGAGCGACTGGAGGCAATCGAGCACCTGCTGGAACGTCGGCCAGCCCCTGGCTTCGAGCGGAGCGGTGGGTGGGGCCATGAAATACCTCGCATCGTCGATCCACACGATCGACTCGGGGTGCAATGGGGCGATCGCCTCCAGCTCCTCGAGCAACGGACACTGCGACTCCTCGCCCGCAGTCTGGGCGGCGGAGCACCAATGGGCATCGAGCCAGTACATGACCGGGTGACGGGCATGGATGGCGGCCAGCGCACGCAGACGGTCCGGAGATGAGCCAAGGTGACAGTGCACCGCGGGATCGTTCGCGAACCGTTGCGTCGCGGCCGCGTGCAGTTCCGGTGAGAGCTCGCAGGTGTGCAGCTCCTCAAAAGAGGGCCGCACCGCGGCCACGGAGTCGCCCTTGAACGTGCCGGTTTCGATGAAGACTGTAAGCTCGAGCCGCTTCGCGAGGAGAGCGGCGAGGACCGGGTCGATGGAGAAGTGGATCGCGCCCATCAGCTGGCGGCTCCGCGCAGCACGAACGGCGGACGATACGCCGGCAGCCGTGCGACAGGCACGAAACAGGCGTCGGTCCAGGCGAGCCAGCCCTCCCGGCTGAAGTGCTCGTCGAAGAAGCCCGCAAGCCGGTAGCCACGCTCCGCCAGCCAGAGGATGAGCGCGGCAGGATCGCCCTGATCCTCGTACAGCGGCGCGAAGATCAGCTCCACGATCAGAAGCGGCTGGCTTTCACGGAGCAGTCTTTCCGCGCCGTGCAACACCGCGGCATCGGTTCCCTGCGTGTCGATCTTCAGGACGTTGACCTTGTCGAGGAGGCCGTGCGCGGTGGCGTAGTCGTCGAGGGACGTCGTCGGCACCAGGCATGCCTGCGTGGCGGCCGGCGTCGGTCCCGTCGGCTGCAGGAGCGAGCCGGTGGCGGTGTCGTCTCCGAAGAGAAACTCCGCGCTGCCCGTCGTGGCTCCGACGGCCACTTCCTCTACGGTCACCCGCGGATCCACAAACCGCTGCCGCAGCCGCGCGGCATTGGCCGGCTGTGGCTCGAAGAGTACGAGACGGGATACGAGGTTTGCCTGCAGCAATAGCTGGAAGAAGGTTCCCTCGTGAGCACCGACGTCGATCGCCACCGAGCGGTCCGCCGTTCGTGAAAATCCCTCGACCTGCCGCTGCAGCCAATCAGCACAGGCGACGCCATACCGCGGGTCGTGCCGGACGGCGATCGGTTGCTCACTGCGGAAGCGGTCGGCGCGGCCGCGAATTCGGGCCTGGAGATCTGCCGCGGCGGCCGCGAATACATCCTCGCGAATGAGGACGAGGTTTCCCCAGTCGTTGGCCGTGAAGCTGGCAGGATCGATCCGCACCCATTCCCCGGCGACACCGTGGGTCCGCTGGATCGCGACGACGTGGCGATAGCCCCGTCTGCTCGCCTCTGGAATGAGGTTCTCGGCGAATGAGAGCGGCCAGTGCGGGTAGACGGCCGGCGGCACGAACTCGCACATGATCAGTTCGGGCCGCAGGGGACCGAGTCCCTGGAGCACACGGAGGTCGTTGCCCTCGGTGTCGATCTTGAGTAGGCCAATGTCGGCGTCGACCTCGCCGGAGGCCAGCAGGCTCTCGAGGGAGCGGCAGCGGACGTCCAGGTGCCGACCATGCCGAAAGTAGTCGTGATCGGGAACGCGGTTGAGCGAATGGAAGTAATCGAGCTCGTTTCCGGCAGCGTCGCATGCGACGTGAAACTGTGTGGTCCGGTCCTCGCGGTCGATCGCGTATGGGAGGATCGTGGCATGCGGAGCAGCGAACCGTTGGCTGAGTTCCTGAACGTGGGACGGCAGCGGTTCACAGAGCACTCCCCGCTCGAATCCCATCCGGAAGAGCGCCTTCGCGAACCCGCCCTTCTCGGCGCCGACGTCGATGAAGCTCCGCATCTTCAGGTGCGGAAACAGGACACCGACGATCCAGAGATCGGTGTCCTGCCCGTGAAGGTCGGCGGAGCAGTCGTGTGGAGCGTGCATGCTGGGTGGGCAAGCCTACAGCATCACCCCGTGGAGCAGCACGCTCGCCGGTGCTGCCGGCCTGCACCATGCACGACCTGTAACCTTGCCCCCCCGTACCGCGGCCGCTACGCTCCGGTTTCGCACGCATTTTTTCGGGCACCCCACACCACCCCACATCACCATGCCCCACGTCCGCCTGGCCGATGGATCCGTTCGTGAGTTTCCCCAGACGGCCCGCGTGGCCGACGTCGTGGCCGAGGCCACCGGCGGCAACAAGAAGAAGCGGCCCATCGCGGCCATGCTCGATGGGAAGACCGTGGGCCTCGATGCCCCGCTACCCGCCGCCGGCGAAGTGACCGTCGAGCCGCTCTTCGCTGGCGACGCCCGGGCCCTGCCCGTGATGCGGCACTCGGCGGCCCACGTGATGGCCCGGGCCGTGATGCGGCTCTTCGAAGGGGTCGAACTCGCCTTCGGCCCGACCGTGGGTGAAGGCTTCTATTACGACATGCGGGCCTCCCGCCCGATCACCGACGAGGATCTGCCGGCGATCGAGGCCGAGATGAAGCGGATCATCGAGGCCGACGAGGCCTTCGAGCGGGTGGAGGTGCCGCGAACCAAGGCCGTCGAGATCGTCCGCGACCTCGCCCAGCCGCTCAAGGTGGAGCACATCGAGACGGGCCTCGCCGAGCATCCCACGCTCTCCTTCTACCGCCAGGGCGAGTTCGTCGATCTCTGCCGCGGCCCGCACGTGCCGAGTCCCGGCTGCATCGGCGCCTTCAAGCTCACGAACATCGCCGGTGCCTACTGGAAGGGGGACGCGAACAACGCCCAGCTCCAGCGGCTCTACGGCACGGCATGGTTCTCGCAGGAGGATCTCGACGCCCATCTGGCGGCGCTGGAAGAGGCCCGCCGCCGCGACCACCGCGTGCTCGGCAAGCAGCTCGATCTCTTTACGACGAGCCCGCTCGTCGGCTCGGGCCTTGTGCTTTGGATGCCCAAGGGGGCGACCCTGCGGAGCACGCTCGAGAGCTTCGTCCGCGACGAACTGGCGGCCCGCGGCTACCAGCCGGTCTACACGCCCCACATCGGCAAGGTCGATCTCTACAAGATCTCGGGCCACTATCCGTATTACGCCGACAGCCAGTTCAAGCCGATCGTGATGAGCGACGACGAGCAGTATCTGCTCAAGCCGATGAACTGCCCGCACCACACGATGATCTACAAGGCGCGGCCCCACAGCTATAAGGACCTGCCGCTGCGGCTGGCGGAGTTCGGCACGGTCTATCGCTACGAGCAGTCGGGCGAGCTCGGCGGCATGACCCGGGTCCGCGGCTTCACGCAGGACGACGCCCACATCTTCTGTACGCCGGAGCAGGTGGAGCAGGAAGTGGAAGGCTGCATCGACTTCACGCTCAAGGTGCTCGAGAGCCTGGCCTTCGACAACTTCCGCGTGCGGCTCGGGTTCCGCGATCCCGCGAGCGACAAGTACGTGGGTCCGCCGGAGCGATGGGCGGAGGCCGAGGCCGCGATCGAGCGGGTGGCGCGGCGGATGAACTTGCCCGGCTGCGAGCCCGAGCCGGGCGAGGCCGCCTTCTACGGGCCGAAGATCGACTTCGTGGTGAACGACTCACTTGGCCGCGAGTGGCAACTCGGCACGGTGCAGCTCGACTACAACCTGCCGAGCGGCGAGCGGTTCGACCTCGACTACATCGGTGCCGATAACGCGAAGCACAGACCGGTGATGATCCACCGTGCGCCCCTGGGCAGCATGGAGCGGTTCGTGGGCGTGCTCATCGAGCACTTCGCCGGGGCGTTCCCGCTCTGGCTGGCGCCCGAGCAGGTCCGCGTGATCCCGGTGAGCGAAAAGAGCGAAGGCTATGCCCAGCAGGTGAAGGCGAAGCTCGAAGCCGCCGGCCTGCGGACGGGCCTCGATCTCGCCGCGGAAAAACTCGGCGCGAAGATCCGCACGGCGCAGCTGGAGCTGATTCCGATGATGGTGGTCTGCGGCCCGCGGGACGAGGCGGCCGGCACGGTGAGCCTCCGCGATCGGGTGGACGGCGACCTCGGGGCGATGAGCCTCGACGCGGCGATCGAACGGCTGCGAGACGAGAACGCCCGCCGGGCGGTCCGCCACAAGCCGAAGCCCCTGGCGATGCCGAGCAGCTCTGCCGTTGGCGAAGGCGGCGCCGACTACTGACACCTGCGATGCCACGGTTCGCGATCCTCGAACACACCGGCGCCCTAGACGATCCCGCCGGGCGGCACTACGACTTGTTGCTCGAGGCGGGCGACGCCTGCCGCACCTGGAGGCTCGCCGAGCTGCCGGTGCCAGGCGGACCACCAGTCACTGCCGTCGAACTTCCGCCGCACCGGCTCGCATGGCTCGACCACGAGTCCGGCGAGGTCTCCGGCGGCCGCGGCTTCGCCCGGCGAATCACCGCAGGCGAGTATGCAGTGACGGCGAGTGATGCAGCGAACGTCATGGCGGCTACGCGACTCTCCATCGTGATCACGGAAGCCGGTGAGTCAACTCACGTCGTTCTGACTTACGATGCCACCAATTGGATTGCGACCCGCGAGTGGCGCTGACGACTCGCGATGCACGCAGACGAGGGAAACCGCCGACGGGTGCCGGGGCGATACTTGACACCCCCTCCCCTAGATGAGTAGAACCCCCCTCGTGACTCCTGGATCGTCGCCTCCTTCGGGATGCGATGACCGGCGATTGATTTCACACCACGATCCACAGCCCGCCACATATCCGGCCTCTTCTCCCGCCTGAAGGCCGAAGGAGGTTCCATGGCCCGCGCTCGCCACCGCAGGTCCGGCACCCCTATGAAAAGGGCACTCCAGGGTCCATTCGCACCCACATCACGTTTGGGGATCCATTGAGCGTGCTACGGACCATCCAAAACGGCCTCGAACTATTCGATCCGCCAGCATTGCAACAATTTTGCTCGGCTCAAGGCGAGATCTTCGTGCATCCGCCTCGGTCACTCAACACCCATTCGCTCGACGGCCTTCCCCGCTGATCACGCTCTTTCGCAGACATGAGACACTCGCTCGCTATGATGATGATGATAATGGTCCCGGCCCTGGCTTGGCTGACCGGTTGCAACGATGTCCGCGATGCGCTGTGGGAGGCACCACCCGAACGCATCAGGGGAGATACATTCTCAGCCGATCCGGTCGTCACGCGACTCGCCGTTGCCGTAGAGCGCGGCGACCGAATCGCCATCGCCGCCGCCGTGCAGGCCGGGGCCGATGTGAATGCCGTTGGCCGACATGGGTGCCGGCTTCTCTACTGGGCCCTGGCAAGGGGCAACACGGCGGGCTTTGAAGGGCTCCTCGAGCGCGGAGCCGACATTAATGCTCCCGTCTGCGATCCTGCCCAGGCGCCTCAAGAAGTGCGTATTGTCACGGTCCTCGAAAAGGCTCTGGCCTCCGAAGACCCCGCGTTCATCACGGCCGCTTTGCGACAGAGCTTGGATCCCGACTACGTTCCGTTTCCCGGCCCGTTCGACAGTCGATCGCTCCTGTTCTTTGCCGTTCAAGCAAGCTCAATCCCCGTGGCCGCTGCGCTGCTCGATCATGGCGCCGACATCGACCGCACCAGCGTCGCCGGGTACACGCCGCTCGCCGATGCGGGTAGGGGGTGCGATTACAACATGGCCTGGTTTCTGCTGAATCACGGCGCTAATCCGACGATCAAAGACAAAAGCGGCCATGATTTTGTCTGGGGCTTGAGGCAATACGGGACTGCCGGGGTCTGGAAGGGTCACGAGAAGAGCTTCGAGGCCATCGTCGACGAACTCGTCAAACGTGGCCTGCTGACACACCAGGACATCATCGAGGCCGACAAGCCGAAGCCCACTCCGCCCGGGTTTGAAGGCAGCCCGCCCGGCATCACCGTCATCGAACATGCCCCCAACTCCGAAGCCGGCCAGGCGATCCGTGAACTTGATCGCCTCGAACGCGAAGCCAACCGCCCCAAGCAGCGGTGAGTGCTTCCATCACCCGCAGGATATCCCTTGCTCATGCGCCGTTCCACACTTTCCACGCTCGTGTGCGGCTGGCTGGCTGCCGCTGCCGGCATTGCCACCGCACAGCCCGCCGCGACGCCGGGTCAGGCCATCCGCAAGGACAACCACGAGGCCCTGCTGCCCGATGGCACGATCCACAAAGGCACGCTCGCGAATGCCACGCTGATCCACGACGCCCACGACGGCGTCTTCGTGCAAGCCGTGCTCCTGGGCATGACCAAGCCCGCAAAAGAGGAGATGTTCGTCGTGCAAGCCCCGGCCGGACGTGTCGGGGCCCAATGCTGGCGCGAGCGGTGGTTCCTGACCGATGAGAAAGCCGCGGTGGGACGGTTCGATCTACTCTTCCTGGAAGACGGTCAAGGCGGTGCCACATGGGTCGTCGAAGATTCCGCTGCCGTCCCGGGAGGCGTCATCGAACGCACAGGCGACGGCGAACGGGCTGCCGCGATGCGTGCGTTGCCCCAGGACGCTCTCGACGCCGTCGTGCGAGCTGACTCCGAGCGGTATATCGCGACTGCGAAGGCGTTTGCGGATCATGCCATCAAAGGACGCGTGCACAACATGATGGCATTGACGAGCCCACTCACGATCGCCATCCACGGCCTCGAGAGCATTCACGACAAATACACCGAGAACTATCTGCCGCGATTCAAGAATGCCGTGGTGGAGTGGGACAAGGAGTTCATCATCATCGGCGACGAGACGGGCAATCGCGGCATCGAGGTCTCGGGCACACTGAAGGGGGAAAAAACGTATCGCATCTTTCTGGGAGTGATGCGGGAAGGGGGCAAGCACGTGGTCATCAGTTTGATCGCGAAAAAGCCGGCGGCAGATGTCGATGCACGAAAGCCTGGTGCTACGTGATACTTGTTCCGGCAACCGTATAATCGCCCTTTCCCGTCCATCATGCTGCTCCTGATCGGGTGCCTCCCACCCAAAAAACTCCACCGTATCAGGGTGCCCAAACCCGGGGTCCGCTCCACCTGAACCGTGCCTGACAGGATCGCCTACGGCCCGGCCGGCGACCGCCCGGCGTCGTGTGATCGCCCGAGGGGAGGTACGATTGGTACTTCCCAGGAGAATCCCATGACGCCCCGTGAAGTGCTCGCGATGTGCCGCGAGAAGGAAGTGAAGGCGGTCGATCTCAGGTTCACCGATTTTCTCGGGGCCTGGCAGCACTACACGATCCCGGTCGGCAAGCTCGAGGAAGACACGTTTTCCGACGGCCTCGGCTTCGACGGCTCGAGCATCCGCGGCTGGCAGGCGGTCAACGAGAGCGACATGCTCCTCGTGCCAGTGCCCGACACCGCCGTCGTCGATCCGTTCGCGCAGATCCCCACACTCGTGATGATCTGCATGGTGCAGGACCCGATCACGCGGGAGGACTACTCCCGCGACCCCCGCAACATCGCCCGCAAGGCGGTGAACTACCTCAAGAGCACCGGCATCGCCGACACCTGCTTCATCGGCCCTGAGGCCGAGTTCTTCGTGTTCGACGACGTGCGGTTCGACCAGAACGCCCACGAGGGCTTCTTCCATCTCGACTCGGTCGAGGCCGAGTGGAACCGCGGCCGGGCCGAGGGTCCGAACCTTGGCTACAAGTTGCGGCACAAGGAAGGCTACGCCCCCTGCCCGCCTTCCGACCAACTCATGGATCTCCGCAACGAGATGATGCTCACGATGATCCAGTGCGGCATCGACGTGGAGGCCCAGCACCACGAGGTGGCCACGGCGGGCCAGTGCGAGATCGACATGCGGTTTCAGGAACTCGTCCGCATGGCCGACCAGGTCTGCCTCTACAAGTACATCGTGCGAAACGTGGCCCGGCGGCATGGCAAGACAGCTACGTTCATGCCCAAACCAATCTTCGGCGACAGCGGCTCGGGGATGCACACCCATCTCTCGCTCTGGAAGGATGGCCACCCGCTCTTCGCCGGCACGGGCTACGCCGGGCTCTCCGACATGGCACTCCATGCGATCGGCGGCATCCTCCGCCACTCCCCGGCGATCCTCGCGATCTCCAACCCCACCACCAACAGCTACAAGCGACTCGTACCTGGCTACGAGGCACCGATGAATCTCGCCTACTCGCAGCGCAACCGTTCGGCCAGCTGCCGGATCCCGATGTATTCGGCGAGCCCGAAGACGAAGCGAGTGGAGTTCCGCTGTCCCGACCCCACCTGCAATCCCTACCTGACGTTTGCGGCGATTCTGCTGGCCGCGATCGACGGCATCCAAAACAAGATCCATCCCGGCGAGCCGCTCGACCGCGACATCTACGACATGCCGCCGGAAGAGCTGGCAAACGTGCCGAAGGCTCCGGGCTCGCTCGATGAGGCGCTCGACGCGCTCGAGCGCGACAGCGATTTCCTCCTCCGCGGCGACGTCTTCACCGACGACGTGATCGCCACCTGGCTGAAGTGGAAGCGCGAGAAGGAAATCGCCCCCATGCGGCTCCGCCCGCACCCGTACGAGTTCTGCTTGTATTACGACGCGTGACCGGGCTCCTTTCCCGGCATCGGGCACGAGCGAGTGGCACCGGTCAGCGTTGCGTTATCTTGAAGACTTTGCATTCGATGCTGCCCTCGTTGCCACGTCGAGGAGCCTTTGAACCCAGGTGCAGGTGCCCTTTCACGCCGCACTCGAACAGCACGCCGTTGTCCCGCGTCAATGAGACCTTCTGCGGATTGTTTTCGCTCGTGATCGTGGCGACGAGCACCTGCGCGGCGTTGCCATCCCCGTCGAATGTCGACCAGGAAGAGCCTCTGCTTGTTCGCCATTTCTGGTCCGGATGAGGACAGACCAGAATGAAGTCCCCGGGCTGCACATCGATGGCCGTGTCTACTCCGGCCAGGCTTACCTTCAATGCATCGCCCGGCAGTTTCATCCAATCGTCGGCCGTCACCCGTCGCTGCTGGTATGCAAGATTGATGACGTGCGCTTGCTGCCCAGTCACCCCGCCCTCGACACTGTTCATGAGCCTGTTGATCCCCGCGACCAGAAACGTCGGATCTTCGACCTCTTTGAGAATTGCGGACGCCTGCTCGCTCACCTTCGGGTTGCCGTTGCCGCCTTTGCTGAGTTTCTCCAGCTTTTTCGTCAGCACCTGAAGTTCTTTCGTCGTGTCCGCCGCTGCCCTGGCTTCGATGGCGAGTCTTTTCGCTCTGAATTCCATGACCGGCGCCGTCACTTCAGGTGTGAGCCCATCGCCACATGCGGTCATGGCCCAGAGCAGCAGGGCCGTCGCCGGGGAGCAGGCGATGCCACGACCAATCGCGGCGACATGCAAACGGTGAGAGACTTTCATACGACGACACCTCCTGTGCGAGTGCTGATGGGGCTCGTGACGACGGCGAACGACACGCCAGCCGTCACACAGAACCGGCTCCTCGTTGCCATACGGAAGCCAGGCACAAAAGGGGACAACGGAGGCGTTGTGTCCCCCGATCATGTTTCCTCTCGCATAGCTGCCCGGTGGTGCTGACCGCCGTTTTTTCGGCCTGTATTCTCTAGGGGCCCCCTGTGAGGGGCTCCCCCAGAGAACTTCGGGCATGGCAGGACGGACCGTCGGCACCGACACCCACATCCAGGGGCTGATCGAGAGGGCGTGCACCGGCGATGAGGCCTCGAAGGAGGCGCTGTTCGATCATGCATGCGACCGACTGTTTCGGCTTACGAGAAAGATGTTCCACGGGTCCGGCACCCTGCGGCGCTGGGAACAGACCGACGACATATTCCAGAACAGCATGCTGCGGCTCCAGAAGGCGCTGGAGCGGACGAAAGTCGAGTCGGTGCGGCACTTTTTCAATCTTGCCGCCCTACAGATTCGCCGGGAACTCATCGACACCGCCCGCAAGCACTTCGGCGCGGAGGGAATCGCGGCCAACCATCACACCGACCTGCAGGCCCCGGACGAGTCCGGGGGATCGCTGCATGCGGCGGCCGACGAGCCAGAGGACCTGGCGCAATGGACTCGGTTCCACACGCTTGTCGAGATGCTTCCGGATGACGAACGCGAAGTCGTCAGCCTGCTCTTCTATGACGCACTGACCCAGGAAGAGGCGGCCCACGTGCTCGGCGTCAACGTGCGTACGGTCAAACGCCGCTGGCAGTCTGCTCGTCTCGCGCTCAACGGAAATAGCAATGATGATGATGCCCGACGATGAGGAGTTGCTGGCGGAGTTGCTCATTCATTGGGAGGAGCTGTACGAACTAGGGCAAGACACACCGGCCAGGGAGCTGTGCAAAGACTGTCCGCATCTTGCGGAGGAGTTGACCAGACGGATCGCCGCCATGAAGGTGACCGATTGGCTCAATGACCCGCAGCCGCCGGCGGGTGCTCCACCGGCCATCGCCATCCAGCCGCTTCAGGGGTGGGCGCTCAACGGCCGCTACCGCCTCGATGACCTCGTCGCCGAAGGGGGCTTTGCCCAGGTCTGGAGGGCCTTCGATACCGACCTGCAGCGGATCATCGCCGTCAAGATTCCCAAGCGAACTGCGGTCGGCACAGCGGAGGAATTTCTTGCAGAAGCCCGCCGAGTCGCCCAACTCAAACATCCGGCGATTCTTCCCGTCTACGATGTCCGGCTGGATGAAGGGACTTGTTACTTCGTCACCGAGTATGTAGAGGACGGATCACTCGCCGATCGGCTGAAGAACGGCAAGATTCCCGCTGCTCAGGCGTGTCGCTGGATCGTCTCGATCGCAGAGGCGTTGGATCACGCCCACCGTTTCGGGATCGTCCACCGAGACGTGAAGCCGGCGAATATCCTCATTGACACTCATGGCCGGGCTCTCCTGGCGGACTTCGGAATCGCGCAGTCAGCGCTGATCGAGGGGGCGAGTGCCTCGAGCGTAGGCACCCTGCTGTACATGGCCCCTGAACAGCTTGCCGGACAGCCCGCCGTTCCCCAGAGCGACATCTACAGCCTCGCGGTGGTGCTCCACGAGGCAACGTCCGGCAAGCCGCCCTACTCCGCCACCGAACCGCGGGCGCTGCATCGCGAGATCGACCGTGGTGCGACGCTCTCCAAGGATGTACCGAAAAGACTCGTGTTCGCTTGCCGGAAGGCGCTGTGCAAGGACCCGGGCCAGCGGTTTGGGTCCGCCGCCGAGTTTGCGGCGGCGATCAGACATTCTCTGAAGAATCCCTGGCGTGTGCCGCTCACTGCTGCAGCGGCAGTGAGCCTACTGCTCGCCGCGGTGTCGTTGTTGGGATTCACCAATCGCGTCACGGTCGATTCCAGGCGAGGAAAGCCCGCGTTCACGGGAGACGCAGGCCGCGACGTGGTCGTCGACTTCGTGACGGTCGGCGACGCCGGCAACCCTGCCGATGCCAACGGCTTCGGCAGGGTCGATTACGAGTACATGATCGGGCGTTACGAAATCACGATCGAGCAATATTGCGTGTTTCTCAATCATGTCGCCAAAAGTGACCCTTACGGCTTGTACAAGGAGAAAATGACGAATGATTCGAGCATCGTTGCCATCGAGCGGTTTGGAACCGACGGCGGCTACTCGTACCACGTCATCGGCGAAGCGCCCGCCGCCCATACGGCCGCGGCAGTGATGCTGGATCCCCGAAGGCCGATCGGTTGCGTGAGCTGGACGTCTGCAGCCCGATTCTGCAACTGGCTCCACAACGGCCAAGGCAACGCCAGCACCGAGACGGGCGCCTACGCCCTGAACGGCATGCACGACCAGCGCGTGCCCCGTGAAAAGAATGCACGCTTCTTTCTGCCGAACGAAGACGAGTGGTACAAGGCGGCCTACTACGACCCGGCGTTTGCCGCGGGTGGCGGCTATTGGGCATTTGCGACCCGTTCGAACGAGAATCCGTACCGCTGGAAGGCTCTGGGACAGGCGCAGATGGATCGCAAATCGCTGGAGCTTCCCAACATCGCCAACTGGGGCTGGGGGGGTGATTCCTGGGACAACCTCGCCCCGGTCGACCTGTTTCCGAATGCAACCAGTGCGTATGGCTGTCACTGCATGAGCGGCAACGTAGCGGAATGGGTGGAGCCAAAAGGGAACTTTTCGCACAGCCACGGCATCATTCGCGGTGGCTTCTGGTGGGAGGGGGCTCCGCCGCCGAATTCCGGATTCCGGGTGCGGGGAGTCGTAGAAAAAGCGAACCGACACTTCGGTTTCCGCGTTGCTGCGAAGAAAAGCGATTGACGTCGCCTCGACGACGCAGGCGCGTGACCCGCACTACCAGCAGGTGCGGCCGCCGTTGACGGCGATCGTCTGGCCGGTCACGAAGGCATCCTTGTCGGCCTAGGGGTCGTTCTCATGCCGCTCCACTGGGATCCACCCCGGAGCGATCATGTTGACCGTGATGCCGAAGGGGGCGACGCCGAGATGAAACACTTCGCTCGTGATATTGATGAACTGACGTGCCGCCGCGCTTTCATGCCCGGCAACGCCCGGCGAACCAAGAGCGAGGGGCTCTTCACGAAGAAGTCGAGCATTTGCAAGTAGAAGTCCCAGTCATATTCCTCGATCGGCTTGAGCGGCTGGGGAGGTGGCCGTTGCGCACGATGATGTCCACCGACCTGAGCCGCTGCTCGACCGCCGTGCGGCCAGTGAGCGAAACACAGCGGGGTGTGGTCGTCATGAACGCTCCGAATGAGACAGGCTCAGCGGATCGATGGGGCCCACGAGTTCGTCAGATGGTGAACGATGCCGGCAATGGCCCCCTGTCGCTTGCTCGACTTCGTGGCCACGATCGCACACTCGGCGAGCGATGCGGTGAGCGTTCGTTGCTTCACCCGTTCGAGCACCCGGGCGAATCGCTCGGGCGAGCCCGCCAGCAGTCGCCCGCGCACGAAGAGCGTCGTCGGATTGAAGATGTTGATGACGGCGGCGATCGTGATCGCCAGGTATTCGGTGACCGTGCGGATCTCGTGCTGGAAATCGCCGGGGCGGTCATCGAGCAACGTCGCCACCTCGTCGATGTCGGCCGGCCGGCCCAGCTTCTCGGCGAGCAGCCGCAGCAGGGCGGCGTCGGTGGCGAGCGTTTCGAGACAGCCGCGATTGCCGCAGCCGCACCGCACGCCGTCGGCCACGGCGGTGATGTGCCCCACCTCCCCCGCCATGCCGCTATGGCCCGCGAGCAGACGGCCACCGCTCATCACGCCCAGGCCGAGACCCAAGGCCGCGTCGAGCACCGCGAAGTCGTCGAGATCCCGCGCATCGCCGACCATCCGCTCGCCGAGCACCAGCGCGTCGCTCCCCTGCACCAGCACGCACCGCAGGCCGAGCCGCTGCTCCAGGTCATGCGCGGGATTGTGCTTGTCGAGCAGATGCAGGTTGGGCGAGAAGACGATCTCCTCGAGCCGCTCGTTCACGAGTCCCGGCACGCTCACGCCGATCCCGTGGACGGCGGCATCGCGCCTCTGGATCAAGGTCCGGCACGCCGCTTCCACCGCGTCGAGCAGCGCGGCGTAGCTCGCCGGCGTCGGAAACCGGACGGTCCGCTCCTCGGTGACCGCGCCTTCCAGGCCGGCAGCTACCACGCAGCACGTGCCCGCATCGATCACCACGCCGAGCACGAACGCCGAGTCCGCGGCCATCCGCACGAGCCGTCCGGGCCGCCCCAACGCCTGCTCGACGGGCTCGCGCTCCTCCACCAGGCCCCGCTTGAGCAGCGAATCGACTGCTTTGGAGACGGTGGGTGCCGTGAGCCCCGACAACCGCGTGAGCGCGGCCCGTGACGACGGACCGTGCCGCTGAATAGCCTCGAGCAGCCGCCGCTCGTTGATCCGCCGCAGGAGCGTCGATTCGACGCGATTGTCCGCATGACTCATGGCAGGATGACTCACCGCACGCCAAACCGATGGACCATCGTGTGGCGATAGGTCTGCCCCGGGTCGAGCCGGGTGCTCGGCCACTCCGGATGATGGATGGCATCGGGATACTTCTGTGTCTCCAGGCAGATGGCGGCTTGCTTGGCGTAGGCCACGCCATCCTTGCCCTTCACACTGCCGTCAAGAAAGTTGCCGGTGTAGATCTGGATGCCCGGCTGGTCGCTGAGAATCTCGAGCGTTCGGCCGCTCGCCGGATCGCGAAGGACGGCCACCGACCGCAGGTTGCCATCGGGCTGCCAGCCACGGACCACGAAGTTGTGGTCGATGCCACCTGGATTCCTGCCGTCGCCGCTCGGGGGCAGGCCGTCGATCGCCGTGCCCAGGATAACCGCGGGCCGCCGCTCGGGCCGGAGGTCGAACGGCGTGCCGGCGACCGTTGCCAAGCCGCCCGTGGGAATGCCACCGGCATCGACCGGTAGATAGGCATCGGCGGCCACCGCGAGCTCATGGCCGCGGATCGTGCCCGCAGCGTGACCGGCGAGGTTCCAATAGGAATGGTGCACCATATTCACGATCGTCGGCGCGTCGGTCGTGGCCGACATCTCGACCCATAGTTCGCCGTCGAGCGTGAGGGTGTAGGTGACCCGCGCCGTGACCGCGCCGGGATAGCCCTCGTCGCCGGCCGGCGACACGATTTCGAAATCGACGGCAGGGCCGCGTTCGGCCAGCCGGGGCGTCGCCTTCCACAGCTTTTTGTCGAAGCCAACGAGACCACCGTGCAGGTGGTTTGCCCCATTGTTCTTTGCGAGTGTGTATCGCTTTCCGTCCAACTCAAACGCACCCCCCGCGATGCGATTCGAAACGCGGCCGCACGTGGCGCCGAAATAAGGATGGCCTGCGAGATAACCAGCGAGCGTGTCGCATCCTAGGACGACATCGACCGGCTTCCCGTCGGATCCTAAGCCGACCGGCACGTGAAACTCCGTGAGAATCGCCCCGTAGTCAGTAATCTCGGCCCGCCAGCCGCCAGGCACTTCGAGCATAAAGAGCGATACGGGGCGGCCATCCGGCAGGGTGCCGAAGGGACGTTGCGTGGGAGCATGAAAGGGCGCGTGCATTGGCTCGGCATCTTTCGTTGAGGCGAAGGCTGCTGCGTGCAGGCAGACGCAGCCAACGAAGCGCGCCATCCGCACGGGCCATCCCGAGCCGCGATCATTCACCAGCGCATTCATGGCTGCGACCCTCCCGCTGACGGCATTGTGCTCGGAACTTAGTTAACGCCGCTTAGAATACTGCGGGTCCCTGACTTGAGAAGCGATGCCCGCGCGTCGCCCGCGTAGACACCTGCATCGCCAGCGGGTGGCATCCATCGCCAGGCTGGCCGGGCTTGCGACCGCTACCGCGACACGTACTGCCTGCATTCGACGGGAGGCAGGTCGTGGAGTACGACGGAATTCACGGCACCGGCAGCCGGCGCGAACACCGCCGGCCGGTCGCTGGCGACTGAAGCGGCTCCGCAACGGGCAAGGGCCCGTCACGGAGTGACGGGCCTACGAGCCGGCGTGCAGCCGGACGACGAGCGACTCGTAGCCGAGCGGCCGGTCGTAGGCGGTCGTGTGCTCGACGCGATCCGTCTTCGAGATCAGTTCGATTCGCTCGACGCGGGCACACAGCCGGGCCAGCAACGCCCGCATGACCGTGCGGGCATGGGCTGCCCCGAGACAAAGGTGCCCACCGAATCCGAACGAGACGTGCGGATTCGGCCGCCGGTCGAGCCGTACCTCGTCGGCCGCGTCGAAGACCGTCTGGTCGAGGTTTGCCGACGCCCAGCAGAGACTCGCCCGGTCGCCGGCCTTGACCGTCATGCCATGCACCTCGGTATCCACCGGGCAGACGCGGCCGATGTGCGTGAGCGGCATGAACACGCGGAAAAACTCCTCGCTGGCATGCACGATCCGAGCGGGATCGGCCCGCAGGAAGTCGAGCGCGTCCGGATGCTCCGCCAGGTAGCCAATCGCACAGGCCACGGAGTGAATCACCGTGTCACGGCCGCCGGCGAACATGAGGTTCGCAAAGCCCAGCTGCTCCGCCCGCGTGAGTGGCCGTCCGCGAAACATGGCCTTCGTCAGGAGGCCGTAGAAGTCATCACCTGGATGCGCCGCCGCCAGCTCGAACTGCTCGTTCAAGTACCGCTCCAGCTCGGCCGCCTGCCGCACGCCGTGCTCACCATGAAACACGTGCACGCCCCAGCCGATGAATCTCTCGGCCTCCTTCTCGGGCACGCCGAGCAGGACCGTGAGCGCCCGTGACTGGAGTGGCAACGCGAGTGCACCAACCGCCTCGATCGAGTCGCGACCGACCGCCTCCGCCAGCAGCTGATCGACGATCGCCTCGATGCGGGCGATGAACGCCGGCTGCTTGGCCCGCAGGAAGAACGGCTCGACAAGCTCTCGATACTCCGTGTGTTCGGGCGGGTCGGTCTCGATCGGCAGCTGCCGTACGCTCCGCAGGTGCTCCTCGGACGGAATCGGTACGCGGAACGGGGCGGCGGAACTGTACGTTTGCCAGTCCTTCGCTGCCTTCCGGACATCCTCGTGCCGCAGGATCAGCGGGATCGTTTCGCGGTCGGTGGGCAGGCCAAGAACGCCCGCGGTCCGCCGGGGCTCGCGAAAGGGGTCGGGAATGTCGGCCATTACAGGGGTTCTCCGCGGACACGATCCACTGACTACCCTACGCCGCGCGGCTGCGGCTGTCTTGCATCGCGCTGGCACCAGCTTGCACAATCCACTCTCGTGTCAGCCCGACTTCAACAAGCCTTCTGGTCGCGGGTCGCCGGTGGCGACCTCGTGCAGCTCTTCGCGCTCCTGCCCGACGTGTCGTTCTTCGCGAAGGACCGCCGGGGACGATTCACCGCCCTCAACCGCCTGGGATGCGAGTTCTGCGGCGTGACGAGCGAGGCCGACGCGGTCGGCCGCACGGATCGGGAGTTCTTCGGACGCCGCCGAGCCGACGAGTATGCCCGCGACGATGCCGAGGTGATCCGGACTGGCATTCCGATCATCAACCGAATCGAGAGCGCACCAGCGCGGCAGGGAACGCCGCGGCTCGTCATGACGACGAAGGTGCCGCTGCACGACCGCGCTGGCTGCGTGATCGGCGTGGCCGGCATCTCGCGGCGCATCGAGCAACTGCGGGAACGGCCCGGCGGCGTGGAGCCGGTGGCCCGCGTCATCGAGCGGATGCACGAGCGCTACGGCGAGAACCTGTCGAGCCGGGACTGGGCTCGGATTGCCGGGATGTCGCCGAGCACTTTCGACCGGCTGTTTCGCCAGCTGGTCGAGACGTCGCCCCGGCAGTATTTCCTTCGGGTGCGAGTCGAGGCCGCCTGCCGCCGGCTCGCGGAGACCCACGATCCGATCGCCACCGTCGCCGTCGCCTGTGGCTTCCACGACCACGCCCATTTCACCCGGACGTTCCGCCGAATCATGGGCCAGACGCCGTCGCAGTATCGCGCCGCCCATCACTCACCGGGATCGCCGGCGCGTCGCCCCTGCCGCAATCGCTCATGAGAATCGTCTGCCTCGTTCTGCTCGCGGTGGCATGCTGCCCCGGCTGTCATCCGGCCGCGCCGGATGGCGGAAGCCGCGAGCCGCCACGCACAGCGTCCGTGTCGATCTCCACCCAGGTGGCCGCCGTGCGGACCGGCAAGGGAGCGAGGATCACGGCGGATCAGCCGCTCTCCGTCACCGAGTGGGAATCGCTCCGCGGCCTCGCAGGACTGCGGGAGCTCGTTCTCAACGCCGGCGTCGCCGACGACACGCGGGCCAAGGTGCTCGCGACACTGCCCGATCTCGAACGGCTCGTGCTCCGCGAATCACCGCTCTCCGATGCCGGCTTCCGGGAACTCGGTCGCTGCGGTCGCCTACGCGACCTCAATGTGCCGCAGGCGGCCTGCACGCCAGCCGGCATCCGTGCGCTCGCAACGCTTCCCCGGCTCCGGAGCCTGCGGCTTGGCGGCCCGCACCTCGCCGGAGCCGATGTCGGCCGCGCCGTCGCCGAACTCGTGCAACTGCGGTCGCTGCATCTGATCGACGTTCCGCTCGGTGACGACGGGCTCGATGCGATTGCCCGGCTCCCGGGCCTCTGGAACCTGTATCTTGATGGTGCCGGGGTGTCGGACGACGGCTGGAGGAAGTATTTTCAAGAGCATTCCGACGTGCACGTGCATGTCGATCAGGTCCATCACGACCGTGATCCCGCCCGGGAACACGACTGACCCTTTTACGCGGAGAGCAAGGATGTCGTTTGGGATGCCGTATGTCTTCCATGACAGCCGCCGGCTGACAGCGGCTCTGGCAATGATCGGGATCGTCAGCGCCGCCGTGGCGACGACGCGCGCTGCAGCATTGCGGCAGCCCACGGCCATGTCGCTGTCGCAGGCTGCGACCGCCTGGCTCGACACACTCGATGCCGACCAGAAAGCCCGTGGCTTGCGGCCCTTCGGCGAGGCAACCCGCACCGACTGGCACTTCGTGCCCAAGGCCGCGCGCAAGGGCGTGCAGCTCCGCGACATGACGCCAGCCCAGGAGCAGGCCGCCCTGACGCTCCTCCGCTCAGCTCTCTCCCAGACCGGCTACGACAAGTCACTCATCATTATGAGCCTGGAGGAGATCCTACGGCGACTGGAGGGGGACCGGGCGAAGAACATCCGCGACCCGAAGCGCTACTTCTTCACCATCTTCGGCACACCCGCCGACAGCGGCGTCTGGAGCCTGTCCATCGAGGGGCATCACCTGTCGTTCAACTTCTCGATTCGCGACGGGGCCGTGGTCGATTCCACGCCGCAGTTCATAGGGGCCAATCCGGCGGAGGTGAAGACGTCGTATGCGGCCCTGCCGGAGCCCGGCCAGCGGGTGCTCCGCGATGAAGAGATGCTCGCCTTCGAACTCGTGCGATCGCTCACCGCCGCCCAGCGGGCCGAGGCCGTGACCGCCGAGGCGCCAAAGGAAATTCGCGCCGCGGGTGAGCCGCAGCCGCCGCTGGAGCCGGCCACCGGCATCCGCTGTGGAGACCTCTCGGCGGAGCAGCAGGCGGTGCTCCGGCGGCTCGTCGATGCCTACTGCACATGGATGCCTGCCGAGATAGCCGCGGAGCGGCTGCGACTGATCGAGGGAACGCCGGAGGGCTGGAACGCCGTCCGGTTCGCCTGGTTCGGCGCCCTCGAGCCGGGCATCGGCCACGCCTACCGCGTGACGGGGCCGACGTTTCTGATCGAGTTCGTGAACGTCCAGCCCGACGCCGAAGGCAATCCCGCCAACCACATCCACTGTATCTGGCGCGACATGACTGGGGATTTCGATCTGCCGAGTGGGCGAGTCACGCCGTGACATGCTGGCTGTTTTTTCGGTCACAGCGTGACCGGGCTACTGTGCCGCCGACTTGGGGCTGATGCCGAACCGAACACGCACATCGGGATGGGTCGTGTAGAGACGGAATCTGTGGCCGTCATGCACGAGCGTCGCGCTCGATCGCTTCGGCGCCTCGGGGTCGACCGGCAGGATCGGGTTGCCGAGGTACTTCGTCCAGTGCACGAGATCGGTGCTCGTGGCGAGGCACGTCTGCCAGGTGGCGCGATCCTCCCGCGGACTGGAATGGTAGTAGGCGTAGTAGCGGCCGGCATGCCGCACGATCTGATCGACGGCGATCGCGTGGCGGTCGTAGGGCTCGGGGCCGCAAGCGAGCACTGGCTGGTCATCGACGTTGGTGAACACGCGGCCGTCGGTGGACGTCGCCAGCCAGACGCCCTCGTCCATCCGCTCGTAGAAGAGATGCCAGACGCCACGCTCGAGCCACACCGCGGGCGTGCCCCGCGGCCCGTCAGGGATCGGACCGCCTGCGGCGCGACGGATCTCGAGCGGTCCGCACCGCCGCCAGTGCACGCGGTCGAACGACGCGAGTAGGTGGGCGATGTCCTGCTCTCCCTCGGCAAACATGAGATACCGACCGGCATGCCGCACCACACAGACATCCTCGACCCAGGCGTCTCGCACGAGGGGATTCGCACTCGAACGCGTCCAGTTGAGGCCGTCGGTGCTCGTGGCCAGGCCCAGCCGCCGCACCGGATCACGGTCGGGGTTCGAGCCGGTGTACCAGAGCGACCAGCGGTTTCCCTCCCGCATGATCCAGCCCCGCTCGCGGAGATCCCGATCCCAGGCAGTAGGGCCGCTCCCAGCGAAGAGCGGATGCCCCGACGGCGGCCCGAAGTCCACGAGTTCCACCGGAAACGGCTCGTCGCCCAGCACGACCGCGGCGAGCAGCAGAAGGGCGACGACGCTCGCAATTCGGAGGGGTAATCGCATGCGGCTCACCTGTGGGCATGTCACGGCGTAACCGGGCTACCGTGCGTGACCGGGCAACTCACGCGATCAGATCGTGGATCACGTGGCCACCCACGTCGGTGAGCCGGAAGTTGCGGCCGTTGTGGCGGTAGGTGAGCTGCTCGTGGTCGATGCCGA
The DNA here is from genome assembly GCA_049695995.1 of Pirellulales bacterium. Lineage (GTDB taxonomy): Bacteria > Planctomycetota > Planctomycetia > Pirellulales > UBA1268 > QWPN01. The sequence continues at coordinate 24,006 of JBAVTF010000115.1, read as the reverse complement.
GCAGGTGCAGGAGCGTGGCGTGCAGGTCGTTGACGTGCACCTTGTTCTCCACGGCCTTGTAGCCGAAGGGATCGGTCGAGCCGTAGTGATAGCCCGGCTTCACGCCACCGCCGGCCACCCAGATCGTGAACCCGCCGGGATTGTGGTCGCGGCCTTTGCCCCCCTGTGAGTCGCTCGTGCGGCCGAACTCGCCCCCCCAAATCACGAGCGTATCGTCGAGCATGCCACGGCTCTTGAGGTCGGAGAGGAGCGCGGCAGCCGGCCGATCGGTGGCCAGGCCGCACCGGCGGTGGTTGGTCTCGATGTTGGAGTGGCCGTCCCACGGCACGTCGTCCACCGCCCCATCACCGCCCGCATTCTTTCCGGCGAAGATCTGGATGAACCGCACGCCCCGTTCCAGAAGCCGCCGCGCCGTGAGGCACTGCTTCGCGAACACCTGGCAGTTGGGGTCGTTCGTCCCGTAGAGCTCGTGCGTGAGCTTCGACTCCTGCGTGAGATCGATCGCCTCTGGGGCGGCGGTTTGCATTCGGTAGGCCAGCTCGAAGCTCGAGATGCGGGCGGCGAGGTCGGCCTGCGTTGGCCGGAGCGACGCGTGCTCGGCATTGAGCGCGGCCAAGAGATCAAGCTGCGCCCGCTGCGAATCGAGGGTATGCCCCGCGCGAAGCGCCAGGTTGTCGATCGCCACCGGCCGGCGGGCGTCGATGGCGAGGGCCTGGTGGCTCTTCGGCAGGAAGCCGGCCGACCAGATCTGGTCGTCGCCACGGGGCTTCCGCTCGTGCATCACCACGAAGCTGGGCAGATCGCGGTTCATGCTGCCGAGGCCGTAGTCGAGCCAGGCCCCCATGCTCGGCATGCCCGGCCTGCTGAATCCGCTCATCAGCTCCATCGCGGCCGGGGCGTGGTTGTTGGCTCGCAGATGCATCGAGTGGATGAAGCACATGTCATCCACGTGCTTCGAGAGGTGCGGAAACAGGTCGCTCACCCACGTGCCAGAGTTGCCATGCTGGGCCCACTTGAACGGGCTCGCCAGACACTTGCCGCTGGTCTGAAAGAAGCCCACCTGGCTGTCGGCTCCGGGCAGGGGCTGGCCACTGCGGGCCTGGAGTTCGGGCTTGTAGTCCCAGGTATCGACCTGCGACGGGGCTCCCGTCATGAACAGCCAGATCACCCGCTTCGCCTTCGGCGGGTGATGGGGTAGCGCACGGGGCGCCGAGACTCCCGTGGCCGTGTTCCCCCGGGACTCCTCGCCGAGGAGCGACGCGAGCGCCAGGCCGCCGAAGCCAAGGCCGGCATCCCGCAGAAACGACCGGCGGGCGGGTAGGACGAGCTCACCAATTCGTGACGGTATGCCGCTCATCTCTCCTCCAGATGTTCCTCATCCAAGCCCCGAGGCGCAAGCCGGGGGATCGGTCATCGCTTCAATCCACGTACACAAATTCGTTCAGACAGAAGATCAAGTGACAGACGTCGGCAAGCGCCGCCTGTCGGCCCGCAGCATCGCTACCGGTCGCCTGCTCGCGGGCCGCAAGCAACTGGGTGAACTTCGTCCGCTCCGTGTCACTCGGCTGCCGTGAGAGCGCCGCCGTGAAGCAGAAGTCGATCGCCGCCTCGCCCGATGCAGCAGCAGGCGGAATGGCCAGCGTCGTGCGGGCCCGCTTCGCCAGGCTCTCGGCCGCCGACCGTACGAACGGCGAGTTCATCATCGCCAGAGCCTGCGTCGGCACGGTGGCCACGCCACGAGCGCCGACGGGCTGCACCGGCTCCGGCTGATCGAAGACCTGTAGGAATCCGATCGGCTCGCTCCGCTTCACGTTCAGATAGATGCTTCGTCGGGGTACCTTCACATCGAGCCCGGCCCGGCCATACATCTTCGGGTCGAGCGTGCCGGAAGCCGCAAGCAGCGCATCGCGGATCGACTCACCCTCCAGCCGGCTCGGCTTGCGGTGCCAGAGCAGCTTGTTGTCGGGATCCTTCGTCCGTCCCGCCTCGCTGACGGCCCCCGACTGCCGGTAGGTGGCGCTCGTCACGATCAGCCGATGAATGCTCTTCAGGCTCCACCGATTCTCGACGATCCGATTGGCCAGCCATTCGAGCAGTTCGGGGTGCGTGGCCGGATCCCCCTGCGTGCCGAGATCGTTGGTCGTGGCGACGATGCCACGGCCGAAGTGGTGGTGCCAGAGCCGGTTGACGATCACGCGGGCAGCCAAGGGGCCCGCGCCCCGCGAAACGTCTGAGAGGAAGGCCGCCAGGCCGAGTCGGGAATCGCGCAGCGGCGTCGCGTCGGGTTCCGAGAGCAGCTTCTGTTCGGCATCATCCGCAGCGGTCGTGGCGAGCACGAACCCGGGTGCCGCCTTGCCCTTCTTGCGGCCCACCTCACCACGGGCGAGCACGAACACGTCCTGACTGCCACTTTTCACGGCCTGCGAGTTGCCCGTGATCACCCAGCCACCATTGGTGGCCGCATAAACCTTGAGCAGATTGGGTTTCGGCTCCTTGGCGTCGATCGCATCGAGTGCGGCCTGGACGTCGGCTGCCGGCTTGTCGAGGCGGCTGAACCAGCGCAGCAGTTCCGCAGCCGCCGGGCCCGTCACAGGATCACGGCCACCAACACGGGCCGCGTCGAGGATCGCGGCCACCTCACGGGCGGCCTGCGGAGCCGAAGCCCCGGCGAGGCCGACGCCGGCCGGATCGGTGGCCGCAGCGAGCCGTAGCCTCGCGAGCCCGTTGGCACTGCCCTCGAACTTCAGCTCCACCGTGAGCGTCGTGCCGCCGTCGAAGCCGACCGGCTTGTCGAAGGCGATGACGGCAGCCTGTTCCTTGCCCGGCTGGCCGACCGTTGACCAGCCCGTCGCGGCGTCGCCGTCGAGGGCCTTCGCGAACTCGAATCCGGGATCCTCGAACGTCGTCGTGACAGCCACCAGTTTCGGCGTCACGGGCTTGCGGTCAGGAGCGGCCACGACCGGCGCGGCCGTCACCTTCACGGTCGACAGGCGAAACCCGCCATCCTTCCCCGTGCCGGGACCACCGCCGGGAGCCGATGGGTTCGCCAACGCGTCGAGCCGCAGGCCGGCGACATCCCGCTGGTGCGTCCGAAACGTCAGCACGTATGAATCGTTTGCTTCGAGCTTGCCGGAGGCCGATACGACGTCGCCGGCTTCTTTCACGAGAGTCGCCTTGATGGCTTTGACCGTCTGCGGATCGAGGGTCAGCCAGCTCGCTGCCTGCTGGGTCGTCGCGTCGGTGGCGAGCCAGCGGGCCAGCCGGCCGGTCAACTCGTCGCGGCGGAACCGCTCGGCCGCGGCGGCGATCGGCGCCCGCTCAACGAGCCAGGCATCCCGCTTCTGCTTCGTCGTCACGGGATCTGGGTCGATTTCTGCGTCCCGCTGTACCGCTTTTCCAAGACAGGCGATCATCGCGTAGTAATCGCGGTGACCGATCGGGTCATACTTGTGATCGTGGCAGCGGGCGCATCCGATCGTCATGCCGAGCACGCTCGAGCCGAGCGTGGCCACCATGTCGTCGAGCTGGTCGTAGCGGATCGGCTCGACCGTCTTCGCGGTCACCTGCCCGGGATACGGCCCGGCCACGAGGAATCCGGTCGCAGCCGTGGCATCGTAGTCACCGGGCTTGACGAGGTCGCCGGCCACCTGCATCCGCAGGAACTCGTCGTAGGGTAGGTCGGCGTTGAGCGCCTTGATCACCCAGTCGCGATAGTGATGGGCCCCCGGGCGATCGCCGTCGAATTCGTAACCACCGCTCTCGCCGAACCGCACCGTATCGAGCCAGTGGCGGGCCCAGCGCTCGCCGAACCTGGGGCTCGCCAGCAGCCGATCGACCAGCTTTTCGTAGGCATCCGGCGAGGAGTCGTCGAAGAACACCTGCAGCTCCTCGGGGCTCGGGGGCAGACCCGTGAGATCGAAGAACACCCGGCGGGCGAGCGTAGCCTTCGCCGCTTCGGGAGCCGGTGCGATGCCCACCTCCTCCTGCTTCGCCAGGATGAAACGGTCGATGTCGTTCTTCGGCCAGGCCGCGTTCTTCACCGTCGGTGGCGACACCGGCGCGAGGCGTCGGTACGACCAGTGCTTCCGTCCGGCCTCGACGTCGATCGTCCGCTCGTCGACCGTGGCGAGCGGTTCGTCGCGAGGGTCGGGCGCGCCCATGTCGATCCAGGTCTCAAAGTCGGCGATCACCTCGTCCGGCAGCTTGCCAGCCGGTGGCATCTCGAAGCCGTCGTACTTGAGCGCCGCCAGGAGGAGGCTCTCCTCCTTCTTGCCGGGCACCACCGCCGCCCCGCTCTCGCCCCCCTTGGCCATCCCGGCGCGGGTATCGACGAGCAGGCTCGCCTTCAACTTGCCCGCCCGCAGGGCCTCGGCGGAGTGGCACTGGTAGCAATGCTGCGCGAGGACGGGCCGGATCTTCGTCTCGAAAAACTGGATCTGTTCCGGCGTGGGAGATGCCGCGGCCCGCACGGCGCCGAGCAGGCCGAGGGAAAGGCCGGCGGCCAGGATTCGGAAGGTGGCACGCCCCCGGGCGGGGCGGGCGACCGAGCGAGCCGAGCGGTTCTGCATGGCGAACCTCGCGAAGGCGGGAGGGCACCGGATCAACCGGTCGCCCGCAATTCTATATCGGGATTCCGCCCCGTGCATTCTCTCGGCACTTCTGATCGCGGCGTAAACGTCGGCAAGGCATGGGTTTACGGCGCATCGAATGGCGTGCCGGCCGACACCTGCATCCGCAGGCCGACATCGTCGTTGCCCTCCGGCGGCTGGACGCCCGCGGCCGGCGGCCCGCCGTCGTCCTCGCCGTCGGGGCCGACCGAGTAGACGGACCAGACGCTACCGACCCGCCTCGCGATCAGTGGTTTCCCGTCCGCGAAGGGGTCGCGGGGCACGACCGGCAGACGCCCGGGCACGAGTGCATCGACCGTGTCGGGAAGCGTGCCCCCCGCCAGTCGCGCGCGGGTGGCCGCCACGAGAACTTCCGCCGCGCGGTGGAGGGCCCGGCCTTTCATTTCAGACTGCAGGGCGTTCGCAAGGGCCGGTGCCATGGCCGACGTGATGAGTCCCGCACGGCGCAGGCTGGACTCATCGGCGACCTCCCCTCGTTGAGTGGCGAATTCGGAAGGGGACCTGCCGGTCACGCTGCGGGCAATGAATCGTTGGTGACCTTCCATGTGGGCCCGGTAAACGGCCAGGTCGGCCGGGAGCAGGAAGCAACGGTAGAGAAACGAGACCGGTTCGGCCAGGAACCATTCGCTTGCCGAAGAACCGGAACGATCGCCCAACGCGTTGAGCAGGACCAGGTTGTATATCCCATGACGACCATCCGCGAGATCGCCGAACGTGGCGAGCCCGAACGCCTCCTCCCCGAGAAAGTGTCTCTGGTACGAGAGCGGCGTTCCCAGGAAATCGCTTACGGCGGGCTGGTCGAGAAGCGGCAGGTCCTGCTGCTCGAGCCTCGGGAGCACGCCGGCGAGGGTCTGGAGGGCGAGCGTGTCGATCGCCTGACCGACGAGGCCGCAGATCAGGATCGGTTCGCCGGAGGCGTGTATGCCGACGCGATGGATTCGTACGACATCACGCAGCGCGGCGGCCGCGTCACCGTCGGCCATCGCGCGGCGGGCAGCGAGCGCGAGAAGCCGCGCGGCCTGCCGCATCTCTTGCACCTCAGGCAACACCATGGAGATCGATGGCCGAGTCCAGTCGCGCTGGAAGCGGCACCCGGGCCGGTCGGTGGCCTGCCGTAGCAGTTCGAGCGTGGCGGCATGGCGGGCGAGGAGTTCGGTGACTCGGGGCGAGGTGACGTCGGCCGTGACGGGCTGTGACAATGGTGAGTCTTTACCGCCGAGCGACGGATCAGCTGCGATCGCCTCGAAAGCCCGCAGGTAGAGTGGTGCCGCATCGCCATCAGGCGCGGTTGCCAGCGGCAGGTTCGCCTGCATGAGCTGCGCCGCCTCGACGCGGAGTGCACGGCCTTTCGCGGCGACGGCGTTGTCGATGAAGAGCAGCGTGCCGAACGCGATCGCCTTCGCCATAACGAACATCGCCGCCAGCCCGACGGCCGGCCACGTCGCCGCGAAAGGCCTCCCGGACACCGCCGGTATCAGGCCGGCACTGCGAATCCACAGTCCGCCGACGATCGCCGACACGAATGCAAACAGTGTGGGCAAGAACCAGTTTGTCGTGAGTTTCGCGCCGAAGGCGAGCACGCCCGTGAGCCCCACCCACGGCCCCAGGGCAAGCGGCGGAATGATGACGGCCACGGCCGCGAGGAGCCGGCGGAGCCGGGGACGCTCCGTGCGGGCCGCGGCGGCGACGAACGCGGCCGACCAGAGCAGGCAGGCCGCGATCACGGCCAGATAGAACATGACATGCCCCATCAAAGGGTCTCCTGAAGGAGTCGGTGTCCGTCGATCACGCGAAGTGTGTCCGGGTGCGGTGGAGCGTTGCTGGCACGCATTGATCGCGGTCGGGGGTCGGCGACGTCGCCGTCGGCCAGGAACACACCGAGCAGCTCGTGATTTACCCCCGCGATCCGGGCGCGGTCTTCGAGCGTCAGCGGCGCGAATGGCAGTGGCGGCGAGCCCACGACGAGCCAGAGAACCGCAGCCGTAGCAGCCAAGAAAAAGGTGCCAGCCACCACATCTGGAGAAGATAGCAAGCCTCCTCCCTCAAGCCACCCAGATTTGGTGGCTGGCACCTTTTCCTTTTCGTGGACGTTTTCGTGCAGGACATCAGCGACGGACGCGAGCACGCGTCGTCGTAGGTCCGGCGTTGCTGTCTGCAGCGACGCGCGTTCCAGGCGCTGCTCGATCGCGGCCAAGTGAGGATCGAGTCGGTCAGTCATCGCGGTAGCTCCTCCGTCGCGAGAGAGGCTCGCAGTTTCTCCAACGCATAGCGGTAGCGGCTTGCCGCCGTGTTGAGGCTCGTGTGCATCACGGCCGCGATCTCGGCGAATGTGAGCCCGCCGTCGATTTTCAAGGCTATGACCTCCCGCTGCTCGACAGGGAGCGCGGCCACGGCTGCCGCGAGCTCGTCATCGGGAAGCCGCGGTGGCGACTCACCTGACCCGCCAGCCCGCAGCCGCTCAGCGGCGATCCGGCCGACGGCCTTGCGATCGATGGCGAACCGCCGACGGCGGCGGCTGACGGCATGCCTGAGCATCGTGAACACGTAGGCCTCCAGATCGATCACACCGCACAGCCGCTTCCGCGATCTCGCCAGTTCCACGAACAGGTCGTGCACAATGTCCTCGGCATCGGCTGCCGACGTCAGCGTGCGGGCCGTGTTGAACAGACGCACTGCCAGCCGGTCGTAGAGCGCGGCGAACGCCTCGGGGTCACCTGCGGCCAGCGCGTCTGCAAGCGTCGATGCCACCCGTGAATCTCCGCCGCCGATTCTCGCCGGCCCATGCACCGAGGGGCCGCGACACCCGGGGTTTTGTCTGCCCGGTTTCGGGCCTGGAGTCCGTATCGCCGCCGAAGTGTCGATCTACTATCCTTTAAGAGGCTGATTTTCCCAATCTTCCCGCAAGAAAACCCCGCCCGCCATGTCCGACGAAACGCCCGCCGGTGCCGCCCCCAAACCGTCCGCCGTGGAGGTCGCCAAGACCGCCAGCAACTTCCTCCGGGGCGACATCGCCAAGGAACTCGCCGACGGGCTGCCGGGGTTTGGCAAGCCGTCGGTCCAGCTGCTCAAGAACCACGGCACCTATCAGCAGGACGACCGCGAGACCCGCAAGGCCGTGGACGGCAAGAAGAGCGAGCGGCAGATCTCGTTCATGATCCGCACCTGCGTACCGGGCGGGAAGCTCACCGCCGAGCAGCTGCTGTCGGCGATCGACATGGGCGACGAGCTGGGCAACGGCACCATCCGGCTCACGACGCGACAGGCCATCCAGCACCACGGCGTCGTCAAGGGTGAACTCAAGGACTTCATGCAGCGGGTGCACGCCAACCAGATGACCACGCTCGCCGCCTGCGGCGACGTCGAGCGCAACATCATGTGCTGCCCGGCACCGATCAAGGGCGACACGGTCCGCGAGCAGATGCAGGCCAAGCTCGACGAGCTCGCCAAGCACCTCGCTCCCCGGACGCGGGCCTATTACGAGATCTGGCTCACCGACCCCGACACCGGCGAGCAATCACGGGTGGCCGGCGGCCCGGATGTGATCGAGCCCATCTACGGCCCGACCTACCTCCCCCGGAAGTTCAAGACAGCCTTTGCGCTGCCCGAGGACAACTGCGTCGATGTCTACGCCAACGACCTGGGCTTCATCGTCGTGCACGAGCAGGGAAAGATCCTCGGCTACAACGTGCTGGCCGGCGGCGGCATGGGCGTGACGCCGAGCGCCGCCAAGACGTTTCCGGCGCTCGCGAAGCGGCTCGGCTTTGTGACCCCGGAAGACGTGCTGCCGATCGCCGAGGCGATCGTGAAGGTGCAACGCGACTTCGGCAACCGTTCCGACCGCAAGACGGCCCGGCTCAAGTACACGATCCACACGATGGGTCTGGAGAACTTCCGGGCCAAGGTGGAGGAGTACTTCGGCAAGCCGCTCGCCCCCTGCCATCCGGCCGACGTGCATGGCTTCGACGACCACATCGGCTGGTTCGAGCAGGGCGACGGGAAATTCTTCTACGGCTTCAACGTGGAGAACGGCCGCGTTCACGATACCGGCGACTTCCGCCTCAAGACGGCCATCCGACGGATCCTCCGGGAGATCCAGCCCGGCGTGCGGATCACGTCGCACCAGAGCCTGCTCTTCACCGACCTCGCGGCGACCGACCGCGTGCGGATCGCCGACATCCTCCACGCCTGTGGGGTGAAGACATCGGAGGAGATCAGCACGCTCCGTCGCTGGAGCATGGCCTGCGTGGCCCTGCCCACCTGCGGACTCGCGGTCGCGGAGAGCGAGCGGGTGCTGCCCGGTCTCATCGATTCGCTTGAGCCGGAGGTGGCCAAGCTAGGACTCACGCACGACGCCTTCACACTCCGGATGACCGGCTGCCCCAACGCCTGCGCCCGGCCCTACAACTCCGACATCGGCATCGTGGGCCGCACGGCCGGTAAGTACACGATCTTCCTCGGCGGCCGACTGCTCGGCGATCGGCTCAACACGCAATACAAGGACGTGGTGCCGTTCGAGAACCTGTGCGGTGAGCTCACCGCCGTACTCGCCTGCTATAAGACGGAGCGGAAGTCAGGCGAGACGCTCGGTGACTTCTGCCACCGCAAGGGCGTCGAGGCCGTCCGCACCTGGGCCGACGAGTGGCTCGCCGGCGCCCGCGGCCGGTAGGCAGGTCACGCGGGAAGGTCGTCCCACATCGGGCACCAGAGCGGCGTCCGCGGAAAGAGCTGCGCGGCAAGCTTGAGCGCGATCTGGGTCGAGGCCTCGAGTCGACCCGCAGCCGCAGCCTCCACCGGATCGCACTGGCCGAGGAGGAGCCGCGCCAGTTCGTCGTCGGCGAGCTTCAGATAGCTGCGTCCCACCCGGCCCGCATGCGCGACGGCCTTGCCGTCGGCGACCACCACCGAGCCGCGGAAGCCAGGGGCCTCGAGGCCCAGTTCGACCGTTTCGCGGATGCCCGCCTCGGCAGCCCGGGCAGCCACCGCCGGCACGAGCGCCTCGAGCAGTTCGGCCGGCCGCAGCACCTTGGCCACGATCATCCGATCGCCGCTCTGCACCAGGCTGTCGCCGCCGGTGACGGCCGCATGCAGCGGGTCGGAGGCATGCGATTCGTAGACGATCTCCTGGCGGTCGTTCTCGATCGCCTCGCTGCACACACGGGCGAGGATCTCCCGCTCGAGCCCCGGAAACTCGGGGTCGGCCATGATCTCGAGCACGCGGTGACCAGCCTGCACGCAATAGCCCACGATCCGGGCCGTCGTCTCATGCAGCTCGTAGCGATCCTGGCCCACCAAGGCGACGAGGATCGAGTCGAACGCCCCGCGGCTCACCAGCCAGCGGGAGTAGTTCTCGTTGCGGTCGAGCGGACCGACGAACCGGGCGGCGTTCTGCCGGTAGATGCGCAGAATCGCCGGCAGCTCGACATGCCGCCACTGCCGCATCGTCACGGGCTCGCCACCGCGCTGCGCTCCCTCGAGCAGTCGTGAGAGGATTTCCGCAGGACGGCCCGGCGTCGCACAGTCACGTCCAAGCACGCTCCAGCCCAGTTCGCGAAACGAAGGGGCGATCCGCGTGCGGGAGAAAGCGACGACCGCGCCGAGTTGCCGCATGCGGTCTTCCGCCGCCCGCACGAGCCGCTGGCCGTGGCCCGCGCCGCGGCATTCGGGCAGCACAGCGACGCGGTCGATGACGGCGCCGCGGACAGTGGCACCATCGGCCGTGCCCGGCACCATGGCCCCGAGCTTGATGTCGCGCGGCACGACCTCGACATGCCCGACGATGCGGCCGGCCAGCCGAGCGACGAGCCGATTGGCGGAGTCGTGATCCGGATGATCGACTGCCGCGTGAAACTCGGCCCGCGAGGGGGGAGCCGGCAGCCCCGCCAGCAGCTGCAAAATCTCGCTCTGATCGCCGGCGCGAGCCGGAGCGACGTGACATTCCTCGAGCATCCATGCAGGGGGAGCCGCAGGCACCGCAGACTGCACCGGCACGTGAAGCACGGGCGTCCGCTGGGGGGCTGCGATGGGCCGCCGGCTGACGACCGTGCCGGACGGGCGGATCTCGATGGAGGCGACACTTTCCGCGTCGGCAATCGTACTCGCGGCCAGGCGGATTTTTTCGGAGGTCTTCGCACCCGCTTGGTCACGGGCAGGGCCGACCGTCCCTGCCGCTGCCGTGCCGCCGGTTCCGGCACGGATCTTCAGTTGTGGCTTCGACTTCGGCCGCTTGACCGCCGTCGCATCGGCCCTCGAATGCGTGCGTTGACTCCGCTGCATGGTGCCTCCTTTCCCTGGGGCAATCGAATCAGTCCGTTGCGCGACAAGATAGGCGGATTTTCAGCCGGATTCCAGTAGCAGGAAACTTTTCAGCGTCTTTTCCGCGTAAAAACACCAGGGATAGTCACGCGCCGCCAACAGCTTTCGAGCCCGCACTGCGGCGGCAAGCGGGCCGACGCGGGCAAGCAGGCCGTCTTTGACATCGCGGGCGTGAAACACCATCCGCTCGTTGGCCGCGCGGATCTCGCGACACCGCCGCTTCGCGAGGGCCGGCGTCGGAAACGTGTCGACCCAGCGGCGCTTTTCCAGCGCGAGATCGCGGACCTCGTGCGACTGCGCGGCGAGCGGCTCGAGGAACGTCTCCGGATGAAACTCGATGTCGCGAATCTGGCGCTGCAGGGCCGCCAGCTTGGCCTCCGGATCATCGGCGTCGAACCCGGGAAACGCCCGCTCGATCGGCAACCGCAGCGTGCCCGACACGACGGCGTGCCGCGGCGGATCGCAACCGGTGAGCCGCCGCACGATGTCGTCGGTGATCCGGTCGTAGGCGGCGCCGCCAATGCCATGCACGAACACGTCGGCCACGAGCACCCGTGAGACGAGCGTGGTGAGAATGGCCCGGGGCCGCAGCCGCAGGCCGTGCTCCTCCATCCGCGAGAGGGCGTCGATCCACTTCGACGGGGAAATGTCCGGGGCGATCGGCAGTTCGACGCGCAGGGTCTCCATGTCGGAGAGCGCGAGCACGTCGGGCGTGGTGTGGGCGAAGACCCTCCGGCGGCGGGTATCGTCCCGCGACCAGAGCCACCACGGCACCTCGAGCCATTCCCCGGACGCATCGTGGCGAACGGCCAGGTCGGGCATCGGCCGACCCCGGCCGCGCACGCGGTGCTCGCGGCGATAGGCGGCCAGCGACGCGTTGTAGGCCTCGTGAAGCGGCCGGGCGTGGGCGAGCAGCCAGCCCATGAACACCATCACGGTGGGCAGTCGCATCATCTCGCTCACGGGCAACTCGAGCGTCTCGAGGCCGAACCGCTCCTCCAGGATGTGACGCGCCTGCGCGATCGCCAGCCCGAGCCGGTGCGACTCGCAGGCCCGCTCGATCGCCAGCGGCCACCACCGCCTGAGGATGGGATCGGGGACCAGCGGTGCGAGCAGATCGCTCGCCCGGTCGCCGAACGAGTCGAAGCAGTCTTCGTCGAGGATGCCCCGCTCCTCCCAGGCCATCTCCGGCGCCATGGCATCGAAGGGCACGTGCTCGAGCCGCGCCTCCCGCGGCGTGCCCACGGGCACGGCGATGGTCGCGCGGGCGCAGCGGTCGGAATCGACCACGATGTTGAGGGCCGTGCCGCCCACCTGCCGCGCATAGGCATCGAGCGCGGCATTCTTGAGCCACACGCCCGGATGGAAGAGATCGGGCTGGTGCCCCCCCATGATGATCGGCCGTGCGATCCACTCGGCCACGTTGTCAGGCCGCACGATGTCGCGGTAGCTGCGCGAGTATTCCGCGGCCACCGTGAGCACCTCGCGGCGGGTCGCCGCGACGAGTTCCCAGAGCTTGAGGTCTCCGATCCGCGTGTCGAACGCGGCCCGCAGGAGTCGGTTGTTGTCGACGAGGGCCTCGATCGATCCACCCAAGCCGTCGGCCGAACCCCGCACGGGCGGGTCGATGATCTTCGCCCCGGTCGCATCCGGAGCCCGATGGGTGCGGCGAAACGGAGGCATTGCGTGAAACGAGACCCCTCGGGGCTGCGGATTGGGGCTGCGGAATGCCCAGCGGCCTTTAGGACGCCGCGTGTGTGCCGACGACCGCATCGATGGCGACAGCCGCCTCGGCCCGGTCGAGCACGCGGCGATAATAGGCCAGACGGGTCGCGGCATCGTCCAGTGCGCCCCCGAAACTCCGCGCCAGATCGAGATACAGCAGCGGCACGGGCAACTCCACGATCCGCAGCCCGGCTGCCGCGGCCTGCACCCAGACCTCGAGGGGCATCGCGTAGCCGGTCTCTGTGATGGCCAGCGATTCAAGAGCCCGTCGCGAGTAGGCCTTGAACCCGCAGAAGGCGTCAGTCAGGGTCAGCCCGAGCCGCCCGTTGATCTCGGCCGTGATCTCGGCATTGATCCGCCGCCGCGCCGCCGGCGGCTCGCTGTCGCCGGGGAAACGCTGGAGGTATCGGCTTCCGCTTACGAGATCGGCGGTGCCGTCGGTGCATGCCGCCACGAATTCCGGGATCAGCCGCGGCTGATGCTGGCCGTCGCAGTCGATCGTCACGAGTCCGTCCCAGGGGCCGGCCAGCGTCTCGCGAAATGCCGTCGCCAGTGCGGCGCCGTAGCCGGCATTGGCCGCATGCCGCACGACCCGCACGTCGCGACGGGCGGCGAGCAGGTCGGACGTGCCGTCGGTGGAGCCGTCATCCACCACGAGAACGTCGGGCGTAATGGCGAGCACCTCGTCGAGCACACCCCCTACGTGAGCGACCTCGTTGTAGACCGGCAGGGCGGTGAGAAACCGGGCCATAAAACCGCCTTGGGTCATTGGGAGGGCGACGCCTGAACCACAGCTAGAGGATAGCGCGCAAAAACCCCGGATCAAAGCGCCGGTCGGTCGGAGACCGCCACGGCGGTAAATGGATCGCGGTCAGCGCGGCTCGCCTGGCAGACGAGGCCCGGAATCGCCGTGGCCAGCCGCTCGGCGAGGGTCTGCATGGCAAAGTGCTCGCTGGCGTGGTGCCCCACGGCAATCACGGCCAGGCCGGCGGCTTCGGCCTCAAGCGCCTCGTGCAGCTTGAGCTCGCCCGTGAGCAGCGTCTGGCAGCCGCCGCGGCGCACCGCCGCAACCGCACTGCCCCCGGAGCCGCAGACGATCCCAACACGACCAGCGGGCCGATCGGCATCGCCGACAATCTCTACGACCGTCACATTCAGCGCGGCGGCGATGCGCCGGCCCACGTCGGCGACGCTCGCGCCATCGGGGGCCGTGCCGGCACGGCCGAAACCCGCGAGGGGCAGTTCGGCATCAGGCTCGATCGGTGACACGTGCGCCAGTCGGATGAGCGCGGCCAGCTGATCATTGATTCCGCCGGCTGCCGAGTCCCAGGCCGTGTGACTGCTCCAGACACCGCACCCGCCGTGCACGAGGTCGAGCAGCACCCGGCCTGTGCCAGTGTCGCCGGTGATCCGTCCCACGGGTCGAAACGGCAGCGGATGGTGCGTGACGACGAGATCGGCCCGCTCCTGGACGGCCTCGGCGGCTACCGCGGGCGTCAGCGACAGACAGGTCAGCACCCGGCCGATGGCGTCCCGCCGCGGTGCCACGAGCAGGCCGACGGCGTCCCACTCGGCCGCCAGCCGCAGCGGGGCGATTCTTTCGAGTTCGGCAGTGACCTGGGCGAGCGAGGGCATAGCGACAGAATACTATGCTCTCGGGTCTGATCTCGGTTTTGTGGATCACGCTAGGTCACAGTCTTGGACACCTCTCGCCTTTCCGCCGCCGCCGTGTCGCTCTCCCGCGACCTGCGAACAGCCCTGCGCCGGGCCCGCGATCTCGGCCTCGCGGCGGTGGAACTCGACGCCCGCGGCGGCCTCGCCCCCGACCAGCTCACGCAGACCGGCCTGCGACAGATCCGCAAATGGCTCGGCGACGAAGGGATCGTCGTGTCGGCGGTCACGTTCCGCACCCGCGGTGGCTATGCCGATGCCGACCGGCTCGAGGGTCGAATCGCCGCCACGAAGCGGGCCCTCGATCTGGCCCACGCGTTCGGCGCCCGCATCGTGCTCAACCACCTGGGCGACATCCCACCAGAGGCTGAAGGCCCGCAGTGGCAACTGCTCGTGGACGTGCTCACCGACATCGGCCTGTGGGGCCAGCGGGTCGGGGCCACGCTCTGCGCCGAGGTGGGCCGCGCGAGCCCCACCGATCTGGCGCGACTCATCGCCAGCGTGCCGGAGGCAGCGGTCAGTTGTGACCTCGTGACGGGTGCCCTCGTCGTGCATGGCCACGATCCCGTCGCGGCCGTCGACACACTCGGCCCGCACATCGAGAGCGTGCACGCCACCGACGCGGTGGCCGGCGCCTTCGCCGGCCGTGGTCGGGCGGTCGCGCTCGGCACTGGCCAGGTCGATCTGCCGGTGGTGTTCGCCGCCCTCGAGGAACGGGCCTATCGCGGCTGGATCGGCCTCGAGCCGGTCGAGGAGCGAACCGCCCGCGAGGAGCTCGCGGCGGCGATCGACTACGTCCGGGCCATGTGACTCCATCTGGGCTCTGTGACGACGGTGCCGCTCCGTGGCGCCGCTGCACGCGTCAGCTGAAGATGCGGTCGAGTGCCAGCGAAAAACCGGGCACGACGTCGCCGGCAGGCACTTTGTCAGAAGCCATGAACCGGGTGATGGTTCCGTCCGCAGCATGGGCTGCGAGCGATTGCGTCGCGGGGTCGACAATCCACACGAGCCGCGTGCCGGCGGCGAGCCAATCGGCGGTCTTCGCCGCGACGGCTGCGGGGCGGTCGTCGGGCGACAGCACTTCCACAGCCAGATCGGGAGGGCCAGGGAAATAGCCGGTCGGCAGACCGGTCTCGAGGCGGTATCGGCTGACAAAGGCGACGTCAGGCGCCCGCACGGTGTCGGGATTGCGGGCCAAGATGAAGCCGGTTTCAGCCGCGAACACCTGGCCGAGGCCGTGGGCATCGACATGGTTGGCCAGCAGCGTCGCGATGCGGAGCGTGACGGCCCCATGCCGTGAACCCGCCGGTGACCTCATGCGCAACTCTCCGCCGACGAGCTCGCAGCGGCCGAGGCCCGGTGCCACCTGAAAAAGCAGCTCGGCCGTCGTGACCATGCTGGCGGTCGTCATCGGATCACCTCCGCCGACAAGCATCCGCCCGCCACAAGTGACCAGAAAAGTGTACGTGCGTATATTATTCTATCAACGACCAGAAACGACCGGTCTTTTCAATCGCTCGGTCGCACCGCGATAGGCGGGCCGGCGTTTGACCGGGATTGGCTATGGTCGTAGCCTGTCCTGCATGAACAGTCCTGCATGGCTGCAGCGGGCGACGACATGGCTGGCGATCGCCGGCTATGCGCTCCTCGCCAGCGGCCTGCCGCTGCCCCTGGGCATGCTGGCGCCGCGCGGTGACGCGGTGGCCGACACGCGGCTCGCCGCCAAGGACCGCTCCTGGCCGTTCCCCTGCATGGATAAACCGTGCGGCTGCGCGACGGCCGAGCAGTGCTTCGCAAACTGCTGCTGCCACACGCCTGCCGAGCGGCTCGCCTGGGCGAAGGCCCACGGCGTCGAACCAGCCGTGCTCGTCGCGCTCGAACGCCGGGTCGCGGCCGATGCCGCCCCGACAGCGCCGGCCGGCGGATGCTGCGCCGCCAAGGCCACGAAGAAGCCGACCTGCTGCAGCGCCGGTGCGCGTGAAGAGAAAGAGGCCACGCCGCCCGCGTCACCCGCGCCATCGCGACTCCGCACCGTGACGCTCCAGGCGATGCTCGCCTGCGGTGGCATTGTCACCCAATGGCTCGCGGCCAGTGGTTCACTGCCGCCACCACGGGTCGAACTCTCGCTGCAATCGCCTTTCGTCGAAGTCTGCATCTGCGGCGATCATGCCGCCGACAGCATCTCTGCGGCCCCTGCCCTGCCGCCGCCCCGGGCCGCCTGACGCGGCATTCTGCCGGCCCTCAGAGGGCACGTGCGGCCACTGCGGTCGCCCGCGCCTGTGCGCTGTTTCGCCGCCTCCTCACGGCTGCAGCCGTGCGCGACCGCGGCTGCTCAGGCACCACTCCACATCCACATCCACACACGGACTCGCTCCCTCCATGCATACCCAGACCCCCGCGAGGCCTGCCGGCCCGCGGCTCAGGCGAGCCTTCACGCTCGTCGAGCTGCTGGTCGTCATCGCAATCATCGGCACTTTGATCGGTCTCCTCCTTCCTGCAGTGCAGTCGGCCCGCGAGGCGGCCCGACGCATGAGCTGCACGAGCAACCTGAGGCAGTTCGGACTCGGACTGCTGAACTTTGAAAGTGGTCGGCGACACTTTCCATCGACCGATGTGCGGCCATCAGGCACCGCCGCCTGGTCGGCTGGGGGAGGCTGGTCGCTGCACGCGCGGGTGTTGCCCTACATGGAGGAGGCGACGCTGGCCGACACCTTCGACTTCAAGCAGGCGGCGTTTCGCGGCACGTTCTCCTCGCAGGAGCCCAATCCGGCTTTCGTCACCGCGTTCGCCACGCCGATCCAGGTGCTGCTCTGCCCCAGTGATGGGGCGCCGGCTGTGCAAACGTCTGGCAGTTTCAGCTACGGCGGCAACAACTACATGGTGAGCATCGGGAGCGCCACGGCCAACGGGCAGGGCGGAATGCTCTGGAACTTCGCCAAACCCACCGACGGGATCGTGTACGAAAACTCGAAGGTCCGGATCTCGCAGATCAGCGACGGCACGTCGAAGAGCGTGATCAGTAGCGAAGCGGTGCGCAGCATCGGCAACGACACGACCTTTCCCGCCGGGTCGCCGCCTCCGTTTCCATATCAGTACACACTCAACGGCTCCACGGGCTGGAACAGCGGCACGCTCGTGCCTCCAAGCGGAGCCACGCCCACTACGGAGAGCATCGATTCGCTCGTCAACCAGTGGCGGTCGATTACGAGTTGGCGGGGCGCGAGCAGCCCGTCGATGCGCGGCCGGGGACTCGCCTGGGCCGCCACCACGGCGGGCAACAGCCTCACGAACGGCTTCCTGCCCCCCAACAGCCAGATCCCCGACTACGTCGTCCACTGGTCCGGCTTCTTCGGCCCCCGGAGTTGGCATCGCGGCGGGGCCAATGTGCTCTTCGCCGACGGCCACGTGGCGTTTCTCACTGACGAAATCGATCTGGCCGTGCACCGGGCACTCCACAGCATCAACGGCGGAGAGGTGGTGAACCTTGACTAACTCACAGAGAAAGAACGTTTCGATGCATGCATTCCATTTCATGCTGGCGGGGATCTGCCTGACGATCAGCCCGCTTCCCGTATGGGCTCACGACACGTGGCTCGAGGCAGCGCCGCGACTCGTGCGGCCCGACGACGTCGTGCACGTTGGCCTGTTCCTTGGCAACCATGGCAACGACCACCGCGACTTCAAGATCGCGAGTAAGGTCGGCTCACTCGACGAGGTGCGGATCGAGGTGGTCGGCCCCGATGGCCGGACCACCGACCTCGTGCCCGACATGGTCGATCTCGGTTACGCCCCGAAGGAGGGCTTTTGGTCGGGGCGATTCGTGCCCGCCGTCGAGGGGCTGCACTGCGTCGGCCACTTTCGGCAGGGTGTGCGACACGGGGCCATGGGATTCAAGGGGGGCAAGACCTACTTCCTCGCCTCGGAGTCGCTTGACGCACCGGCGAAGCCGCAAGGCCCGCTTCCAGGTCCGCTCGGCCACCCGTTGGAATTCGTGCTGGAGAGTCATCCCGTGATCGGCTGCGGGCCGGACAAGCCGATCACCGTGAAACTCCTGTTCAAGGGGCGGCCGTTAGCCGACCAGGTGGTGTCGTTCGTCCCGCGGGGCACGACACTGTCAGAGGGGTTCGATACAGCGCATGAACGCCGAACCGACGCCGAGGGGCGGTGCAGCTACACGCCCAAGGATGGCAACGTGATCCTCGTCGTGACACACCTCGTGAAGCCAGACGAGAAGGGGGAGGGGTACGAAAAAACGGCGTACGCGGCGACGCTCGTGATCGACGTGCCGCAGCGCTGCCCCTGCTGCGATTAAAAACGTGCCTGGGCCAGCCGCGCGGCGAGGGCGATCGCGGCCGTCTCGATCCGGAGGATGTGCGGGCCGAGGCTGACGCGGATCGCACTGACCTGCTCGGCCGCGGCGATCTCCGCCGCGGTGAAGCCCCCTTCGGGACCGACGAGCGCGAGGAGGTTCGTCGCACCGGCGGCGAGACCGCGAGGGTCGAGCGGTGGGCCGCCCGGATCGGCGATGACCGCGCTGCTGCCAGACGGCATGTCGGCGAGCACCGCGGCCACTGTTCGCGGCTCACCGATTGCCATCAGCGTGTTGCGGCCGCATTGCTTGCAGGCCTCGATCACGCCGCGCCTCAGCCGCTCACGGGCCGCCGGCGTTGCCTCCGCCACGCCCCGCTCGGTCTCCAGGGGGATGAGTTGGGCCACGCCGAGCTCCGTCAGCTTCTCGACGAGCCACTTCTGCCGCTCCCCTTTCGGCAGCGCCACGGCGATCGACAGCGAGGGGCTGACGAGCGGCGGATCCTGCCGCGCCGCCCCCGTCTCGAGCTCGGCCTCGTCGCGGGCGAGGCGTGTGACGCGCGCGGGCCACTCGACTCCCTCGCCGGCAAACACGACTACATCGTCACCCACGCGGGCTCTCAGGACGCGAATGAGGTGCCGCGCCTCGTCGGCGGTGAGTACCACGCGGCCGCCCACTGGCGGACTCGGAATGAAAAACCGTTCGCTCATGAATCGAAGCACTGTGTCGGATCTGGATGCAACCGCGGCTCGAAAAACCCTGTTTTCACGGCGAAGTTCATCCTGACCGGTGGATCCTCCGTCGCTACACTTCGGCCATGGTACGCGATCGCCTCACGCACACCGACCCGCCGTTCGTCGGTAGCCTCGAGCCCGAGGCCTTTTACTGCGGAGCCTCGCAGGACGAGGCGCTCGCGCGACTGGAGTGGGTGATCGAGGAGCGGCAGCGGTCATGCCTCGTCGTCGGCGACGCCGGCATGGGCAAGAGCCACTTGGCCGCCGTCGCCGCCCGCCGCCTCGGCGGGCTGGGAGCCGAGGTGGCGGTGCTGTCCCTGCGAGGCCTGCCGGCTGGCGAGTGGCTCGATCTGCTGCTGGAACGCCTGCCACTCGATCCGCTCAGCCGCGCGGAACCGCTGCGAGCCTGGCAGAAGCTCGAGGACAGGCTCCGCGAAAACACGCTCATGGAACGGACGACGGTACTCATTTTCGACGACGTCGATCTCGGCCCTGTCGATGCAGTCGGGGGGATCGAGCGGATCGTCGCCGCAGTCGAGCCCCGTTTTGCCCGCACGCTCGTGGTCGCCACCGCCTCACCGGCAGGCCTTGCCGCCGTGCCGGCTGCCGTACGGCATCGGGCGGCCGTGCGGATCGAGCTGACGCCATGGAGTGAGGCCGAGGTGGCCGCCTTCCTCGTCCACGAACTCCGCCGCGTCGGCGGCGCCGACGACACTTTTTCGCCCGAGGCCGTGGCGACGCTGACCCGGTTTGCCGGCGGCGTGCCCCGCACGGTGGTCACGCTCGCCCGACTGGCCCTCGTCGCCGCGGCAGGCGACTCCGCCGAGCGAGTCGATGCGGCCACCGTCGAACGGGTCTGGCGCGAGCTGGCTCCGACCTGGATCGACGAGCAGCAGCACACCGAGTCGGCAGCCACGTCCCCCGCCGCAGCCACAGCCCCGCGGTTCCAGGTCGTTCGCCGGTTCTGGGGCTGACGAGCCTCTCTACTTCTTGATCGACGCGATCGCCTGCTTCGCCGCGGCGCTCACCTTCGGGTCCTTGTCGGACGTGAGCTTCTGCAACGCGGGCAGGGCGGTCTTCGCGCCGTCGCCCATGTTGCCGAGTTCCTCGGCCGCCCGCAGCCGCTTCTGCGCCTGCGGGCTCTTGAGGTCGTCGATGTAGCTGGCGACGAGCAGGTTGCCCATCGTCTGCGGACCCTTCATCCGCTTGCGAGCCCCGGCGGGGCCGGCAGGCAGGCGGTCGAGCCCGGACCTGGCTTTCTTGGACGAGCAGCCGCCCACGACGAGGGCAGCAGCGACAACGAACAGTCTGCGATGCATCACGATCCTGATCTGCGAAGTGTCCGCAAACGCGAATGGCTGGGATCGTAGCAGATGGAAAGCGGCGGCAAACGCCCTCGTGCGGGCGGGTCATTCCAGGCCGCCAGGACATGCCATAGACTGCGTCGGTCGTCCTCCATGGGTACTCAATCGTGGCTCGCCAGGATTCCGCACCGCCGCGGTTCGTCGCCATCTCGCCGGACGACGGCTCGACGATCGACCTCCGTAATCCCGCCCTCGCGGCCGTGCTCTCCTGGCTCGTGCCCGGCCTCGGCCAGCTCTACCAGCGTCGCACCACGAAGGGCGGCCTGTTCATGGGGGGCCTGCTCACGGCGTTGATCGTCGGCCTCTGGCTCGGCGATGGCCGGGTCGTCTATGCCTCCTGGCGACCGGGCGAGACGCGGCTGGCATTCCTCGGCCAGGCCGGCATCGGCGCCGTCGCCGTACCTGCCGTCCTCCAGTCGATGCGGCTCTCGGGCGCCGCCCGCCAGCCCTACCTCACGAGTTCATGGTTTGCGCCGCCGCTCCGCCAGGGGCAGTTCGTCTCGGCTGCCTACGCCGAACGCGTGCTCGCCGCTGAACCGAGCCTCGAACGCAAAGCCTTCGTCGACCGGCCACCGTTCAAACAGTGCACGATCGACCAGCTCTCGATCTGGCACGAGCGGCTCGGCCGCAGCTTCGACATTGGCACGCTCTACACCGTGCTCGCGGGCATGCTCAACCTGCTCGTCGTCTACGACGCGTGGGCCGGTCCGCTCCGTGAGGTGCCGGATTCCAAGTCGAAGAAATCAAAAAAACAGGATGGAGAAGCGTCCGGCGAACAGGCCACGGACGGAGCGGCAGGGAGCGGCGGGCAGCCGGCTGCCACGAAGACCTAGCGGCGGCACTGCCGCGCACCCAGGGAAAGGGAAACGTTTCGATGTTCGACGTGATGCCGACGATGCTGTTCGCACAACTGGCCGACCGGGTGCCGGGCGTGTTCTTCGGGCTTCCGCTTCTTGCCCTGGCGAGCCTCGTGTTTGCCGCCACTCGCCATGAGGATCCGGCTGCGATCGGCCTGGCCACCGTTCACTGGGCGGTGTGGCTGGGGGGCATCCTCGGCGTCGTGCTCGCCGCCGTGCTGCTGTTCGGCTCCTTCGTCTGAGCCACTGGCGATTGACTGGCCGGCGGCCGATCACTCGTTGCCTGGGCCGCCAGCCGACGAAGCTGTCCGCAGGCCGCGTTGATCCGAGCTCCCTTGCGGCGACGGATCTGCACGTTGATGCCGGCTGAATCGAGCACGCCGATGAACCGCTCTCGGGCATCGTTCGTGGGCTCCTTCCACGGCATGCCGGCGACGGGGTTGTAGGGGATCACGTTGAGCAGGGCCGCGCGGCCGCCGATGAGCCGGGCGAGCCGGCGGGCGTGGTCCGGCGAGTCGTTCACTTCGCCGAGCAGGACGTACTCGAACGTGAGCCGGCGGCCCGAGGCTTCCCAGTAGCGGTCGGCTGCGGCCATCACCGCCTCCACGCCGATCGCCTTGTTCACGGGAACGAGTCGCGTCCGCAGCTCGTCGTCGGCGGCATGGAGCGAGACGGCGAGATGATAACCGGGGTTCTCTGCAGTGAGTCGGTCCATCGCCGGCGGCAGCCCCACGGTCGAGATCGTGATCCGCCGCTGCGAGATGCCGAGGCCATCGGGATGCTGCGCCAGCGCGAGTGCCGGCAGCAGCCGGTCGAGATTCGCGAGCGGCTCGCCCATGCCCATCACCACGATGTGGCTGAGCCGCTCATGCGGCGGGAGGAGTCGCGCGAGCCGCAGCAGTTGCTCCACGATCTCGCCGGTGGTGAGGTTTCGCACGACACCGTCGATGCCACTCGCACAAAAAACACAGCCCATCGCGCAGCCCACCTGGGAGCTGATGCACACGGTCCGCCGGTCGCCATCTCGCAAGAGCACGCACTCGATGCGGTGGCCATCGGCTAGCTCGAGGAGGAGCTTCTCGGTGCCGTCGTCGGCCCGATGGTGCATCGCGATCGACGTGGTCCAGATCGTGAAGTCGGCCTCGAGCTCGGCCCGCACCGCCGCCGGCAGGTCGGTCATGTCGGCGAATGACATCGCCCGGCCGGCGAACAGCCAGCGACGAATCGCCTTGGCCCGCCAGGCAGGCTGGCCATGGGCGGTGAGCCAGGCCGCTACGCCGTCGTCAGGCTCGAGGAGATGCCGTGAGGTGGTCAGTTCCATGGTGTGGGCGGGGTGCGGTGAGGCCGGGTGGCCGAGGGGCTGCCCGCTCTGGCATGCCCGATTCCCGTGGGGTAGATTTTCTCAATCTTACCCCGCAAACCTCACGCCCCCGCCATGAGCCAGCAGCACCTGGAAGAACGCACCCGCTGGGTCTACGACGACCGGCGATTTCCCGTCTGGAACCAGTCGTTTGCCAAGGACGACCGCGTGGAGATGATCCGCGACGACCTCTGGGCCGGCCGCAGCATCGCCATTCTCTTGGCCGTCCTGGTCGCAATTGGCCTCGTGCTGTCCCTGGTCACGCTCGCATTCGTCGCAAATTGGCGGTGAGTTCCGGGAAACGGCCCACGCCGCCGGGCGCGGGTCCGGATTGACCACAGCCCGGGCGGGGGGTAGAGTGCGCGACGGTTTGGCGAGGGGGAATCTCGCGAACCGCTCGAGGGTGGTGGCTTTTCCATGCCCGCGGAACCAGCAACCGTCGCCGCTCGTGAGTCGCTGACCGTTCGCGCGCCAGCCAAGCTCAACCTGTCGCTCGCCGTGCTCGCCCGCCGTTCCGACGGCTACCACGAGATCGAGTCGCTGATGGTGCCGGTCTCGCTTCACGACACGCTCGTCGTGCGGGCGACCGAGAATCCAGACATTTCACTGCGGGTGCGCTACGCCGGTGCGCTCGCCACCGCCGACGGCAGCATCTTGGCCGGCGATGTGCCGACCGACGGCCGCAACCTCGTGGTGCGGGCCGCCGAGGCGCTCGCCGCCGAGGCCGGTGTCTCACAGGGCCTCGAGATCGACCTCGCGAAGGAGATTCCGGCTGGCTCCGGACTTGGCGGCGGCTCAAGCGATGCGGCCGCGGTGCTCATGGCGGCGGCACGCGTCTGGGGACTCGATTGGTCGCCTCCACAGCTGGCGGCCGTCGGCGCCCGAATCGGCAGCGACGTCCCCTGGTTCTTCGCGGGCGGCCCGGCGATCGCCAGCGGCCGCGGCGAAGTGCTCGATTCCGTGGCCGATATTCCGCCGCTGCCGGCGGTGATCGTGCGGCCCGCGGCCGGGCTCTCCACGGCGGCGGTCTACGGCCAGTGCACGCC
>JBAVTF010000114.1:0-32966 GCA_049695995.1 Pirellulales bacterium | reverse complement strand
GGTATGGCTCGAACCAGTCGTTCGGGACGACGAGCATCGTGCTGGTGCGTGTGGGCGAGGCTGACCAGGGCGTGGTGGGTCTGCACCAGACGGGGATCCCGGGTGAGATCATGCCGAGCCTGTCGGCACGGCTGATGGGCCTCGACAGCCTAGGCGTGGCCTCGTATCTGCTGACGAACTACTTCTCGCTGGCGGTGCTGACCGACGACGCGGTCGGTGTGCTCGAAAACGTCGAGGTCGGCTACTACCACGACTACGAGCACCGCAAGTCCACTCCCAAGTAACGCGGCCATGAATCCATCCCCGGACGACATCTCGCGGATCGCCGCACGGCTGCTGCATGACGCAGTGGCGGCACCAGGCGGAGGTCCGTCGCTGCCTGCGGCCCAGTCGGGATTTCCTGACGCGCCGACCGGTGGCGCTGCACAGGCTGTCGTTCCGGCCATGTCCGGGCTCCCGTCCTTGCCTGACTTTTCCGCGCCGCCGTCCACTCCTCTCCCTGCCGCCGCGCCTGCCACGGACCTCTCCGGGCTGCGGTCGTTCCTCGGCCGGATTCGCGGGCTCAATCACCTGGAACTGCCCGCGGCCGTACCGCCCCGGTCCGGCGGTGCGGTCGCGCCGTCGATCGTCGGGCTGTTCGATGTCGATGCCGTCCGCCGTGACTTTCCCATCCTGGAACAGCGGGTGCATGGGAAGCCTTTGGCCTGGCTCGACAACGCGGCTACGACGCAGAAGCCGCAGGCGGTGATCGACGCGCTGGCCCATTTTTACGCCCACGACAACTCGAACATTCATCGCGGCGCCCACACGCTCGCGGCTCGGGCCACCGATGCCTACGAGCATGCTCGGCAGACCATCCAGCGGTTTCTCGGTGTCGCAAGTCCCGACGAGATCGTGTTCGTCCGCGGCTGCACCGAGGGCATCAATCTGCTCGCGAACATCCTCGCGCCTGGACTGCGGCGGGGAGACGAGATCGTACTCACGGAACTGGAGCACCATGCCAACATCGTGCCCTGGCAGATGGTGGCGGAGCGAACGGGGGCCGTGATTCGGGTGGCACCGCTCGACGACCGCGGCGACGTGATCCTCGAGGCCTACGAACGGCTGCTCGGCCCGCTCACGCGGGTCGTCTCGCTCTCGCATGCCTCCAACTCGCTGGGCACGATCCTGCCGGTCGAACTCATGACCGGGATGGCAAAGGCTCGCGGCGCCCGGGTCGTCATCGACGGCGCCCAGAGCGTGTCGCACTTTCCGGTGGATGTGCGGCGGATCGGCTGCGATTTCTACGTCTTCTCGGGCCACAAGATCTTCGGGCCCACGGGCATTGGTGCCGTCTACATGACCCGCGAGGCGCAGGAATCACTGCCGCCCTGGCAGGGGGGCGGCAACATGATCCAGGACGTCACGTTCGCCCACACGACGTATGCCGGGCCGCCGGCGAAGTTCGAGGCCGGCACGCCCAACATCGCCGATGCGATCGGCCTCGGTGCGGCGCTCGACTACGTCACGCGTCTGGGCCGCGAACGGATCGCGGCCTACGAGCACGAGTTGCTCGAATACGCGACCGGCAAGCTCACGGCGATCGACGGCCTGCGGCTCATCGGCACGGCGCGGGAGAAGGTGGGCGTGCTCTCGTTCGTACTTCCCGGCCGAGACACGGTCGAGATCGGGCGGGCGCTTGACCGGGAAGGGATCGCCGTCCGGGCTGGCCATCATTGCGCCCAGCCGTCGCTCCGGCGGTATGGCCTCGAGGCCACCGTCCGCCCTTCGCTGGCCTTCTACAACACGCGTGCCGAGGTCGATCGGCTGGCCGACGCGGTCGCGGCCCTGGCTCGCGGCTGAGACCGCCGTCGGCAAACTGTCCGGCCGAGATTCCCGCGTTGTCTCCGAGGAATTCCTTCCGCCGCGTTGCCCGCGCGGAAAGGTTCACCGTACCGTTGCGGGCCCTCGGGACGGGCTGTCCCCTGTCGGGGCAGCGCCGGTCATCCCGAGGTTCTCGAGAGGGCTTCCTCCCATGGCTGGCAAGATTTTTCTGCGGTTGGTTGGAACGCTCACCTGCATGGCTGTGGTGGCGGTTGCGTGGGACGCCGAGGCGTGTGGCCATCGGCATCATCGGCGGGCCTGTTGTGCCCCGGTCTGTTGCGACCCGTGCTATTCGGCGCCGGTCTGCTGCGAGCCGGCCCGGTGTGCGCCGGTGTGTGAGACGGCCTGCGTGACGAGCTGTGCGCCGTCGTGCTGCTACCGCCCGGTGTGCAGCTACACCGTGGTGCGGGAGTCGGTGATCCTGCCGTCGGCCTGCTGCACGATCGCTTCGACGGCGGCCCCGGCGGCCAGCGTCGCATCGAGCCCGGCGAAGCCGGCGGTGAAGACCGTCGCCAGCACCCGTTAACCGGGGCGGCCCCAGCTCCAGGCTTCCGAGTCGCCCGCGTGGGGCAGTCGCTCCGCGCGGGCGTTTCGCTGCGCTGTCGAGCCGGCATGGTTTTGTCGGAAAGTGGATTGCCGAACACGGGCTGATTCGCACCATGACGAGACTTGGGGACGGCGACGCGGTCGCGCCGTCAGTTCCTTTCAGATGCATGCGGAGAACAGGCATGAGTCAGGTTGGCATTCGAATGGCCCGGTTGTGGTGCGTGATGGCGGTCGCCTGCATGGCCTGGGCCACCGGTGCAGCAGGGGCCGTCGCACAGTCTCCGAAGCAGCCCAACATCCTCGTCATTTGGGGCGACGACATCGGCCAGTTCAACGTCGGGGCCTACAACCTCGGCATGATGGGTTACAAGACGCCCAACATCGACCGCATCGCCCGCGAGGGGGCTTTGTTCACCGACTGGTACGGCCAGCAGAGCTGCACCGCGGGGCGAGCTGCCTTCATCACCGGCCAGTCGCCGATTCGCACGGGACTCACGAAGGTGGGGCTCCCCGGCGCCCCCGAAGGAATGCAGAAAGAGGATCCGACGATCGCGACGCTCCTCAGGGCTCGCGGCTACATGACCGGCCAGTTCGGCAAGAACCACCTCGGCGACCGTGACGACATGCTGCCGACGAACCACGGCTTCGACGAGTTTTACGGCAATCTCTACCACCTCAATGCCGAGGAGGAGCCCGAGCACCCCGACTACCCGAAGAACCCCGAGTTCAAGAAGCGGTATGGCCCGCGGGGCGTGATCCACTCGTTCGCCAACGGAAAGATCACCGACACCGGCCCGCTGACGAAGAAGCGGATGGCGACGATCGACGAGGAGGTGAATGCCAAGACGTTCGACTTCATGAACCGCGCGAAGCAGTCCGGCAAGCCGTTCTTCATCTGGTGGAACTCCACCAAGATGCACATCTTCACGCACCTGAAAGAAGGTGTCGCGGGCAAGACGGGCCTTGGCATCTACGCTGACGGCATGGTGGAGCACGACCGCCAGGTCGGTGAGGTCCTCGCGAAGCTCGACGAACTGGGCCTCGCCGAGAACACGATCGTGATGTATTCGACGGACAATGGTGCCGAGGCCTTTACCTGGCCGGACGGCGGCACGACGATGTTCCGCGGCGAGAAGAACACGCAGTGGGAAGGGGGCTACCGAGTGCCCTGTGCGATCAAGTGGCCCGGCACGATCAAGCCCGGTACCGTGGTCAACGACATCGCCGCCCACGAAGACATGCTCACCACGTTCGTGGCGGCGGCCGGCGATTCGACCGCAAAAGAGGAACTGAAGAAGGGGCGGCGGATCGGCGACCGCACCTACAAGGTGCATCTCGACGGCTACGACCTGGGGCCGGCCCTGCGGGGTACGGCCGAGTGGCCGCGGAAGGAATTCATCTACTGGACCGACGACGGCAGCGTGGCCGCCCTCCGCTATGGCAACTGGAAGGCCACGTTCCTCAAGCAGACGGCACACGGCATGCACGTGTGGCAGCAGCCGTTCGAGGAACTGCGGGCGCCCACGCTCGTGAACCTGAGGATGGATCCGTTCGAGCTGGCCCAGGACATCGGCATGGACTATCAGCGGTGGTATCTGGAGCACATGTTCATGATCGCGCCAGCGGCCGGCTATGTGGGCGAGTGGCTCCAGAGCTTCCGGGAGTTTCCGCCGCGGCAGAAACCGGGCAGCTTCAACCTCAACCGGGTGATGGAAGCGGTCACGAGCCCGACCTCGCGGTGACCAGACGTCGGCGTCGCCTTCCGTTCACCCGCGGCAGCGGTGCAGGGTGGCGGACGGTGGCTCGCCGAACTGCCGGCGGTACCGCGCCGCGAAGCGGCCGAAATCCCAGATGCCGTGGGCCGTGAGCACCTGCGATACGGTCGTGTCGTCATGTCGCGTCGCATGCAGACTTCGCCGCACGCGGTGCAGCAGCCGGAGGTTGATGTATGCGAGCGGGCTGATGCCGTAGGTGTCGTGAAAGGCACGGGCGAGTGTTCGCTCGGTCACCCCGCACGTATCCGCCAGCGCAGCGACCGATGGTCGCCCGCACCAGTTCTCCTCCAGGTGCCCCAGGGCAGAGCGGATGATCGCACCGCGATCCTGTTGCGGCCGCCCCCCCCGCTTCGGCTCCGCGGCAGGGGCCGCGAGGCAGGCTGCCGCCGCCTTCAGGATCGCCGCGCACGCGGCCTCCTGGGCCGGCGTCGAGGGACCGGCGACCGCCGGATCGACCGCGAGCCGTGTAACGAGTTCTCGAAGCCGCCCCGTGGCATGGGATCCGCAGCGGATGATCCGGCTCGGTCCCTGACCGCTCGAAGGAGCATGCGATTGCAGAGGAAAGTCCGCAGGCAGGGCCACCGAGCACCATGCGTGGGCGCGGCGCTGGACGCGAATCCGGAAATCCGCACCAGGTGGGATGAGCAGCACGCCATCCTCGCCGAGCGGTTCGCAGTTCACGACATGCTGCTCGGAGTGCGTGACAGGCAGAAACAGCAGCGGCCCAGCATGCGAATTGCCGCCGAAGCACAGGTTGCCCCCGCCTTCGAATGCCGTCTGCACGACGGCTCGGCCGAGCAGCCGGGTTGCCAGCCGCCACGATCGCACCTCGACGGCGTCGCACGCGAGCCGCAGATCGGCCCCGCGAACGGCATCCCCCCACGCGTCGAAATCGTCGAAAATCTGCATGCTCTTTCGCGTGCAGGCTATCCGCTGCGGAACGTGGCTTCAACCCGCTGTCGCTCGCGGTCGATCTGTTCGCCGCTCGCGCCGAGCCGTTCGAGAATCCGGACGGCGAAAGCCAGGGCCACCTCACCCTCCGCTGCAAATACGTCCTCGGCGCCGGCCCGCTGGAGCTTCGGTAGCTCACGGACGTACTGCGTGCGGGCCAGCACGTGGATGCCGGGATTGAGTTCCTTGGCCCGGCGAATGACTTCCTCGTCGAGGCTGCCGGCGGCCGACGTAAGGATGAGATTCGCCGCCTGGGCTGCGCCGGCCTCCGCGAGCACCTCCGGTCGGCTGGCGTCACCGTAGATCGCCCGCACGTCGAAGGCCTTGAGTCGCCGGACGGTGTCGAGGTTCAGTTCGATCACCGTGGGCTCGATCTCGTTGTCGAGCAAGAGTTGCGTGACGGTCTGGCCAACCGGCCCGTAGCCGACGACGATCGCCCGTTGCACCGGAGCCTGCTCGGCCGCCGGCTCCTCATTGCCCGTCTGGTTCGTAGCCGGCAATTGCCGCACGAGCCAGCGTTCCCAGGCGTCGATCGACCGGTAGAGAAGGGGATTGAGTGTGATCGACACGATCGCCGTCGCGACAAGCGTGTTGACGGCCTCGGCCGGCATCACGCCGAGCTGGGCTCCGAGGGAGGCGAGAATGAACGAGAACTCGCCGATTTGGGCGAGTGCCACCGCCACAGGCATGGCGACCCGCCGTGGATAGCCAAGCGCGAGGACGATCGCGAGCGCTGCCAGCGGCTTGGCCACGAGCACGATCGCCAGGGCCGCGGCAATCGCCCAGGGCGACTGCAGGAGGGCCGCTGGGTCGAAGAGCATGCCGACGGAGACGAAGAACAGCACGGCGAAGGCATCCCGCATCGGCAGCGCATCCGAGGCGGCGCGGAGGCTGAACTCGCTGCGGCCCACCACCATGCCGGCGAGGAACGCGCCCAGCGCCATCGACACGCCGAAGAGCTTGGCCGAGCCGACCGCGATCCCCAGAGCGATGACGAGCACTGCGAGCGTGAACAATTCCCGTGACCGCGTGGCGGCGATCCGCTCCATGATCCACGGGATCACGCGGCCTCCCACCACGACCGTCATCACGACGAGCACGGCCATCTTCGCGGCGGCCAGGACCAGTGCTGCGGCGATGCCACTGGCCGACAATGCCGTGGGGCCGACAAGTGCTGGAAGGAGCACGAGTGCCACGACCGTGAGCAGGTCTTCGACCACGAGCCAGCCCACGGCGATATGACCGGTCCGCGTGTGGAGGTCGCGGTTGTCGGAGAGCACACGGATGAGCACGACCGTGCTGGCCACCGAGATGGCGCCGCCGAAGATAATCGCCGCGGGCCACTCCCACCCGAGGAGCCGGCCGGCGAGGGCGCCGAGCAGTGTGGCCACGGCGCTCTGCACGAGCGCTCCCGGCACGGCCACGTGCCGCACGGCGAGCAGTTCACGGAAGTGAAAGTGCAGGCCCACCCCAAACATCAGCAGGATCACGCCGATCTCAGCCAGCTGCTCGGCGATCGCGGCATCGGCGGCGAAACCCGGCGTTGCGGGCCCTACCGCCACGCCGGCCAGGAGGTAGCCGACGATCGGCGACAGCCTGAGTTGCTGCGTGATATAGCCGAGCACGAGTGCGGCGGTGAGGCCGCCGGTGAGCGTCAGGATAAGGTCGATGTCGTGCACGGGAGGGCTCGGGGCGATTACTCCCAGGCGGAGGTGGGCACGCAGCCGCAGAACAGGTTGCGGTCGCCGTGAACGTTATCGACCCGCCCCACCGGCGGCCAGTACTTGCGGAACTCGAGCGGTTTCACCGGGAACACAGCGACCTCACGGGGGTACGGCCGGTCCCAGCCTGTGGCGGCGACGCAGGCCGCGGTGTGGGGCGCATGCTTGAGCGGATTGGCGTCCTTCGGCCAGTGCCCCTCCTCGACGAGCCGGATTTCGTCGCGGATCGCGATCAACGCCTCGATAAACCGGTCGATTTCGGCGAGTGTCTCGCTCTCGGTCGGCTCCACCATCAGCGTGCCCGGCACGGGGAAGCTCAGGGTGGGGGCGTGGAAGCCGTAGTCGATCAGCCGCTTGGCGACGTCCTCGGCCGTGATTCCGCTCGAATCCTTGAGCAGCCGGAGGTCGAGGATGCATTCGTGGGCCACGCGGCCGTTGTCACTGGCGTACAGCGTGGGGAAGTGGTCGCGCAGCCGCACGCTCACGTAGTTGGCGGCGAGGATCGCGGTCTCCGTCGCCTGCCGCAGGCCGTCGGCCCCCATCATCCGACAATACATCCAGCTGATCGGCAGGACGGCCGCATTGCCGAGCGGGGCCGCCGAAACGGCGCCGACGTCGCCCGTCGGCAGGCCGCCCGTTGCATGGCCCGGCAGATAGGGCACGAGATCCTCGACCACGCACACCGGGCCGACGCCCGGGCCGCCGCCGCCGTGCGGGATGCAGAAGGTCTTGTGGAGATTGAGGTGGCTGACGTCACCGCCGAATTCACCCGGGGCGGCCACGCCCACGAGTGCGTTCATGTTGGCGCCGTCCACGTAGACGCGGCCCCCGTGCTTGTGCACGATCTCGCAGAGCCGCTTCACTTCGGTCTCGAACACACCGTGCGTGCTCGGATAGGTGATCATCACGGCCGAGAGCCGGTCGGAATACTGCTCGCACTTCGCCTCCAGTTCGGCGAGATCGACGTTGCCTTGCGGATCGCAGCCGGTCACCACCACCTCCATGCCCGCCATCTGGGCACTGGCCGGGTTGGTGCCGTGGGCCGATGACGGGATGAGGCAGATCGTGCGATGCCCCTGTCCCCTGGCCCGTTGCCAGGCCTGGATCACGAGCAGGCCGGCGTATTCGCCCTGGCTACCTGCGTTCGGCTGCAGGCTGATGCCGGCGTAGCCCGTGGCCTCGCAGAGCCACTCGCGCAACTGGCGATCGAGGATGCGATAGCCCTCCCGCTGGTCGGCGGGGGCGAAGGGATGCACGTGGGCGAACTCCGGCCACGTGATCGGGATCATTTCGCTCGTGGCGTTGAGCTTCATCGTGCAGCTACCGAGCGGAATCATGCTGCGGTCCAACGCCAGATCCTTGTCGGAGAGCGTCCGGATGTAGCGGAGCATGCCGGTCTCGGAATGATGCGTGTTGAAGACCGGATGCGTCAGGAATTCGCTCTGCCGCCGCAGCGCGGTCGGGATCAGCAACTCGACTCCCTGCTCGAAGGCCGAGAGCTCGGGCGTCTGTGTTCCTGGCCGGGCAAAGAGCTGCCAGAGTCGCACGAGATCGCCGCGAGTGGTGGTCTCGTCGAGGGCGATCGAGAGCGTCCGCTCGTCGAGCATCCGCAGGTTCATGCCCGCGTCGCGGGCGGCCGCGGCGATCACCGTGGTGCGGTCACCGGTGTCGAGGGCGAGCGTGTCGAAGGCATGGGTATGTTTCACTGTCACGCCGAGCTGGCGCAGCCCGGCGGCGAGGATCGCCGTGTAGGCGGCGACGCGGCGGGCGATCCGCGTGAGGCCAACGGGGCCGTGATAGACGGCATACATGCTGGCCACGACGGCCGGCAGCACCTGCGCGGTGCAGATGTTCGAAGTCGCCTTCTCGCGGCGGATGTGCTGCTCGCGGGTCTGCAAGGCGAGCCGATAGGCGGGCCGGCCGTGGGCGTCGATGCTCACGCCCACGAGCCGCCCGGGCATCGACCGCTTGAAGGCGTCGCGGCAGGCGAAGTAGGCGGCGTGCGGGCCGCCGCAGCCCATCGGCATGCCGAACCGCTGCGTCGTACCCACGACAATGTCGGCGTCCCATTCACCTGGCGGCACGAGGAGCGTGAGCGCGAGGAGATCGGCTGCCACGCAGAGCACGCCCTGTTTGGCATGCACATGATCCGCCAAGCTGCGATAGTCGTCGATCTGGCCGTCGGTGGCGGGATACTGCACGAGTGCGCCGAAGTGATCGGTGTCGGCGACGAGCGCCGCCACGTCGCCGATCCGAACCTCGATGCCGAGCGGTCGGGCCCGCGTGCGGAGCACTTCGAGTGTCTGCGGATGGCAGCGCGAGTCGGCAAGAAATACGGGACTCTCGGCTTGTGAAGACCGCCTTGCCAGTGTCATTGCCTCGGCGGCCGCCGTCGCTTCATCGAGGAGCGATGCGTTCGCGATCGGCATACCGGTGAGGTCGCAGACCATCGTCTGGAAGTTGACGAGCGCCTCCATGCGGCCCTGACTGATCTCAGCCTGATACGGCGTGTAGGCGGTGTACCAGGCGGGGTTCTCCAGGATGTTGCGCAGAATCACGCCTGGGGTGTGTGTGCCGTGGTAGCCCTGGCCGATGAAGCTGGTGAGCAGGCTGTTCTTGGCGGCGATCGCGCGAAGCTCCGCGAGGGCCGCAGCCTCGGTGACCGGGGGCGGCAGTTGCATCGATCGGCGACGGGCGATGCTGGTCGGCACGATCCCCGCGACGAGCGACTCGCAGGAGTTCTCGCCGATGGCGGCGAGCATTGCCTGCTGGTCGGCAAAGGAGAGGCCGATGTGGCGACCGCGGAACTCGGCAGCATCCTCCAGCTGCGCGAGCGGGATGGGGGCAGCCAGAGCACGGGACGGGGTCGAACGAGTGGCGACGGGGGCGGTGAGAAGGTCCGACATGACAGGGCTCCACGGCGTGCGGACGAGGCATGGGCCTGCCCGCGGAACCCTGTTGTCCTGGAACCTGAGAGATTCGCCGCGGGCTTCAGCCCGGGGGTTGCCCCTTCGGTGGATTCACGCCCGTTGTCCGCCGACTCCGGGTGTCAATCGCTCTCCAACAGTGTGTGTCGTCAGTACTTTTGCCTGAGCGTTCGGCCTTCGGCGGTCTTGCGACTCTCTCCTGACGCCAGAAGTCTAGCAGCGGGTGGGGCGATTGCCCACCACGGGGCCCTTTAGAAATAGCCTTCCCGCTTTTTCTTCTCCATCGAGCCCGCCTCGTCCTTGTCGATGAGCCGGCCCTGCCGCTCGCTCGTGGTCGTGCGGAGCATCTCGGCGATGACCTCCGGCACGGTTTCGGCGGACGACTCGTGGGCCGCGGTCAGCGGATAGTCGCCCATCGTGCGGAACCGCACCCGCTTGATCTCCGGCGTCTCGCCGGGATGCAGTCGAAAGCGGTCGTCATCAACCATGATCAACTGTTCTTCGCGGATCACCACCGGCCGTTCGGCGGCGAAGTAGAGGGGCACCAGCGGAATCCGCTCGCGGTGGATGTATTGCCAGACGTCAAGTTCCGTCCAGTTGGAGAGCGGGAAGACGCGGATGTTTTCGCCGCGATTGATCCGCGTGTTGTAGAGATCCCAGAGTTCCGGACGCTGGCTCTTCGGGTTCCACTGGTGGTTGGCGTCACGGAAGGAGAACACCCGCTCCTTGGCCCGCGACTTCTCCTCGTCGCGGCGTCCGCCGCCGAGAGCCGCGTCGAACCGGTAGGTGTCGAGCGCCTCGATCAAGGCATGCGTGTTCATCGTCGGCGTGTAGACGCTACTCGGGTAATCGAACGGGTTCATCCCCGCTGCGACCGCTTTTTCGTTGACGTGCACGATCAGCTTCAGTCCGTGCTCGGCGCAGTAGCGGTCGCGAAACTCGATCATGGCCCGGAAGTTCCAGGTGGTGTCGATGTGGAGGAGCGGGAAGGGCACGGGCCCGGGGGCGAACGCCTTGCGGGCGACGTGCAGCATGCACATCGAGTCCTTGCCGATCGAGTAGAGAAGCACCGGGTTCTCGAAGGCGGCGGCTACTTCCCGGATCGTATGGACGGCTTCCGCCTCCAGCATGTCGAGATTGCGCAGGGCGTACGCCATGTGACCGATCTGCCTCAGGTGAACAGCCGGCGCTTCGCCTGATCGGCGATGAGTCGCACCGCGGGATGAGTGATTCGCCGCTCGACGGAAATGCCGTAGAACCGCTCGCGCACCCGATCGATCTCCCCGACCCAGGCAACCTTGTAGCGGCGGCAGATGTCACGGCGGACGACGGTCGGCGCAGCGAAGAGGCCCAGTCCGTGCTCACCGAGCGTCTGGAGCATGGCCATGTCCTCGACTTCGCCGACGATCACCGGCTCGATGCCGTGCACATCGAACCACTGATCGAGTGACTGGCGAACAGCCGTGTTGGTCGTCTGCAGCAGCATGGGGGCGCCATGGAGCGACGCAGGGAACTTCCGGCGCACAGTACGGGCGAGCGGCGCGGCGCCGAAGATGGAAACGCTGGTTTCTCCAAGCAGATGACTGAAGGCCCGCACCTTGAGCGACGGCATCATCGGGGCGTCGGCGACCACGAGATCGAGGGCATGCACCGCGAGTTCGCCGAGAAGACGCTCCGTCTTGTCGATCCGCACGTGCAGCCGGAAGGCGGGCTGCATGGCCAAGGCCGGCTCGAGCAGCCGATAGGTCGTGAGCTTCGGCAGCGCATCGGAGACGCCCACGCGGAACCGCCGCGGCGCGTGCTGCGGCTCACCTTTCACCGTCTGGAGCAGCTCACGGCCAAGTGAGAAAATCTCGTCGGCGTAGCGGAATACCTTCTCCCCTTCGGATGTGAGGCGGAGGTGACGCCCCTGCCGTTCGAAGAGCTTCTGCCCCAGCGCCCGCTCGAGCGACCGCAGTTGGGCGCTCACGGTGGGCTGCGCCACGTGGAGCGACGCGGCCGCCTTGGAGACGCTGTGCTCCTTGGCGACCGTCCAGAAGTACAGGAGGTGGTGGTAGTTGAGCCAGTCCATGCCGGCGGCCATGCGGGCGGGAGTCAGGGGGCGGCGGCCGCCAGATCGACGGCTTCGACGCGACCGGTTTCGAGGTCGAAGATACCGCCGGCGACGACCACCTTCCCAGAGGAGACGAGTGAGGAGATGACCGTCGAGGCTTCCACGAGCGTCTGGGCCTGGATTTTCACGTTCTCCCGCACGGCGGCGGCCACATCGCCCCGGGCAGCCCTCACGGCGGGCCGAATGTGCTGAAACAAGGCCGAGATTTGCCCCGGCACGGGCTCGGCCTTGGCGGCCGCGGCTACGGCCCCGCAGGACGTATGGCCCAGCACGTAGAGCACCTTGACGCCCAGAACCTCGGTCGCGAACTCCAGACTGGCGATGTTTTCTGTCGCCGCGACGTTGCCGGCGATCCGGGTGACGAAGAGATCGCCGAAGCCCTGGTCGAACACGATCTCGATCGGCACCCGCGAGTCAGCGCAGCCGAGGAACGCGGCGAAGGGGGTCTGGCGTGGTGCCACCTGCCGCAGCCGATCCATGTCGCGATTCGGCGACGCCGTCTTGCCGGCGGCGAATCGTGCATTGCCGTCGTGGAGGAACTCGAGCGCCTGCCGCGGGGTCATGTCGGCCGCCGGCCCAGGGACGGACTGCGCCGCTGTTGCGAGCGAGGTCGTCCAGTCTCCCGCGGTGACGGCGCCCCCCGCCGTTACGCATGACAGCCAGTGTCGTCGGGTGTGAAGCATCGTCTCGCGCTCCTCGTTCGGGAAGGAATCATGCCGCCGGCGGCACCGTGAAATGCCTTGCATGGCACACGTTATCGAGCATCCCCGGTGTGGCCACCAATAGATAAGACACAGCAAAGCATAGAAAAATTATATGCGTTATGATCTGGTGCGGTACATCGAAAAATTCAATAAATCACCTGCGTTTATCTATTTGTGGCGGATACGCATCCTGCCGAAGGTTACCGCGTGGGCGTCCGCATCGCCCTGAGTCACGTCGCCGCACCGGAGGAAGCCGGATGGATGCCGAAACGATTCTGGCCAACGTGTTGAGTCCCGCCGCCCTGTTCTTCTTCCTGGGATTCGTGTCGGTGCTGCTGCACTCCGACCTGGAACTGCCGTACCCTCTGCCGAAGTTCTTCTCCACCTATCTGCTCATCGCGATCGGCTACACAGGCGGTGAGAAGCTCGCCCATGCGGGCCTGACGATGGAGGTGGCGGCGACCATCGCCGCAGCCATGGCCATGGCGGTCGTGGTGCCCTTCTACACGTTCTTCTTTCTTCGTCGGATTCTGAGCGTGTACGACGCTGCGGCGATGGCGGCGACGTATGGATCGATCAGCATCGTCACGTTCGTTGTGGGCTCCGAGTTTCTCAATCGCGAGCATGTCGAATTCGGTGGCCACATGGTGGCGGTGATGTCACTGATGGAATCGCCGGCCGTGATCATGGGGATCATGCTCGTGAGGGTCTTCGCGCCGCGAGATGGGGCCGAGGCAGGGCATGGCCGCCCCGGCCTGAAGGCGATCCTCCACGAGTCATTCTTCAACGGCACCGTGCTGCTGCTGATCGGAAGCCTGATCATCGGCGTGATCACCGGCCCGACGGCCGGAGAAAGTCTCAAGCCCTTCATGTCGGGCATCTTCAAGGGCATCGTGCTCCTGTTTCTTCTCGACGTCGGCATGCTGGCCGCCCGGAAGGCGGGCAAGCTGATCGAGGTCGGGCCGAAGCTCGTGGCGTTCGGAATCCTGGCCCCGCTCGCAAATGCGGCCCTGGGCATCGGGCTGGCCTACGCACTCGGCATGGGGAAGGGAGACGCCCTCCTGTTCACGCTGCTCTGTGCCAGTTCGTCGTACATCGTCGTTCCGGCGGCAATGCGGCAGGCCGTGCCGGAGGCGAATCCAGGGTTGTTCGAGCTGCTCTCGCTGAGCGTCACGTTCCCCTTCAACATCAGCGTGGGTATACCCCTCTATTACTCGGTCATCAGTCGGCTGTGGGCATGATCGCGATCCGGAGCGAGGGCCTCGGCCCGAGGCCTTGAGGATGCCTCACGCAGAGGTATGTCCCGCCGCCAAGTGCGCCGTGTCGTTGAAAGACACGAGGTCGGGGCCCGGCCAACGGACAAGCGTGATCGAGCAGTTGGCGAGCGCGGGCAGCTTCGTGAACGGCCGCTCGGCGGCTGCCGCCAGGAGCGGATGCCCCTTGCCCACGAGGCTGCCGAGCGCGGCGGTGAGAATGCCGCCGTGGGCGACCACGATCATGCCTCTCGCTGGCCTGGCGGCCAGCCGCTCGAGTGCCGCGCGGCCCCGAGCCGCCAACTGGGCCCGCGACTCACCGCCGGGAATCGCATACTCCGCGTCGCCGCTCCGCCACCGGGCCACCGCCTCGGGAAACCGGGCCTCCAGGTCGGCCCAGAGATGGCCTTGAAAGATGCCGGCATGCAGTTCACGAAGCCGGTCGTCGATCCGGAGTGGGAGGCCCGTCGCGGCCGCGATGGCTTCGGCCGTGTCGCGGGCCCGCCGGAGCGGGCTCGCCCACAGCTCTTCGATGGGCGGAGCGTCGGGGGCGTCGAGCATCGACCGGCTCCAGGCGGCGACGGCGTTCGCCTGCTCGCGGCCCGTCGCCGAGAGCTCCACATCCTCCTGGCCCTGCACGCGACCGGCCGCGTTGGAAACACTCTCGCCATGGCGAATCAGGTATTGCAGCATGCCCCGAGTCTACCGTTGCCGGAGGGACGTCAGAACCGCCAGCCCGCGCCGGTGTCGACGAAGTAGCCCGCCGCATCGCGGGTGAGGCCCCAGCCCATGCGGCAGCCGATCTCAAACCGCGGCGTGAGCATGAAGTGGGTACCGGGGCCGGCGAAGGGGCGAACCGAGTCGTCGGCGAGCCCTTGGCTCCACGCGCCGAACCACTCGGCATGCACTTCCCAACGGTCCGTCACCGGAATCCGCAGCACGGCCGACGGCATCCAGCGGTCGAATCGCCCCTCCTCGCTGTCGGCGTAGGCATAGCGGATCGCGGTATCGAACCGCCACTCCTCCGGCAGCTCCCAGCCAAACGCGTAGGTCGCTACCGGCTCGGTGCCCCATACGTCGCCGGCCACAGGCGTGAATCCCTCGATCATGGCCGCACTCCGCGGAATCCAGCCATCCTGATCGGTAACGCGGACCTTGCAGCCATAGAGCAGATTGGCCTCGTCGGCTCCGGCTGCGCCGAGTGGCGCCTCGCCCACCTCCACGGCCGCGACGACGCTGCCCCCCGAACCCTGCTCGTAGTTGAAGCCGAACCGCCACTCGAACCGCTCACGCGCTCCGATCCTCACGAGCAGCTCGGGGAAGCTATTCGTGGCCGGGGTGCCGCGGTTGTCGATCCAGACGTACGATGCCTCAGTGAGGATGGTC
Organism: Pirellulales bacterium; assembly: GCA_049695995.1. Lineage (GTDB taxonomy): Bacteria > Planctomycetota > Planctomycetia > Pirellulales > UBA1268 > QWPN01. The sequence continues at coordinate 17,727 of JBAVTF010000114.1, read as the reverse complement.
CCGTGCTTCGCGGTCGTCGTCGCCGGTGTGAAGGCATCACGATCGGTGTTGAGTTCATGAAACTCGATGGCCATCGCCGGAGCGACCCATGCGAGCCAGACGGCCACGACGGTGGCGATGTGACGCCGCACGGTACGTATTCCTTTCGCCCCCTCCAGTCCCTGTCGAGGTTTTCGGTCGAGATGGTCGGAGAGGTGCAATTCGCGGGCGAGCCCTCCAACATTCGAGCCGCCTGCGGGCGAATTTAGGTGGACTGCGAGGGACGAGTAGCTTCGCGCCGTCTGTTTAGGCGGCGAAGCCCCGCTTTCGCAGCAGGGCGTCGATACCGGGAGCGCGGCCGCGGAACGTCCGGTAGCCCTCGTCGGGCGGGATCGTGTTGCCCACGGCGAAGACATGATTCAGGAGTCGCCGGGCCATCGTCGCGTCCCACGGTCCACCGGCCTCGAGGAAGGCCTCCCAGGCGTCGGCGGTGATCGTGTCGGCCCAGAGGTAGCTGTAGTAGCCGGCCGCATAGCCGTCGTCGGCGAACACGTGGAGGAAGTGTGGCGTGCGGTGTCGCATCACGATCTCGCGGGGCATGCCGAGGGCGGCGAGCGTGTCGCGCTCGAAGGAGACCGGGTCGATGGGACGGTCGCCGGCAAGGTGGAGCTGCATGTCGATCCAGGCGCTGGCGAGGAACTCGACCGTGCGAAATCCCTCGTTGAATCGCCGCGCGCGTTCGAGCTTCGCCACCAGCGGGCGGGGCATCGGGCAGCCCGTGGCGTGGTGGACCGCAAAGCGGTCGAGCACCTCCGCCGTGGAGAGCCAGTGCTCGAGGATCTGCGAGGGAAACTCCACGTAATCACGGGCCACGTTCGTGCCCGAGAGCGATGGGTAGTTCACTCGCGAGCAGAGCCCATGGAGGGCGTGGCCGAATTCGTGAAACAGCGTCGTCGCGTCGTCCCAACTCAGGAGCGCCGGCTCGCCGGCGGCCGGCTTCGTGAAGTTGCAGCTGTTGGTGACGATCGCCGGCACGTCGCCGTCGAATTGCTCCTGGCTCCGCATCGCGGCCATCCAGGCCCCCGACCTTTTGCCTTTCCGGGCGAATGGGTCGAGGAGGAAAAGACCGACGACCCGGTCGGCCGAGTCGTACACTCCCCAGGCGCGGACGTCGGGGTGGTACACCGGCACCTGCTCCGGATCGGCCGGCAGGAAGCGCAGGCCGAAGAGTCGCTCGGCAGTGACGAACATGCCCTCGCGCAGCTGCTCCATTTGGAGGTAGGGCATGATCTCCGCCTCGTCGAGGTCATACGTCGCCTTGCGGACCTTCTCGGCGTAATAGCGGTAGTCCCAGGGCTCGATGCGGATGCCCGCGGCCTCACGATCAGCGATCGCCTGCATGTCGGCGACCTCGGCGGCCACCCGCGCCACGGCCGGCCTCCATACGGCCTGCATCAAGTCCACCGCCCGCTCGGGCGTCATGGCCATCGAGTCCTGGAGTCGCCAGTGGGCGTGCGTGGCGAAGCCGAGGAGGCGGGCCCGCTCGGCCCGCAACGCGAGGATGCGGGCGATCACGGCACGGTTGTCGGTAGGGCCACCGGTGGCCCCGCGGTCCACGAACATCCGCCATACCTTCTCCCGCAGGTCGCGTCTCTCAGCGTAGGTCAGAAAGGGCTCGACGCTCGACCGCGTGTTGGTGATCGCCCGGCCCTCAACGCCCCGCTGCCGGGCCGCCGCAGCCGCGGCTTCGCGGACGGCAGCCGGGCAGCCGGCGAGATCGGCCTCGCTTTCGAGCACGACCGCCTGCGTCTCCTCGTCCTTGAGCACGTTCTGGGCGAACGCCGTATGGAGGCTCGCGTGCTCTTCGTTGATCGCCGCAAGCCGCTGCTTGGCGGTGGCGTCGAGCGCGGCTCCGGCCCGCACGAGATCGGTGAAGTGCAGCCATGCGAGCCGCTGCTGTTCAGCTGACAGCCCGGCCTGCGCGCGGGTTTCGTAGACGGCAGCGACGCGGGCGAAGAGTTTCTCATTCTGGACAATTCGGTCGGCATACGCTGCGAGCCGGGGCGCCATGCGTCGCTCCACCTCCTGCATGGCGTCGTCGTTGAGCCCGCCGCTGAACACCTCGTAGACCGCCCGCACCCGCTCAAGCAGCCGGCCTGCTCGCTCCAACTCGGCAGACGTGTTGGCGAAGCTCGGGGGCTCGGGGTTGGCGACGATGGCTTCGATGCGGGCCAACTGGTCCGCCATGCCGGCCTCGAGTGCGGACTCGAAGTCCGTCACGGCGATCTGACCAAACGGCGGAAGGCCGCCGTAGGGGCCGGTCCATGGGGCGAGCAATGGGTTCGTGCGGGCATCCTGCATGAAGGCATCCAGCCACGGTGAGAGAGAGGTAAGTCTACTCCCGGCCGCTCCAGCAGGGGTTCGATACGCAGTCGATGCCTTCCGTTGGCATGGGCGAGAGCCATTCGCGCGGCCTGCGGCCCCCGTTGTCGAACCGGCTTGGTCAACAGGGAACCAGCGTCCGCTCGTCTCGTGGTACGATCCGTCAGCCGCATGATCTACGACGAAACAGGGTGCAAGCGATGGCTTCACGCCGACTGAGCCTCAGGGATCAGAAGTCAGGACGTGGAGTGTCTCGCGGGCGCGTGGCCGCCGCGGTGCTGGCGATTTGTGTCGCCGTTGTGCCGGTACGCGCCGACGAGCTCCGGCAGGAGCCGCCGGCGAGCTGGCATGCCGAGGGGGGGAGCGGGGTCGTGGCCTGCGGCGGGCCGGGGCGCGAGGCGGTAGAGGCCGGGCTCGCGGTGCTCGAGGAGGGAGGCAACGCGATCGATGCGGCCGCCGCTACGCTGCTCGTCCTGTGCGTGATCGACTCCGGCAACTTCTGCTTCGGCGGCGAGTGTCCGATCCTGGTGTATGACGCGAAGCGGGGCGTGGTCGAGGTGATCGCCGGGGTCGGAGCGGCACCGCGGCTGGCGACGCTCGAGTATTTTCGAGCCGCCGGCGGAATCCCGCGGAGCGGAGCGGCGGCGGCGGCGGTTCCAGGAGCCTTCGACGGTATCCTCACCGCGCTGGAGCGAAGCGGCACGATCACGCTCGCGCGGGCGGCGCGGGCGATGCTCGCCGTGCTCGACGCACGGAGCGACGGATGGTGCAGGGATCTCGCGCGGACGATGCGGGAGCTGATCGCGGCCGAGGCGACGGCTGCGGATCGCCGGCAGGGGCTGCGGCGGGCGGCTGATCACTTCTACCGTGGGCCCATCGCGCGGCGGATCGACGCCTGGAGTCGCGGGAGCGGCTGCCTTATCCGGGCTGCCGACCTCGCCACGCACGTTACCCGTGTCGAGGATCCGCTGATGGCCGAGTACCGTGGCCACACGATCGTGAAGTGCGGGCCATGGTCACAGGGGCCGATGCTGCTGGAGGCGGTCCGTCTGCTCGAGGGCAGCGACGTGAAGTCGTCCGGGGCGGACCGGGCCGCGGCCGTGCATCTGATGACGGAGTCACTCAAGCTCGCGCTGGCCGACCGCGATGCCCACTACGGTGATCCACTGTTCGCCGACGTGCCACTCGTCGACCTTCTCGCGGAGCCCTACACGCTGGCCCGTCGGCGGCTCATCGACGTGGCGTTGGCCTCATGGGAGCTGCGGCCTGGCAGGCCTGTCGATTCAGCGCGGCCCGGCGACCCGCCGCCGGCATCGCCGTCCGAAGGTCGGCGCCAGCGCGACACGACGACCTGCGTGGTGGCCGATGCGCATGGCAACGTGGTGGCCGCCACGCCCAGTGGCTGGGCGGGTGTCGTGGCGGGCGACACCGGCATCATGCTCGGCAGTCGGCTGCAGAGCTTTGCGCTCGACGCCGACCATCCCAACCGAATCGAGCCGGGAAAACGGCCGCGGATCACGCTCACGCCGACGCTCGTTCTGCAGGCGGGCCGGCCCGTGCTGGCGATCAGTGTGGCGGGCGGGGACGTGCAGGATCAGGTCACACTCCAACTGCTCGTCGATCTGCTCGACGACGGCATGACGCCAGCCGAGGCGGTGACTCGCCCGCGGTTCCAGACGAACCACCACGTGGGCTCGTTCGGCCAGACCCCGCCGCAGCTTGGCAGCCTCGTGCTTGAAAAGGGCTTCGATCAGGCGACGGTCGAGCGGCTCCGTGCTCTCGGGCACGACGTGACGCTCGTCGCCGGGCCGATTGGCGACCCCGTGGTGCTGCGGCTCGATCCGCCGACGGGCCGGAAAGAGGCCGCGGGTGATCCGCGGTCGCGGCGGCAGGCTGCGGCCGAGTGAGATTGGCGGCGAGTTTCTGATTCCGTTGGACACTCCGTTTCCGGGCCAGCCACCCGCCGAATGAACACGACGTTCCCGTCCTCCGCCCGGGCCGCGATCCGCGGCGACATCGCCGCCTCCTACAGGGGCTGTTCCGTCTTATGCACTGCTGGAAATGGTAGCGGCGGCCCGGGGCCTCAAAACCACCGCTTGCCTTTGGTCGCGACTGTGCGGGACTTCGCATTCCCTGCATAGCGGGCCTTGGGCCGGATCACGTCCTGCCCCTCGATCACGTGTACTTCTCGGACGAAGTCGCGGTCGTCGTAGATCACCTCGACCTTGACGTCGCGCCCGTCGAAAGTGGCTTCCAAAGGCATCCCCACGACTTCCCAGAGGCCGAACGTGGCGACGTCCGCGGCGGCGTGCACGAAGACCCGGCCGGCCTTGGTCACCTTCGAATAGCCCTGCTTGAAGGCAAAGACGTCGTGGCGGTTGCCGTCCCGCACCTCGGACGACACGGGTGCACCGAGCTCGGCCACGACCTCCGCCCGCGTGATGCCCTGGTTCAAGACGCCGACGTTCTTCGCCTCGGGCTGGTGGGCGGCCTTCCAGACGGAGCAGCCGCTGGCGCAGGCCACGAATGCGGCGCACAGGAGGATCTCGAGCGAATGCGTGCTGACGTCGTGCCGTCGAAAACAATCGCTGATCATGGATTTGTCTCCGGGGGTGTGAGGGCGAGGGGGGGCCGGAACCGCAGGGAATGCCATCGCGGATCAGGGCTGACGTCTAGCGGCGGCGGCGAGTGATCGGTGTCTCCGGGGTCGCCGCGAGTGCGGCCCAGGCCGCGGCCATCATGCCGGTGGTCGTCGGGCTCCCGGCGGGTGTCGAGGTCGTGGGCGTGAGCCGCACGGCATCCGCCGAGATCGTGCCCCGCCCGGAACCATTCGTGAGGCGGACCCGGCATTGGCCGTTGACCACGGAGATCGTGCCGAGCGTCTCCCAGGCTGCGCCGTTGGCCAATGCCCCAGACGGGGCGACCCGTTGGCTTCGCTGGAACGATCCGGCGACGGTGCCGCCGTCGAGGAGCGTGTAGGTTGCCAGCTGGGAGCGATTCTTCGCGGCCACCCAGGTCACCTGCACCTGATAGGTGCCGTCGGCCAGGCCACTGAAGGTCCACTCCGCCGTTCCGGCTCGCGAGGAGGTCGTTCGATGATCCCGCACATAGCCGCCCTTCGAGGCCATCGTCCAGGAGCCCGCGGCGGTGAATCCCGCGGCGCCGTCGTCGATCACGGCACCGAGTCCCTGCGTGCTGCCGAGCGCGACGATCGCGGCACTCACGTCGGCGAGGCCGAAGCCCCCCTGTACGTCGTATCGCTGGGTGGCGGTGCCGTTGATCGGTCGGGCCGTCTGGGCCAGCGCGAGCGCGATCTCGGCCTGTGTCGCCTGGGGGAATCGCTGCAGCATGAGCGCGGCACCGGCTGCCAGGTTCGGTGCTGCGGCCGACGTGCCGTAAAAATTCGGGTAGAGGTCGGGATCGTCAGGCGAGTCGGCAAGAAGCCCCCCGAAGAACGAGGTATTCGATCCATCGGGTGCCGAGATGAATGGCGACAGTGGCCGGTAGGGAGTCGAGAGCGGGTTGCCGTCCTTGTCGCCCGTGAGCCACGGCTGGCCGAACGAGCTGTATGGCTCGCTGCGGATCGGCTTTGTCGAGAAGGGCGGAGCCCCGGAGAACGGCACCGCACCCACCGACATCGTCCAGGGACCGGCGTTGTGCCCGTATGCCGCCGCCGTGCCGTCGGCAAACTCGGCCGTGAAGGAGCCGTCAAAACATCCCAGCCGAATCGCCGTCGGAGCGGTGCCGGCGGCCAGCGTGATCACGACGTCGTATTGGCCCGGCGGCAGCCACATAATCTTTTCGATCGGCGTTCCGGTGGCGAAGTTGTCGTCAATCCCCCGGGTCACAAGCTCGCCCTTCGTGGTGTACACCGCCAGGTCGAGATCGGCGCGGATCGCATCCGGCGAGGGCAGGCCGGTGTATTGATCGTTCCACTGGACATTCAGGCCAATGAGGCCTACCCCGAAGGCCCCGAGCAGCCCATCCAACTTCGGCACCGTGATCCGCAGTCGAGTGTCGACCTGGGGGCCGGCCTTGAAATCGAGCTCCTGCTTTCCGTTGGTGAAGGCGGGGCTGGTGAACAGGTAGCCCGTCCGCCCGCCGCTATTGCCCGCAGACGAAAAGTAGAGGCCGCCACCGTTCACCACGCGATTGATCGCTCCATCGATGACCCCCGGCTGGAAGACGGGTTCGTCGAAATACGACACGTCATCGACGATGACCCGCGCTCCGGCCTCGTTGAACAGCCGGCCAATGTTCTCGGCGAATCCGAGCTGTCCCCCTTCGAAGGCGGTTGCGAATGCCAAGGAAGCACCGGGCGCGATGTCGTGGATCAGTTCGAGCATCGCGCGGCCCTCGTCCGTCGAGTCCCCCTCCGGTCCATCCTGCAGCACGTTCACGGAATCGGGTAGTTCGCCGATCTGCTGCGAGTCGGTCAGACCATTGCCCACGCGGCTGACGCTGTCGGAAAGGACACCGATCGTGATCCCGCTCCCGTCGATGCCATAGGTGCGGCGGACGACATCGGTCTTCAGAATTCGGTCGGCCTGGTTGGCGACTTGATTACCAGGCTGCGGGCCCGCCGCGGACGTCGTGGGGCCCGACGGGGCGGCGGCGACGGCCGCATGCGACTGTGGCCGCGAAGCCACGCGGGCGGCGGCGATCACCGGCAGGGCCACGAACGCTTCGGCGCGGTCGAGCGGCACACGGACACTCGCCGCCCGCAGTTGCTCCGACTGGGCGATGATCTGGCCACCGAATCCTGCTATCGAACGCAGGCTGTCAGCAAACGGGCCGGCGATGCTTACGTCGAGCAGAACACCGGCAGCATTGACGTCGTACAGGGCCCGCGCGGCAGCGGCGGACGTCTCGGCCGGTGTTTGCGCTGCCGTGATTGCAGCGCCGACGGGACCTGCGGCAACGAGGTCGAAGAGGGCCTGGCCCCCCTTGGCGAAGCTGCCGTGCTTGAGAAACGCGGCCGGGTCGGCAGGCGAGGCCGTCATCAGGGCCCGGGTCTCGAGGCGTTCGAACGGGAAGGCGGCGGCGAAACGACGGCGCGCGGCCGCGTTGCGGCGAGCAGGCAACATGGTGCAGCTCCAAAAGGTGGGAGGGGAGCCAGGAGCAGGCGGGCGGGTACTGCGGGATGCATCGTCAGGAAGGGGGGGTAGCCTAGAGGCCGATCGCAGGCGAAGTCAAGGTCAACGACGGTCAGCAAACCGGCGTAAATCGACCGCTTTGGAAGCGGCTGCGGGCGGTTTGGAAGCGGCTGCGGGCATGGCGGCATCGGTCGGCCGAGCGTTCGCATGAAAGTCTTGCCGAATCTTGCCCGACTGTGACGACCCGGTGCGGGTGTGCGCTTGTGCCGCTGACGCAGAGGGAGCGGCGGTCCGCCTGGCGGGAAATCTACAACGCGCGAGGGCCGCGGCACTGCCGCCACTCGCGTGGCGTCCGGCCACGCAGGCGGCGAAAGGCCCGGTTGAAGTTGGAGAGATTGCCGAAGCCCGACGCGAAGGCGATCTCGACCACCGGCCGGTCGGTCGTCGCGAGCAGGCGGCAGGCGTGGCCGATCCGCACCTCCGTGAGCCAGCCGACGAACGTGCGGCCCGTCATCCGGCGAAAAAACCGGCTGAATCCCTCCGGCGAGAGCCTCGCCGTCGCGGCCACGGCAGCAAGGGTGATGGGCTCGGCGAAATGCTGCACGATGTGTCGGCAGGCGCGGTCGATGCGTTGTGCGTCGCGGGACGGCGGGGCCGCGTCCCATTCCAGGCTCGAGAGCGGCCGTGGGATTCCGCGCTCGGCCAGCCGGTCGAGGATCGCCGGCAGGGCCAGCAGCCGGGCGAGGGGCGCGGCCGCACCGAGCCCGACCATCGTGTCGCCGATCTCCCGTGCGGCCCGCCCGGAGAACGCGAGCCCCCTTCCCGCCGACACCAGCAGCCGGCGCAGCCGTCCGCATTCGGCCCGCTCCAGAAACCCCGCGCCGAGGAGATCCGGACCGAACCGGACGACGACCGCGCGGCTCCGCTCGCCTCGGCACGGCGTGGAGTGCCAGGTGTGCGGCAGGTGCGGTCCGAGCAGAACGAGGTCGCCCTTCTCGAAGGGCTCGATCGAATCACCCACGAAACGGCGGCCGCGGCCCGACGTGATGAGCGTGAGTTCGTGCTCCGGATGGAAGTGCCAGCGATAGGGAAAGGATGCCAGGTCGAACGTGTCCCAGGCGAGCGAGCGACCGGGGGGCGGAACGACGTTCTCCAGCGCGGGCAGCATCGGAACACCGGCTCCTGAGGCGACGTCAAAAAAATACCAGTTTTCGCCCGCGGCCGCGCAGGCGCCGCGAAACCCGCCGGGCATCCTCTTCTACAACGGTCCGATTCCGGCCGCCGTCACTCCAGGAGCCCGACCCATGACCGCCTCCTCGTCCACCATTCCCCAGGCGGTGCTCGACACGGCCTATCCGCTCACGCCGGAGCAGAAACTCCGTTTTCGGAAGGAGGGCTTCGTGCGGCTGCCCGGCGTCTTCGATCCGGCGACGCTGGCGTCGTTCGAGCAGGAGATTTCCCGGCTCACGTTCGCGGAGAACCCGCTCTCGGGCGTGCCGATGCACGAGCGCACCACCTACGGCAAGGCCTTCATCCAGGTGTTCAACCTGTGGACGAAGTCGGCCGAGGCGCGGCGGCTCTCCTTCTCGAAACGGCTGGCCCGGATCGCGACGGAACTGCTCGGGACGCAGGGGGTGCGGATGTGGCACGACCAGTCGCTCTTCAAGGAGCCTTCGGGCGGCTTCACGCCGTGGCACGCCGACCAGCAGTATTGGCCGATGTCGAGCGGCCTGTGCGTCACCGCCTGGATTCCGCTGCACGCCGTGCCGATGGACCAGGGGCCGCTCTCCTTCGCCAAGGGGAGCCACCTCAAGCGGATCGGCCGCGACCTGGAGATTTCCGACGAATCGGAGCGGATCATCCGCGAGGAACTGGCCCGCGAGCGGATCGTAGAGGTGGCGGAGCCGTATGCCGCCGGGGACGTGTCGTTCCACCTCGGCTGGACGCTCCACCGCGCCGGGCTGAACACGACGACCGCGCCGCGAAAGGTGCACACCGTCATCTTCATGGATCGCGACATGCGTCTGGCGAAACCGGCCAATGCGAATCAGGAGAACGACCACCGCGCATGGACGCCCTCGACGAGCGTGGGGGAGATCATGGCCGACCCGCTCAATCCCGTCCTCTTCGAGCGGTGAACCCGCTGCCGCGGCACAAGGCACCGGTATCACGCCCGAATCACGCGCTCAGGCCTGCCGTCACGGCACTCACCCGCGTGAAGTCAGCCCCTGACGCACCTCGGCGAAACGCTCGAACCGCCGGTGAGTCTCTCCCGCCCGTGGCCCGCGGACCGACTGGGGAGAGTTCGTGCAGGTCCACTTGCGACCGCAGCGTCTTTCAAGCGACGGAGAGACGAGCTGCCCGTGATCGATATCCACAGCCTCTGACGGGATTCCACGTCACGGTGCTGACGGTCCGCGAGAAGAGCGGCGCAACGGCTCGACATCGCTGCTCCCGCCGCGGTCAACGCCCCGGCACGGCCGTCCGCAGCTCCTTCCTACGTCACTTGACCCGGGCGAGCTTCATGATCCGGCCGGCCATGTTCCAATCCTGCACGTAGAGATTTCCGGCTGCATCCCAGGACGAGCCGTGCGTGCCGCTGAAGATGCCCTCGATCCACTGGTCCTGCGGCACGTTGAAGTTCGCCCGCTTGGCGGGGTCGGGATTGTGGCCGAGCACGGCGATGATCGTGTTGCTTTTGTCGAGGATCACCAGACGGCCGTGGAGATCGGGCACCGACACGAAATCACCCTGCACGGCCACGGAGGTGGGCATGCCCAGGCCGGTGACGACCTCGTCGATGTAATTGCCGTCGAGGTCATAGTGGAGGAGCCGGCCACGCGGCTGGTGGTTGCGGTCGCAGATGAGCAGCCGTGGCGGGGCGTACCGCGTGTCGAGCGTCATCCCGTGGGCCGTGTTGAACTCCTTGAGCCCGTTGCCCTTCGTGCCGAAGTGCTTGAGGTACTTTCCGGTCTTGTCGAACCTGAAGACGTGGTTACTGGCGTAGCCGTCTGACAGGAAGATATCGCCGTTCGGGGCGACGGTGATCGCGGTCGGCGACCACTTTGCGAGCTTGAGCCCCGATTCCTCCGGGATGCCGAGCGTGAGGACGACGGCGCCGGTCTCGGCGTTCGCCTTGATCCCCTCGCCGGCGACGTTGCGGGCGCCGTAAAGGAACTCGCCCCCCTCCTCGGCCCGGATCTCGATGTCGTGCCAATTCGTGTACTTGTCGCCGAGGAACCGCCGTCGGAGCTTCCCTTCGGGGGTGAAGACGAAGATGCCGAGGCTTGAGCTCGTGTAGACGTTGCCGGCCTTGTCGACGGCGACCCCGCCGTGGGTCGACCCGATCTGCGATTTGCCGTCGTCACCGAGGCCCCAGCCCGGCACGGTGTCGAACGTCATCGCCCCCGCGCCCATCCGTACGGGCTTCGGAAGGGCGGGCGACTGCGCCCGCGCCGGGAGGCAGCCGGCCACCGCCGCCGCCACGAGGCAAAACCGTACGAGCGTAACCATGACGGAAGGCTCCGGAGGGAAGGCAAGGGCCGCGGGGCCGCGGCAGAAAAAAAGAGTAACGACGCCATGGGACGCTCGGCAAGAGCCGGCCCCACCGCCGGCGATCGGCGTCGGTCAGTTGTCGAGGTAATGGATCGAGCGGATATTGCTGCCGAACGCCAGCGACACGTTGTCGAAGAGCGTCGTGCCGTCGGCTTCCTTGACGGCGAGCATGTTTGTCGAGTTAGTGCAACATACGTTCTGTAAATCGCCGGTAGGTGCCTGACCGAGGCGAGCGCAAGCGAGACGAGGAGGGACACGAACCCTCAGCCCGAGTTGAAGAGGTGGGCCATCGAGGTTTTCTTGGAAGTGCTCACTCCACCAAGAAGGAACCTGCGATGACCCACCAAGACGAATGTCCAGCGATCAGCGACCGCACGGCCGCGAGGATTGCCCCGTCTTTCGCTTGCGCGGACAGGTTCTGCTCCAGATCTCGCCGCTTCATCCGACGGAGACCGTCGCCTGGATGGCGTCGGCGGGCAGGCCGCGAAGCATGTCTTCTCGGCGATCTTCGGGCATCAATCCGATCGCCGCATTGAGACTCGTCTTGGCCTCGTCGATGGTCGCTCCTTGACCATTGGGGGCGGGAATCTCAGGGCACATTGCCCAGTAGCCACTCTCCGGCGTTGTCTCGATGATCGCGGTAAATTCGGCCTTCACGGCCGGCTCCAGATGATCTCAATAGCAGCGGCCGGACTTGAACCGGCGACACCCGGCTTATGAAGCCGGTGCTCTAACCAACTGAGCTACGCTGCCCTAATGAGCAAAATATAGCTGCCGTAGTTCCGCGCGTCAGCAGGTGCCGTATTTCCGGCCCGTCAGATGGTGTCTTCGCACGGATCGGTTCGGCCCTCGCGCAGGTCCTGCACCCGCCACGGCGGCACAAGCCCGCAGGTGCCGCGTGCCACCGGCGGCCAGCCGAACCGGGCACGGAACGTGTGGTAGGCGGGTGAATCCGGAAGCGGAAAGGCATCGAAGATCGCCCGCCATGTGGCGAAGCGATCCCAATCGCCGCGATCCGGAAAGATTCCGAAGTCAAACGCCGCGCAGACCCGGTGCAGGTAGTCCGCCCTTGCCTCCGGCGTCGGCAAGACATCGGGGGGAGCGTCAAGGTCAGGGTAGACCGAATGGTCCAGCGGCACGGTGTCGGAGGGCGGGTTCATGACGGCTGTTGGCAGAAGACATCCCGATACCACTGACGCACCGTCACGCCGCTGTGCGGCATCCGCAATGCTATCCAGCGGTCGCTGGATCTCCAATCGCTCCAGCGCACGCAACACCTTTCCCGTCGCGTCGCGGGCGGACCGCCCGGGATTCTTCCATTCGTACAGGTTCCAGCATTGCGCCACCGACATCAGCCCGCGCTGGCAGACCTCGTGAATGTCACGGAGATCCCGGGGGGCACCGCGATTCACGAGTGCGTTCATCTTGGAGGCGACGTTGTCGCGCAGGGTCTCGATACGGACGGGCGCCCACGCCGCCTCGAGTGTGGCGTCGAGGTAGCGGTCGCGCGGGGCGAGGCAGCGACATGCGTGAAACCTACAGCAGTGGAAAGAGCCCAGCCGTTTTCTCCAAGAGGCATTCTATCGAACGCATCTCGGTTTCGACGCAGGGTCCGCCTGATCGTTCACGCTGATGCCGGTGTGGTAGCGGCAGCCGCCAGAGCGTCGGGCGAGAGGGTGACCGCGCGGGCGAAGCCCGCCACGAGCCGGGCCGAGGTGGGCTCGAATGCCACGAGCGAAAAGTCACCCAACTGAAAGAGGCCGGCGGCTTCGGGGAACTTTCCGAGATAGGCGGCCTTCACGGCGGCATGGTCCGGGTGATCTTCCGGGATGAACTCGGCCACGGCGGAGATCGACACCCGCGGCAGGGCCTGCGGCATCGTGCCGGCCGATTCGCTGGCCGTCACGAGCAGGCAGACGTCCGGACTCGCCCGCATGTCGCGGGTGTGAGCCGACAGGCCGCTCACATGCGTGACCAGTCGCAGCCGGCCGCCGGCCATCGTCACCGCAAATGGAATCATCGAAGCGAACGGCCGGCCGTCGTGCAACGTGGCCAGCGCCGCCGTGTTCCGCCCGGTGAGCAGCGACCGCAGGACGGACGTCAGTTCGGGTGTCAGGTTCATGCGAACGCCTCCCAGGGGACTCACTCGGTGCGGTAGGCCGACAGCAGGATCACGGCCCGTTTGCCGTCGGTGAAGTAGGGATCATCCGTCAGGTTGCGGTGTGGCTGGTCACGGGTCGAGTTGCCGACGCCTGCGACGTAGCCAGCCGCCGCCGCGCGGCCGCTGAGCATGAGGTCCTCGATCACGTAATCTCGCGACTCGTCCACGTCGGGGTCGATCCGGTGGGTCGTGAGGTTCCAGGCATGTGTGGTGAACCGCACGCCGATGTCGCGGCTCACCTGGCCGACCCACACGGGCTTTCCGGTGAACGCGAGTGGCGTGAGCCAAAGCCGGAGGTGAAGCCGCTCGTTGATCGAGTGCCGCGTCCGCTGGAGGGCGATGTCTTGGTTGCGGCCGAACAGGTGGAGCGGGCTGACAGGTGAGTAGCGGTAGCTCGAGCCGAGCAGGAATGCCCGCACCGTCTTCCAGCATGTGGTCAGCGAGATCGTTTCGCTCTCGTCCCAGCGGGCGGCGAAGGCGGCCAGGAGCATCTCGAAGTCGCCGATCACCACGAGGTTGACGGGGTCACCATGGCGAGTGCCCGCCGCGTTGGTCGTGGCGGCTGGGAGCGACTCGAGCTTGGTGACGAGTTGGTCGATCGTGCAGGGCTCGACCGCTGACTCCCGGGCCCGCGTGAAATCACGGCCATGATAATCGACCGCGATACCCGGCACGGCCACCGTGAACGTGAAGTCGCTCACCGTCTGCGTGTGGGCATGAGCCCGCTGCGCATCCGCGGTCTGGGGCGCAGCGTTGGCGAGCGACTGGGCGATGCCGCCCACCCGCGTGAGCCGCACCCGCACCACCTTCGTGCCCAGGTCGAGCGTGGTGAACACGAAGCCCTCCGCGGTAGCACCGGGTGGAATCGGCCCAAGCCGAAACCCCTGGCTGCGAAAGAAATCGTCCATGCGGCCGTTGGCGAGCCAGGCCGTCACGAGCTTCAGCGGCACGAGGGCGAGCAGGGGTACGAACAGCCACCCCATCGCCCCGAATGCCGACAGCCGCCGCGCGATCGAGAAGTGGTTCACGCCGGCTGCCTCCAGGGGCGTGAAGTATTTCGGGTCGATGTTCACCATCTGTACGCGGAGGCTTTCGGCCGACCGGTTGGCGATCCGGAGGAACACCGGCTGAATGCCCCGCCGGGCTGCATCGACACCGAACACCGCGCGGCTCTCCGCCGGAGTGAGCACGGCGACGGTGGCGGTGGCGTGGTCGTCTTGCTGCGTCTGCGCCCGCTCCATGAACGCCCGCGCGGCGAGATCGGGCCGATAGGGCGTGATCACGAGCCGCCACAGGCGATCCGGGATGCGGCGGAGGAAATCGAGCATGGGCGCCGTGTCCTGGCTGCGGCCATAAAAAAGGCGGCCCGGAGCATACTCTCCGGGCCGCCAACCTGAATCACTATCTGTCGAGCCAGCTCAGTCAACGAGCGAGCAGGAGGCCTCGACGACGGCGTCGATCTTCTCGTCGGAGAGACCGCCCTTGGCAAATGCGTGGTTGGCCTTCACCTTGCCCTCCTTGTAGCAGACGACCGTGAGGTCGGCGTCGGGGGCGATCTTGAAGTCCGGCGGGCCGTTCTGCGTGTCTTCCGGCACCACGAACGCGAGCCGCTTGATGCCGTGCTTGGCGACGAAGTCGGCAGAAGCCTTCTTCAGGCTCTCGGCATCGCTGCCGATCATGTTGACGAAGCCCGTGAGCTTGTCGTCGGCATGCTCCTCGAGCTCTTCGTCGAGCTCCTTGAGCAGCTTGGCCAGCTTCTCGTCGGCCGAGCGGGCGAAGATCATCACCACCGGCCGCTGGCCCATCTTGCAGCGGTAGCAGAGGGTGCGGCCGTCTGCCACGCCGTCATCGGGGTTGCCCGTCACCTTCGTGACCGTGAACGCACCTACCATGTCGCCCACCGCGGGGCCGCTCGTCACCTCGGCCGACGCGACGACTGCCACGCCGAACACCAAGGCCACCGCCATCACACATGCTCTACGCATCGTTTGAACTCCTGGGAGGACCGTCAGGGAGGGAATGTCGGCGCGGCAGGGCGCGCCGGCGGGATCAACTTGAGATCGTCAGCCTATCGCAGGTACGATTATGAACGCAAATTTTCGGCTCGCGGCCGCGGTTCAGGCGAGCGATCACACCTGGCGTCACGCGACGGGAGCAACGCGATGGGACGATTTTTCGGCAAGGTGACGACCGGCGGCGGGTTCCGCGCGGTCATGTACACGCTCAAGAAGTCCCGCCAGGCGGGCGGCCTCTGGGCATTCTGGAAGGCCATGCGGTCCAAGAACGCCTGCAAGACCTGTGCGGTCGGCATGGGCGGCCAGGCCGGTGGCATGGTCAACGAGGCGGGCCACTTTCCCGAGGTCTGCAAGAAGTCGTTCCAGGCGATGGTCGCCGACATGCAGGGGGCCGTGAAGCCGACGTTCTTCGAGACCTATTCCGTGCCGCAACTGCGGGCCTTCACGCCCTACCAGATGGAGCATTCGGGCCGGCTGGTGCAGCCGATGATCCTCGAGAAGGGGGCCCAGCATTACCGGCCGATCGAGTGGGGCGAGGCGATGGAGCGGATCGCCGCAAAGATCAAGGCGACGCGGCCCGAGGAATCGTTCTTCTACTTCAGTGGCCGGTCGAGCAACGAGGCGGGGTTCCTGCTTCAGCTCTTCGCCCGGCTGTACGGCACGAATCACGTCAACAACTGCTCGTACTATTGCCACCAGGCCAGTGGCGTGGGACTCGCGAGCGTGATCGGCACCGGCGCCGGCACCGTGAAGCTCGACGACATGGAACATGCCGACTGCGTGTTTTTGATCGGCGGCAACCCGGCCAGCAACCATCCCCGCATGATGCGGACGCTGATGATGGTTCGCCGCAGCGGCGGCAAGGTGATCGTGGTCAATCCGATCATCGAAACGGGGATGGTCAACTTCTCCGTGCCGAGCGACGCCTGGGCACTCCTCTTCGGCGCCGAGATCGCGAGCACCTACGTGCAGCCCTACGTGGGGGGCGACCTGGCGATGATCTACGGGATCATGAAGCGGCTGCGGGAGCTGCACGCGGCCCAGCCGCGGAACGCCGCCGGCGAGCTGATCATCGACGAGGAGTTTCTGTGTCAGCACGCCACCGGATGGCCGGAACTGGCGCAACGCCTCGACGCCCTCTCCTGGGACGACATCGTGCGGAAGTCGGGCGTGTCGAAGCGCGAGATCGACGACATGGCCGCGCAGTACGCCGAGAGCAAACGGGCTGTCTTCGCCTGGACGATGGGCGTGACGCATCACCTCCACGGCGCGGCCACGGTCCAGGCGATCGCACAACTGGCGCTCATGCGGCGGATGGTCGGGCGGCCCGGTGCCGGCCTGCAGCCGATCCGCGGCCACTCCAATATCCAGGGCATGGGCACCGTGGGTGTCACGCCGACGCTCAAGAAGGCGATCTTCGAGCGGCTGGAGAGCCATTACGACGTGAAGCTGCCGACGACGAAGGGCTACGACACGCTCGAATGCCTCGACGCCGCCGACGAGGGGAAGATGCGGTTCGCCTTCTGCTTGGGCGGCAACCTCTACGGCGCGAGCCCCGACGCGACCTATGCGAAGCGGGCCATGGAGAAGATCGACATGGTCGTCCACATGAACACGTCGCTGAACACCGGCCACGCCTGGGGCACCGGCGGCGAGGCCACGATCATCCTCCCAGTGCTCGCCCGGGACGAGGAGCCGGAGCCCTCCACTCAGGAGAGCATGTTCAGCTACATCCGGCTCTCCGACGGCGGCCCGCCGCGGCATGTCGGCCCGCGGGCCGAGGTCGAGATCATCGCCGACATCGCCCGCCGCGTGCTCGGCGAGGCCGGGCCCGTGAACTGGCGTGACATGGCCCATACGAGCACGATCCGCACGGCGATTGCGTCGATCGTGCCGGGCATGGAGCAGATCGCGGAGATCGACAAGACGAAGAAGGAGTTTTCGATTCCCGGTCGGGCGATCGATTCACCGTCGTTTCCCACGCCTGACGGGCTGGCGCACCTCTTCGTGCACGATCTGCCGGAGCCGCCGGAGGGCGTGCAGTTGATGACGATTCGCAGCGAGGGGCAGTTCAACACCGTCGTCTACGAGGAGGAAGACCTCTACCGCAACCAGACGCGGCGTGACATCGTGATGATGCATCCCGACGACATCGCCAGGTTCGGGCTCACCGCGGGTGGGAAGTGCCGCATCACGAGCAGCGCGGGGGAGATGCGCGGGCAGATCGTGTCGGCCTTCGATCAGATCCGGCCGGGCTGCGTGGCGATGTATTACCCCGAGAGCAACGTGCTCGTGCCGAAGGCGGCTGATCCGCTCTCGCGGACGCCGGCCTACAAGAGCATCGCCGTGACGCTTGCCCCCGACGACGGCCGGGTGCAGATTACGATGCCGCGGCCCGAACTCGTGGCCGCCGGCACGCCGCGTGACAAGATGAACCAATGCGGGTAGTCGGCGCGTTCGTCGCCTCAACTCGCCCGCACCGGCTTCGGGCTCCCGTGCCCCGTCGCCGGACGCTCGCTACGGCATCCATGCCTTCGCT
>JBAVTF010000113.1:0-11745 GCA_049695995.1 Pirellulales bacterium | reverse complement strand
GCGCTGCCCGCGGGCCTGGGCCAGCCAGGCGACGACCGCCGCCGCACAGGGCACGACGCCGATGAGCCCCAGAAGCGGATGCGCCGGCCCGAGCGTTCCGAGGGCCATAGGCAGGCCGATCGCGATGCCGATGCCCGACGCAGCGAGGATCGTCCAGCCCACGTGCATCCAGCGGACTGTGACGACGGTGGAATCGAGCCGCCACCGTTCGAGGAAGGCCGCCGTGGCGATCGCGAGCGCCGGGTAGGCGGGCCAGACGTAGCCCGGCAGTTTGGTGCCGGCGACGGTGAAGCAGCCGAGCCACACGACGGCCCAGGCCGTGAGCAGTCGCATGCCTGCCGCTCCCTGCGGCCGTCTGAGTGTCCCCCAGGCATCGGCCAGCGTAAGTGCCCCGACGATCGACCAGGGAAAGAACCCGACGGCCAGCACGATCAGGTAATAGAACGGCGGGCCACCGTGCCCCTCGAGCGGCCCGGCGAACCGCTGGACGTTGTGCACGAAGAGAAAGTCACGAATCCACTGGCCGCCCGTGCGAAACCAGACGAGGCCATACCACGGCGCCGCCACGGCCACGGCCACGGCGAGGATCGTGAACGGCCGCACGATGGCGATCGCGGCGGGAACGCTCCGGCACGCCCGCATGAGCAGCGACTGTAATGACCGTGGCGTGGTGCTCGTCTCGACGCCAGTCGTGACCGCCTGCCACCAGCCCCACGTGAGGAACGCCGCCATTGGCAGCACGACCCCCACTGGCCCCTTGGCGAGCACGGCCGCGCCCAATGCGGCACCCACCGTGGCAGCCGCAGGCCACGACAACCGCGCCGCGGCCCTGGGACACGCCACCGACCGCGCGAAGCAGAGCAGCGCGAATGTCGCGAAAAAGCAGAGGCCCGCGTCAGGTGTGGCCGCGCGGCCGGCGATGCCGGTCCACACGCACGTGCCCATCGCCAGGCCGGCCCACATGCCGACGAGCGGCAGCGACGGAAAGAGCACCGCCGCCGCTGCCCCCGTGAGAAGGCTCGTGCCGATCGTAAGCAGAGCGGAAGGCAGCCGGGCGCCCGCCTCGTTCTCGCCAAGGATCGCGTAGCCGGCCATCTGGAGCCAGTTGACGAGCGGCGGCTTGTCACTGCGCAACGCACCATTGAATCGTGGGACAACCCAATCGTTGGCCGCGAGCATGGCGAGCGTGCAGGCGGCATTCTTGGGCTCGTCATCATCCCAGAGCGGCGGGCCGCCGAGGTTCGTGAGCAAGACGACGGCCGTCGCGACGCACACGACGGCCAGCCAGACGTGCGGCCGGGCCGCCTGCCGCCAGATGCCATCGGTTTGAAACTCATCCATCGCGCGACCAAATGCTTGGCTGTGAGCGGACAGGCGACACTCGCCCGCCGGCCCGAAGGGCGGGGAAACTAGGGCGAGTAGTAGTGCCAGTCAATGCCGCGTAACGCAGGTTCCGACGCCCCCACCCCGTTGCCTTACCCCACCTGCCCCCTTCAAAGCCCCAAGGCGCAAGCCTGGGGATCGCGGCTGGAACGACGCCCCATACCGCACCATCCCCTCGCTGCCGCTCAGGGCTTGCATGAATGCAGAAGCCATACCACCCCGTCAGAGAATCGCGCTGGCGAGGTCGGCGAGCTCCGACCGCTCGCCTTTTTCGAGCGTCACATGGGCGTAGAGCGGCTGGCCCACCATCTTGTGGATCAGGTGGCTGAGGCCATTGGAGAGGGCGTCGAGGTAGGGCTGGTCGATCTGGGCGACGTCGCCGGTGAACACGATTTTCGTCCCCTCGCCGGCTCGCGTGATGATCGTCTTCACCTCGTGGGGTGTGAGGTTCTGGGCCTCGTCCACGATGAAGAACATCCGCTGCAGACTCCGCCCGCGGATATAGGCCAGGGGCGTGATCACGAGCTTCTCCGACTCCCGCATGTCCACGATCCGCTGGGCGGCCTGCGTATCGTCGCCACATTGGTGGCGGATCACCGTGAGGTTGTCGTAGAGCGGCTGCATGTAGGGATCGAGCTTGTCGGCGATGTCGCCCGGGAGGAAGCCGAGGTCGCGATTCGAGAGCGGCACCACCGGCCGGGCGAGCATGATCTGCCGGTAGCGCTGCCGGCATTCGAGTGCGGCCGCAAGGGCCAGGAGCGTCTTGCCGGTGCCCGCCGTGCCGGCGAGCGTGACGAGTTTGATCGAGTCGTCCATCAGGGCCTTGAGCGCGAACGACTGCTCCGCATTGCGGGGCGTGATCCCGTAGCAGGTGAGCTTCTCGACCCGGTGAAACGCCTGGTCGGAGCGGCGAAACGTGGCCAGCGCCGACTTGCTGCCGTTGCGGAGCACGAAGTTCTCGTTGGCTCGCGGTGGCTCGGCGAGCGGGAGGTCCGCCGCCGGCAGCACGCCGCCATGGGCGTAGAGATGGTCGATCGTTTCCGACGACACGCCCTCGATAAGCCGCTTGCCCGTATAGAGCGTGTCGAAGCCCTGCACCTTGTCAGACGTGTAGTCCTGCGCCCGGATCCCGAGCGACTTGGCCTTCATCCGCAGGTTCGTGTCCTTCGTGACGAGGATCACCTGCCGCGGCGCCTCCTGCTCCTGGATGGCGAGCGTGGCCCGGAGGATGCGGTGGTCGGGCGTGTCCTGCAGGAAGGCGTCGTGCAGCCGCCGGTCGCCGCCCCCGCCGATCACGACGCGGATCGATCCCAGCCCCGGCCCGAGCGGGCTGCCGGCCTCGGAGAGCACGTCGCCGGTGAGGGCGTCGAGCCGGCGGAGAAACTCGCGGGCCTGGAAGTGGATGTCGTCGTTGCCCCGCTTGAACTGGTCAAGTTCCTCGAGCACCGTGATCGGGATCGCGACGTCGTTCTCCTCGAAATTGCGGATGCAGCCGCAGTCGTGAAGGATCACGTTCGTGTCGAGCACGAAGAGTTTGGGGCGGGGATGCGTCATGCCTGGCTCCGGGGAGAGACGAGGGCCGAGACCGCCTATGCCCCGGATGGTAGCCTGCCAGCCACCGGCGGCAGATGCCGATTTTCCCAGCGTTGCCGCGATTCCGTGGCCACACGGAATGCTCACACGGCAGCCCATCAGCAAGCCCTGCCGTCTCGCTGCTGCCAGCCACGCGTGGGCCGAAAGCCCCCGTCAGTCCCCGATGCTCAGGCTGGAGCCTTTCTGCTTCGGCGGATACTGCTGCAACGTCGCCACGTGCCGGCCCAGCCGATCCATGATGTCGTTGAACAGATACGTCTTCTGCTGGGAGAGGGTCGCCCGAGGACCTGGCGCCTGATCGTAGCTCTCGTAGGGATCCTGGCGCAGATTGAACAGCCAGGGAAGGTCGAGCTTCGTGGTGGTGCCGTAGTAGCCGTCGCGAGTGAAGAAGTGGGCCTTCCACTGGTTCATGCGGATGGCCTGAATGCGGGATTCGGCGTAGTAAATGTACTCGTCCCGGGCCGATTCGGGCGCGTTGCCGACCCAATAGTCGAGATTATTCACGCCGTCGATGTAGTTCTTGTGTTCCACGCCCGTGCCCAGCGTGTCGCCCTTGGCGATTCGCTCACGGATGTCGGGCACCCCGGCAGCCGCCGACAAGGTCGTGAACACATCCTCATGGCTCTGAATCCCGTTGCGCTCCGCTCCCGCTGGAATCTTCCCCGGCCAGCGGACCAGCATCGGCACCCGCACACCCCCTTCCCAGGTCGTCATCTTCTCCGACCGAAACGGCGTCGTGCCGCCGTGGGGATAGGTCGAGTGCTCGACGCCGTTGTCGGTCGAGTAGATCACGATGGTGTTGTCGGCGATGCCCATCTCGTCGAGCTGCTCGAGCACCATGCCCACGTGCTCGTCGTGCTGGATCACGCCCGCGCCGTAGTCATCGTGGTAGCTCGTGTGCCGCTTGACCTCGTCGCGATACCGCTCGGGCACCCGGGTGAAGGTGTGCATGCGAGTGGTGGCGAACCACACGAAAAACGGCTGGCGGGCTGCGTGGGCCTTGTTCATGAAGGCGACGCCTTGCTTCACCAATTCCTCATCGACGGTCTCCATCCGCTTGCGGGTCAGCGGCCCCGTATCGACGATCCGCTGCTTCCCCACCTTTCCGAACCGTGGATCGACGGTCTCGTCTACCGTATCGGTGGCCCAGGTGTGGAGCACGCCGCGGGGGCCGTGCCGCTTCTTGAACTCCGGATCGGTCGGGTAGTCCTCGTCTTCCGGTTCCTCCTCGGTGTTGAGGTGGTAGAGGTTGCCGAAGAACTCATCGAATCCGTGCAGCGTCGGCAGATGCTCATTGCGGTCGCCGAGGTGGTTCTTGCCGAACTGCCCCGTGGCGTAGCCCTGTGTCTTCAGCACCTCGGCGAGCGTCGCATCCTGCGGCTGCATGCCCACCGGCCCGCCCACCATGCCCACACTCGTCAGGCCGGTACGGATGGGGTACATCCCGGTGATGAATGCCGCCCGACCCGCGGTGCAGGAGGGGTGCGCATAGTGATCGGTGAAGATCGCCCCTTCTTTGCCGATGCGGTCGATGTTCGGCGTGCGATAGCCCATCACGCCACGGCTGTAGGTGCTGAGGTTCGTGAAGCCGACATCGTCTCCCCAGATGACCACGATGTTGGGTTTCCGCGTGTCCTGGGCGGCGGCGACGCCCGAAGCGCCAACGAGCCCCATGAGCAACACCGCTGCGCCGGCCGTCACCGAGCAAAAAAGATCGAACGACTGTCGCTGGCGACGTGCACGGACCATCAGAAGTTCCCCAGAGGGCATGAAAAGGCTGTTGGGCCGAAATTAGAACGTCGCATTGGCCCGCACGCCATACACGAAGGCGTTGTCGGTGGAGATCGCGCCCAAGCCCGGGCGGATCCACTGGAGGTCGGGGGTGATATTCAGCCAGGGCGTGGCCTGGATGTTGTAGAACCATTCGAGGCCCATGCCGTTTCGCGGGCCGAGCAGGGCCTCGGGCACAGGCCCGAACTGGGTGCTCGCCCCGACGAGAAACCAGCCCAGCCCGAACGTGTCGCCGCGCCGCTGCCCCAGCGGACTGAAGCCACCGATGCCGGTGCTCAGGAAGTATTGGATCGGGTTCGGGTTGCCGTCGCCGATGGAAGCACGGCCAAACAGGCCCCAGCCGCGGTCGGGGTCGTCGGTGTAGCGGACGAAATACTGGTCGAAACCGTAGTAGACGAGCCAGGAGTCCCAGAGTGTCCGTGGGCCGGCTGCGGGGGGCCCGTAGCCTGGCTCATAGCCGGGCTCCGGCGGCGTGAACGCAAACCGCAGATCGAGCTGCTCCTGGTGTTTCCACACGCCCCCCACGTGCTGCTGACCCGGCAGGTCGAAGAACATCGTCTTCGCCTTGATCTCGCCGCCGATGATGATCCCTTCGTTGAACAGGTCGCCGAACTGCATGAAGTCGGCCGTGCGGTTCTTCGGATCCATGACGAACATAGCCATCCCACCCCAGTCACGGGGCGAGACGATGCCGGCGGTGAAGAAGGAGTAGGGCATCCCGAGCAGGAACTGCGGATTGGCGATCAACGCCTGGTTGACGAACTGATCGGTGCCGTCGCCGCCGGCGAAGATGTCTTGGTCGAAGGAGCCGAGCACGTCTTTCTTGCCGCCGAACACGACCCAGTTCGGCGATAGGGGCTGCGTGAACAGAAAATTGGTGATGTAGGGCACGCCCGGATCGTTCGGCCGCGGCGGCAGGAGCGCCGGGAATACCGTCGGCGTGAACGTGCCTGCCCGCAGCGACACGTTGCCGTAGTCGCCATACCACTGCTCGGCCCGCACGAGCAGGCGGCCGTGGGGCAGGCCACCGAACTTTTCGAGATCGACAACCGCGTCGTACTCACTGCGGCCGGTGTACTTGAAGACGTCGCCCTGCCCGAGCGGAGGCGGCACGGGCTGATCGATGCCACCGGCCAGACCGAAGCCGAATTGCGTGACCCGGCCGCCGAACGTGATGCCCGACTCCTTGGTCGAGAGCCAGCGATCGAAGAGGTCGCCGGTGACCGTCTTGGGGCCGAAGGCGTCGTCGCCCGCCGGTGATAGACCACCAGTCGCGCCAGGAGCGGCCTCGAAGGGTTGGGCGGCCGGATCTTCAGGCAGCAAATCGATCGAATACGGATACGCCAGCCGTTCGGTGATGACCTGGTCGCCTGCGTCAGCAGACTCTTGGGCGGCGCTCCGCGTGACCGCTCCCGCGAGGAGTAGGCTGACGATGAGTGGCAGAGAGGCGTGCTTCATGATTCACTTGCCTCAGAATGCGGCGACGATCTGGGCGCGAATGAGCAGGCCGGTCTGGCCCGCCACGAAACCGGTGCGGTTCTGGCCGGCCGGCGAACTCTGCAGCCAGGCTGCGTCACAGGTGAAAAAGAGGTTGTCCTTCCCCGGCAGAAAGAACTGGTTGAAACCTCCCCCGAGCTCGTAGCCCGCGCCATAGGCGCCGGTGACGTACGACGTGCGGGCATACAGTTCGGTCTCACGGGGGATGACGAAATAGCCCCCCTTCACGAAGCCGCCGAATGCCGACGTCGAGGTGATCGGCAGCGGCCCGGTGCCGACGAAGTTGAGCAGGTCCTGAAAGTAGATCTCCGACGACAGGCCGAAACCGCGGTACTTCCAGGCCCAATCGATCGCCGCCAGCGAGATGTCGTAGGACTGGAGCGTGACGCCGGGGGCGAGCGCGCCCGGGGTCGTGATGATCGTGCCGTCAGACAGGCGAACGGGTGAGTTTTCGACGGCGTCGCTCGCGGCCTGACTCCCGCTGCCCAGCGCGAAGGTGTAAGAGGCGCCGAGCCTGACCGCGGCGTCTTCGTGGTACTGGAGATCCGAGTACCCACGGCCGAACTCGCCCCATGGCTCCCACCAGGCCGATACCGACCAGGCGAACCGGTTGTTGAGTTCCTCGGGCAGGAGGTTCAGCGTGTTGAACCCGTTCGACATCATGGCGTGGTAGTACACGCCATCGAGCGGCTCGCCCATGAGCCACACGCCCTGGCTCAAGCTGGGGCGGAAGAACGTGGTCGCCATGGTGCGGTCGGCGCTCTGGAGCGGCGCGAACGCACTCTCGATCCACTCCCGTGAGCCTGGCACCTTCGACTGGCCCACGTACAGTTCGAGCGCCTTGCTGAATCGGTAGCTCAGCCAAAACGCCCGAAAGCCGATCGGCTGGCTGGTGACCGAGTTGTAGTCGATGTTCAACAGGTATGAGAGCCGGGGCATGAGGGCGTTGCCCGAGAAGATCAGGCGGCCGCGCGGGATGCCGAAGTAGTTCGAGTTGTTGATGGGAATCGTGTTTCCCGCGCTGTCGGTCCACGAGGGCTCGGCCCGGGAAAAGCCGTCGTAGCGGAACATGTTTTGGTTGCGAATCCGGAGCGAGAACGGCGTCGCGTCGGGATCGTTCGGCAGGATTGCGAACCCGTTGTCGTAGTCCACGTGGAACCGGCCGCCGCGCCCGGCGGAGTCGGTGCAGCTCGTGCACGATGCTCCCGCACCGTCGAACTCGGCCTCCCACCCCTCGGGCACGGGCGGCGGAGTCGCCTCGACAACGACGTCATTCAGGGGAAGCTCGGTGGCCCGGGCAGGTGAGGGTGCTCCGGTTGCCAGGGCGAGACAGGCGGCGATCGCCAGGCACCCGCGGACGGGCCTGAAACCGCGACGCTCTCGCATGTCAGCGGGCATGATGCTGCGTTTCGCCGGCGGCGGCACGCGGCCGAGCCGGTCGGGCTCATGGCAACGTGGGCAGACCGCGGAACGTGGGAACCTGTGCGCAGGCCTCCCCCGTGGATGGAGCGACTCCTCTGGAGTTGCTCATCGGCCGATCGTGCCGGCTGCGTCAGGAATTCCGGTTATGCGGCCTGTGCTGGCGGCAACTCACTCGGGGATCGTCTTCCCGGGCACGGCCTCGTAAGCGTCGGCGTGGAGGACTTTTTCCTTGCCGCGCGTGCCGGGCAGGATCTCGAACCGCGGGTCGAAGTCCACCATCGTCGCCGCGAGCTTGGCCAGGATCGAGACATCACCCTCCACCTTCGCCGTGCCGTCCTTGATCTGGGCCTCGAGGGTCTTCGCGCCGATCATCGTCTGCTCGAGGTCCTTGCGATTGATCGTGAGCGTGAGATCGGGCTTCGCCGCGAGAAAGCCCGGCAGGTTCGTGAGCGTGGCGTTCTCGAGTTCCACCACGAACTTCTCGCCGTTGTCGGGGGTGATCAGGTTCATCGTGAACCGCATCCCCTCGGCCTTCCGGCTGTCCATCCGGATGCCAAGGAAGTCGAGAAACAGCTCCGTGCTCATCGCCCGGATCACGTCGGGACCGCTCGACTTGGGCGAGGCCCCCGCGGGCACGCCCTCGCGAAGTTCGTAGGCCCCGGCCAGGAAACTGTTCCGCAGACCAGGGTTTTCCTGCTGGTAGCCGATCTGCTCGAAGACGTCGGCCAGAAGATCCTTGGCCACTTGGTTCGTGGGCTCCGCGTGCACGAGCTTGTCGAGGATCTCGGAGGCCAGCATGTAGTCGCCCGTGTCGTGCAACTGCCGCGCCTTGGCGAGAATCTTCTCGGCGCCCCCCATCATCTCGACATACAGCGGCGCCGAGTCCTCGGGCGAGAGGGGGATGAGCGTGGCGGGGTTGCAGTCCCAGTAGCCGAGGTAGCGGTTGACGACCGCCCGGGCGTTGTGCGGCACTGAGCCGTGGTAGCCGCGGCAGTCCCACCGCTGCTCGAGGCTCTTGGGCAGCGCATACACGTTGTGAATCTGGTTGACCGTCACGCCCTGATTGGCCAGGTGCAACACCTGGTTGTTGAAGTGAGCGTAGAGATCCCGCTGGCCGCGGAGGATTTCCAGCACGCGATCGTTGCCCCAGCGGGGCCAGTGGTGCGCCCCGAACATCACCACGGCATCCTGGCCGAAGCGGTAGATCACTTCGTTGATGTACTTCGACCAGTTGAGCGCGTCACGCACGAGCGCGCCGCGAAGCGTGTAGATGTTGTGGAGCGTCGCGCAGACGTTCTCGGCGATCCAGAGGGCCTTCATGTCGGGGATGTAGGTGTTCATCTCCGACGGGGCCTCGGTGTTGGGCGTGTTCTGGAAGATCATCCGCACGCCATCCACTTCGATCTCCTCGATGTCCTTCTCGACGACGCGGGTGGGCGCGATCAGGCCGGACGAACCTCGTGAGATGGCGTGGCCGAGCCCCTGGGTCACGTAGCCGTAGGGGCTGACCGGGAGGAGCACGCCGTATTGGTAGAACATCCGCCGGTTCATGGCGTTGCCGGCGAAGACGTTCTCGGAGATCGAATACTGCATGAAGTCGCGGGGGGCGATAATCTGCACCTTGCCGGCGCGGACGTCGGCCTCGTCCACCACGCCGCGGACGCCTCCCCAGTGGTCGCCGTGCGAGTGGGAGTAGACGACCGCCGTCACGGGCAGTCCTTCCCCCTTGTGTTCCTGGAACAGTTTCCAGGCGGTCCGCATGGCGTCAGCCGTGACGAGACAGTCGAACACGATCCAGCCGGTCTTGCCGCGGACGAACGTGGTCTGCGCGAGGTCGAGTCCGCGGACCTGATAGATGCCGGGGATGACCTCGTACAGGCCGTAGTTGTTGTTGAGCTTGCCGATGCGATGCATCGAGGGATGGACGGTGTCGAACTCGTCCGTCTGGTCGAGAAACTGAAACCGCGTCATGTCCCAGACGACGTCGCCGGCGTCGTTCTTGATCGTGAGGTCTTTCATCGGCGCGATCAGGCCCCGGCGCTGTTCGTCGAAGTCGCGGGTGTCATCGAACGGCAGAGCCTGCTTCGCCTTCCGCAGCACCGCCTTGGTGAACTCGGATGGCGGCTTGCCCTTCGGGTGAAAGTGACCGGCAGCTGGGGCGACCGGGGGCGGTGCGGCCGCGGCCGTGTCGGTGTCGAGCATGTTGGCCGCCACGGCGAAGGCGGGAAGGCTCTGCACGAACTGGCGTCGGGTGGTCATGAAAACGGCTTTCGTTCGAGGGTGGGCCGGGCTGCAAACGGTCCGGGATCGCCGGCCGGTGGGGCAAAGACTACGGCGGCCACCGGGGCGTTCGCAACGATGAGACATCGCAGCCTCCTCGTCCTGATGGTGGACAGTACGGACGGCTTGTATCGTTGGGGCTGCTGATTCCATCTCGATCCAGCTGGGGCCCAGCAATGCCACGTCGTCAGGGCGGTTTTGGAGAAGCCTTCGTCACCATGAAGGTTGCGATCTGCCTCGCTGCTGCGATCCTGGCCGGCTGGCTCCCGGCGATCGCCGCCGCTGAGCCGGCCGCTGCCCCCGCGATCCGGAGCGAGCCGCCGGCGGCCGACGCCGCCGCGATCCGCGCCGCCGCAGCTGCCTACCGCGATGCAGTCGTGAGGGGTGACGTGGCTGCGATCCGCCGGATGTGGACAGCCGATGGCGATGTCGTCGATGGCTGGGGCAACGTGCTGTCGGCTGCCGAGGCCGTCGCCGCGAACAGCGGTACCACCGACGAGCAGCCCGAGGTGCGGGTGGGCGAGACACGGCTCCGCAGCATCACCCCGGACGTCGTGCTCGAGGATGGCGCCGTGGATGTCGTCCTCCCGGGAACAGCGACCCCGCTCGAGGGCTGGTTCTCCGCCATCTGGGTGAGGCAGGGGGGCGATTGGAAGCTGGCCAGCCTGCGCGAGGCGGAGCGGCCGACGACACTCCGCGGCGACTCCCTCGACGACCTCGAGTGGATGGTCGGCGACTGGACACTGGTACCGGACGATGGCGCCACCACGGATGCGATGCCGGCGATGGAGATGTCGGTCCGCTGGGACGCCGGACACATGTTTCTCGTGCGGGACATCCGGCTGACGTCGCCGGCCACGGCCGCGGAACGGGTGACCATCGACGTCCAGCAACGGATCGGCTGGGATCCACTCGTGGGCCGGATTCGCTCGTGGAGCTTCGCGACCGACGGCACCCGCGGCGAGGCGACCTGGTTTCGGGATGGCACATCCTGGATTACCAAGGGCACGACGATCCTGGCCGACGGCACGCAGGCGACCACGGTCCACATCTCCAGTTACGACGGCCAGGATCGCTGCGTGTGGCGAACCATTCGCGAGCCGTTCGCGGCCGATGATCGCATGCCCGTACGTGCCACGTGGGTCCGCAAGCCGAAAGGCGGTGTGAAATGACGGCGGTGCAGTGCGGACTCTATGGCATCATGGTCCTGGCAGGGTTGACCGGCTTGACCTGCCACGTCGCCGCTGCCCGGGCCGTCGAGCCCGCGATCGAGGCGGATGACGACGACGGCGACTTCGCCCGGAAGGCCGACATCATGCACGGCCCGCGGTGGCAGCGGACGATCGCCGAGTTCGGCGGATGGCTCACCACGCAGACGCTCTACTCTCCCGCCGACGTGCAACGCATCAAGCGGGAATTCAACGCCCGCGTCGCGGCGATGTCGTCCTACGAACTCGAATACCTGCTCGATTCGATCTCGGCCAAACTCCAGCTGTTCGACACGCCGGAGGCGCGGGACGCCAAGGCCTGGCTCGGCGAATACCTCTCCGCGATGTCAGACGCCCGGCGGGCCGAGGCCCTCCGCGGCGTTCCTGACCTGCTCGACATGAACGCGACGCAGCTGTGGCAGGAGATCCAGCGGATCGATCGCCTTCGGGTCACGCTCCGCGAGCGGCAGCAGGCATCGGACGCGCGGCAGAGCGTGCTCGCCCAGCGGGCCACTGCCGGCCGGCAAGCGACGGCCGCGGCTTCCCAGGCGGCCGCGGCACGGGCCCGGGC
>JBAVTF010000112.1:0-9751 GCA_049695995.1 Pirellulales bacterium | reverse complement strand
GCGTTGCTGACCAGCGCAGGCAGGATGCCGAAGCGCAGTCAGCATCGAGCGAGCGAAGGCATGAATGCCGTAGGGAGCGTGCGGCGACGGGGCGTGGGCAGCCCCCGAGCCGGCGCCCTTCCACAGGCCGTGTGCTGCGTGCAAAAAACCCGATTCCGCTACTTGACCGCCTGCGGGCACCGGCTACCTTGTATTTGTTTTGCGAATGATGCACGGCGGCATCATTCGGATTGGTTATCAGGGATGAGGCGGAATTTCGGATCCCGGCAGCGGATGCGCGGGGGCCATGAATCTCAAGTCCCTGAAAATCTTCTGCGACATCGTCTCCCGGCGGAGCTTCTCCCGCGCGGCGGAGGACAACGGCATTTCGCAGTCCGCCGCCAGCCAGGTAGTCAGCCAGCTCGAAGGTCGCCTCGGCGTGCAGCTGATCGAGCGGTCAAAGCGGCCCCTCGTGCCGACCCGCGAAGGGAAGGTGTTCTTCGACGGCTCTCGCAAGCTCATCGCGCAGTACGACGCGCTCGAGGACGAGGTGCGGACGCTGCACGAGGAAGTTGCTGGCCGCGTGCGCGTGGCGGCGATCTACTCCGTGGGTCTGCATCACATGAGCCGCTACGTGCAGGAGTTCATGAGCCGCCACCCCAAGGCCAACGTGCGGCTGGAGTATCTCCATCCCGATCGCGTGCTCGAATCGGTCGAGCAGGGGCAGGCCGACATCGGCATCGTGAGCTATCCGCGGAGCACGCGAACGATCGAGGCCGAACCGTGGCGCGAGGAGCCGATCGTGCTCGTGTGTGCGCCGACGCATCCGCTCGCGGGCCGCGTGCAGATCGGGCTCGGCGAACTGCACGGCCAGCGGATGGTGGGCTTTGATCCCGATCTCGTGATCCGGCACGAGCTCGACCGGGCCCTGGCCGCCCACGGCGCCGAGCCGGTCGTCGTGATGGAGTTCGACAACATCGAGACGATCAAGCGGGCCGTCGAGATCGACGCCGGCGTGGCACTCCTGCCGGAGCCGACCGTGGGCCGCGAACTCGCCGCGGGCGGGCTCACGACCGTGCGGCTCACCGGCGACGAACTCGTGCGGCCGCTCGGCATCATCCACGGCCGTGGCAAGCCGCTGCCGCCGACGGCGGAGCGATTCCTCGAGCTGCTCCGCGGCCACGCGCACGACGTCGACGTGCCGCCCACTCCCGTACATTCAGAGTCTTCGGTTTCCTCCCCCCTGATGCAGACGACGCCATGACGCGCCCCGCCTCCTCGCTCCGCCCCGGTCTTCCCGCCAAGCAGGGCCTCTACGATCCCGCCAACGAGCACGACGCCTGTGGCGTGGGCTTCGTCGTCAACATGCATGGCCGCAAGAGCCACCGCATCGTGCGGCAGGGGCTCGAACTGCTCGAAAACCTCACCCATCGCGGTGCGACCGGCTCCGATCCGCTCACCGGTGACGGCGCCGGCATCCTCATCCAGATGCCGCACGAGTTCTTCGCGGCCGTCACGCCGCAGGCCGGCATCACGCTCCCGGCGCCGGGAGATTGGGCCGTCGGCAACGTGTTTCTGCCGCCGTCGGAAGGCGATCGCGAGACGGCCGAGCAGTTCTTCGAAAAGGTCTGCCGCGAGGAAGGGCTCGAGTTTCTCGGCTGGCGGAACGTGCCCACCGACAACCGCTCGATCGGCGGCACCGCCCGCGAGGTGGAGCCCGTGGTGCGGCAGGCGTTCGTGGGCCGCGGCAAGAAGGTGTCGCGTGACCACTTCGAGTGGAAGCTGTTCGTGGCCCGCAAGCGGTTCGGGATCGAGATCGGCACGTTCGGGCTGACCGAGCAGGGCTTCATCTACGTCTGCTCGCTCTCCTCGAAGACGATCGTCTACAAGGGCCTGCTGCTCGCCGACCAGGTCGACAAGTACTTTTCCGATCTCTCCGACGAGAAGATGACGTCGGCGCTCGCGCTCGTGCACCAGCGATACAGCACGAACACGTTTCCGACGTGGGACCTCGCCCATCCGTTCCGCTACATCGCCCACAACGGCGAGATCAACACTGTCCGGGGCAACATCAACTGGATGCACGCCCGCGAGAGCATGCTCGCGCACCCCGTGTTCGGCCCCGATCTCGACAAGATCAAGCCCGTGATCCGCGAGGGGGGCAGCGACTCGGCCACGTTCGACAACGTGCTCGAACTGCTCGTGCTGGCCGGCCGGCCGGTCGAGGAGGCCGTGAGCATGCTCATCCCTGAGCCGTGGAGCGGACACGAGAGCATGGCCGACGACCTCAAGGCCTACTACGAGTTCCAGGCCTGCCTGATGGAGCCATGGGACGGCCCGGCGGCGCTCGCCTTCACTGATGGCGGCCGGATCGGTGCCACGCTCGACCGCAACGGCCTGCGGCCTGGTCGGTGGTGGCAGATGAAGGACGGCCTCGTCGTGATGGCGAGCGAGGCGGGTGTGCTGCAACTTCCGGCGGGCGAGGTCGTCCGCAAGGGGAGGCTGCGGCCGGGCCGGATGTTCCTCGTCGACACGAAGGAAGGCCGGATCGTCGAAGACGACGAGATCAAGCGGAAACTCGCCACGGCCAAGCCCTGGCGGGAATGGATCACGGCGAATCAGGTGCGGCTCGATGCCCTGCAGGATCCGGCCGACGTGGCCCACGTGACCGCGTCGCGGGCCGTGGAGCCCGCGGCTGCGCTCGTCGCCGGCAGCAACGGCAACGGAAAGGCGGCGAATGGCACCGCAGCACCCCATGCGGTCGATCCGTGGCGGGCGGCTGGCGTGGCGGGTGAAACCGCGAGCCTGCTCGAGCTGCAGCGGACGTTCGGCTACACGCTCGAGGACCTGAAGGTGATCCTCGCGCCGATGGCCACCGACGGCGCGGAGCCGATCGGCTCGATGGGCAACGACACACCGCTGGCCGTGCTCTCCGATCGGCCGCAGCTGCTCGCCAACTACTTCAAGCAGCTTTTTGCCCAGGTGACAAACCCGCCGCTCGATGCGATCCGCGAGGAAATCATCACGTCGATGATCACGACGATCGGCTGCGAAGGGAACCTGCTCGATTCGCAGCCCGAGCAGGCCCGCCTGCTGCGGCTGGAGACGCCGGTGATCACGAATGCCGAGTGCGCGCGAGTGAAGGCACTCCAGCAGCCTGGCCTCGCGAGCAAGACGATCTCGATGCTCTTCCCGGCGGCCGAGGGCGCGGCGGGCATGCGGAAGCGGCTCGATGCGATTCGGGCCGAGGCATCGCAGGCCGTGAAGGACGGCGCCACCATCCTCGCGCTCTCCGACCGCGGCGTCTGCCGCGAGCAAGCTGCCGTGCCGGCGCTCCTGGCCACGGCGGGCGTGCACCATCATCTCGTGCGCGAAGGCACGCGAACCCGCTGCGGGCTCGTCGTCGAGACGGGTGAGGCCCGCGAAGTGCAGCACTTCGCCCTGCTCACGGGCTACGGCGCGGGCGCCGTGAACCCCTACGTGGCCTTTGCCACGATCGACCAGATGCAGGCGGAGAAGATCATCGCCGGCGACTACCCGCGGGAAAAACTCCACAAGAACTTCGTCAAGGCGGCGACGAAGGGTCTGCTCAAGGTGATGAGCAAGATGGGCATCTCCACGCAGCAGAGCTACCGCGGCGCGCAAATTTTCGAGGCGGTGGGGCTGGAGCAGGGGCTGATCGACGAGTTCTTCACTCGGACGCCGAGCCGTATCGGCGGCATCGGGCTCGACGGCCTGGCCGAGGAGGCGCTCAAGCGGCACGAGCATGCCTGGCCGCGGACCAACGTGCCGAGCGCGCTCGAACTCGACGTGGGCGGCCGCTACGCCTGGCGGCGGAAGGGGGAGGCCCACGTGATGGCCCCCGAGGTGGTGGCCAGCCTGCAGCGGTCCACGCAGATCAACAGCCGCGAGGAATTCAAGAAGTACCAGAAGCTGATCGACGAGCAGCAGACGAAGCTCCTGACCTTGCGAGGTCTGCTCGACTTCAGGTGGGCCGAGCAGCCGATCCCGCTCGACGAGGTTGAGCCTGCGAAGGAGATCGTGAAGCGGTTTGCCACCGGAGCGATGTCATATGGCTCGATCTCGAAGGAGGCCCACGAGACGCTCGCTGTGGCGATGAACCGGCTTGGTGGCTGGAGCAACACGGGCGAAGGGGGCGAAGACCCCGTCCGCTACCAGCTCGAGCCGAACGGCGACAGCAAGAACTCGAAGATCAAGCAGGTGGCCAGCGGCCGCTTCGGCGTGACGAGCCTCTATCTCGTCAACGCCAAGGAGCTGCAGATCAAGATGGCCCAGGGGGCGAAGCCCGGGGAAGGGGGCCAGCTCCCCGGCCACAAGGTCGATCGCGAGATCGCGCGGATTCGGCACAGCACGCCGGGCGTGGGCCTGATCTCGCCCCCGCCGCACCACGACATCTACTCGATCGAGGATCTCGCCCAGCTGATCCATGACCTCAAGAACGCCAACCACCACGCGCGGGTGAGCGTGAAGCTCGTGGCCGAGGTGGGCGTGGGCACGGTGGCGGCGGGCGTGTCGAAGGGCAAGGCGG
Source organism: Pirellulales bacterium (assembly GCA_049695995.1). Taxonomy (GTDB): domain Bacteria; phylum Planctomycetota; class Planctomycetia; order Pirellulales; family UBA1268; genus QWPN01. The sequence continues at coordinate 5,223 of JBAVTF010000112.1, read as the reverse complement.
ACGTCGTGCTCATCTCGGGCCACGACGGCGGCACGGGCGCGAGCCCGCAGACCTCGATCATGCACTGCGGCCTGCCGTGGGAGCTCGGCCTCGCCGAGGCCCATCAGGTGCTCGTGATGAACGACCTCCGCGGCCGGATCGTCGTGCAGACCGACGGCATGATCCGCACCGCCAAGGACGTGGCCATCGCCACGCTCCTGGGCGCCGAGGAATACGGCATCGCCACGGCGTCGCTCGTGGTGATGGGCTGCATCATGATGCGGAAGTGCCACCTCAACACCTGCCCGGTGGGCGTTGCCACGCAGGACCCCGAACTCCGCAAGAAGTTCACCGGCCAGCCTGAGCACGTCGTCAACTTCTTCTTCATGCTGGCTGAGGAGCTCCGCGAAGTGATGGCGAAGCTCGGCTTCCGCACGATCGATGAGATGGTGGGCCGCGTGGACCGGCTCGACACCCGGGCAGCGATCGCCCATTGGAAGGCGAAGGGGCTCGACTTCTCGACGATCCTCCACAAGCCCGAGGTGCCGAAGCACGTCAAGACGCACCACGAGGAGTCGCAGGACCACGGCATCGAGCGGTCGCTCGACATGACCACGCTGCTCGATCTCTGCAAGCCGGCCCTCGAGCAGAAGAAGCCGGTGAAGCTCGACCTCCCGATCAAGAACATCAACCGCACCGTGGGCACCGTGCTCTCGAGCGAGGTGACGCGGCGGCATGGCGCGGGCGGCCTCCCCGACGGCACCATCAAGATCACGTTCACTGGCACGGCGGGCCAGAGCCTGATGGCGTTCGGCGTTCCCGGCGTGGAGGTGACCGTGGTGGGCGACGTCAACGACTACTGCGGCAAGGGGCTTTCAGGCGGTCGCGTGATCGTGCGGCCGGTGCCGGACGCCCTCTTCAAGGCCGAGGACAACGTGATCGCCGGAAACGTCGTGGCGTATGGCGCCACGAGCGGCGAGATCTTTATTCGCGGCATTTGCGGCGAGCGGTTCTGCGTGCGGAACAGCGGCGCCGAGGCCGTCGTGGAGGGCACGGGCGACCACGGCTGTGAATACATGACCGGTGGCCGGTCCGTGATCCTCGGCGAGACGGGCCGCAACTTCGCGGCCGGCATGAGCGGCGGCATCGCCTACGTGTGGGACGCGACCGGCACGTTCCGGCCGAAGGTCAATATGGAGATGGTGGCGCTCGAGGAGCTCGACCAAGGCGACCTCGACTATGTGAAGAGCCGGATCGAGAAGCACGTCGAATATACCGGCAGCAACCGCGGCAAGGAGATCCTCGCCGCCTGGCCGACCGAGCAGAAGAAGTTCGTGAAGGTAATGCCGACCGACTACAAGCGGGCCCTGGCGGAACTCCGCAAGCTCGCCGAACAGGATCAGAACGACGCCAAGAAGGTGGAGGCCAAGGTCAATGGGTGAGCCGCGCGGATTCATGAAGTACAAGCGTCAGGTCTCGGGCTATGCGCCGGTGACCGACCGCCTCAAGCACTACAACGAGTTCCTCACGATCCTGCCCCCCGAGGAGGTGAAGACGCAGGGGGCCCGCTGCATGGACTGTGGAGTGCCCTTCTGCCACACCGGCTGCCCGCTGGGGAACATCATTCCCGACTTCAACGACCTCGTGTATCGCGATCAGTGGCACGAGGCGAGCCAGCGGCTGCACGCCACGAACAACTTCCCCGAGTTCACCGGTCGGGTCTGCCCGGCTCCCTGCGAGGCAGCCTGCGTGCTCGGCATCAACGAGGATCCCGTCGCGATCAAGCAGATCGAGATGACGATCGCCGACCGGGCCTTCGACGAGGGCTGGGTCGTGCCCGAGCCGCCGGCGGTGCGGACGGGCAAGCGGGTGGCCGTCGTGGGCAGTGGGCCCGCGGGACTGGCCGCAGCGCAACAGCTGAATCGGGCCGGTCATCTCGTCACGGTGTTCGAGCGGTCCGACCGACCGGGCGGTCTCCTGATGTATGGCATCCCCGACTTCAAGCTCGAGAAGTGGCGAGTCTGGCGGCGGGTCGAGCAGATGGAGGCGGAGGGGGTCGAGTTCCGCTGCAGCGTGAACGTCGGGGCTGATATCAGCACGCAGACCCTCACCCAGGAGTATGACGCGATCGTGCTGACGGGCGGTGCCACGCTCGGCCGCGACCTGCCGATCCCGGGCCGTGAGCTCGAGGGCGTGCACTACGCGATGGAGTTCCTGCCGCAGCAGAACAAGCGGAACGCAGGGGACGAGGTGCCGGGCCAGATCTCTGCGGAAGGCAAGCATGTGATCGTGATCGGCGGCGGTGACACCGGCTCCGACTGCACCGGCACGAGCAACCGGCACGGCGCGAAAAGCCTGACGCAGTTCGAGCTGCTGCCGCAGCCGCCGGACCTCGGCAAGTATCCGCGGCGGGCGGAGCGGCCGGCCAGCAGCCCGTGGCCGCTGTGGACGCAGATGCTGCGGACGAGCTCGTCGCACGAGGAAGGCTGCCGCCGTGAGTTTTCGATCCTCACGAAGGAGTTCCTCGGCGACGAGGCTGGCAAGCTTCGCGGTCTCAAGACCGTGCGGATCGAGTGGTATCAGGATCCGGCGACTGGCCAGCAGAAGTTCAAGGAGCTGCCAGGCACCGAAGAGGAGTGGCCATGCCAGCTCGCGCTCCTCGCAATGGGCTTCGTGGGGCCGGAGAAGCAGGGGCCGATCGCCGACCTCGGCCTCGAGCTCGACCCGCGTGGCAACGTGAAGACCGGCACCGACTACATGACGAGCAAGGAGGGCGTGTTCGCAGCGGGCGACCTGCGCCGTGGCCAATCGCTCGTGGTGTGGGCGATCCACGAGGGCCGTGAGGCGGCCCGCGCGGTCGACCTCTGGCTGATGGGCTCAACGAACCTGCCGAGCCTCGCGGCCGGCGAGTTTGCCGTGCACGCGTGAGGAGATGTGGGGCCAAGTCACGCCGTGACTTGTATTCCGGTCACGGCGTGACCGGGCTACGGGGTCGGGCTACGTGGTGAGATCGTAGCCCGCAGCTCGCCCGTGTTGTCGGCACGCTCGCCTGGTGGCTCGTTGATCATGAGGTAGAGCGGGCCGTCGATCGTGGCGGTGAACTCGCTCGTTCCCCCCTCGGCCAGTGGCTCGAACCGGGGCCGGCCGACCGCGGGGCGATCGACCCACTGGGCCGCGACGAGCCGGCCGATCGGCCGACCACGGTACCAGCGGAGCGAGATGCCTCGGGCCTCGCTCTCGAGCGTCGTTGACTCGTGCGACAACGGATCGACGACCGCGCCTAGCGTGCACCGCCCCGTAGCCGTGAACGCATAGCGTCGGCCAGCCGTGAGCCGGAGGCCGGTGTTCTGCCAGCCACGGGCGGCATCGACCTGCACCTCCGCCGGCGCGGCCAGCGGCTCGCCCGGCGACCAGTCGACGACCGAGCGGGCGAAGTCATATCCATAATCGACGTCGGCCGTGAAGGCGTCGAAGTCGCGGCTCGCGCGGGCATCGTCCCAGCCGTCCGTCTCCGCGAGCCGCTCGGTGAGTGCCGCATCGAGGGGGCCACGTTCGAGCGCCGCAAACCGAGCCGCGTAGTGCGGATGCCGCGCCAGCATCGTCGCGATGGCCCAGTTGGCCGCGTAGGCGGAGATGTCGCCATGTCCCGCCGTCGTCGCCGCGAGCACTGCGTCGAAGGCCGGCGCGGTGTTCGCGTCGTGTAGCTGCCGCAGCCGTTCGATCCGGCCGAGCTGCTCCACGTCGGCGGCGCGAGCGGGCAGCGGCGTGGGGATGAACCGCGGGGTGCCGTCGGCCGCATGCTCGAGGCGATGTGTCGCCAGGTATTCCGCGATGCCTTCGGTGTACCACGGCGGCGCGGCGAGCGATCGCACGGTGAGCGTGAAGGCATGCACGCCCTCGTGCAGCAGCAGGTGCCGGCGATAGGCGGGGTTGGATTGGTCGATGAGCCAGAAATGGTCGTCGACGCAAAAGCCGTTCGTGAACGCGGGCAAGTCTGCCGGCAGCAGTCCCGCGGTGCGAAACCGCTCCCGATCCGCCATCAGGCATCCACAGGCCCGCCACTGCGGCAGCGTGTCAGGTGCAATTCGATAGTGCTGGCACCAGACAGCGAAAGCCTGATCGAAGATGGCGGGGAGCTCATCGACGCCGTCACCCGCGCGGGCCGGGCGATCGGTGACGAGCACGAGCCGCTCACTGGTGAGCACCCGCAGTCCGGCGCGGCGGGCGCGGGCTGCGAAGGCGTCGGCAGGCTCGTGGTCGGCGACCGCGGCCGCGGTGCACGCGAGGCAGAGCAGGCCTGCGCCGAGGCCCATTACCCATGCCCAGTCGGCGTTCGACAGGTTCGTCATTCGACCCAGTTCACCCAGATCGTCTGCGGGGGGCAAGGCGTAAGGGTCGAACAGGTGTGGACTCCACGTTTTCCGCTGAAAAGTCCGATCGCACGAGGGGGCGGCTCGGTGCTACAAGCCGCCCGTTGCCAGGAGGGCGCAGGGCGTGCGGCAGGGACGCCGACAACGTGCCGTCAGACTCGCGGGGGCCGCATGCGCGGCCCTCGTTTGGCTCTGCGCGCCGGTTCTGGCCCAGAGCCCGTCCGCCGATGCCGCGAAGGTGAGCGCCTGGTCCACCGGAGGGGCATCGGCGACGGCGAAGCCCTCCGATCCCGACGGCAAACCGGCGAATGCTCCCGCGTCGGCCGCGATGCCCTACTGGCAGGCGCCCGCGTTGCCCACGGCCGTGATCCAGGGGGGTGCGATTCCCGCCGGCTGGCAGCCGCAGGCCGTGCCGTATCAGGGCATCGGTCCCGACGGCAGGCCGATGACGATGTACTTCGCGCCGACCTACGTGTTCACCTACCAGAGCGGGCCGCCGGTGCTGGCGGTGCCTCAGGCGAGTGGCATGGCACCGGTGAGTCGTGCAGCGCCAGGCGTGAACCGCCCCGGCGTCGCCGGCCAGCCCTACGTGCCGGCGTGGAACTATCAGACGAGCGGCGCCGCGCCGGTCGCGACATCACTGCCTCCGGCGACGGTCGCACGGTATGCGCCGCAGCCGTATCAGTTCCCGGCCAACTCGCGGGCCCTTACCGGTACGCCACTCACGCCCCCGGGCCCGTTGCCCGGTCCGCCGGCTCCGGCGCCACAGACATGGGGCGTCGCGCCCCCGGCCGTGCCTCAGCAGGTTGCCGCCCCGCCCGAGCAGTGGGTGCCCTCGAACGTGCCGCCGCCTCCCGGTGTCGCGCCGCAGGAG
>JBAVTF010000111.1:0-1717 GCA_049695995.1 Pirellulales bacterium | reverse complement strand
GCTCCCGATCCACAAGCTGTGGGGGCCGGCCATTCCGAGGGAGATGGTCAAGGGCGAGACCGAGCGCGTGTTCTACGACAGCGTCGACGCGCTGTTCCCCGCCGCGGTCGAGAAGCGTGGATTCTTGAGCGAAGCGCAACGGATTAAGCAAAGCGGATTTGCACGTCTTTTCCAAGCTCTTTGATGATGGCCTGAAACGGGGTCAAGAAGCCAAGGCATTTTCTTGGCGTCAGATTGGCGGTCATGACGATGTCCTGGATGTCGTCATCGGACATTTGGTCAATGTCGAGATGACGAGGCAGCCATCGTCGTAATCGGCCATTGGCGTTTTCGACGCCGCCCTTTTGCCAGGAGGCGTAGGCGTCACAGAACCACGTCGTCATGTTTCGCATGGAGCGCAGCAGGGCGTGCTTTGCGAAGGCCGTGTCGTTATCGAAGGTGACGGACTTTCGTAGGGCGGGATCGATCCGCCCGAACACGGCGAGCATGACCGAGATGGTTTCCGCGGCGGTCTTTCCAGCGAGCCTCGCGGCCAGTGTCACGCGAGATTTTCGTTCATGCAGGACGAGCACGGGTCGCGTGCGCTTGCAGATGATGAGATCGCATTCCCAATGGCCGATGTCGGCGCGGCCTTCGACGTTCTTTGGCCGATCGTGGATTGAGGCGCGGTCCTTGATCATATCCCGAGATAGCCGCGCCCGGCGCGGCCGGCGGCGCTTGTGACGGCGGGTCAGATAGCGCCACAGTTCGTCGCCCTTGCGAGCGGCGCGATAGACGAAAGCGTAGATGGCTTCGAATCCCAGGGCGCGCAGGCCGGGTTCATGGCCGGCTTTGAGCCAGCCGGCGACCTGCTCGGGCGTCCATCCTTCGGCGAGGCGATCGCAGACGAAGTCCCTCAACCTGTGATCCCTTTCAAGGATGGCTTCACGCCGCCTGCGCAGTTCATAGGCTCCGGCGGCGTGGAGCGGCGAATAGCGGCCGCTGGGCAGGGCGTTGCGACGCAACTCCCGCGACACGGTGGATTTGGCCCGCCCTAGCGCCTTGGCGATAGCGCCGATCGAACGGCCGGCCGCCTTCAGCGCAGCTATTTGATCTCTTTCTTCACTCGCCAAGTGCGAATAGCCTGGCATGGCAACTCTCCCGAAGGTCTTGATCAACCAAGCCGATACCAGATCGGCAGGGGGTGTTGCGCTTCACATCAGAACTCAGGCACCCCCAATTTCAGTCCCGCTGACGGGGACCGCGGCTGATTTTTGGCGGGCCCTTGCCACGGACTCCAATCTCTGAATCCATGAGGTTATGGATCGCACTGATTTGCAGCGCCTGAGCAAGGACGAGTTGATTGAGCTGGTGATCCGGCTTCAACGACCGGACAAGAATTCGCGTACGTCGTCGAAGCCGCCCTCGACGGACAAGAAGGAAAAGCGGGAGAGGTCGCGGCCTGGCGGCGCCAAGCCGGGGCACGAGCCGCACAATCGTCGGCTGGCCGACAATCCCGATGAGTTCCGCGACCACAGACCGGCTCGTTGCGATCTATGCGGCGGCGCTTTTCCCGCCGACGCGTCCGAGGAATTGATCGGCGAATATGACGAGATCGAAATCCCGCCGGTCACCCCTCATGTGATCCGCCACCGACGATTCGCCTGCCGCTGCGAAACATGCGGGGTTCGGGCGGAGGGACCGGTCCCCGCCGTCGCGACGAAAACACCCTTCGGAC